>CAVUFA010000035.1:0-13514 GCA_963740565.1 uncultured Gemmatimonadaceae bacterium | reverse complement strand
TGGGGAGCGCCCTGTCGGTGGGACGCCATCTGCGCCGGGTGCAGTGAGACACGGGATCGTTGTGGCGCTGGCGCTCGTGCTGCTGGTGCCGGTGGCTGCGCGAGGCCAGTCGGCAGACGACCGGTTGCGCCAGCAGCGGGAGGAGCTCGATCGGATCCGGCGCGAGCGGGACTCGCTGCGCACCCGGATGACGGAGATGCAGGGACGGGTGCATGACCTGTCCGATGAAGTCACCAACCTCCGTCGTCAGGCAGACGCGACGTCGCGTCTGGTGAAATCGCTCGACCAGCAGCTGGTGAGCCTCGACGACGAGGTCAAGGCCGCCACCGACCGCGTGGCGCAGGCCGAGACCGAGGTGCAGGCGCGTCGCGGCACCCTGAAGAAGCGGGTGGCCGACATCTACAAGCGCGGGCCGCTGTTTGCCACCGAGGCGCTGCTGTCGGCGCGATCGTTTGGCGAGCTGGTGGCGCGCTACAAGTATCTGCACGAGTTGGCGCTGTACGATCGCGCAGTGGTGCGCCGGGTGGTGGACCTGCACGACCAGATCGACTCGCAACGGCAACTGCTGATCCGGTTGCAGGACGAATTCGCACGGAATCGGCAGGAAAAGGCGACGGAGGAACAGCGGCTGCGCGACCTCGAGACGCTGCGGCAGCGGAGTCTGACCCAGGCGAAGCAGTCCACGCAGCAGATCCAGGACCGCCTGACGCGGATCCAGCACGACGAGTCGCGGCTGTCGCAATTACTCGCCGCGGCCGAGGACGCGAGGCGGCGCGCCGCGGCGGCGCGACCGGAGGATGCAGAGCTGTCGACCAGCACGCTCAAGACGAGCGACTTCGGCAACCTCGACTGGCCGGTGGACGGCGCCATCCTGTATCAGTTCGGGCGTGCGGTGAATCCGAACAACACGGCGATCCGCTGGAACGGCATCGGCATTGCGGCGCCGATGAATACGCCGGTGCACGCCATCGCGGCGGGCGAGGTGATCATGGCCGAACCGCTCGGGACGTACGGACTCACGGTGATCGTCCAGCATGGCGCAGGCGACTATTCGGTGTACGGCTCGCTCAGCCGCGCGGACGTGCAGAAGGGCGCGGCGGTACAACGGGGCCAGGTGATCGGGGCGGTGGGACGAGCGGATCCGGAGATGGTGCCACACCTGCACCTGGAGATTCGTCCCAAGGGTCGGGCGACGGATCCCCTGTCCTGGCTGAAGGGAAAGCGCGACTGAGGGAGCCGGGTGGCCTGTGACCTTCTTGGAGCCCACGTCTCCACCGCCGGCGGCGTGTCGGCGGCCCTGCCCCGCGCGCTGGCCATCCGCGCCGGCGCGATGCAGATCTTCACCAAGCAAGCGAGCCAGTGGACCGAGCCGGCGATCGACGACGCTGAGCGGGCGCGCTTCCGACGCGCGGTCAGCGATTCCGCGCTCCGGGCCACCAACGCACACGACAGCTACCTGATCAATCTCGCCTCGCCGGTGCCGGCGCTCCGGGCGCGATCGCTGGTCTCCTTCATTTGCGAGCTCCGCCGGTGCGAGGGACTTGGGTTGCAGGCGCTGGTGTCCCATCCCGGCAACTTCATCGACGACCGGGAGAGCGGCCTGGCGCGCAATGCCGACGCGATCGGCATCGCGCTCGAGGTCGTGCCCGGCCGGACCCGCCTTCTGCTCGAGATGACCGCCGGCAGCGGTACGGCGTTAGGCAGTTCGTTCGAGGAGATGGCCGGTCTGATCGCCGCGATCCCGGATCCGCAGCGCGGGCGCGTTGGCGTGTGCGTCGACACCGCCCACGTATTCGCCGCCGGATACGATCTGAAACGGGACTACGACGGCGTGTGGGCCCGATTCGCCGACCTGGTCGGACTCGACCGTCTGGGTCTGCTGCACCTCAACGATTCCCGGGCCCCGTTAGGCGCCCGGCGCGACCGGCATGAACTGATCGGCGAGGGCGCCCTCGGCCCGGCGCCGTTTCGCCGCGTCATGACCGACCCGCGGCTGGAGCGCGTGCCCAAGGTCATCGAGACCCCCAAGCTGGACGACGCCGCCACCACCGACCGGAGAATGCTGCGGCGGCTCCGGAGGTACGCCGCCGCCGGGTAGCGCATCCCGCCCACCCGGACCGGCGCCGCCGCACCAGGCGGCCGAGGGACGCGCCGAAGCCGGATGTGCCCGCAACATCGCGGACACCCGGCCGGCGCCGCACCGTGCGACCCCTAGAAGAGCACCTTGTACACCAGGGCCACGTTGCGGCCGGGGTTGTACGCGAAACTCTTGATCCAGCTGGTCGCATCCCGGTACCTGGTGTTGGTCAGGTTGTCGACCCGCAGCGTGAACTGGTGCACCAGACCGCCCCGACTCATGCTCAGCCTGCCGTGAAATTCACTACCGTATAGGCCTCGGTCGGCACGTCGATGGCGCCTCCCGACACCTTGTCCTGCTTCAGCCCGTGTCGGACGTCGCCGCCAACAATCTAACCGCCCGTTGTCCCATCGGAGGTGTCCGCCGATGCGGCGCCCGGCGGCATGAACGGCACGTTGTCGCTCCTCGGTCAGCGTGCCCCGCACGAAGTCGCCCTGGCCACCCAGCACGACGTGCGGCAACACCTCGCCCTCAATCTGCGCTTCCACGCCGCGCAACGAGGCGTCGGACTGCGAGAAGTGATTCAGCGGTACCGTCTCACCGTCGATCACGGTGTCGCCACGCACATCAGGCAGGATGAAGTTGCTGATCCTGTTGTAGTACGCGGAAAACTGGCCATTCACCGACGACGACGCGATCCGGTAGACGACTTCGGCGCCGTTGTTGGTCTCCGGACTGAGGTCGGGATTGCCCACGTCGAACGCGCCCTCGGCGGCGTGGAAGGCGTTGGAGAAGAGTTCCTCGACCGTCGGCGCCCGGAACGAGCGCGCGACGTTTACCGCGAACGAGGCGCTGGGACCGGTCGGAATGGTCACCCCCGCCGATCCCGAGAAGGCGGTGAAGGTCCGGCTGCGCGCAGGCCCGAACTTGGGATCGCCGGCCTTCGAGTCGATGCCGTAGGTGTCGAGGCGTGCACCGAGCTGCAACTTCGGCGCGTTGTCCCCGGAGCTCCGCAGGGGGATCTCCTCGAACAGGAACGTGCCGAAGTTCTTGCTGTCCGCCGCGGGCGTGAGGGCCTCCTCACCGGTCGACGCGTACTGCTTGAACAGCCCGCTCACACCGATCGCCCCTGACACGCCACCGAATTGCGTCTTCGCGGTCGCGTTCGCCGTTTGCGTCCTGAGGTTGAACGACGTTCCCACAGCGCCGGTGTTTTCGAGCTCGTCGTGCTTGTACGTCTGCACCGTGCCGGTGAGGTTGAGCCCGCGGAAAGCGCCGTTGCTGCCTCCCAGGTCCGCGCGCAGAGACCCGTCGTTGCGGAGCCCGTCGATCTTCCCGCCGAGCTCGGGGTCGCCCTCCTCACCAGGCAGTCCGTAGGTGAACTTGTAGCGGCGGTACGAGACGCCGAGTGAACCCTTGTCGCCCACGTAGCCGAGTCCCACGTGTTCATGGTTGTCGCGCGCATCGGAGTTCTGCAGGCGCTCGCGGCCGCCCATGTAGACACTCTGGTCGTTGCGCAGTCCGCCGCCGCCGGTGAGGGCCAGCGCCGTGCCGAGCGGGATGGTCGCGGTGGCGGTAGCGGCGCCACCGGGATGCACGGTCTCGGTCTGTCCGGCCAGAAAGCCGGAGAAATGCGTGGGCACGACCGTGGGAATGTCGTTGGAGATGACGTTGACCACGCCGCCGAGCGCCGCCGTTCCATAGAGAAGCGACGCGGGGCCGCGGACCACTTCGATGCGATCGGCCGACAGCGGATCGATGGTCAGGCCGTGGTCGGGCGCCGCGGACGACAGGTCCCCGCTGCGCTGTCCGTCCTGCAGGACCAGAATGCGCTCGCCGGTGAGGCCGCGGATCACCGGGAGCGTGGCCGCGGGACCATTGTAGCGCGTCGCCATGCCCGGTTCCTTCTCCAGCGTCTGGGCAATGCTGGCCGCGAGCGTGGCGCTGAGGTCCTTGCCCGAGAGATCGACGGTTGACTGGGTGATGCCCAGGGCATCCCCTCCGGTGGGCGACGCCGAAACCACGACGCCCGAGAGCCGCACAGCCGATGGATGCATCACGATTTCCACTGTGACATCCGGTCCGCTGGCGGGCACGTCGACCTGCGCTTCCGCCTTGGCGAACCCGATCAGGATGGCGTCGAGATGATGATGGCCCTGAGGAAGACCGCGGAAGATGAAATGTCCCTCGGCGTCGCTCGTGGTCGAGCGGTTGAGGGCCGCTATGATGACTCGCACATCGGGGAGCGGGACGCCGGAGCTGTCGCGGACGGTGCCGGTGACGGCGGGGGCGACCACTGGAATGCTGCCCGGGAATCTCGCGGCAGGAACCGGGATCCGCTCGGGTGGATGCAGGTATGAGGCGGCGGCAACGAGAACGCCGCGCGTGAACGTGGAGACTCGCATGGTCTGAACTCCGCAATTGTGGGTGGCCGCACGCGCGATGTCCCCTCGCGCACGAGGGGTCGGGGTGCGGTGCTCAGCGGGTGTGGGGCGCCGCGTCACGCGGCGCGGGGTTCAGACGGCGGGCGGCGCGCGGGAATTGGGCGCGGCCCAGCGTCCGGCGGTCACCGCGCACGCGAGGACGTCCGCGGCGGGGAGGGCGCGGGCGTTTGCGGCCGGGATGATCGGCGCGCGATGCGTGGGTGTGAAGTGTCGCGCGGCGATCTGGCAGAGGACGCAGTTGTCGAGGTGTGAACGCCATGGGTGCTTCGCGCCGAACTCTTCGACGTGGGGCGCGATGTGCTGTGCGAGGGCCGCGGCTTCCGGACGGGCGTCGGCGACCGATGCGATGCCCGGCGCCAGCGCCTGCAGCATGGCCAGCACGGCCAGGCCGATCCGCAACCAGGATCGTTCGCGGACCACGCACGAGACGGGCCGGTCGACCGCGCTGCTCGCGCGCCCGCGCGCCTTCACTTCGGCGGTCGGTCGGTTCGTCGATGTCGCACTCATCCGGTTCGGCTACACCTCGAGGTGATCGTGTTCCCTGGCCGCCACCAGATACAGCACCGGCATGAGGAAGACGCTGATCAGAAGGCGCGAGAACAGGCCGCCCACGATGACCATCGCGAACGGCTTCTGCGAGTCCGACCCCACACCGGTAGATAGCGCGGCCGGGAGCAGGCCTAACGCGGCAACCAAGGCCGTCATCATGATGGGTCGCAGCCGGAGAATGGCTGCCTCGCGCGTGGCGTCATGGATGCCCCGTCCCGCAAGCCGCAATTCGTTGGCGTACGAGATGTAGACCACGGCCGTCTGGACCGACACGCCGAAGAGTGCCAGAAAGCCGATCCCCGACGACACCGAGAAGGGCGTGCCGGTCAGCGCCAGGACGATGATGCCCCCGATCGGCGCCGACAGCAGCACTCCCACCACCGTGATCAACGGAAACTTGAAGTTGTGATAGAGGGCGAACAGGAGCAGGAAGATGAGACCCAGCGTAATCGGGAGCACCAGTTGGAGCTGGGAACGCGACGCCGTGTACTCCTCGAACTCGCCCCCCCAGACCGTGCGGTATCCCTGCGGCAACGAGACGGTTCGCGCCACCTGTGCCTGCGCGTCGCGGACCGCGCCTGCCAGATCGCGTCCTTCCACCGAGTACTGAATGCCGATGAATCGCGCGTTGTTCTGCCGGTAGATGAACGACGCGCCGTTGCTCAACTCCAGGCGGGCCACGGTCCGCAGCGGAACCTGATCGCCGACCGGCGTCGGGAGCAGAATATTCCCGATCGCCTCCGGCGTTTCCCGGTATTGCGGCGACAGGCGCACCACCAGATCGAACAGCCGCTCTCCCTGGACCACCTGCGTCGCCGCCGCACCACCTACCGCTGCTTCGATCAGGCCGTTCACATCCTCCACATTGAGCCCGTACCGGGCGAGTTTCTCGCGGTCCGCGGTCACGGTGAGACTGGGCTGCCCGAGCTCCTGCACCAGCGTGACGTGCGTGATGCCACGCACACCGTCCAGGACGTGCTTGATCTGCAATCCCTTGGTCTGGAGCACCTTCAGGTCGGAGCCGAAGAGCTTGACGTCGAGAGAACTCTTCAAGCCGGTCTCCACCTCGTTGACGTTGTCTTCAGCGGGCTGTGTGTAGTTGAACGTGATTCCCGGGAAGGCGGAAAGCTTCTTGTCAACGGCCTCGATCAGATCCGGTTTGCGGTGATACGGCCCTTTCCATTCCGAATACGGCTTGAGCCCGACGAAGAACTCCGCGTTGAAGAAGCCGGTGGCATCGGTGCCGTCATCCGGCCGTCCGTGCTCGGACCCCACCACGGTGACTTCCGGGAACGAACGGAGGATGGCGCGGATCTGCGGGACGATCTTCTGCGATTCTTCGAGCGAAATGGTGTACGGCATCGTGGCGCGCACCCAGAGCGCGCCTTCGTCCAGATGGGGCATGAACTCGGCCCCGACCGTGGTCACCAGCACGAGGGCAAGCCCAGCGAGGAGCACCGATCCCCCGATGACGATGCGCCGGTGAACCAGGCTCCAGTCGAGTCCGCGCTCGTACCACGACCGCACGCGCTCGAAGACCGGATTCCTCCGTTCGCGCACGCCGCGTCGGAGCAACCGCATGCACAGCACGGGCAGCAGCGTGAGGGTGAGCACCAGCGACCCGATCAACGCGTAGATCATCGTGTCGGCCATGGGCGTGAAGAGCCGTCCCGACGGTCCCGAGAGCACGTAAATGGGCAGGAATCCGGCGACGATCACCGCCACCGCGTACACGATCGGGCGGTCCACTTCGGCGGCGGCGGTGGCGATGACTTCGCGAATCGAGTACGTCGTGCCGTGTCGCCGCGCCAGCTGACGGTAGATGTTCTCCACCATCACCACTCCGCCATCCACCAGGATGCCGAAATCGATGGCACCGATTGACAACAGGTTCGCCGGAATGTTTCGCAGGTCGAGGATGATGAAGGCGAACAGGAGCGAGAGCGGAATGGTGGCCGCCACAATCAACCCGGTACGCACATTGTACAGGAAGAAGATCAGGACGACGATCACCAGCACGATTCCGCGCAACAGGTTGTCCTCCACGGTGCGCGTCGTGAGCGCGATCAGGTCGCTGCGGTCGTAGTAGGGCCGGATCTTCACGTCGGGCGGCAGGACCGAGCGATTGAGCTCGGCGGTCTTCGCCTCGACCCGTTTCAGGACCGTCTGGGCCTGCTCGCCGGAGCGCATCAGCACGATGCCCTCCACAGCATCATCGCGCTCATTGAACCCGAACTGACCCAGCCGGGGGGCGTGGCCGATCTCCACCTGCCCGATGTCCTTTACCGTGACCGGCTTCCCGTTGTCGACCTTGAGGACCACCTTCCCGATGTCGTCGAGCGTCTCGACGCGACCCAGGCCGCGGACATAGAAGAACTGCCCCCCTTCGGCGTAGAAGCCGCCGCCCGCGTTGCTGTTATTGGCGCCTAACGTCGAGACGAGGTCGCCGATGCCCAGACCGGCGCCGGCCAGCTTGATCGGATCGACCACCACCTGGTATTCCATGGTCTCCCCGCCAATGCCCGACATCTCGGCCACACCCGGCACGCCCTTGTAGGCCTTGGCGAGCTCCCAGTCGTTGATGACCTTCAGGTCCATCGCCGAGCGGTCGGGGCTGTCCAGCACGTAGCGGTAGATGAGGCCCGAGGGCGCCATCAACGGCTCCACCGACGGCGAGACGCCGTCCGGCAACTCGGCGTCGGCGATCCGCTCGAACACGCGCTGGCGCGCGAAGTAGGGGTCTGTTCGATCAACGAACGTCAGCGACACGTCGGACAACCCGAACAGCGAGATCGACCGCTCCACCCGCAGCCGTTCCACACCGTTCATCTCGTTCTCCAACGGCACCGTGATCAGGCGCTCGACCTCCTCGGCGGCATGGCCGGGCCACTGCGTGATGATGTCGACGATGGGCGGGGAGATGTCGGGGTAGGCATCCACCGGCAGCCGCGTGAACGACCAGACGCCCGCTCCGACCACGACCAGCGAGAAGATGAGCACCAGCAGCGGCTGTCCCAGCGCCGCGGTGACGATGCGGTGAATCAGCGACGGGCCGCTGGGTGCCTGGTCCGCCGACGTCGGCAGGGACGAATGGCTCACTGGGACTCCGCGAACTGAATGAACAGCGCCCCGTCGACGACGACGCGGTCCCCGCTGTTCACTCCTGACAGGATCTCGTATCGGTCGCCAAGGTGGGACCCCAGATCGACGCGGCGACGCACGAAGCTGGAGTCGGGACGGGCCATGAACACGAACGGCAGGTTGTCGTCATCGCGCATCACCGCGGACGCCGGCAGCAGGATCCCCTTGCGCGGACGGTCGGCGTGGATGCGCACCGTCACCAGCATGTCGCGCCTGAGGACGTGCCGCGGATTCTGCGCCACCACCCGCACCTGGGTCGCCTTGGTGGCCGGGTCGACGAGGGCCGCGATGTAGTCGATGCGCCCGGGCACCGGAGTCGTCGACGCGCCAGTCACGACGTCAGCGTCCTCGCCCTCGTGTACCACCGCCAGATCGGTCTCGAAGACGTTGGCGAAGACCCACATCGTGGACAGGTCGGCCACGGTGAATGCGACCGTGCCACCTCCCTCCAGCACCTGGCCCGGCGAGATGAGCTTCTCGACCACGGTGCCGGCGATCGGTGTCCGAAGGATCCCCTCGACGGGTACGGTCCCGGTCCCGTCCCGGATCGCGGCGACAGTCTGGTCATCGACCCCCAGCGCGTGGAGCTGCTGTGTCGACGCCTCGAGGTCGGCCGCGGCGGCAGCCAGATCGGTCCGCGCCTGATCGAGATCGCTTCGCGCGAGCGCGTCGTTCTTGAACAGTTCCTCGTCGCGATCGGCGATGCGTTTGGCATTGCGCCACCCGGCGTCGGCCTTGCGATAATCGGCCACGGCCGTCGCGAAGTCGGGCGACGATACCACGGCCAGCGGGTCGCCGGCGTGCACCATCGTGCCCGGCTCCGCCAGAATCCGCGTCACCGGTCCCGACATCTGTGAAAGCACGGGAGTGGAATGATCGCCGTTGAAGGCGACGTTGCCGGTCACCTCCAGAACGGGCATGAAGGTGGTCTCGGCGACGCTCCGGACGGTGATACGCGCGCGTTGTGAGTCGCTCAGTGTGTACCCTTGGGCCGCGAGCGAGTCGGGATGTGCATTGGCGGCGCCGGCGCCGTTCGCATCGGCGTCGCCTGACGAGCAGCCGGCGATCCACCAGGTCGACGCGGCCAGGACGACGACGGGAAGCGCTCTCGGGACTAGGTGGCGACTACTCACGGGCATCTCCGGTTGGGAACGAGTCGAGGGGACGGCCCACCGCGCGTTCCAGGTCGGAGCGCGCCGAGTTCGCATTGGCGAGGGCCTCGGCATACTGGCTCTGGGCATCGAGGAGTGTGCGCCGCGCGTCGAGCACTTCCAGAGCCGAAGAACCACCCAGTCCGTAGCTCACCGACGCCACGCGAAAGGCCTCCTGGGTGGCCGGAAGCAGCTCGTCGCGGATGTAGAGCGCCTGTCGGAGCGCCGTCTCGGCGCTGGCGTATGCCTGCCGCACGTCCTGTCCAACCTCGGCGCGGAGGTCCTGATAGGCGGCGGCGAGTTCGCGCTCGCGGTGCTGGGACTCGGCGATCTCGCCCCGCGTGTGCTGCCAGAAGAAGAGCGGGAAGGCGAGTCCGATGCCGGCCGAGTAGGCCTGGCTGCCCGGGGCGTTGTAGTCACGCGTGGCACCGACGAAGAGGTCCGGCAGCCAGAACTCGCGGGCCAGCGCGGTGTTGGCACGGGCCCCGTTGCGCTGCGACATGAGGTCGCCCAACTCGGGGCGCGCGGTCATCGCCGTGCTCTCGAGCACGCCCAGATCGGGCAATCCGCGCGGGACGTCGAGCGAATCGAGCTCGATGATCGAGGCACCTAACGAGCGTCCGAGCAGCCGGTTGAGGGCGGATTCGGCGTTGGCGATGTCCCGCTCGTTGGCGATCAGGTCATTGTCGGCCTGGGCCACGTCGACCCGCGCCTTGATGACGTCGAGCTTGGCCACCGTGCCGGCGTTGAACCGGGCCTGCGCCCGGGTGAGGAACGAGTCGGCCAGGGCGCGGCCGTCGAGCAGGTCGCGGCGATGACGTCGCGTGAGCAGCAGGTCGTCGTAGGCACGCGCCACATCGGCGGCCACCTGCTGGCGCAGCAACGTGAACTGGTAGTCGGACGACTCCACGTCGGCGGTCGCTATCCGGTTGTACAGCCGGAACTTGTCGGGGAACGGGACCGAGAGGTCCATCTCCACGTTCTTCTCGCCGGCCTGCCCCAGCCTGAGGAATCCTGGTTGCTGATCGAGCGACGCGACGAGCGTGGGGTCGGGAATGGCCACCGCCTGCACGCGGCGCGCCCGGGCCTGCGACGTCTGCTCGCGGGCGACCTCCAGCTGCGGGTTGTTTGCCAGCGCCGCGGCCACAGCCGCGCTGCGCGTGAGGCGCAGGGTATCCGGGTAGGCGGCGCTCGCGCGCGACGCCGGCCGGGTGGCCGTTGGCGATCCGGTCTGTTGTGCCCATGTGACGCCGGCCGTGGTGGCCAGCGCGCACACGATCTTCCAAATGCGCATGCAATCCCCCAGAAGACGCGAGTCGAGCGCAAACCCGTCGGTGGGACGGGTCGCAACGGCCGGTGGCCGTGCTCAGCTCAGCGCGGGGGGCGCGCGCGAGAGGTGCGGGAGCGGGAAGTCGGTGGAGGGGGGGAGGAGGAGGACGGCACGGACGCCGCGATGCACCACCACGCTCCGGGGCGACCGCGCGGGTGCAGTGGCGGCCGGCGCATGGATCGACCGCACGGCGCAGAACGCGCAGTTGGCCTCCGCGTGCGCGTAGTGGCGCTGCTCATTACGCGCCTCGACGTGCTGTCGCGCACCGGGACCACTGCGTCCTTCCGCCAGGGGCGTTGAGACGACTACCGCCTGGACGAGGAGCAATACGATGGCGACGATCCGCGCGTACACGTTCTGGCGGCCGCGCGGGTCGCCTGTCTCGCTAGGCATACGTACAGACTGTACGCGGCGGCTGCCCGAAACGCTAGAACCTCCAGCCCGTCACTCACCGTGCCGCCCGGGTACACGGCGGCCGGGCGATCGACGGGAGGGTATCCGGCGCACGCTCGACCGCCGGTCAACGTTGTCGCAGATTGACGGACCGCCGATTTCTGACGACTGTCGACTGATGACGGATGTGACTGATTAATGGCCCGGCGACGAGTCGTAACGGAGCGCGAGGTGCGGAAGGCGATTGCCGACGGCATTGCGGCGCTGGACGTCCGGGATGCTGCGGTGACGCCCAGCGCTATCGACCTGGCGCATGCCAAGGGAATCGCGTTGCCCGGACTGGCCGGTGAACGAGGGAAGGTGCGGACCGGCGGGAAGCCGGTGCCGGTCGGCGCCGCCGGAGGCAACAGCGTGAACGAGAGGGCGGGAGACGGCGCCGCAAACGCGGCCTCCGGCGTTCCCTCGGCGGCAGTCACGCTGCGCATCGCGGTGGGCGCCGACCATGGCGGCGTGGCGTTGAAGGACGCCATCGCCGCACACCTCCGCGAACTGGGTCATGCGGTGGTCGATCACGGCACCACTGGCAGCGCCGCGGTGGACTATCCCGACTTCGCCCTGGCCGTGGCGCGGTCGGTGTCGGCTGGCGCCGCCGAGTTCGGTATCATGGTCGACGGGGCCGGCATCGGCAGCTGCATGGTCGCCAACAAGGTCGCGGGCGTGCGGGCCGCCATGTGCCACGACGTGACGACCGCGCGCAATGCCCGCGAGCACAACAACGCCAACCTGCTGACACTCGGCGGAGGTCTGATCGGGGCGCGCCTCGCGCTGAGATCGTCCGCGCCTTTCTCGACACGGCCTTCGGCGGCGGCCGGCACCAGGCCCGGGTCGCGAAGATCGACGCGCTCGACCGTGGACGCGGCCCCGTGCCCGACCATCAGCTCCGCTCCCCGTCGTCCTCCCCATCACACACCTGACGATGACCGCTCCCTCGCTGCCTGTCCGCATCGCGCGCGCCGCGCTGCCGGTTCTGTTCTGTGCCGGTGGTTTTCTTTCCGCGCAGGAGACGCCCACCGAACGCTCGGCCGCTGCCGACGTCGTGGCGCGGATGAACGCGCTCGAGCAGTCGCTCGATCTGCCCCATCTGGTCACCCGTCTCACGGCGCCCGATCCGGCTCGGGACGCGGTGGCGGCGCGCGCCAAGGCGCTCATGGACCAGGAGCTCCTCGCGATGGCCGACGATATCACGCGACACCCGGAAACGGGTTTCAAGGAGTTCCGGTCGGTGAAGATCGTCATGGACTACCTGCGGGCCCACGGCTTCGACGTGGATTCGGGCGTCGCCGGATTCGCGACCGCCTTCGTGGCGCACTATCGCAAGGGTACGCCCGGTCCCAACCTCGGCGTGATCGTCGAATACGACGCGCTGCGGGGAACCACGCGCGACTACCACGGCGACCAGCACAGCGCCCAGGGGCCGGTGGGGTTGGCGGCCGCGGTCGCGGTGGCGGAGTTCCTCGCGCGGACTCACACGCCGGGGACGGTGACCGTCTACGGCACGCCGGCCGAAGAGATCCCCCGCCCTCCTAAGACCGTGATGTATCGAAGAAGGTGCTTCACGGGCGCCGACATCATCGTGCGTTCGCACTCGTCCACCGCCACGAGCCGTCCGGCCCCCGGGTTCGGCACCTGCTGCCTGAACATCGACTGGGGGCTATACGTTCTCGGGAGCCCCCGCCCACCAGATGACGGCCTGGGAAGGGCGGGACGCGCTCACGGGGGTGATCCACCTGTTCGAGGGCATCGACGGCCTGCGCAAAAACCTCCGGCCCGAGGCGCGCATCCAGGGCATCATCACCGAAGGAGGCAAGGCCCCTAACGTGGTGCCGGATCGGGCGGTGGCCGACTTCTACATCCGTTTTCCGATGAGGTGTACCTCGCCCAGGAAGCGCAGATGTGGACGACGCGGCCCGGGGCGCCGCCCTGGCGACCGGCACCAAGGTGGAGATCGACGCACGAACGGCCGCACGCGACGGCATCGCGCTCGCGACCCTTGGCGAGGTCGCCTTCGCGTATCGCGAAGCAGTTCGGCGCCACCCGGGCGCCCGACGCGCCCGGCAAGCCGCAGGGCTTCGAGGAGACCGGCACCGTCTCCCGCGCGACATCCCGGGGACCCGGCGTGTCGGCTCGTACACGTCGTCGGGCGGCTACCACACCTACGAGATGGAAGCCGACGCCCCTCACCGACGTCGGCCACGCCCGGCTTCCGCCATCGACGCGATGTCGATGGCGGCGATCCTCCCCACGACTTCGCCACCGACGACGTGCTGCCGGGCGCGCGTGCCGCGCGGAATTCACGGGCTGCGCGCGCTTCGTTCGGGGACTACCTGGCGGCGCTGGGGAAGGCCTATCCGGAGCCGGTGGTGAAAGAA
>CAVUFA010000034.1:0-30741 GCA_963740565.1 uncultured Gemmatimonadaceae bacterium | reverse complement strand
CTCCCCCAGTTCGATCACGCACGGCGCGCGCGCACCATCCGGCTCCCACGTCAGGCGTTCGCGCTCGACGGCCGGGAAGCGAATCTCCGGCGTCCAGACCTCCACCTCGTGCGCATCAGCGTCGACAATCCAGTACAATGGAATGCCGACTTCCTGGTACAGCCGCCGCTTGGTGAACCGATCGGCGCGCACGCTCGAAGGGCTCAGGACCTCGAGGGCGAGAAGCAGGGTCCTGATCTTCGCCCATTCCAGCGATCGCATCTCATCCAGCGTGACCACGTACCGGTCGGGCTGCACGAGCGTATCGGGCGACCACGAGATGTCTCCCAGGGGACCGAGGAGCAACCCGACGGGCTCGCGATGGAGATACGCATCCAGGTGCCGATGGAGTCGCATGAGCACGATCTCGTGCCACGGGCGCGGCGAGGGGCTCACGAGGAGCTCGCCATAGACGCATTCGTACTTCTTCCCGTCCTCGGGAAGCGCGCGGACCATGTCCGCGGTCCAGTAGACCGGTGCAGCCATGCCCATACGATCGGCTCGGCGAGTGGGGAATAGCAAGAGGACACCCTGCAGCATGCCGCTGCGACCGGAATGTGGCATCACCGTGGCGTTGCCGGCCGCATCATGTGCGCGCATTGCCGCTGCGGGGTACCACACCGCTGCGCGTGACCTCGAAGCCTTCTGCGCCGGCCGCGCACTGCGCGGCCGGCGCGATACACAATCGCGAACGGCGCTACTTGAGTCGGCCGACGGCGTGATCGTACAACGCCTTCACATTGTCCATGGTGAGCTTTTTCGTGGGGCTCATGTACATGACGCTGAGCCCGAGTCCCTTCGATTCGCCGATGCAGGCGCTCACGATGGGCTCCTTTCCGGCCTTGTCGGATGGCGGCGACAGCAGCGTGCAGTAGGCATCGCCATAGTCGTGTTTTTGTTCCGACCACCCTTCGCCGAGCAGATCCGTGTACGTCGATTTGATCAGCGCGATGCCCTGCTCGCGAGACACTCCCGCCGGCACCGGGATCACGTTGACCGCGAACATCGAGAGGGGAGCTCCCGCGGGCCAGCTGCAGTTGTCCATCGTCTCTCCCTTGGCGGGTCCATCGTCGATCACGTGGCTCGAGGGATGTGGCGCGCCTGGTTTGCTCCCCACGCCCGTTTCGATTTCGCTCGCGGTGAGCAGGGAGCAGACTTTGACATCTCCTTGCGCGCCGGCACTTCTCGTCGCGAATACCAAGAGGAGGCACAGAATCCCTGCGGGGGTGGTCTTCATAAGGTCCGTCCTGTCAGAATGGGGGCCGATGCGCATCGCCGCGCCCGGGGATCTTGGCACGCCGCGTCGCGCGCGACAAGTCATCTTCCCACTGAGTTGCGGGGGCGGCGACGCCGCGGGAGCGGCGGTCCGCGGACGAGGCGGCAACTGAGCCGATGAGTTCGCCGAGTGCTGCCACATCATGCCCGACCACAGGTCGGTCGCGTCGCTTTCAGCTCATCCCCTCCCCTGACGGCGTGGCGCATCCCGCTCGGTCAGTCGCCTCCCCCGGGAGGCGGCGACGGCACCTTCACCACGCGGCCCCAGGCCTTCCCCGTGACCCGGCGATAGGCATTCGGGATGTCGGTTCCGGTCAGCGATCGCAGCTCGGTCAGGGCCGTCCGCGCATCCGACAGCGCATACCCCAATGCCTTCTGCTCATCAACCGTCGGCATCCCGCTCCACCCTTCGATGGGCGCGCGGTGGCCGTTGATGGCGTTGAAGGCGCGGTCCACGTCGGCTGCCAGACGCGTAATGCGCGCGGTGAGCGAGTCGGCCGTGGATGCGGCATCGGCAGCGCGTCCGCCCACGAAGTCCGCCCGGATCGAGTCGCGCTGGGACATCAGCGCGCGCGCCGCGAGACGCGCCTCGCCTAACGACTTCGTCCACGCATAGATGCGCATGAGAAGCGCCTGCCGGGCCAGGCGATCCGCGTTCGACATGTGCGGCAGGGGATCGGCCTCGACGCTCACGCTGCCGGTCAGCGGCGCCGCGACACCGGGAATCCGCACGCTCACCGCGTAGCGCCCGGGCAGGACGAGCGGCCCGAGCGGCGCGTTGCCCCGACCGCCTCCGCCGCCCCGCCCGGGAAATCCCACCACGGTCACGCCGGATGGTGCGCCACGCCCGCCCCCGCCGCCGCCACGCCCGCCAGCGGCGGGCACGTTCGTGGAATCCACCGGAGCTTCATATCGAAGGTCCCAGATCCCCTGGTTCACGCCCTTCGCCACCGGGCCCTCGATCGCGCGGATCGTCGCGCCCGAGGCATCCTTCACCGCGATCGTCGCCGTGCCGCTCGCGCCGTCGCGCGAGTAGTACGAGATCACCGCGTTCCACTCGGGGTTGGGCGAGAAGTGCTCTCCATACCCGTACCACGCCTGCGGCGAGAACGTGCTCATCAGATACGCCCGCGGAACCGGCAGCAACACGGCGTCGCGTCGCATCGCCTCGGCCGTGAGCGACTCGAGCGGCCCGGCATCGTCCAGCACCCAGATGCCGCGGCCGTGCGTGCCGAGTACGAGGGCGTTCTCGCGCTCCTGGAACACCGCGTCATCCACCGGAACCGTCGGCATGTTGGTGGTGAGCGGAATCCAGGTGGCGCCGCCGTCGTTGGAGAAGTGCGCGCCGCGCTCATGGGCGAGCACCAGCACACGCGGATTGCGCGGATGCTCGCGGATCCGATTGATGGACGTTTCGGGAAGCCCGGCCGCCAGCGAGCGCCAGGTGGCGCCGAAATCATCACTCACGAATACGTAGGGCTTGTAGTCGTCCGTGTAGTGCCCGTCGAGGGTCACGTAGATCCGGCCCACCTTGAACTTCGACGGCAGCACCGTGCTCACGTAGGTCTGTGGCGGCACACCGGGAATGCGTGACGTCACGTTGGTCCACGTCCTGCCCCCGTCCCGGGTGACCTGTACCTGGCCATCATCGCTGCCGGTCCAGATCACCTGCGCGTCGACCGGCGACTCCCCAATCGACGTGATCGACCCGTAGTTCGACTGCCCGTCGTGACGGGAAAGCGCATTGGGGCCGACCACCGCACCCATCATCTTCAGGGTGTCGCGATCGATGCCGAGCGTGAGGTCATCGCTGATCTTCGTCCAGCTCGAGCCGCGGTCCCTGCTGCGAAAAAGCACCTGCGCTCCCATGTACCAGGTTCCCGGATCATGCGGCGAGTTGACGATTGGCGTGTCCCAGTTCCAGCGGTATCCGCTGCCGCGGCCCCCTCCCCCTCCCCCTCCCCCTCCACCGCGACCGCCTAACGTTGCTCCCCTGCCGCCGCGGCCGCCACCCGGCGCCGACGGTGGAGGCAGCTCGCCACTCCTGGGCCGCACCCCCTGCCGCTCCAGCGTCCCGATGTTCACCCAGGCCACGTTGCCGTTCTGCGACTCCTGGATCACCAGCGACGGATTGGTCGGGTCGAAGTGCGCATGAAAGCCGTCGCCGCCGCCGATGTTCCAGGCGTCGCGATCGGCGATGCCGTTCCGGTTCCGCACGCCGCTCGGCATGCACCACACGCCATTGTCCTGCAACCCGCCGCAGATCGTGAACGGCACCTTGTTGTCCACGTCGACCTCGTAGAACTGGCCGATCGGCATGTTGCGCCGGAAATCCCAGGTGCGCCCGCGATCCCACGAGATCGACACCCCGCCGTCGCCGCCCACGATCATGTGATTGGGTGCGTCGGGATCGACCCACAACGCGTGGTCCTCCGAGTGAACGTTGCTGAAAAGCTCCGTAAACGTCTTCCCGCCGTCATCCGAGAAGTAGAACCCGCGGTTCGAGCCGAGGGTGTAGACATGGTCCCGGTCCCGCGGGTCGACGCGGATCTCGGAGTAGTAGTTGGGCCGCACGTTCAGGTTCGAGATCTTCTCCCAGGAGGATCCGGCATCGAGGGTGCGATAGATCCCGGGTCCACCCGCGGAACCCGGCGGGGCCGGAGCAGCCTCGATCGCGGCGTACACCACACGCGGGTCACTCATATAGATGGAGAGTCCGATGCGCCCCTTGTCGCCGGATGGGAGCCCGGTGGTGAGCTTGTTCCAGGTGTCGCCGCCGTCGGACGTCTTGTAGATCGCGCTCCCGGGGCCGCCGCCGTCGAAACCCCACGTGCGACGCTGCCGTTGATAGGTGCTCGCGTAGAGGGTCTGCGGATCGGCCGGATCGATCACCAGATCGTTGGCCCCGGTGTTCTCGTCCACGTACAGCACCTTCCGCCAGCTGCGTCCGGCGTCGGTGGTCCTGAAGACGCCGCGTTCTTCGTTAGGCCCCCACAGGTGACCCTGGGCGGCGACGTAGACGATGCTCGGGTCAGTCGGGTCGATGACGATCCGCCCGATCTGGCGCGTGTCCCGGAGGCCCATGCTGGTCCAGGTCGCGCCCCCGTCGGTGCTGCGATAGACGCCATCGCCCCAGCTCGAGCTCTGCCGCGTGTTCGCTTCGCCGGTCCCCACCCACACCGTCTGCGGCGATGACAGCGCCACCGCTACCGCCCCGATGGACATCATGGCGTCCACGCCGTCGAACACCGGTTCCCACGAGATGCCGTTGTTCGCGCTCTTGAAGAGCCCGCCCGACGCCGTGGCAACGTAGATCGCATCCGCCTGGCCGCGCACGCGAGCCACTGCGATGTCATCCACGCGGCCGCTGGTGTTCACGGGACCGATCGAGCGCCACTGGAGGAACGAGAACGGCGATTGCGCGACAGCCGGTGTCCCCCACAGAAGAATTACCAGAAATGCCGCGAGGCACGACCGACGGCATACCGCAGACGGGGAATCCACGATGGCGCTCCGGATGAGTCAGGTGGCAAAGATATCGTCTCGTCACCGCTGCCGCGATTCGGCGCGCCCACTTGTTGGTGCCGCGACGCCATCCGCACCGTGCCGCATCTGATTCGAAAGCGTGGGGACGAGGTGGCGACCCGCAGAACTCAGGCGATCGCCTCCCGATGACGGTCCGCCCACGCCGCCCACGCCACGAACAACCAGCCAAAGACGGTCCCGCCAATCGCGAGCGCGGTCACGGATGGCGGTGGGCCGGAGAACAGCGATGCGACATACGAGAGAATCAGCACCACCAGCAGCGACCATGATCCGTATCGTCCGACCCGGTCGCGCGCTCGACTGCCGCGCAGGTACATCCAGGTGCCGACGATGAACATCAGGCCTTCGACCGCGACGGTTGCCGCCGGCGAACGCCACAATCCAAAGCCCACTTTCGCGCCACCCGGATAAAGCGGCAGGTCAGGTACGTGGACGATGAGATCGAGCAGCCAGTGGCTCACCACGACAAGACCCACCACCAGGGCGCCGCGCGCGTATCCGGTGCGGCTTCGGTAGAGCAGGCCAAGGAGCAGACCCCACCCGATCAGCGCGAGCAGGCTGTGCGAGATGGGATACGAGTCGAAGGAGAGTCCCAGGAAGGGATCGTTCCCGCCGACAACAGTGACACGTTCCCACCCGGTGAGCAGGAGCAGCGGCCAGAGCAGGTCCGCCAGCGACGTGGCCGCGAAGAGCGTGCCGAGCGAAGTGCGGGGAGCGACTCGTTTCGCTCCCAAAGCCAGCGCGTAGTGACCGATGAACATGTCAGGGAATCCACGTCGTCAGGGTCGAAGCCGCCTCCCGATTCTTCGGCGGCGGCGACTCGGCCGCAAGGCCAAGGTGCACCAGCGCCACGATCCGCTCGTCGTCGCCCACGCCCACCGCGGCACGCGCTGCCGGGTCGTTCATCACCGCGCCGGTCTTGATGTGCGTGCCGAGTCCCAGTTCCACGGCGGTGAGCGCCATGTTCTGCACGCCCATCATGGCGGCGGCGTAGTCTTCGTCGCGAATCTCCGGATCGTCGTTATGCACGATGGCGACCGCGATCGCGGCCGGGAGGGCGCGATGCTCCTGCGCCACGGTGTCACGGAGCGTGCGGGCGCGTTCCAGGTCCTCGAGCTTCTTGGCCTTGCGCGCACCGAGCGCGAGCCCCCAGGCGTATCGGGCTTCGGGGCCGAGGACGTAGAACCGCCAGGGCTGGGTGAGGCGGTGGTTCGGCGCGAGCGCAGCCGCGGCCAGGAGGGTTTCGATCTCCTCGCGCGATACGGGACGATCTTCGAATCGCTTGATCGAGCGTCGTGCACGGACGGCGTCGGATACGTTCACGAGAGGAAAACTAGCATGGCGACTCCCGAGGGTCCGCCTCATCGCTGAACCGTGCATTGACCGCGGCTCGGGCGGGGGCCCACGGCCCGTCCCTGCCCACCGTCGCGGAGGTCCAGGGCGTCTGGCGAGAGGCGGACCACAACGCCACACTGTAGAATTCTCATTGTGCGCCCTTCCGTGGGTCACAGGAAAATCGAGTCTGACCCCATTTATGTACGCCACCTGCACCTTCTGCTACTCCGCGCTAGGCCGGAACGACGTCCTCGAGACGTTCAGCGTCGCGCGTCGGGTGGCGTTCGATCCGAAGAAGGGCTGCCTGTGGGCCATCTGCCCGCACTGCACGCGGTGGAACCTCGCACCGCTCGAGGAACGCTGGGAAGCGGTCGAGGAATGCGAGCGCCGGTTCCGCGCCACCTCGCTCCGGTACACTTCGGGGAACATCGGGCTCGCCTGGCTGCGCGGCGATCTGGAACTGGTCCGCGTGGGGCCGGCGCTGCGACCGGAGGTGGCCGCCTGGCGCTACGGCCGCGTGCTCACGCGGCGCCGCCCGATCGGCGCGCGCGCGGTGGAACGCGCCGCGGCCACCTTCGTGGCCGCGCTTCGCTCGCTGCGCCAGCAGACACGGCGGTCGGCGCATCGCGATGCCCGGGCGACCATGGCGCAGTTGCTCCTCAGGGTCTACGGCAACCGCGTGCTCGACCTCATGCACATGCCGGATACGGCCGGGGTCACTCCCGATTCTCCGGTGGCGGTGGTGCGCTTCCGTCACCTCGCTTCGGCCGCGCTGGTCCGCCCGGAGCCCGGGCGCCCGTGGTCGCTCCACATCCCCCACGACGACGGCGTGCTCACCATCGAAGGCGACGACGGCGTGCGCGCCGCGGCACGCGCGCTCGCGGTCATCAACGGCACCGAGCGCGGCGGCGGCTTCTCGCACGACGTGCTGGAGTCCGCGGTGAACAAGGTGGATGAGAGCGCCTTCGCGGACAGCTACTTCAATCGGGTGCTCGCGATCGCCTTGCGGTCGTCGTGGGGGCGCGCCGACAAGGGGAGCCGGTTCGCCGTCGTGCCGCTCCCGGAGCCGAGCTCGGTCACCGCGCTCGAGGTGGCCTCGACCGACGTCGAGCGGCTGGCCTTCCGCCTGACGGGCCGCACCTTCTGGGGCAACGGTGGGATCGGGAGCGAGCCGGCGACGGCCCTGCTCGACGTTCCGCTGGTCGATCGTCTGGCGCTGGAGATGGCCGCCCACGAGGAGAGCGAGCGTCGTGCGCTGGAGGGCGAGCTGGAGGACCTCGAGGAGGCGTGGCGCGAGGCGGACGAGATAGCGACGATCGCCGACGCACTGCTCAAGGTCTGACGACATCCGGGGTGCGGCCGTCCGTAGGGCCGCTTGCCCACCCGCCGCGGCTACGCCATACTCAGGCCACGGAGGGACGTCGCCGGAGGGGAACCCACCCCGAGGACCGGCGTTGCGCCATCGGCTCCGCGGACGTGATTCCGGCAGGACGATACGAGGTCAAAGGAGGCCACGATTCGCGTCGCTGCGATCGCCCAGGCAATCAGCGGAAAAGGAGCCGGCGTCCGCGCCAGCCCGCCGCTGTCGGCGCGGCGCATCATCTGGATGGCCGCCTGGTTCGGTCTGGTCACCGGAACCGGCGCCGTCGGGCTCGACGCCATCAAGAAGTTCGCGCTTCGGCAGGTGACGCTCGTCACGCCACAGGTGGTCTGGATGTCGCCGGTGACGTATGTGCTGCTTGGCCTCCTGGTGGGCGCGCTGCTGGCCGTGCTGGCGCGGCGCTTTCCGCGTCGGGTGACCCTCCGGATGATCGTGTTCGTGCTGGCCGTTGCCGGCAGCGCGTGCGGGTTGCTCACCTGGGGGAAGGCGCTGCACGACCTGTCGGTGATCGTGCTGTCGCTGGGCATCGCGGTACAGATGGCGGCGCTCGCGCAGCGCCGGCCGTCGCTGGTGTTCAGCCTCATGCGTCGCACCACGCCGTGGCTGGTGGGAGCCGTGATCGCCAGCACCGTGGTGGTCAACATCGGCGGGCGGATTCGCGAGGCGCGGGCAGTGGCGGCCCTCCCGGCCGCTCCCTCTGGCGCGCCTAACGTGTTGTGGATCATCCTCGACACCATGCGGTGGCACAGCACCAGTCTCGGTGACTATCCACGAACCACGACCCCGAACCTGGAGCGCTTCGCGCGCACCGGCATCACCTTCGACCACGCGATCACGGCCACGTCGTGGACGCTGCCGTCACACGCCGCGATGTTCACCGGACGCTCGCCCGACGAGCTCAGCGCGGACTGGGAGAAGCCGCTCGATGCGCGGTTCCCCACGCTGGCGGAATACCTGAGCGCGCACGGATACCGCACCGGAGGGATCGCCGGGAACTTCTATTACTGCAATTCCGAGTGGGGGCTGGCGCGGGGTTTCCTGCACTACCAGGACTACGAACTGAGCCTCGGCCATGCGCTCGCGAGCACGTCGCCCGGTCTGGCGGTGGCACTGGCGGCAAAGCACTCGTCACTGGACACGCGGTTCTGGACGCATGTCCTGAACGGCCGGCGTGTAGCGCCGGATGTGATTCGCGACCTGATGGGGTGGCTGCGCCGGGACCGCCGCCATCCGTTCTTCGCATTCGTGAACTTCTACGACGCGCACGACCCGTATGCGCCGCCCGACGAGGACATCCGGCGGATCGAAGCGATGCCGCGACCACGCCCGGCGCCGGTGAAGCGATGGGACGGAGACAGCACGGTCGACGTGGAACCGGCACAGCGCGCCGCCACAGCCGACGCGAAGGATCGCTACGACGCGGCGATTCTGTATCTGGACGAACAGGTGGGTCACCTGCTCGATGCGTTGGAGCGCGAGGGATTCCTCCGCAACACGATGGTCGTCATCGCCGGCGACCACGGCGAGGAGTTCGGCGGGCACGGATTCCACTGGCACGGTCACAGCCTCTACCTTCCGTCGATCCGTGTTCCGCTGATCGTCCGGCTGCCTGACGAGAGCCACGCCGGTGACCAGGTCGGCACGCCGGTGTCGACCGGGAATCTCGCCGCCACCACGGTGGACCTGCTTGGCCTGTCAGCGGGAGCGCCCTTCCCCGGCCCGTCCTTCGCGGGAACCTGGACCGGGGACGATTCGGCGGCGGCGCCGGTGTATTCCTTCCTGCGCGTGGATCAGCGCGACAGGGCCGCTCGGGCGCGGGAATATCGCTCCATCGTGGACGGAACCAGTCAGTACATAGTGTCCGATCGCGGGCAGGAAGAGTTGTTCGACTTCGCGAGCGACCCGCTGGAGCAGACGGACCTGTCGGCGGCGCACGCCGACCGGCTGGCGCATTTCCGGTCGCTCATGGCCCGCATCGCCCCGGACGCCGGGAAGCATATGCCCCGGGTCGCCAGTCGGGGGAACTGAGCCCCGCTCCGTCCGGTCCGGCGGCAACGCCGGTCTCACGCGCGTTCGGTCACACGGACCGGGGAATCCAGACGCCAGCGCAGCGGATGTGACCGCGTCGGTTCGGTACCGCTTGTCCCGTTACCGGAGCGCTTCGTCGCGTCGATCGCGCCGTGACGCGCGTTCGGCACACTCCGCCATCACCTGCTGCCACCCGGTCCCGCGCGGGCGTCGATCGCTATGCCGCGGATGTCCGAATGGTCAGGGTGGAAACCCGAAACGATATTCGGTAACGACTCGAAGGAGGTTCCCATGTCGAGCATCCTGCTGGCTGTTCTCGCTTCATTCACCATGGCGTCCGGCGGGTCCGCGCCAGCCGCCAGCGCGCTTGCAACCGGCGTGATCGCGCCGCGCCTGCCTGACGAGCCGGACGCGGACCACGTCCGCGCCGTACTGGCAAGAGGGGATTCCCTCGAGGCGGCCGGCCACATTCGCGCCGCGCGGTGGCAATTCCGGAAGATCATCGGCGAACAACGCGCGGCGGGACAGTATCCCAGAGAAGCGCTCTGGCACCTCGCCAACAGCTACTACTATCACGACGAGGAATTGCGCGCGGCGTCCACGCTCGACGAGCTGGCACAAGCCGCGGCCGAGTTCGGGGATCCGCACACCGAGCTGCGCGCTTCGTTCCAGGCTGGCATCATCTATCAACGCTACAATCAGCCGATGCAGGTGGCGGCGAAGGTGGCGCGCGTGCGGGCGCTGCTGCACTCGCCGGTGATCGATGACGCCACGAAGCAGCAGGTCGGGAGCTGCTGGTGAAGGGCTGAGATCGCGGCCGCGACACTGTGCTCGAAACCGGCGTCCGCAAGCGCAGACGCTGCGGCCGCAACCAGCGGCTCGGTGACACGCACCGTCAGCGAAGCGACACCTCCCTCTGTGCCAGGCTCCGCGCCCGGCACACTGGATATCGGAGCGAGGGGAGCGGGGCTGCGTCTGCGTACGGCACCGGTCATGGGCATTCCCTCATCTGACTACCCGATACCTGAGGTGCGTGACACCGGGTGCGTGCACCGCCCGCACCGGCTCGAGCTTCACGTCGGCGGCGGCGAGATTGTCGAAGAGCCGTTCGCCGGCGCCGAGGAGCAGCGGGACGAGATGAATTCCCATCTCGTCGATCAGCCCGGCGGCGAGATACTGTTGCGCCACGTTGGCTCCGCCGGCCAGCGCCACGTCCCTGCCGCCGGCCGCCCTGGTCGCCTGATCGAGCGCCGACCGGATGCCGTCGGTCACGAAGAAGAAGGTCGTGCCACCCTGCATAACGAGTGGTTCGCGGGTGTAGCGGGTGAGCACGAAGACCGGCGTATGGTACGGGGGATTCTCTCCCCACCAGCCGCGCCACGGGGCATCCTTCGCCCAGGGGCCCGGGCCGCCGCCGAACATGTTCCGGCCCATGATCGTGGCGCCGATGTTCTCGAACGACTCGCGCAACACCTGGTCGCTCGGCCCGGTCTCGCCGCGGCATGTCCCCGTGCATCTCGTGCCAGCTCTTCAGCGCGAAGACCCAGTCGTGCAGCCGGAGGCCCCCTTCACCAAGCGGGTTTGCCACGCCCTGATTGGGCCCCGCGACGTAGCCGTCCAGGGACATCGTGATCTGGAACCGCAATTTGCTCATGGTGCTCTCGGTGCCCTGGCCGTCCCGTGGTGACCGAGTCGTGCGGGGCCGCACCTTGGACCCGTTATGCACGGCCGCGCAAGGGCGGAGCGCACACGTTAGGGTGGAAGATCCGCAATCATCACGGATTCACATCGTCACCATCGACGCGGAGGCGGGCTCGACGGTGCACCAGCCAGGGCGCGGAGATGGGATGACGGCATGGGAGTGGCGGACAGGTCGCGCCGCCTGGGGAGAACCAGGGCCCTCCTAACTCAGGGCCCCGTGCGACCGCGAGCCTTACTCGCCGCGGAGAATCGCCGCCGGCTCGACGTGCGCCGCCTGGCGTGCGGGGAGCCAGGTCGCGACCACGCTCACCGCTCCCAGCACGACGATACTCGTCAGGTACGAGGCGCCATCGGTGGCGGTGATCCCGAACAGGAACGGCGCCAGCGCGCGTGAAGCGAGCACAGCCCCTGCCAGGCCGAGGGCAATGCCGATGGCCACGCCGTTGAGGGTGTAGCGCACCATCAGGCCGGTCACGTTGCCGGCGGTGGCGCCCAGGGCGACCCGAATGCCCATCTCGTGCCTTCGGCGGCTCACCGCGCGCGACGTCACGCCGTACATCCCGACGGCCGCCAGCACCCGGCCACCACGCCGAACAGCGCGATGAGCATGGCGCGGAACCGCTCCTCGGCGAAGGATCTTGCGAGCAGGTCGGTCATTTGATCCGCTCGTCGAACGGAGCGCCCGGTTCCACCTCATGGAGCGCGGCGCGGATGGCCGATATGAGCGTGTTGGCTCTACCGTCGTGCGTACCAGAAAGGACATGAACGACCACGCACGCTGCTCCACCGGAGCGTAGAGGGTCGCCTGGTCGTCCTGCGACAGGCTGCTGTACTTGCTATCGCTACCACGCCCACGATCTGCCGCCAGCTGCCCTGAACTTCACGCGCTTGCCGAGTGGCGCCTCGTTGGGAAAATCACGCCGTGCCAGCGACCGGCTGACGATGACAACCAGCGGAACCCCCGCGCGATCCGTTTCGTCGAAGGACCGTCCTGCCAGCAGCGGAATGCCCAGCACCTGGAAATAGTTGGGCTGAATGCTCGCCGCCGCGCCTCCGGGTGTTTCTCGTCAGCGCTGATCGGCGTCCCTCATTCAATCGAAGAGCTGCTGCTCCCGCCGCTGAAGGGAACGTTCGAGATGGCCGTCACCGCTTCGACGCCCGGGAGGCTGCTCAGGCGTTCGGACGGCGATGGTAGATGCGCGTACCCGGTGGAATCCGCAACCGCGTGGTCGGGAGCGTGCCCGGACGGCCAGCAGGTGATCGGCGAAAACCCGATCGACCGCCGTGAGCCGATTCAGGCTGCGCGACAGCAGCGCGGCTCCGACCAGGAGCGTCAGCGAGAGCGCCAGCTCCGCTGCCACCAGGACGCGCTGGAGGCGGCCGCGTCCCCCCGCGCTCTGCCCGGTCAGGCCGCGGAACACCTGACTTGGCGACGCGTGGGCCAGCACGAGCGCCGGAGCCAGCCCGAAGAGATCGCCTTTCCCAACGGCAGCGAGCGAAAGCCCAGCACGCGAACGTCCATCCCCACGTCGGCGAGCCCCGTACGCGCGGCGGGGCCAGTGCCACCAGCGCGCGGGTGCCGGCCCAGGCGAGAGCCGTGCCGGCCACGGCGCCTACCACTGCAAGCGCCACGCTCTCGGTGAGCAGCTGAGCGATGATGCGCGTTCGCCCGGCGCCGAGGGCGTCGTGCGGCGATCTCCTGCTGACGCGCCAGGCCTCGCCGAGGAGGAGGACGGCGACGTCGATGCAGGCGATGACGAGAGCACCCACGCGGCGAGGAGCACGAAACGGCTTGCGCACGGTGCGCGTCTGATCGCTCTGCCATTCCTCGAGTCGGACGCCGCGTTTGTCCGGTGATGCGTCACCACGGAGGATCCGGTCCGTCTCCTGCGCGGCGTGTTGCAGCGTGACTCCGGGCTTCAGGCGCGCGAGGCCGAGGTAGCTGTGGTTCCCCCGCTGATTGGCGTCGTCCGCTTCCTGCCCGACCGGCGTCCAGAAGTCGGCCACTCCGCTGGCGGAGACCGTGCGCGAGAGCGTCAGCCCTTCGGGCAGGACGCCCACGATCGTGTACGGGTGGTCGTTGAGCCGGACGCTGCGTCCCACGATGCTGCGGTCGCGCTGATATCGGTTGAGCCAGCCCTCGTAGGTGACCATCGCGACCGGCGGACCGCCGAGCACATCCTCCTGCGCGGTGAAGTACGGCCCATCGCCGGCGACACGTCGAGCACACAGAAGCGGCGCTGGCCGCGTCACCGCGACCATCTCCCGACGATCAACCACGCCCGACGTCATGCGGCGACGCTTGGCCGAGATGGCGACGACCTGAACACCGTCTGCGTCGCACGCCAGTCGCGATACTCCGGGATGGAGAGGGGGATGCGGTCCCACATGCTGGCGAGAATCGGCTCCTGCCGCCACTGCGGGTAGGTTTGCCACACCGCGACGAGTCGCCCGGGATTGTTGACGCGGCGGCCGGAACACGACGCCATCGACGACGCTGTAGATGGCGGTGGCGGCCCCGATGCCCAGTGCGATGGTGGTGATCGCGATGCCGGCGAAACCGGGCCGGCGGCGCAGACCGCGGAGCGCGAACGTGATGTTCTGGCGGAGGAGGGTCATGGCGGAGCGGTTTGGTGGGGCTTCCGGCCTGAGATCTGCGCCGCGTGCACCTGTTATGACAGCCCGTTCGGAGCCAGGGTTGGCCTTCAGGGGTTGCGAGACCACGCGGAGAGCACCGACGGGTGTGTGTGGCCGGAAGTTCGCGGGTCCGTCTGCGTTCGGCCGTTGCATCTCTGCGTCCTTCGTGTCCTCTGTGGTTTGAAGGTCTTACCGCAAAGAGCGCAGAGAACACGAAGCCGGCGATTTCCCCGGAGCTCGTCGGAGGGCGCTCGGCGGATTTCCGATCCTCGGCATGGAGGCCGCGAGCGGATCGGTGCTCACCAATGGCGATCTGGATGCCTGTCATGGACGCCGCGAACAGGTCGCGGTCGACGGCCGAACCTGATGATGACTAACTCCAGAAGATGTACGCGATGAAGATCGCCGCGATCACCCCCGCGAAATCGGCGATCAGCCCGCACGCCACGGCGTGGCGCGTCTTCCGGACGCCCACCGAGCCGAAGTAGAGGGCGATGATGTAGAACGTGGTGTCGCTCGCCCCCTGCATCGTGCTGGCGAGGCGCCCACGAACGAGTCCGCGCCGTGCGTCTTCATCGCGTCCACCATCATCCCGCGCGCCCCGCTCCCGCTGAGCGGCTTCATCAGCGCCGTCGGCAGCGCGGGAATCCAGTCGGAGCGAAGCCCGAGCGCCGTGACCATCCTGGCCGATGCCGTCCACCAGGAGGTCGAGCGCCCCCGAGGCGCGGAACACCCCGATGGCGACCAGGATGGCGATCAGGTACGGGATGATGCGGATGGCGACCGCGAACCCCTCCTTCGCGCCCTCGATGAACGCGTCGTACACGTTGATCCGGCGGAGCGCCGCCATCGCGATGAACGCGGCGATGATCCCGAACAGGGTGACGTTCGCCACCACGTTCGAGATGGTCTGCACCTGGTCCTGCGGCAGGCCCGAGAAGTACGCGATGGTCGCCGCCACCAGCCCCGTTACGCCGAGCAGGTACGCGAGGACCACCGGGTCGAGGAGGTTGATCCGCTGCACGATGGCGACGGCGATGAGTCCCGCGATGGTGGAGAAGTACGTGGCCAGCAGGATCGGGAGGAAGACGTCGGTGGGATTGGCCGCGCCGAGCTGGGCGCGGTACACCATGATGCTGATCGGGATGACGGTGAGCCCGGACGTGTTCAGGACGAGGAACATGATCTGGGCGTTGGTCGCCGTGTCCGCGTCGGGGTTCAGCTCCTGCAGCTCCTGCATCGCCTTGAGCCCGAGCGGCGTGGCCGCGTTGTCGAGGCCCAGCATGTTGGCGGCGAAGTTCATGATGATGGAGCCGTGCGCGGGGTGATCCGCAGGCACCCCGGGAAAGAGGCGCCGGAAGAACGGGCGCGCGACCCGCGCCAGGGCGCCGATCGCCCCGCCACGCTCCCCCACCTTCATGAGGCCGAGCCAGAGCGTGAGCACGCCCGTCAGCCCCAACGCGATCTCGAAGCCGGTCTTGGCCGAGTCGAACGTGCTGTTGACCATCGTCGTGAAGACGGCGTGTCGCCGAGGAAGACGAGGCGCACCAGGCCCACGACGAGCGCGATGAGGAAGAACGCAACCCAGATGTAGTTGAGGACCATGAATCCCCTCAGGGAAGGGCGCGCGTGAGCAGCTCCACCAGCACGGGGACGTGCTCGTGCATCAGGACCTCGGTCGCCGCCAGCGGGAACTCGTACGTGACCACGGCGACCCCATGCTCCGCGCCCCACGACCCGAACGAGCCGGGCGTGGGGTATCCGACGTCCCGCACGAACGGCATCCCGGTCCGCGTCGCGATCCGCTGGCCGAAGGCGCTCCCGTTGGCGTCGTCGATGCAGGCGAGCGGGGCATGCAGCGCGACGACGCAGTCGGGCTGGAGCTCGCCGATCAAAGCGAGGAGCGCCTGCGTCTCCGGCTCGGAGCCGGCGTGGTCACCGGGACTGAGCAGGACGTCGCTCGCGTCCTCGAGCGTGGAGCGGTGCGTGACCGGCTTCGGCTGCCAGTCGCGCGACGGGAAGTTGCGGTTGAGGTCCACGCCGCGCGCGTTGCCGCGCGTGCCGCGGATGAGGCCGTCCGGGTTCGCCGCCAGCACCACCGCGCAGTGGTCCGGCGGGTCCGCCAGCTGCCGCAGCGCGCGGGAGAGCGCGTACGTCGTCTCCGGCTCCTCGCCGTGGATGCCGGCGAAGACCAGCAGCTCACAGCGGTCCCGCGGCCGCCAGACCTCGAGCGGAAGGCCGAGGTGCGAGCGGCCGTAGCTCGTGGGCGGTGTCGGGATCGTCCCCCATTGCGGGCGCGGGCGCAGCGTCACGGGACCGCCGGGTTCGTGTTGATCACGAATCGCTCGAAGATGTCGGGAAGGTGGGCCAGCACCACGTCCTGGAGTTGCATGTCCGCGCGCTCGATGGTCGCGCGCAGGATGTCCGGCGACAGCAGGCGCGCGTACCGCGACGCGACCGGGGCGTGGCTCAGGTGCCAGCGTTCCGGGGCCACGCCCTGTCGATCGACGTCATACGGGCGAAAGAAGCCGAAAGCGGTGCCGGCCGCAATACGCGCATCGAGCCATTCGTGCAGCGGGGCGAACATCCCTCCCGCGTCGACCTCGGCCGGGATGAAGTCGACCGTGTAGCCCGCGGGGATCGCCGACCGGTCGACGACGTCGAGGTCCGTCCCCCAGTGGTGGCGCGAGGCCCCGGGGAGGGCGGACCAGCGCAGGATGGAGTAGACGAGTTGCTGGCCGTCCAGGGTGGTGATGTCGAGCGGGCGGGCGTCGGAGTCGAGGACGGCGAGCTGGCCGGTGGCCTTGCGGTTCCAGATCGACAGTTGCCGGTCGAAGCTGCGGAAGCCGCTCATGGCCGGACCTCGAATCCCGCAGCCCGGGCGGGGTCCCGAAGGGCACGGAACGCGGCGACCGTGTCGCGATGGATGCGTACGCCGAGTTGCTCGGCGTCGGCTGTTGGGCAGAGATGCGAGTCGGACTGGCCGACGAGTTCAGCGCGGGGGGAGCGCCAGGAGGCATGCCGGAATTTAGGGGAGGGCGCCCTGGGTCGGGCGGAGCCGTCGCCGCACGATCGACCCGTCGCGCCCCGGTCTCAGGCCACTCTTGCCGTCACCTCGCTCGCTTCTCGGTGCACCCCGGCGTCCACAGGCACCGTCCGCTCGGACGCCAGCCAGAGCACAAAGCCGGCGGCGTAGAAGCGCCATCGCGAGCAGGTACAGGAATCGGAAGCCGAAGTACATGGAGTTGTACTCCAGCAGCCCTCCGCACATCGCGCCCACGAGGTTGGCCGCCATCACACGCGCGATCGCGTCACGCGGGCGCGCCGCCAGCAGCGTCGAGAAGACGATGCCCGAGAAGAGCATCGGGCACGTCAGCAGCGCCACCGTGGCCACCCGGCCGGCCGTGGTCGACGGCAGACCGCCGGTTCCCATCACGAACCAGCCCGCCGCGAGCGTGACCAGCAGCATCACGAACGCCGCCTGCGGCCGGCGCACGCGGAGCCACTGCACCGCCGCGTTGGCGAGGAACGCCATCACCAGGATGCCGGCGATCACGATGCCGATGACGCGCCACGTGTTGCCGAACATCAGCCCCAGCTCGGTGATCGCCTTCGTCTCGACCAGCATGAATCCGGCGCCGAGGAGCGCGAAGCTCGCCTCGCTGCACGCGGGGCCGCTCGCCGATGAAGCCCGCGCTGAGCGCCAGCGTCGACGAGCAGCACCATGCCGAGCATGACGAGGTACGAGACCGGGATACACGCGGTGGGGCATGTAGAAGAACGGCCAGTCGTCGGTGGACGGATCGACGCCGGCGCGTTCGGTAAAGCGCGTGGTGACCTCGAACCCGCGTTCCCGCGATCGCCGGCGCGGCGTGAGGGTCAGGTTCCCTTCCTTCGCCTGCATGAACGTCGACCGCTCCATCGTAGCCGGCCGAGATCGCGACCGGATCGGCGCCGTCGAACGCCTGGCGCAGCATCTCCTGCATCTTCGCGGCCGAGCTCGTCGTTCGAGGATCGAGAACGACAGGACGATGCGGCCGCCCGGCTTCAGGCGCGCGCGGGCTTCGCGGAACCCCTGCACCGTGTAGACGAAGGAATCGAGCCGCACGCTCGACGCCTGGCTCAGCAGCGTGTGCGAGTCGAGCAGTCCGTAGACGATGAGATCGTAGCGATGGTCGGTGGTCCGCAGGAACGAGCGCGCATCGGCGAGCACCGCGTGCACCCGCCGATCGGCGTACGGATGCTCGGGATGATTGGCGCCGCCGATCTGGAGAATCGCGGGATCGATCTCGACCGCGTCGCACGTGGGCCGCGCCGGCGCGCAGGGCCGCCGCCACGTCGTTGCCGGCGCCCGCGCCGACCACTGCGACGTCGGCCGGCGTGGCGCCGACGATCCGCGATACGGCAGGTCGTAGTAGTCGCGGACCTTCGCGCAGCTCCGGGTCATCGACCGAGCGCGGCACCGAGAAGTCGTGCACCCGCTGGTAGTATTGCCCCGCGGCGCGGGATTCAGCATCGTGCCTTTCGGGCTGTAGCCCACCTCCAGCATCTGGTACGGCGAGTAGATGCATTGCCAGGAGTCGCGCACCGGCCAGACGAGGATCGTCATCGCCACCATGGCCGCCACCAGTCCCATGACCAGCGTGGGCGGCCGCCACACCGAGAGCAGCAGAATGACCGTGAAGCCGGCGGCGTACCACACGGGCGGCGGCGTCCAGAACGTGCTGGCCAGGAACATCGCGACCACCCCGGCCAGGCTGCCTAACAAGTTCAGTCCGTAGGCTCGCAGGTGTGCACGCCGCGACATCAGGCGGCCGCACACCTGGCCCATTGGAATGAACGTGAGCGCCGTGAGCAGAAACACGATGCCGAGGAAGAAGTAGATCGCGAATCCCTGCTCCACGCTGTGTACGATGTGGGTGCCCATGTTGCGCTGCTCCACGACCGGAATCGAGCGGAGGAGCAGCGACTGCCCGGGGAGGAGGCTGGATCGGAGGCCGATCAGCAGCGCGAACTGCCAGCCGAGGAGCGGGATGACGAGCGCCAGCGGAATCCGGTCGCGCGAGGCCAGCGCGTAGCCGAGCCCGAGGCCGGCGAAGCAGGCAAGGAGGCCGAAGTTCGTGTAGAAGGCGAAGAACGGAAAGACCGAGCTTTGCCACCGGATCACCGCCAGCTCGAGCAGCAGGCTCACTCCGGCGGCGGCGGCGATGGCGAGGTCCACGTGGCGCAGCGGCATCGCGTCGAGGAATGACGCCTGCTCGCAGGCGTTCGCGTCGATGATCGGAGCCAGCCGCCGGAGCAGCCGCGGGAAGACGAGCATCGCCGCCAGGCTCACCGCCAGCACGAGGCCGATCCGGTCGAGGAACGCCCCCAGCGTGGTGTACAGCCCCGATGCGGCCTCGGTCACGGTGGGAATGAGACAACTTCCCACGAACGCGATCAGCAGGAACCGCGAGTAGGATTTGGTCATTCCGGCCATTTGGGCTGAGGGGTCGCTGCGGCAAGCCGGTTGGCAGCGGCTCGCAGGGGGGCAGATAGAGACGACTGAGCCCGAGGCGGGGCATCATGCCCCGGGGTGTTGGCGGACAACCGGGCGGACACGCGTTCAGGATGCTATCTCTCCTGCCTCTCCGCTTCCGGAGGCTGTCGTGACGGTTCCCCAGCGTGCGCGCGCCGACTACCGGTCGCGCGGGTGGGGTGTTGCCCGCATCGCCTGGCTCGCCGGTGCTGTGCTGGCGGGTGAGTCGCTTCGAGCGCAGGTGCCTATCGATCTCAAGGCGAACGCCTCGGTCCTGGTGCGACAGTCGGTGCCCTACGCCGTGCTGGCGCGTGTTCCCTTCGACCAGGCGCTGCGCGGCCTGGCCGGTGGGAGCGCGATGAACGACACGCTCATCGCGCTCCTCCGGCCGCCCGGCAGCCTGACGAATCGCGCCGCTGGGTCCGTTCGGGTGATCCTGTTCGCGACCGTAGTACACGGACTGCCTGACGAGTCGGTGCACGTCGTTCCGGACGCGGCCGCGCCGGCCGGGATGGTGCTGCACGTCGGCCGTGATTCGATCACGCCGGGATCGGCGGCGGCGCCGGTCTGGTTCGATGCCACGCTCGCCCCGGGAGTCACCAGAACGCTGGCACCGTGTGCGCTACGGGGCGACGCGGCCCGTCGTCAGGCGGGCAACCTCGCCACGCTGATCATCGCCGGGCGCATTCAGATCGGCTGGCTCCTGATGTCTCCTGCCGGCCCGATCGACGTCGGCGTGCAGGACTTCCTCCCGGTGCAGGGTGACCTCGCCGAGCCGATCGACGGCTACCCCCTGTTTCCGTCCAACGTGGTGCTCACTCTCGGCCGATCTGGCCGATCGCAAGAAGCGATTCGTCGTGAGCTCGAACTGTCCGGCGCTGCCGGTGCCGAATGGCATTGCCGGACTCGCGAGTTTCGACTGGGCCCGCTACGGCAAGGTGCCGCCGGTGCGCAACAACGCTCGTGCGGGAGCTGCTGGGCGTTCGCTGCCGCCGCGGCGTACGAGGCGAACGACCTGATCGTGAACAATCGATGCGTGGATCTGTCCGAGCAGCATCAGGTGAGCACCTGCAACGTGCCGGCGAGCAACTGTGGCGGTGGCTTCTTTCACCTGTCATTCCAGCAATACCTCAACGCGGGTACGGTTGGTGAGGGCGTGATGCCGTATCTCGGTGCGAACTCGACCTGCCCCAATCCGTCACCGACGCCCCTGCGCATTCTCAACTGGGGGTACGTCGGCGCCACCCCAGGTTCGCCCACGATTCGTGAGATCAAGCTGGCGCTCCAGAACCACGGGCCGCTGGCGACTGCGGTGCGCGCCACGCCGGCCTTTGCAGCCTACACCGGTGGTGCGGACGTGTTCAAGGAGCCTTTGGCGGGCTCGCTCAATCACGCAGTCGTGATCACGGGCTGGAGCGATCAGCGCGGGGCGTGGCGGATCAAGAATTCATGGGGGACGCGGTGGGGCGAAAACGGCTTCATGTGGATCGACTACCACGCCGACGGCATCGGCTCGTGGGCGGCGTGGGTGGAGGTGAAGCGCGAGTGTCTCGTGCTGAGCGAGGATTATGAGCGCCTCGCGCAGGCGGCGGTGCTGAAGTACACCGGTCAGCAGCCGGCGCCCTGGCAGTAGCGCTCGGCGTCGCGCAACGGCTTACCCCCTGCCTGGTGGAACACGCGATCAGTCTTTGCGAAACGCCAAGCAGGGGCTACTGGAGCGTTAGGTGCGGTGAATAGACGACGTTCGGCGCGAGGTCGCTGCTTGTCAGCGGCCGACTGGGGCGGGGTCACGGGGCTGATCGCCTCGGCAGGAGCACCAGCGATACCTGCCAATCGGCCTGCGCGCCCTCGGGGCCTCGCGCCCAGGCCTGCGTCAGGTCGACGGCGAGGCGCGATCGCTGCGAGGCGCGGATCCGCGCGCCCCACGTGAAGACCGCAGAGGGATGGTTCCCATAGTATCGAAGCTCAATGTCATCCAGCACGCCGTCCTTTATCGATCCGTACTGGTTGCCAGATGCTTTCGCTGGACCGAACCTGTAGACGGCCAGACCGGCGCCCACGCGGGGCGTAATGATGCCAGAGGCTCCTATGGGTGCCGAGGACAGGATGACCCGCAGGAGATCCGGACCTTCGGCAAAGGTCGTGCGCTCGACGTGCCGCTCATCCAGATAGCGAATCCGCAGCCCGTCCCCAACCAGACCTTCGAGGCTCAATCCGAGCCGTCTGTCTCCTGAGAACACGTGCTCCCAGCCGAGGGCTATCCTCACGAGGGGTTGCAGTCGTCCCTGACCAAGCGGCGTGACGATGAGATCGCGGGCGGGAAACGCGACGCCGGCGGACCATGTGGTCTCGTGGCCCTGCGCGAGAGCAAGAGACGCCGAGAGCGTCAGAAGCGCACATGCGGGCAGGGTTCTCTTCACCAGTTCCCCTCTGAGACCGGGCGCGCCGCCTGAGGCATCGTCGCTTCGGCCCGGGCACGTCGATGCGGTGGCGCCATCAATAGCATCATCGGGCGGGTGAGTCGAGAGGGAAATGCCCGACGGGATGAAGGCGGTGCGTGGGGAGGTCATACGTTCAGGGGCCAAAGCGGCGGGTCGGGGCGACCTGTCACCGGATCGACAAGTCCGGAGCACGAGTCGAAGAACGAGCCGAAATTCGACAGGTGTCTGGCTGGAGGAATCGGTCCGGACCGTGCAAACAGGCTCCAGTCGCGCCTCTACTTCCCCCGCCGCCGTGGTCTCCCACTTCCCTTCCCATGCCCCGCGGCCTCGCCCCATCGTCCGAGAAACGCGGAGACGAAGCCGTGCTCCTGCGACGGCTCCACGGCCACTCTCGCCAGCGCCATCGCCACCGCGAGCGCGAGGTGATACGACTCGGACCGTGCCGCCGCCGCCCGCAGGTACGCCGGATGCGCGTCGTTCACCCAGACCGTCGTCTCCACCAGCCGCCCCAGCTCCGGATCGCCGGGACGCGATTCGAACTGGATCCTCAGGCCAAGCCGTGTAGGCCGACGCCGGCCCCGGTGCGCCGGCAGCTCGATCGGCGCCGGGTGCGACGCCCCCTGCTCGGGTTGTTCCTCGTCAGGTGGCGCCTCGGCGACGCGCCGCGGTGCAGCTCCCTCGTCACCAGCGGGCGACGGAGTCTCGTCAGGCACCTCGGCCGGCGGCGCCGCATCAGGAGCCTCGGGCGGCATCACGACGGGCTCGCCCTGGCCGCTTTCTGGCGGCAGCAGCAGCGGCTGGGCCGCGCCGGCGCCGTCGGCGCGCCCCATGGCCAGCTTTCGCTGGCCGCCACTCCGCCGCTCCACGAGCATCGCCAGCATCGGGAAACTCTCGGCGAGGTCGAGCAACACCGTCTCCACGTCGCGCTCCACCGGACGCGCCGCCCGTCGCCGGGTGTGTTCCTGGCCGTCGCGCGCGTCGCCCCACGCCGCCAGCTGCTGCGTCACCGCCTCCTGCAGCGCCTTGCGGTACGACAGCCAGACGGCGCCGCGCGGGCCGCTCCGCAGGAAGTCGGCCTTGTTGAGCGTGAGGCTGGCGGCGAGGCCGGGGGCTTCGATCAGGCCGCTCACGACGTCCGGCGCGTTAGGCGTGACGCCGAGCCAGTCCCAGCCGCGTTTGATGACCTTGCCGAAGGTGCTGATGGCGATGCCGCGGCGCTCCTCGCCGAGGGGCGCCGCCTGGCGCACGAGGAACCCCGACGCTGCCGGCTTGCGCTTGCGGCCGAGTCGGACGGCCACCGGCGCCTCGTCGCCGCGCGCGGTGTGGACGCGCTCCATGGTCCGATCGTTGACGACAAACCGCACGCCGTCCGGATACTGCGCGCCGAGGATGGCGTCGAAGGAGGGGTCGAAGAGCGGCTCGAAGTGACGGCGCAGCGTGCCCTCGATCAGCGCGGCGTCGAGGAGCGGGGAGAGCGCGTTCTGCAGGCGGAGCCGTACCGCGGTTCCGCGTTCGCTCACCAGTCCGAGGGGCTCGACCCAGTGCCAGGGGGCGCGCTTGCGGCCGGTGAGCGCCCAGGTGGTGCAGACGTGATCCTTGCCGCGCCGCGTCTCGGTGATCACTTCATCGCTCACCAGGAGACCGAGCTTGATGCCGACCCCGGCGAAGCCGATGCCCTCGCCGCGCTCCTTGGCGCTCGACGCGATGTCGTGGAACCGGCGTAGTTCGGCGCGCCGCATGCCGCGGCCGTCGTCGACCACCGTGAGCGCGGCCTGCACCGGGTCGGCGGCGATGGTGATGGTGGCAGCACCGGAATCGAGCGAATTGGCGACGATCTCGGTGAGGATCGTCTCTTCGAGGTCGCCGGGATAGGCGTCGGCGAGGTCCTCGAGGAGGTGGAGGAGGTCAACGCGGGTTTCGCCCATTCACGTGCGCCGGGAGGACATGCCGAATGCAGAGGCACGCGAAGGGAGCGGTCGGAAGGCATCGCCTGTTCTCATGACCGCAGCCAGTCTTCCACGGGCCGGATAAGGAATTCTTCCAGGGGAGTGCCATCGTCACCCACCAGCACAGTCCGCTTGGGATTGAACTCCGCGGCGAACGCCTCGATGCCAGGGAAGATATCGGGCGCGCGACCGCTCTTGACCTCAATCGCGACGAGAGTCTTGCCCTTTTTGAGAACGAAATCCACCTCACGGTTACGCTCTCGCCAGTAGAACAACTCGGAGACCCCGCTGGCAGCCGCGTTGGCGAGATGGGCGCCGACCGCCGACTCGACGAGTCGCCCGCGGAACTCAGGATCGGCCCGCACTTCCCCGGGCGTCAGTCCGGACTGCGACGTCATGAGCGCCGTGTTCAATACCTGGAGCTTCGGACTCGAGCCGCGCTGACGCAGCGCCTTGCCGGCGTATTTGGGGAGCCCGGTCAGCATGCCCGCAGCGCTCAGCAGATCCAGGTAGTGCGCGAGCGTGGTGGTATTGCCGGCGTCGTGGAGCTGCCCGAGCATCTTCGTGTACGAGAGCACCTGCCCCGAGTAGCGGCACCCCAGCTCGAAGAGTCGCCGGAGGAGTGCCGGTTTGTCGACGCGCGTCATCAACAGCACGTCGCGTGCGATGGTTGTTTCGATCAACGAGTCCAGCAGGTAGCGTCGCCACCGCTCCGCATTGCCGATGAGCGGAGCGGCGCCCGGATACCCGCCAAAGTACAGGTACTGATCGAGCGTGAAGCCAAAGGCCGCGCGCATCTCCGCATAGGACCAATGCGGCAGGTGCAGGACCTCGAAGCGTCCGGCGAGACTCTCGGTGAGTCCCTGCTGCATCAGGAGGGGTGACGAGCCGAGGAGCACCACCCGGAGTCGGCGCCGTGCGCGCGTGTCCTCGTCCCACAGGCGCTTTACGGTTTCCGACCATCCGCTGACCTTCTGCACTTCGTCCAGCGCGAGCACGGCGCCAGTTCTGCCCGATTCCCCAGCCGCCAATCGGCCGCGGTCCCATTGTGCGGCCAGCCACGGCGGGTCACGGAGCGTCGGTTCGTCGGCAGAGGCGTACACGGTGGCTCGTGTCCCAGCCGCGAGGACCTGCTCGACGAGGGTGGTCTTGCCGACCTGGCGGGCGCCGGACACGACCTGGAGGAAGCGGCGCGGCTCGTCGAGTCGCGCTTCGAGCCGCCGGGCGTATTCACGGGTGAACAACTTGGGATATTCACTCATCGCGTTGAGTAATTTTACTCAATGCATTGAGTGGATGGAATGGCCGATGGGGAACTCCCGCCCCACGCCGAGTCTGCGCCCAAATCCGCGGCTCGTCGCCTTGAGAGGTCGAGCGCAGGAAACGAAGTTCCGTTCGCAAGGATGAGAAGTGAGGTGCAATGCCGGTCAGCCTTCATGGCTGCCTTCCCGGACATGCTGGTAAGAATGGATTCCGTCCTCGACAGCACCGTCTTCAGCTGCTGCCGCTGGCACGCTCGGCGCGCTCGGCCGAGTCATGGACCGACGTCCATTCGTGCTGGAGGAATCCGAGTTGGCTCACCGCTTTTCGCTCTCTTTGGGCAGCGCCATGCCTTCGTTGAGAATGGCGGTGTAGCGCGCGTAGCTGAAGACGCGGCCTCGCTGCTTGCTGGTGAGTTCCCTGACCACACGGATACGCTCCAGATGGGCCAGCGACTTGTTGACGGTGGCCGGCGTGAGTCCGGTCGCCGCCACCAGCGCCGCCGCGTTGACGATGGGTTGGCGCTGGAGCGCGCGATGGATCGCGAGGGCTGATGCGGAGGGGCGGCCCAGCTTCTCGATGCGTTGCGCGTCAGCGGCGGCGAGGGCGAGCAGTCGTCTGGCGGAGTCCCCGGCCTGCCGGGCGCTGAACTCGACGGCCTCGGCGAAGAACTCGAGCCAGGCCTCCCAGTCGCCGACCTCTCGTACGCGATTGAGAAGGTCATAATAGGTCTTGCGGTGTTCCTTGAAGTGCAGGCTGATGTACAGGAGCGGTTGACGGAGCAGACCGTCATGGGCGAACTGCAACGCGATGAGCAGTCGTCCCACGCGTCCGTTGCCATCGAGGAACGGATGGATGGTCTCGAACTGCACGTGCGCCAGCGCGGCCTTTACGAGAGGCGGGGTGACATGGGGCTCGTCGTGGAGAAAGCGCTCGAGTGGAGTCAGACAGTCCGCAATCTCGTTCGGCGGCGGCGGCACGAACACCGCATTGCCCGGGCGCGTCCCGCCGATCCACGCCTGGCTGCGCCGGAATTCGCCGGGCGTCGCCGTCCCGCCTCGGCTGGTGCCGAGCAGTACTCGATGGACCTCCCGCAGGAGTCGCAGCGTGAGGGGGAAGCCTCCACGGAGGCGTTTGAGGCCGTGCTCGAGGGCCGCCACGTAGCGGCTCACCTCGCGCGCGTCTTCGATCGGGGTGCCGGGCTCCTCGTCGACCTCGAGCAGCATCAGGTCCGCGAGCGAGGACTGCGTGCCCTCGATCATCGACGACAGCACCGCTTCCTTGCGGACGAAGCTGTAAAGGACGAGCGCGGCGTTAGGGAGGAGGTCGGTGACGGCGTCGAGGCGGCCGAGGGCGAGGAGCGCGGCGTCGAAGCGAGCGCGGAGCCGCGGGGTCCATTGGATGGGCGGCTTGGGCGGCAGCGGCGCCGGCACGAACGCCCGCACCACTTCGCCGGCGGTCGCGATTTGGATGTATCGGCCCTGGGGCTTTCGTTTCATCGATGGCGGATCCTAAAATAGCGGTACGCGTTATTTTAGGATAGGGCCCGATCGTAAAACAGAATACCGTGTGCGCCTCTGTGCTTTATCGCGGAAGGCGCAACACCCAAGGGGCGCCATCGGCGTCACCCGGAACGGAGCTCCCGCCGGAGCGACCCGACCCGGATCGAGATGGATCCGGGCCAGGCATTCGATCATACAAACCCGAGCCGCCTTTCCATGGACTCGTTTATCGGAACGAACCTGCGCTGGAGCGCCGACCATCGACTAACTCGGTCGTTGTCGACTACGTCGGCGGTGCTCAGGGACAGCAGTACCACGAAGCCCCCACGTGCTGCGAGCCAAAGGGCTAGGCGACTCGCGAACAGCGCGTGCGATGCTACGCCTGGATGAGTCCCGACCAGGAAGGAAGTTGGCGCCTCGTCCACATCGAATCGTTTCTGAAGGACAGGATTCAGATGTTTGCCGCAACACAACAGGGTATACATGACGTCCTTGCCGTTCTCCCGAAGGGAAGGTCCTGGCGTGCGGTTCCTTTCGTCGTGCGCACCCACCGTTCCGGCCAGATGCTGAGCCTCTCGATCGAGCGCCGCAACCAGCGCAAGTTCTGTGGCCAGACCGTCGTGAAACTCTCGTCGCAGGACTGCTTCGGCCGAGCCTCTGGTTCGCGAGTGCCTTACCACGACAAACTCCGGTCGTTTAGTTGTCGTTAGTTTCCACCGTCAATCTGTTGAGGCGCATGTACGATGAGCCCACTCGTCACTCTCCGCGCTGATGACAAACTGCCTCGTCGCAGTGGCACGGGCAGGTGCCCAACGGCTCGCTGCCTGACCGGCGCCGTCCTCCTTTTCCTGTTATCGCACGGACCTGTCGGGGCGCAACAACCGCGCGCTCCCCAGCGTCGCCCTGGGACCGAGTCAGGGCCGGCGGGCACCCCCGCTTACACCCCGCAGCTCTACTCCTCCCCCACCGCCACGAACGCGAAGTTCAAGGCCCTCCGCTGGCGACTGGTCGGCCCGTTCCGCGGCGGTCGCGCCGTCGCCGTCGCCGGTGACCCCGCACACCCCCTCGTCTGCTACTTCGGCTCCGTCAACGGCGGGGTCTGGAAGACCACCAACGGCGGACAGACCTGGCGCAACATCACCGACGGCAAGACCGACATCTCGTCCGTCGGCTCGGTGGCCGTCGCCCCCTCCGACCCGAACGTCCTCTACGTCGGCACCGGCGAAGCCCAGCTCCGCGAGGACCTCACCTACGGCACCGGCGTCTACCGCTCCACCGACGCCGGTGAGACCTGGACCTCGCTCGGACTCGGCGACACTCAGCAGATCGCCGACGTGGTCATCGACCCGAAGGACCCGGACCGTGTGTACGTCGCCGCAATGGGACACGCCTTCGGGCCTAACGCCGAGCGCGGCGTCTTCCGCAGCACCGACGGCGGCAGGACATGGCGCAAGATCCACTTCCTCAACGACTCCACCGGCGCCATCGATCTCTCGCTCGACCCGACGAACCCACGGATCCTGTACGCCGCGATGTGGAAGTTCCAGCGCACCCCATGGGGGATGAACGCGGGCGGCGGACGCAGCGGCCTCTGGAAATCGACCGACGGCGGGGACACCTGGAACGAACTCTCCTTCAACCCCGGCATCCCCAGGACTCCGCTCGGCAAGATCGGCATCGCGGTCTCCCCCGCCAACCCGGAACGCGTCTACGCCAGCATCGAGGCTCCCGACTCGTCAGGCGGCATCTTCCGCTCCGACGACGGCGGCGACACCTGGCAGCGCACCAGCGACGACCAGAAGTGGGCGGTCCGCCCCTTCTACTACTCTGCTGTGACCGCCGACCCGAACGACGAGAACACGGTCTACGTCATGAACCTCGGCGTGTGGCGATCGATTGACGGCGGGAAGACCTTTTCGCGCGTGCGCGTCCCGCACGGTGACACCCACATCCTCTGGATCGATCCGCACGACTCGAAGCGCATGATCAACGGCAACGACGGCGGCGCGACCATCAGCTACGACAACGGCGACACCTGGTCGAGCATCTACAACCAGCCCACCGCCCAGTTCTACCACGTCACCACCGACAACCAGTGGCCGTACCGCATCTACGGCGCGCAGCAGGACAACAGCACGGTCTCGATCGCCAGCCGGTCGGATGACGGTGCCATCGGCGAACGTGACTACTTCCCGGTGGCCGGATGCGAGAACGCTACCATCGCCGTCGACCCGCGTGACCCCGACGTCACCTACGGCGGCTGCTACACCGGCATTCTCACCCGCACCGACCGCCGCACCCGTCAGGACCGCGACATCTCCATCTGGCTCAGCAACTACGACGGCTGGGCCGTGGCCGACGTGCCGTACCGGTTCCAGTGGACCTTTCCGGTGCTCCTTTCGCCGCACGACCCGTCCACGCTCTACGCCGCGTCGCAGTACGTGCACCGCTCCACCAACGAAGGGGCCTCCTGGGAGATCATCTCCCCCGATCTTACGGTGCACGACCCCGCGACACTCGGCCGCAGCGGCGGACCGATTCATGACGACATGACCGGCACCGAGTGGTACGCCACCATCTACGCGTTCAACGAGTCGCCGGTGACGAAGGGCCTGCTCTGGGCGGGAAGCGACGACGGCCTCATTCACGTCTCGCGCGACGGCGGCGCGCACTGGGACAACGTCACGCCGAAGGCGTACGGGAAGTTCACGCGCACCGCCGGCATCGAGCCGTCGCACTTCGACCCGGCCACCGCGTACGTGGCCGCCAATCGGTATCAGCACGACGACTTCGCGCCCGTACCTCTGGAAGACGACCGACTACGGGAAGACCTGGACGGCGATCACCACCGGCATCCCCGTGGGCGCGTACACCCGCACCATCCGCGAGGACCCGGTGCGGCGCGGCCTGCTCTACGCCGGGACCGAGACGGGCGTCTACGTCTCGTTCGACGACGGCGCGCACTGGGAGACGCTCCAGCTCAACCTCCCGCGCTCGAGCGTCCGCGACCTCACCGTGCATAACAACGATCTGATCGCTGCCACCCACGGTCGGGCCTTCTGGGTGATCGACGACATCTCGATCCTGCGCCGGATGGCCGATTCGGTCACCGCGCACCGCGCCTTTCTGTTTCAGCCGGATACCGCGGTGCGATGGTTCTCCGGCGGCGGCCGCAGCCTCACCGCCGGTCAGAACCCCCCCGGCGGCGCGTACATCGACTACTGGCTCAGGGCCGAACCCACGGACCCGATCACCCTGCAATTCCTCGACGGCGCCGGGAAGGTGATCCGGGTGTACACCAGCGAGCACGCCGACAGCGACTCGGTGAAGACGGCGACCGACTCGCTGTCGCAGAAGGCCCGCCAGGCGCAAAAGGACAGCCTCGCCTACCAGCCTGCCGACTCGGTGATGTCGGCGCGCGCGGGCACCAACCGCTTCGTCTGGAATCTGCAGTATCCGGGCGCCAAGAGGCTCAAGAACACGGTCGTGGATGAAGGGACGCTCGACGGCCCGGTGGCGCCCCCCGGCAGCTACTCGGCGCGACTCATCGTCGGGACCGACACGATGTCCCGGCCGTTCACCGTCATCGCCGATCCGCGGGTGAAGACGTCGCGCGCCGACCTCGTCGCCCAGTTCGATGCCGCCATCAGGGCGCGCGACCGCATCACCGGCGTGGTGGATGCGGCGCAACGCATCGAGGATTTCCAGTCCCAGATCGACGATCGCACGGCCAGGACGAAGGATCAGCCGTATGCGAAGCGTGTGTCCGATGCCGCGACGCCGCTGCGCCGGAAGTTCGAGGCTATCCGCGCGGAGTTGTACGAGGTGGGTGCCACGTGGACCAGTGCACGCTGGACCAGCCGGTAAAGCTCTACAACATGCTCATCACGCTCAACGCGCAGGTGCAGACGGGTGACTATGCGCCCACGAAGCAGCACGGCGAGGTGTTCAGCGAGCTCTCCGCGAAGGTAGCCGACCAGCTTCGGCAACTCCAGCGCTCGAGGACACGGACCTCGCGGCGTTCAACCGGCTGCTCGGGGAGCTCACCGTACCGGCGGTGTACGTGCCGCCGAAGAAGGTGGCAATGTAGGAGCTGACGGCCCGGTCCTGACACGCGCCGCCCCGGGTGCCA
>CAVUFA010000033.1:0-11615 GCA_963740565.1 uncultured Gemmatimonadaceae bacterium | reverse complement strand
GGGCATAGGCTTCGCAGGCGTCGGAATCAAGCTCGGACTGCTCGTAAGCGACGAGGTGGTGACCGAAACCGGGCGCGGCAAGGATCACGCCTGTACCACGTGGGCGTTCGCCAACCGGAAGCGCGCCCTCTGGCAGTGGGTTCCCCCAAGGGACCTGGTGACCGGCACGGGTACCGCCGTGCAGTTGCGCCTCCAGAATCCGCTTTCTCCCCTGCTCGACGGAGCGCTTCTCGAGGCACGCCTTGCCCGCCACTTCGAGCCGCTGTTCGATTCGTTCTTCGACGAGGTGCTCCGCGGCCAGTATCCGAAGGGCGTCCGCTTCACGGTCAACGGCCGGACGCTCGAACGACGCACCGGGCCGGTCGGCGAGATGGCGCGGGTGGCGGTCCACCTCGCCCGGAAACGCAAGCCGGCGGCCACGGGCTATCTCGTCAGGCACGCCATGCGCCTTGCCGACGATCAGCGCGGCGTCGCGATCAGCACCTTCGGCAAGGTGATCAAGCGCGGCTGGGACTGGCTCGGCCTCAGTCCCGCGAATCCGGAATTCGTGAACGGCCTCGTCGAAGCACCGGCGCTTGCGATGAGCCTCACGCTGAACAAGGCGGACTTTCTGCGAACGGGTCCGCGCGGCGCCGTCTATCTCGCGTATCGCAAGGCGCATGCAGGAGGCGCTCGCGCAGCAGCTCGCGGCGTGGGGCAACGCGCACAACGCGCACGAACGCACGCGGCGCCGCGCGGCCCGCCCGGTGGAGCGCGACGTCGAAACCGTCCTGCTCGATCTGGCCGACGCGTTTCCCATGATCGCGATGCTCGTGGAACGCCGGAGCGGAGGACAGCGAAAGCTGCTGATGGGCCGCGGCGATGGCACCGGCGCGCCGCAACCCATGCTGCTGCCGCCGGAGACAGCGGAAGGCGCGCCGATCGTCGCGCCCCCGGAAGAAGCGCCCGAAGCCGAGTCGCCCGCCGCCGGCGAGGCGGCGCCTGACGAGCGGGACGCGGAGCCGGAGCTGCCGAGCACACGGGCGGAGCCTCCGGGCAGCCCCGACCTGCCCGGCACCGCGCCGCTCCAGCTGCCGCAGCGGAAAGGCCGGCGCCGGCCCGACACGACTCGGCCTAACGATTCAGTTCGAGTCCCGCCCTGACGATCCGGAGATCGGGCGCCTTGTGGAGACGACCGTGTGGGTGAATGACGCGCACCCCGCCTACGTGCGCGCCGCCGCATCGCGCGCGGAGTCGTATCACCTGGCGCTTTCGGTGGCCATGGCGCTGGCGCGGGTGGCGGTCGAGCCCGCGCAGGAACATGAATTCGTCTCCGCATTTCTCGGACGGTGGGGCGAAGCCGCCGTGGGTGCGCGCACGGCGAGGCGGCGGACACGGAAGGGATGACTCCGGACGGAGGTTGTACCGTTGACGCCCTGGCGTGCTTCCCTGGACGTCATGGCTTGAGTCCGACCGATGCCCACCCTCGACACCGACTGGCGGCTTCGCCTCGCAATGCGGAGCATCCGAACCGCGAGTTCCTCGCCGAGCGCTTCGAGCGGTTCCGGGCCGCGTAGAGTCCGGTCCGTACGTCGCTTGGGCAGGGAATCCGGCCGCACGGTGCTTGTGCGGGCAGGACTTCTTAGTTAAACTTAGGCCGTATTCTTTAATAGTGCCGCACGCTATTCAAACCGACTTGAATAAGCGCCAAGCCACCGCATGAAGCGGGCTCAGTCGGGGCGATACGAGATCACCTCGGCCGGCGGTGAGCGCGTGCGCGCGTTCGTGCCGGATCCCCTTCCTCCACGGCCGCCGCTCGCTCTCACTGGCCGGTTGCAGCAATCGCTCGAGGCCGCAGTCCTGGCCACTGGCCGTCTCGATGGGGTCTCCACGTTGCTGCCCGATAGGTCACTCTTCCTTTACACCTACGTGCGAAAGGAGGCAGTGCTCTCATCACAGATTGAAGGGACGCAGTCGTCTCTGTCCGACCTGCTGCTCTTCGAGCTTGACGAAGCTCCTGGTGTGCCCGTGGACGATGTCGCGGAAGTATCCAACTACGTGGCGGCGCTGGATCACGGGCTCGCCCGCATGCGTGGTGGATTCCCGCTGACCAATCGGCTGATCCGTGAAATCCACGGCGTGCTGTTGTCCCGTGGGCGCGGGGCCGGCAGGGCTCCCGGTGCATTTCGACGGTCGCAGAACTGGATCGGAGGCACGCGCCCCGGCAACGCCGCATTCGTGCCCCCGCCGGCGCACGCCGTGCAGGATTGCATGTCCGCGCTCGAGCGTTTTCTCCATGCCACCGACGACGGCCTGCCGCTGCTCGTACGAGCCGGACTTGCGCACGTTCAGTTCGAGACGATTCATCCGTTTCTTGACGGCAACGGACGGGTAGGCCGCTTGCTTGTCACACTGCTTCTGGTGCATGCCGGCATGCTTCACGAGCCACTGCTCTATCCCAGCCTGTACCTCAAGCAACACCGGAATGCGTATTACGATTTGCTCACGCGGGTCAGAGAGAAGGGAGACTGGGAAGCCTGGCTGTCCTTCTTTCTCGTCGGGGTCACGGAGACGGCGGAAAGCGCGGCCATGACCGCGAACCGTTTGACGCAGCTGTTCAGTGAGGACCGCGCAAGCCTCGAGACGTTGCGTATTTCGCCACATCTCGTTCACCGATTTCGCTCCAAGCCGTTCACCCATTTCGGTCCAAGCCGTTCAGTCGTTTCGCTCCAAGCCGTTCGCTCATTTCGGCCCATGCCGGTCACCCGTGCCGGTCCAAGGCGATCGGGCGTGATGCGATGAGTTGAGGGCCGCGGGATCCCGTCCACTGCCAGCGATCCTTCCGGGAACTCTTTCCGGAGCGACGCCGTGGCAGCTGTGAGGGTATCCATGCGGAAGGTCCTTGACGTCGTGCGGCTCCGCTTCGAGGCGGGCCGCAGCCAGCATGAGATCGGGCTCGCCCTGGGGCTGGCGCAGAGCACCGTCGGCGAGTACCTGCGCCGCTTTCAGGCGAGCGGGCTCGCGTGGCCGCTCGCCGCGGACCTCGACGAGGCGGTGCTCGAGGCGCGGCTCTTTGCTCGTCCCGCTGCGCCGGCGGCCGAGGCGAGACCGCTCCCCGACTGGCCGACTGTTCACCGCGAGCTCCGGCGCAAGGGGGTGACGCTCCAGCTCCTGTGGCACGAGTACAAACAGGGCGAAGCGGACGGCGCGGCGTGCTATCAGTACACTCAGTTCTGCCGCCACTACCACGCGTGGGCCGCCCAGCTCGATCCGGTGCTCCGGCAGCAGCACACAGCGGGCGAGCGCACCTTCGTGGACTATGCGGGCCAGACCATCGACGTCGTCGACACGACGACGGGCGAGGTCCGCGCGGCGCAGCTCTTCCTCGGCGTGCTCGGCGCAAGCAACTACTTCTTCGCGGAGGCAACGTGGACGCAGACGCTGCCGGACTGGATCGCGTCGCATGTGCGCATGGTCGAGTATTTCGGGGGCGTCAGCGCCTTGATCGTGCCCGACAATTTGCGGAGCGGCGTGACGCACGCCTCGTTCTACGAGCCGACCGTCAACGCGACCTATCAAGACTTCGCCACCCATTACGGCACGGCGATTCTACCCACGCGGGCCGCGCGGCCCCGCGACAAGGCGAAAGCGGAGTCGGGCGTGCTGGTCGCCGAGCGCTGGCTCCTGGCCCCCCTGCGCCATCACACCTTTACGTCGCTCGCGGAGCTCAATGGCGCGATTGCGCAGTTGCGGGAGGTTGCGAACGACCGGCCGTTCCAGAAGCTCGCCGGCTCGCGCCGCTCGCTCTTCGAGACGCTCGACCAACCGGCGCTCCGCCCGCTGCCCGCCACGCGCTACGAGCTGGCGGAATGGCGCACGGCGAAGGTGAACATCGATTATCACATCGCGGTCGACGGCCACTTCTATAGTGTGCCGTATGCCCTGGTGCGCGCGGCGGTCCGTGTCCGCCTCACCGCGTCGATGATCGAGGTGCTGCATGAGGGCAAGCGGGTGGCGACCCATGCGCGGAGCGCGCAGCGCGGGTGCTTCACGACCGAGCCCGCGCATCGGCCCAAGTCGCATCAGGCGCACCTCGAGTGGACGCCCTCCCGTCTGGTCCACTGGGGCGCCAGCATTGGCCCGTCGACCGGGGCGCTCGTGACGAGGATCCTCGAGCGCTGGCCGCATCCCGAGCAGGGGTACCGCGCGTGTCTCGGCCTCTTGTCCCTGCGCAAACGCTACCCCGACGCGCGGCTGGAAGCCGCGTGTGTCCGCGCGCTCACCACCGGCGCGACGAGTTACAAGTCGGTGAAGTCGATCCTCGCCGCCGGGCTCGATCAGGTCGCCCCGGAGGAGCCACCACCCCTGCGGCTGCCGGCGACGCACGCCCACATCCGCGGCGCCGACTACTACGCCGACTCCCCGGCTCCGGAGTCCGCGCTGGAACTCCCCCGGTCGTCTTCGGCCTCCTTGTCCTCCTCCTCCTCCTCCTCCTCCTCCTCCTCTACGTCTGGAGACCGCTCATGCTGATGCAACAAACGCTCGACCTCCTGCACACGCTGCGGCTCCCCGGAATGGCCCAAGCGCTCGAAGAACAGCAGGGTGTGCCGGATCTCGCGAGTCTCGCTTTTGAAGACCGCCTCGCGCTCCTCCTTGAACGGGAGCGCCTCGGCCGCGACGATCGGCGACTCACGCGGCTGCTCCAGATCGCACGCTTTCGCGAGGCGGCCTGTCTGGAGGACGTGAACTTCCGCGTGAAGCGCGGCCTCGACCGGAACATCTTCCTCCGGCTCGGTACCGGCGACTGGATCCGGCACCATGACGTGATTCTCATGGTCGGTCCCACTGGAACGGGGAAGACCTGGCTGGCCTGTGCGCTCGGCCACAGTGCGTGCCGCCAAGGGCACGTGGTCCGCTACGTCCGTCTGCCGCGACTCCTCAGCGAGCTGGCGATTGCGCGCGGTGATGGATCGTACGGACGGCTCCTGCAACAACTCGCCAAGACCGACCTGCTCATCCTGGATGACTGGGGGCTCGCCCCGCTCGGCGATCGCGAACGCCGCGATCTCCTCGAAGTGATCGAAGATCGATCCGGTCGGCGCTCGACTCTCGTAACCAGCCAAGTGCCCGTGGACCACTGGCACGAACTCGTCGGCGACGCCACGTTTGGCGACGCCATCCTCGATCGCCTCGTCCATCACGCGCACCGCATCACGCTGACCGGAGGCTCGCTCCGGAAACTCAAACCGGCCCAGGCCGTGTCCCCTACCACCGAATAACCGTGACTCCACCGATCCCGTGTCTCTCCGCTCGTCGCTGAACGCGATCGTCCGAACCCCGTGAACGCTTTGGAGCGAAACGGCTGACCGGCTTCACGCGAAACGCGTGACCGACTTGAGCGAAATACGCAGACGTCAGGACGTCGTGCCGGTTCGGCGCTCAGGGTTCACGATGCGCTCAAGGCCAGGCCCATTCTCTCGATGCCGGAAATCGCCAGACGGACCAGGCTCTCCTTCCCGACCGCCTCTTCGGCAATGGAGCGCCTTGTCTCGTCAGGCATAGCCCGCGAGCTCACCGGCAGGAGACGAAACCGGTTGTTTGTCTACACGCGCTACCTGGCCGTACTGAATGAAGGAACGGAGCCCATTCTTCCTTCCGGGACAAGGCGCACATGACGTCAGACGCCGCCCTTTCCACCGGGTTGGCTTCGACGGCCCAACAGGCACATTCATCGGCTGGTAAGCGCGGGAGCGCGGCTTTCCACACGGCCTCCGCACAGAGCGTCCGCCTGGCCATCCGGCGCATGACAGTGGTCACGACCGCGTCCCGCCGCCGCACGGCTCCGCTCTGGACCTGACGGAAAAGCTCGAATCGCCGTGACCCCGACGGTGAGCTACGCGGGGTGTCTCGACAACTGGATGGACACGATGTGGTGGAACGAGCAGTGGATGGGGTGGCCCACTGGGCCGAAGTCCTCGGTGTGGTCGAACCTTGGCCAAAGCGGACCCGGCCGCCAAGGGATGGTGCTGCCGGTAGTGGGGAGCTCGACACCAACGTCGATCCGTCGTCAACCATGCAAGCGGTGAACGCGCTGATCAAGGCGAACAAGACGTTCGATCTCCTGGTGGTGCCGGGGGAGGACCACGGGGCCGGGCGGCGCGGGATCACGGCGGCGTACGGGGAGCACAAGCGGTGGGACTATTTTGTGTGGGCGATGGCCACGGTTGACCGCGCTCAGTCGACGTGCTAGGTTCCATTCTGCTTCCATTATGGAACCATGCCGACCCATGGCGACCCTTACCATCAAGAGCATCCCGGACGCGCTCTATCGCCAGCTCAAGGAACGGGCCGCGGAGCATCGACGCAGTCTCAACAGCGAGGTCATCGTTTGCCTGGAGCAGGCCGTCGCCGGCGACGTTCCTGATCCTGTCACCACGCTGGCAAGGGCCGACGCCCTTCGTGCCAAGCTTCGCGTGCCGCGGTTGACCGAAGCTCGGCTCCGGACCGCCAAGTCCGCCGGACGACTCCGTGATCGTCGTTGACACCAACGTCATCGCATACCTGCTCCTCCCCGGTGATCAGACGGAAGCGGCGCGGGGCGCCCTCGCGCGGGACGCGGCGTGGGCCGCGCCGATCCTCTGGCGCAGTGAGCTCCGCAATCTGCTTCGCGGCTATATGCGGCAGCGTCACCTCACCTTGGGGCAGGCGCGCGAGGTGCAGGGCACGGCGGAGAAGCTGATGAGCGGCCGAGAGTTTCAGGTGGAGAGCCCCGCGGTTCTGGAACTCGCTGCGGCGAGTGGTCTGAGCGCGTACGACTGCGAGCGCGTCGCGCTGGCGCGCGCGCTGGATGTGCGGCTGGTTACGTCCGATCGGGATGTCCTGGCGAGCTTTCCGCGGGACACCGTCTCGCTGACGCTCTTCGGGTCCGGGGCGCCGGGCGCATGACGAGGCCTGCTGCTGGTTGGCGGTCTTGGCTCGCGCCGCGTGCCGCCGCGCTTCGATCTGATGCACCCTCGGCAGAAGCGGGAGGGTCGAGAGCACTGGGCACCGATCAAGTCCGACTGAACGAGCGCAGTGAGGCGGCCGGGCTGTTGGCAACATCGACCATGCGCCTTGGTGATATGCACGGTTGACCAACTGAACGCATGCATCGGACCCTCAAGCGCGCGATCGCCCCGCCGCCGCCCGGACACGGCACAGTCAGCAGCAGCCGTACCCCGTTGTGCAGCCTACCTTAGGAGTGATGCCGCGCCAGACAAAATGCTGACACCATTAGAGACTCTCCGACCGACAGCCCGACCTCGACTCATGGATCTCGTTCGCGACGCAGGGATCGACGTCTCGGACTGGGCGCAGTATGAGGGTGGGATCGCCCGCGCGGCTGCCAACCCGAATACTGCTATCAATGGGCGTTTGTGAATCCGGCAAAGGTCGTAGTGCTGAGCATCTGGCACGCCCAACTTCGCCATGCCCATGGTGAGGTCACAATTGAAGACAACCTTCGTGACACGAGTAACTTCTACAAGAACGTGCCGGGGAAATCCCTTTGGAGGAAGCGTGCAGAGTCGTTTGATCGGGCCGTCGCGACAGCTGCGCAATCGGGCCTTGCGGTGCGCGCAATCATCTGCGACGGCGAAATGCGAGCTAAGTTCGACCTGAAGGCGCGAGCGTCACACGTCCATGCCAGGATGCTCGACAAGGCACCGTGGGCAGTGGTTAGGTACGAGCGGCAAAACGGTCGCTTCATCCTTCGGCGTGGGGCATCGCCGAACCGGCTAAAGGACCAGTTCTCGGTCGATCCGTTTCCGAGCGCGCCGACGGAAACCCGATCTGTTTCAGGTGAAGTATTGTCCGCTCAGCGGCTGTCCGAAGCCAAGCGCTGAAACGAGCCAATGGGCGGTGTGAATGGTGCGGGGAATTGGGTTTGTACGGACGACGGATCAATCTTCCTGGAGACGCACCACGTAGTACCGCTCAGCGAACGAGGATCCGACACGCTCCTTAACGTGGTTGCCCTATGCGCAAATCATCATCGTGAGGCGCACTTGGGCTCGTCGCGGGTCAGCATCCGCAACCGCCTGCTGCAGTTTCTAAGGCCGCGGGTGCCCAAGCGGGGCACAGTTTGAGGGCCGTTGCAGCTGCCACACTGGGCGAGTGGCCGCGGAGGCGGCGGTCTAACTTAGGACCACACAACCTTCCTCTGGAACTCCGATGCCGGACATGCCATGGCGTGACGCAATCGTTGAGGTGCTGCGCCGAGAGGGCGCAGCAATGCACTGCACTGCGATCGCCGAGCATGTGGTCGCTGATGGACTCAGGAAGGCAGTCGGGGCAACCCCCGCATCAACGGTGAACGCGGTCATCACCACGTCTTTGAACGCCGAGGGGTCAAAGTCTCCATTTCAGCGAGTTGCCCGTGGCGAGTACGTCCTCGCATCTGCAACCACATCGCGCCTGATCTGAGGTGGAGGCCGCGGCGCGCGCCGATGCCGAAGATGAGGTAGAAGGACCAGTTCACGCCTTTGGAATGTTCTGGGACAGAGACCGCGTCCGTTGGAAAATACTCCGTCACTCCTCGGAAGACAGCAGATAGGCGCCGACGCCGTGGAGATGACTGATCAGAGGGGCATCTACTTGCTGTACGACGGGCGTGAGGTCGTGTACGTAGGAAGAAGCACGGATCGCTCCCTTGGCACTCGGCTCTACGAGCACACCTATGACCGGCTGCGCACTCGTTGGAACCGGTTTTCATGGTTTGGGCTCTGCCCGGTGGAGGAAGATGGCAGTCTGGCAAGACCTGCAGGGGGCCAGAGCGCCGAGCAGTTTATTGCGGCAATGGAGGCCTTGCTCATCGAAGCCCTTGAGCCCGCGCAGAATCGCCGCCGAGGCGATGGGTTCACCGCGGTCGAATTCATTCAGGCCGATGACCCAGAACTTCACAAAGCCCAACTCAAGGCGGCAATTGCCCAACTTCAGTCCAAGCTATAGCTCTTCCTCTCAAACGAGCAATAACTGCCGACGGCACCTCTTTCGGAAGCGGTCGGCCCGAACTTCTCCCGCGAAATCCCGAGTCGCCGACTCGAGCTCGGCCGTCTTGGCTCCGGCCGCACGCTCCTGCAGGAAAGGATCCCGATGATTTGTTCTTCTGTGAAGCGGCCCGTGCGCATCGATCCTCCGTCGTGAGGATCGGCAAGAATGACCGGATCAGATTCCCGAGGGTAACGTCAGTACTGGATCCCGTTGCGGCGGATCACTAGCCCACGTACGATATCTGTTGGAGGTGGGTCAACACACCAATTGTCTCTCGTTGCGTTCTCGCAACGTGTGCTCATGACGCCATGCCTTACGCCACGCTCCATGTTTGCCTGAGTAGTCGACTGGGAGCGCTCGGAAAAGCGAGAATTACCGGTTGACTCCACCTCCTCTGCCCACGCGTGCGATTGGCGCCTGCCTTCGCGCACCCCCAGAGACGTTTCGCGACAACTTCCTTCGGTTGGGTAGTCGACGAGCACTCGCACGTCTGCTCGAGGTTCCGGGTTCCTACCTTATATGGCACCTCTACCGCTTCCCGGCTCATCGAAGGTATCGCACGTTCCAGCTTCTCAAGCGAAATGGCAAGCAGCGCACCATTTTCGCGCCCGCTTCCAAGATCCGCATTCTCCAGCAGAAGCTGTCGCAGGTTCTGTACGAGGTGTATGTCCCGAATCTCGTGGCGCACGGTTTTTTCCGCGAGCGCAATATTCGAACAAACGCCGAGTTTCACCGTAATCGCGAATGGGTTCTCCGACTCGATCTTGAGGACTTCTTTCCTGCGATAAACTTCGGAAGAGTACGGGGAATGTTCATGCGCCGGCCGTACAACCTGCCTGCGCCCGTCGCGACAGTCTTGGCGCAGCTGTGCTGCTTCGAGGGCTCGCTCCCGCAGGGGGCGCCGACATCGCCGATCATTTCCAATATGATCTGCTCAAGACTAGATAATGAACTTCGGCGACTTGCAGCAGATCATCGATGTACGGTAACGCGATACGCGGACGACATCACTATCTCGTCGAACACGAGCACGTTTCCGAAGTCTATCGCCTCTCGCGACCTCACACCGAACGGCTTCATAACGTCGATCGGCCCGGGCCTGGTTCACGTAATCGATTCGAATGGGTTCAGAGTTCACCCGACTAAGTCTCGTCTCCTCTGGAGGCACCAGCGGCAGGATGTTACGGGCGTGGTCATCAACGAGAAAGCTAATGTGCCAAGACGGTTTCGAGACCAGATCAGGAGCATGCTTCATGCCTGGGAGGACTTTGGGCTGGATGCCGCAGCCGCACAGCACGATCGATATGACAAGAAGCGTCGAACTGGTACACAGAGGCCATCGTATCGACGAGTGCTGGCGGGAAAGCTTCGCACTTGAGGATGATCAAGGGTCCCGAAGATCCGACCTACCGTCGACTATGGCAAAGATACGAGCGTCTGGTGCCATCCAACGGTGGACGACGCGAATGGATTCTCGAAGGACCAGAAGCTTCTGGGACAGCGTTCATGCTGAAAGGGACCGGTCTCGTCACTTGTTTCCATGTGGTTGCAGCCAAGGGCGTGGATGCGTTCCGCCCTCTGGCACCATCTGCGAGATTCCAGGTCGTCGTTAAGCACGCATTGAAAGAAATCGATCTTGCTGTTTGCGATCTGGCACCCGCGCCGAAGTGTCATTCCCTCCACGCGTCCTCAAACCCTTTGTCAGTCGGTGCGAAGGTGAGAATACTCGGGTATCCGGATTGGAATCGCGGCAATAGCATTTTTGACGCGACCGGCGAAATCGTCCTGGTCAGACGGTACTTCGGCGCGCCCTATGCCCTCGTAAGCGTGTCTACCGGCGCTGGCAACAGTGGCGGACCCGTGCTAGATGAATCGGGCAGAGTCATCGGCGTCGTCAGGACTGGAGAGCGCTGGCATGGTGACGAGGAAGGGAAAGAGCACGGCATACTGGGGATTACGGCACTGGAGATCGTTAGCGGCGCCGGAGCTGACGGGTCACGCATGCTCTGACGTGCTCTCGGGTAAGTCCAATAACTGCCGTCGGCTAACGGGTGCGTCTTCCATCTGAAGGCATCTGGCGCGTCGGACTCCGCGGTAGATACGTATTCTCTGAGTGACCGGCGCGCCGGATTCACGGTCGCTCGTCGCCGCGGGCCCGCCCCTCCATCCACCCAGTCAACACCTCCGGCCACACCGCCAGCGAATCCCCATTCACCCAGTTCCGCGCACGAGCCGCCGCGTTGTAGGCCCGCAGAAACGCCGCCGCGCGTCGCACTCCGTCGCGATGAGACGCGGCCGGCCGTACGCGCGCTCAACGGTCACGGCCATCTTCCACCCCACCGTGTACCACGGGCCCTGCACACGAAGAAGCTCATCCCCGCGGCGGTCACTGAATCGTCAGGTACCGCTCGATCGAGCGCGCGATAGAAGAACTTCGTCAGCTCCGACACATCGGCGTTGAAGTGGCTCACGTCCCGGTCCCAGCGCGCCCGCGTGGCGCTGTCGCTCTGTGCATGCGGATGCACGTCGGGCCCGCCGGCGGCAGCAAGCATCGCGAGCCCCTCGCCGAACGCGCTCGCCCAGTTCCGCGCGCGCGCCACCGGCGC
>CAVUFA010000032.1:0-48684 GCA_963740565.1 uncultured Gemmatimonadaceae bacterium | reverse complement strand
ACTGGGCGTTTCCGTATAGGTCAACGATTCCGAGCCCGGCCATTATCGGGCTGCAGACGCTTCGAAGACCGGAACAAGAGAGATCGCGGTTTGGTCCGGTGACCTCGACGAATACCAGATTCGCCGGTATCGGGAGAGTGGGCAGCGCGGCTGCGACGATCCCTGCGCTCGCCTCGTCGTCTGTCGAGACGCCCAAGCGGCCCTGCGTCTCGTCGATCCAGTACGAATTCACTCCACCGACCGCGACAAGCGTTGGCTCGATCAGTCGTAGAAAGCCGTCCAGTGTAGCGTAGTCCCAGGAAACTCGAGCGACACTCGCGGTCTGGCTGGCCAGGTCCGGTCTTCCGTAGCCCAAGAGCCATTGCGTCACCGCCTGACGCATCTTCGTCGAGGCGGCTCCGGTGGACGAGCTGATCGTGAGCTGGCCTGTGCTATCGCGCCAAACGCCGCCGAACCCGGGGTAGCGGAGAGCGATATCGCGCCACTGATCCCGGATCGTGCGAATTGGCTCAGCGATGCCTAGGTCGCTCAGTGGGGGGGGCGGTGATTCGCGGCGACGAGGGGTCAGCGGCACATCCGAGGGACACGATCGCCGCAGCAAGCAGCGACCACGTCGTTACGGTCCTTGCAGCATTCGGACCAAGCATCGGACCTCCCACTCGACCTCGCGGGACGGGAGCGGCACGACCACCGCTCCTACCGTCTCGGTTCCAATATATGAGGCAAAATCGACGCGCGTCAACACGTGTCGGCGTTGGGTCATTTTGGATTTGGGGATTCGGCCGGAAGCCGCTAGGTTGGCAGTATGGCGAAATCCAACCCCAAGCGCCCGCGTGATACAGCGCAGCTCGCAAAGTTCGTCGTCGAAGTCGCGGTGGGTCAGCACGAAAACGATAAGCCGCGAGAGACCAGCCCAGGCGCTACGAAGGGCGGTAGCGTCCGCGCCAGGAAACTCAGCGCGAGTCGTCGCAAGGCCATCGCGCAGAAGGCAGCCCGCACACGTTGGCAGAAGAAGAAGTAACGCAAACAATGGGCGACCATTGCTGATCGCCCATTGCGCCCTGGCTACCTTTCTACCTATTCAGTAGTCTTCTTTTCGCAGCCATCACTCATCACCTCCCGCTGACGCTTCGGCGTCGGTTGGGGTTCAACCGGCGGTTCGGGCACCTTTGCAAAGGGGAGCGCCCGGGCCGCCGGTTCTGCGTTCCCCAACGTAGCGACGGGGCCGAGGAAATCAAGACTTGCGTCGGCTACCACGGCTAGCTGAGAAGCCGACTGCTTCGCGTTGACGCAGCCCACATCATAGCCTAATATGTAGCCCACACCCGGAGGCTACTATATGAATGGCGAAACGCGCAGTAGGGAGCGCAGTCCCAACTATCCAGCACTCGGACTCCCCGCCGCCATCGAGGCGGTAATGAAGCTCTGGCAGGCAGAGAAGCGCACCCCAGTTCCACCCGTGGTCGCTGCGCGAGCGATCGGGTACGGAAGCCTGAATGGTACAGCCAGGACCGCTATTGCGTCCTTACGCCAATACGGCCTGCTGGACGGTACCGATGGGACGCTCGCGCTATCCGACATAGCCGTGAATATTGCGGTCCACCAAGTCGGATCTACCGAGTGGGGGCAGGCGGTGAAGGAGGCCGCTGGAAAGCCTGCTCTCTTTAATGAGCTTGGGGAGTCTCACGCCGATGCAAGCGATTCCGCCTTGCGTGCTTATCTCATCACCAAGCGGAAGTTTTCGGCTGACGGCGCCGCCCGCGTTATCGCTGCTCTTCGGGAGACAGCAACACTTGTGAAACGCATCGACGACGGCTATGATAGGGCCCCCGCGATTAGCGACCAAGCCTACGGTGAACAAATGGCGATGCCTCAGAGCGCAGCACAACAGCAAACGATGGTACCACAACAAGTTACGGGCTTCATATCGGGCCTGCTCGGTCCTGGACGACGAGTAGAAGTCCGCTTCTTCGGAGGGGAGCCAGAGCCTTCGCACATCCAAAAGCTTGAGGCTATCCTAAAGGCGCAACGGGAAGCCATGAGTGACTAGCTCAAAATAGCTTGACAATGCTAGGGAGCAAGCATATTGTTCATTATGAACAAGCTCCCTCTTGCCAAGCGCGTAGCCGTCATCCGCTCGCTTATCGAAGGCAACTCCATCCGCGCCACATGCCGCATCACCGGAACCGCCAAGGGTACGGTGCTGCGGCTACTTGCGGATGTCGGTGCCGCATGCGCCGAGTACCAGGACAAGGCACTTGTCAGCGCTCCCCTGCACCGAGATTCAGTGCGACGAGATTTGGAGCTTCGTCGGCAAGAAGGAGAAGCGCGTCAAGCGCACCGAGAAGGGCCAGGGCAAGGGCGATTGCTGGACCTGGACGGCCCTGTGCGCCCACACCAAGCTCTTAGCCTGCTGGCATGTTGGCCGTCGCGACGTAGCCGCTGCCAGGGCATTTACGGAGGATCTAGTATCGCGTCTCGCGCACCGCGTCCAACTCACCACGGACGGCCACAAGCCGTACCTCAAGGCCGTGGAAAAGGCCTTCGGTTGGAATAGGGTGGATTACGCGATGGGAGAAGAAATCCGGACTCGCACCCCGGACCTGAGAAGGAAGCGGCCCGACGCTACAGCCCGTCGGACGTTGTTGGCACGGAGAAGACCGGGGTGATGGGCGACGCCCGACATGGCGAAGGTCTCCACGAGCTTTGTCGAGTCGCACAACCTCACGATGCGGATGCGGAACCGTCGCCTAACCCGCCTGACGAACGGCTACAGCAAGAAGTGGGAGAACCACATGCACGCCATCAGCCTGTACATGATGGCGTACAACTTCGTGCATGTGCATCACACGTTGACGAAGGAACGGAAGGGCGTCCACACGACGCCAGCAATGGCCGCTGGCATCACCGATCATGTGTGGAAGGTCGAGGAAATTGTGGCGTTACTCGGGAATGCTTAACCGTCATTCTTGGGCGCAGGCAACCGCTTTTTCTTGTCCATCCTCTGGAGCTCGCGCGCGCGCTTCTTGAGACCACTCTTCACCTTCTTGATATTCTCCGCTGGCGGAAGATCCTCAGGCACCGTTCCTCCATCCTCTCGATACCTCGCCGCACTTCCCGGCCGACACTGTATGCGGTCCTCTCTGCAGGAGCCTGACCATGGATGCGCTCCGACGCAGCTTCGCTTCCGTCTGCGTGACCCTGAACCAATTTGCGGCCAGTCCTTCCTTCCCCATGTAGTCGTGCAAGGTCACATCGGCGTCCAGTCCCTTCCGATGCAGATCTGGTTGAGACTCAGGTTGTAAAGGCCGATGTAACCCTTGTTGCGGAAGATCGCGTAATCTCTCACACCCGCGCCCTTCGCGGCACGCGAGAGGCCTTTTCCGCCTTGGACATGTCATCGCGGAGAAGGACGCGCTCACGCCCTCGATATGTTCATTGGCCTGCCTTGCAATCTCCGCCATCGCCGCGAAGTACACCTGTGCCTTTGCGACGGCCGGATAGGTCACCGGATTGCAATTCATAGCGATTAGATAACAGGCCACGCGAGATAGCTTACAGTCGTCGATCTCCTGTCCGCCAATGATACGCTTTGCATACCTGAAGTTTTCGGGCACCGAAACGTCAGCGAAGTGCAAACGGCCATCGCCTTCGATACGGGCTTCTGGAATGCCTTGGGACCCTCGTATCCGAGAAGGTCCCGCAGGTCACTCATCCACCAATACGGCGCGCCGTTTTCCTGGCCGATCGAATCGAAACTTCCGTCGGTGTCAGGAGGAATCTCAAAGGGCGTGAGATCAGTCACGGAGGTCTCGCGAAAGAGAGAAAGTGACCACAAAACCGGTTAAGATATTATCTGGCCGATCCTTATGGCACCACCGCATGTTTGCCGAAGCAGCCCGACTGCGATTACGAAAAGAAACGGGACCCCCGCGCGTAGGGGTCCCGTTTCGGTGGAGGCCAGTGTTACCTGTAAAAGCGGCTTCGCGAATCGCCGTTGGTTGCGGCGCGCTACGGCACCCACGTGTTAAGGATGCAACACGACAAGCCAAAACTCAAGCGTTCTAAATTGACCCAACGCCCACGTGTCCGAATGCAGTCCCGGAGATCACGATGGCACAGGGAGGCAGCTGTGACGAGTCGCGATCCTGCAGGCGAGACGTGGAGCGCCGGTGCGGCCCGGATGGCGCTTGCGCTGGCGCAGCCGACAGATTCCGGCAGCAGCCTCGCCGTGAGAATCGTCACGATTCCCCCAGCGGTGGACGGGAGGGCATCAGCGTGGATCGGGCAATATCTGCCGGCCGCGGTTGGCAGGTACCTCCGAGGGAGCCCGTGACGCCCCCGTGACGCTCCGGGCGCATGATTCCACCGCGCTCCCGGTCGTCTCTGAATCCATGGTAAGCCGCGCCACCCGCACTGCCCGCGCCCTCATCATTGGGCGCTTTTCGTCTCGGCCGCACCGCCCCGGCCGGTCGCCGCACAGGCCGCTGCCGGATCGAGCGCGGTCGCGATCGACACGGCCCTCGAGCTGGCGTCGTTCGACAGCGCGTGGCGCCGGATCCGCGACACCTACTACGACTCCACCATGCACGGCCTCGACTGGAACCGGGTCCGCACGAGATCCGGCCACAGGTGGGCCGCGACGCACCCGCGAGGAATCGCGGCCGCCATGGGTCGCATGCTGGCGACGCTCGGAGATTCGCACTTCGGGATCGTCGCCGGCGAGCCGTCTGCGGACGATGACCAGGCGCCGGCCGATGCGCCGCCCGGCGACCTGGGATTCGAGGTGCGATACGTCGGCGACGAGCTTGTGGTCTCCAGGGTCGACTCCACCGGCCCGGCCGCGCGCGCGGGGGTGTCTCCCGGATGGACCGTCGTTGCGCTCGACACGCTGGATGTGGCCGCGCGATCCTCCAGCGCGGCGGACGCGTCGCCTGACGCCAAGGTCGCGGCCCTGCGCCGTCTGCTGAACGCGATACGAATGCTCCACGGCGCCCCTGGATCTGGCGTGCACCTGACGTTTCGTGACGGCGCCGGCATCCTGGTCGAGCGCGACCTGGTGCGGCGCGACGCGCCAGGCACCGTCGTGCGACTCGGCCAGCCCCCGCCGGTCCCGACCTGGTTTGATCGGCGGCGCATCGACGACCATGGCGGGTGCGTGGGCGTGATCCGCTTCAACGTCTGGATGACCGCAATAGCGCAGCCGTTCGACGATGCGATGAACGAGTTCCGCGAGTGCGACGGCATCGTGCTGGACCTGCGGGGGAACGTGGGCGGCGTGGCGGCCATGGTGATCGGGATCACCGGGCATTTCGTCGATCACGAGCTGCTCCTGGGCGAGCTGCACATGCGGAGCGCGACGCTCCGCTATGTGGCGAATCCGCGTCGGGTGACGCGCGACGGCACCCCGGTGACGCCGTACGCGGGTTCGCTCGCCGTGCTGGTCGACGAACTGTCGGCGAGCACGACCGAGATCTTCGTGGCGGCGCTCCAGAAGTACGGCCGGGCGCGGATCTTTGGCGACACCACCGCCGGTGAGGCCCTGCCGAGTCTCATCACGCGGCTGCCGAACGGCGACGCGCTCCAGTACGCCGTGGCCGACTTCGTGGACCCGGCCGGACGCCGGCTGGAGGGGAAGGGAATCGTCCCCGACGAGGTGGTGCCGCTGAGCCGCGACGCGCTGCTGGCTGGGCGCGATGAGGCCCTGGCCGCGGCGCTGCACTGGCTCGGTCTAGAACGCGGTCGGCACACGGCACGCGGTAACCTTTGGTAGCGACCACCGTATCAGGACGGGCGGCGATCGAGCCGCTCAGTTACAGTTCTCTTCAGCGGGCAACCTCGCTCGCTTTCCGCTCAGAGGGGGATTCCATGTCCGACCTGTTCCGGCGCGCCGGCCACGCCTTGTCCTACGCCGGCCTGACGATGCTGCTCGTCGCGCCGCCGGTGCACGCCCAGGACGCTGCGGCCGGTCTTCCGGCGGCGGCCGATCTCATTGCCAGGTACGCCAAGGCCGTCGGCGGCGATGTCTGGAAGCAGCACAAGTCGGCGCGCATGAAGGCGACGATGGAGGTGCCGACCGCCGGAATGTCGGCGACCATGGAAGTGGTGCAGATCTTCCCGAATGCCGTCTTGTCCACGGTGACGCTCGGCGGTCTCGGCGAGATCAAACAGGGATATGACGGTACCACCGCGTGGTCCGTCAACCCGATGACCGGTCCGCAGGTGCTGACCGGCGCCATGGCCGATGCGATCAAGGAACAGGCCGACCCCGAGAACTCGCTTCGCACCTCGGCCAACATCGTCAGCTCCGAGACGTTGGAGAAGACGACGATCAATGGCCAGGAGTGCTATCGTGTGAAGCACACCTGGAAGTCGGGTAACATCACCACCGACTGCTTCGCGGTGTCCGACGGCCTGTTGATTGCCTCCACGGCGAAGGCATCGACGCCGATGGGCGAGGTGGAGGGGACCACCTACCAGAGCGAGTACAAGGATTTCGGCGGGATGAAGCGCCCCACGAAGGTGACGTCGGAGACACAGGGTCAGCGCTCGGTGATGACGATGACCTCGTGGGAATGGGACGTGGTGGATCCCAAGGAAGTGGTGCCGCCCCCCGAGATCACGGCGCTGATCAAGAAGCCGTGAGGCCATCTCCGCGGGCGCAGCCAGCCGCTGACGGGGACCGTGGGTGGAAAATGAAGTGACCGCATCGGGGCGCGACACCGCGCCCCGATGTCGTTCCGGGCCGGGCTACGCGGTGGGAACCGCGGGACGCGGAGCGCGCCGGCGCCGGCCCACCAGCATCGCCGACACCACGAACAACGCGCCTAACGTGCCGGCGGTCAGGGACGCCGTCCCGGTCGGCTGGGCAATGGACGACGTTGCAGATGCTCCAAGTCGTCGAGGTCACGCCGAACCAGGTACATGGCGTTACGGCCGAAGCCCACCACTCGAAATCCTTCGGGGAAGCGAATCCGATCGGTCACCGCCCCATCCGAACCAATGAGATAGTACCGCGCGCCCTCGCGACCGAACGTCGGTCGTTGCACCCACAGAACTCCATTGCCGTCAAAACCAAGGAATGCCTCGGGGAGAAACGGAGGCACTTCCTCGGCCCAGCTGGTCGCGATTCGCCGGGACGGCGGTCTCCGGATCGGAACCGCGGATCCATCCGCGTTCACCATCAGGCCACGTGATATGTCCCGCTCCGAGAGATACGCGCGTTTGACGGAGTCGGTCACCGGTTGTCTGAGGTACGAGATGACGGGACCCGATTCTCGAACGCCGGAAGCCGAGGTGAAGGTGACCTGAAACGGATCGTGGTGCATCACGGCAACGCGCCCGTCTCCGGAGACAGCCCATCTGTCCCGAGTGAGCAGTGCCGGGACATTACCCGGTGTCGCGATCGCGCCGTATGGCGAGGCAACGGCGCCGTGTGGCGGCGGTCGATAGATCACCGCAACGGTGTCGACCGGTCCGCCCACCAATGGCCACCGGAGGACCGGGGCAGAATCCGTCAGCACGAGCTCTCCGCCGCTCGTTCGCTTCGCAGGGGGCGCCACGCCGTACAGGAACCCGCGTCCGTCGCCCGTCGTCGCGGCGATACCGGCGGCTTCCGGCTGGTGAGAGCGCGGCCAGAGGAACCCGCCCGCCTTCCCGTCGCGTGCGATCACGAGCAGTCTCCCGTCGGCGTCATCGAGTACGGCCAGGCTATCGCCACCTAACGGGTATATCACGGTCGGCATCCGATACTCGGCGGGGCCGGCCCCATGGCGTCCGAGTACCGTCAGGTGCCCTGTCCGGAAGTCCACGATACCGATCGACGCATCGCCTTCGTCTACGACCACGACCCTTCCGTCGCGGAGTTCGAACACGCCGGTGACCTGCGTGAACTCGTACTGGAGTTCGGACGCCGGTTGGTCATTCGCGACCAGACGGCCCTCCTGGGCGACGGCTTCGGATGAGGACGCGACTGCCGCGACCAGGGCGATGATGCGGCCTGCCGTACGCACGGCGTCTCCCGCGAAGGCGTGAACCCACGCTGTCTGCGCCGGGATTGACATTCACTTCGGAGCGGTTATCCGATGATACGGAATGCAGGTCCAGCCGACAAGCGATACGGCCATGTTGCACGCACATTCATGTTTTCGTCTGGTTCGTCACTCGCTGCCGGGCATCGTCGCGATGTGCCTGGGCGCGCGCATCGCGGCGTCGCAGCAACTGACCGGTGTCGTGCGTGATGTCGTAACGGACGCAGCTGTTCCCGGGGCGGTCGTCGCGGTTCTGGCCGCGGACGGAATGACCGTCGCCCGCACACTGTCGTCTGACAGCGGATCGTTCCGTATCCAGCGTGATGGAGCCAGCGCTCTCCGGGTCATCCGCATCGGGTACTTGCCGTATGAGAGGCCGCTCCACGCAAATGGCGAGGAACATCTCGTTGTAGCAATGACGCCGCTCGGGACCCGGCTTCGGCCGGTCGCCGTAACGTCGAATCCGATCTGTCCAAGACGATCCGACCAGCGCGAGGCGCTTGCCACGTGGACCGCTGCGACGGATGCGTTGGTTGCCATGGTCATCGCCAGCACCAATCAGCCGCAAACGGGCACAGTCAGGCAGATCCTCTTCGACCGCCTCCTCGACAGCGATGGCCAACGCACCGTCCGACAATCTTCGAAGCGTGTCACGACCGCGAACGTCACTCCGATTCGCGCCGATCGGAATGCAGGGGAATTCACGCGGGCCGGCTACGTGGAAAGGCGTGAAAGCAGCGTCGTGTATTACGCGCCTGATCCCGAGGTGCTGCTGGCTCCGAGTTTTGCTGCCACACACTGCCTTTCCATTCGCCGCGACCGGCGTCGTCCAACCGAAATTGGCGTCGCCTTCGCACCCGTACGCGGAAGAGACTCCATCCCGGACATCTCGGGCGTCCTCTGGCTATCTCGCGCTCCGCTCGCGCTCCGCGTCCTGGACTTCGAGTACCGTGGGGTCGACGCGGCCATCTCGGACTCCCACGCCGGAGGCACGATCGAGTTCGAGTCGCTCTCGAACGGCGTGCCGATCATCAGATACTGGCACATTCGTTCGCCCAGGCTGAAATACCTGCCAACCGGACTCGTAAGGTGGGGACGTGTCCAGGTTGTGGGAGAGATCGCGGCTCCGGGTGAACTTCATGAGAGCGGAGGACTGATTGCGTCCGGGACGCTCGCCGACGGAACGGTCTGGTCGACCCCGCTGGCAGCGCTGGACGGGAACGTGCTGAACGCGGTACCACGCAGGCGGTACCTGGCGCAAGCGTGTTGCTCGATTCCACCGATCGGCAGGTGCGCACTGACGCAGAAGGTCACTTCGCGTTCAGCGAACTTCTTCCCGGTCCATACACCGTTCGGGTGCTCGACTCCGTCGCCATTCCACAATTCAGACTGGATACGGGCGGTAGCTCAAGCCGACACGATGCTGCAGCAGGTAGTGAAGCGCATCGCATCCGTGGCCGTCGTGCTGGAGCAGGATCGGACCGGGAACGTGCAGCTGCGACTGCCCTGGCGCGCTCCCGTCGAGGGCTGCCTGGGCGTCCGGGAAAATGAGCCACATCTCGTTGTGCTCGGCGATGTCATTACCTCTGACAGCGCTGCGCTGGGTCTGCAACCCTCACGTTCAGCTGGTCGGAGCCGCACGAAGCTCAGGTTCAGACGATCATTGAAGCCCACAGCGACGAGCGTGGCGGTTTCGTATCGTGCGGGATTCCCGCTTCGTTACCGATTCAGGCCCGTGTCCTGACGACGTCCGGAACGGAGTACTTGGGAACGCTGACGGTCCCGCGAACTACAACGGACGATGTCGGGAGAGTGTCGAACAGTACCCTGCGGCGGGTCACGCTGATCGTGGCCGCCGTGCCCTCCGCCTCCCCTCCCTGAGGGTCCTGCCGATGTCGTTTCCGGGCCGGGCTACGCGGTGGGAACCGCGGGGCGCGGAGCGCGCCGGGGCCCCACATCCATCATGTAGTGCTGAACACCACCTATTCCGTCGGGTAGCCGAGCGCGGCGGCGTTTTCGCGCACGCGTGTGTCGCGCGTGACGATGGTGACCACGGCGGGAGGCTCACCCAGCAGGTCGGCCGTGGCGAGGTGGATCGCATCCAGCGTCCGTAGGGGTTCGAGCGGAAAGGCCCGCCCCGCGCGGAGCAGCACGTCGTCGCTGATGGCGACCAGGTCGCATCGCGCAGCGAACGCCCGAAGCGCCCGCACCGCCGCCCGTACCTGTCCGGCATCGAGCCGGTTTGTCGCACGGGCGCGAACGAGCGCCCGGTGCGACTCCGCGATCGTCAGCACGGACGTCACACGACGCCCACGTCGGCGAACGGCACGCATGGCGCCCGGATCGCGCTCGAGGATCGCCGCGAGAAGGGCACTGGACTCGAGATACCGAATGGGCTCGAACGGATCGGGCGTGGCCGGCGCCCGCGGCTTAGTCACCCCGGTCTTCTCGAATCAGCGCCGCGACCGTGCCCCTGGGTGCCGCCGCCACGCGCGTCGTTTCCACGTCGCCGAGGGGATCCCCGGACTCACGCGCCGCCCGGATGACGCCTGCGGCCAGGAGTCGCGTACCCGCCCGTCAGCGGGGACGGAGCTGCGCTCGCGCTACCCTGCGAGGATGGTGCGCGAAGCTCCGCCACGATGCGGCCTCGGTCCGTAATGGCAATGACGTCGCCGGGCCGGAGCCCCCGCAGGTAGCGGCTCAGGTTGTTCTTCAGGTCTCGAATCCCGGCGGATGTCATGGGATTTGAATGTAGCTCCATGTAGCCACATTGGTCAACGACGCCGGCGCCGGCCCACCAGCATCGCCGGCACCACGAACAGCGCGCCTAACTAACGTGCCCGCCGTCATCCCGCCCGCCGCCGCCAGCGCGATCGCCCCGAACAGCGACGTCGTTTTGGTCCCGATCGCCAGCGGCAGCGGACGCCGATGCACAGCGTTGAGCGCATCCCATCTGAGCCGCGTGCTCTTGTCGCGCTTTCGTGCGGAGCCTATCGTATCACCATGCGATTGGACGACTACATCGAGATCCGGCCCGAGGTTCGCAACGGGAAGCCCTGCTTCAAAGGCACCCGGATCACTGTCTATGACGTTCTGGAGTATCTCGCTGGCGGGATGAGCGAGAAGCAGCTGCTTGAGGAGTTTCCGGCTCTGGCCCCGGAGTATGTATGGGCCGCTCTGGCCTTTGCCGCTGCCCGTGAGCGTCGCCTGGCGTCCGGATCGGGGGTGTGAAGCTCCTTCCAGACGAGAACCTCAGCCCACAAACTTGTCGCCCGGTTGACGGCCGCCTTTCCGGAGACCGCGCATGTTGACGAACTCGGGTTACATGGTCAACCGGATATTGCGGTGTGGCGATCCGCGGCCGACCACGGCTTCCTCGTTGTGTCCAAGGACGACGACTTCCGTCAACTGAGCTTCCTCCGCGGTCATCCGCCCAGGTGGTCTGGCTGGTGGTGGGGAACGCCGGCACAGCCGTGATCGCGGGTCTCTTGTTGCGGAATCGGTCCCGACTCGCGGCCTTCGCTGCCGACAGCGACGATGCGCTGCTCACACTGCCCACAAGCCCGCAAGATGGGCTCGCACGATTTCCCCCGGGAAAATCGGGATTGGGAGAAGCGACTAGGGAGGAGTGACCCGTGTTGCCCCCTGCTGAGATTTGCTTCGTGTCATGGCTGCGTGTTGGTGTCATCGCCGATCATGAGCTGTCGCGAGTCTGCTGGCATGCCGCTCGGCCGGTCGTCGCTTTCCTGCTGAGCGTGTCGAGATCGTAGGTGAAGATCGCCCAACCGGCCCAGATTTGCGCACCGGTGGTGCCGCGTAATCGACTGCGGCCGGCGCCGTACTCACCGCCGGCGCCGGCCCACCAGCATCGCCGGCACCACGAACAGCGCGCCTAACGTCCCGGCCGTCATCCCGCCCGCGGCCGCCAGCGCGATCGCGCCGAGCAACGACGTCGTCCTGGTCCCGATCGCCAGCGGCAGCAGGCTGGCCAGCGTGCTGAGCGTCACCAGAACGATCATCCCGCCGCGGTCGAGCGCCGACCGCAGCACCTGACGGATGCTGAGACCCGGGCTCCCCGCGCCGGCGGTTGGCGCGGCGTTTCTGGAGCGCCGAGTCGACCAGCAGGATCGCCTGGTTCACCGCATGGCCCACCACCAGGATCACGCCGACGGCGGCTTCGCGGGTGAAGGCGGCGTTGGCCAGCCAGAAGACCAGCCACCACGCCGCCTAACGCCACGGGCAGGCTGGCAAACACCACCCCGGCCGCCCAGGTGGAGTCGAACACCAGGGCGACCGAGAGAATCACCAGGGCGATCCCGACGCTGAACACCAGCCACAGCCCCTGCTCGCTCTTGTCCTGCCCGTAGAAGCTGTAGGCCGCGTCCTCCACGGTGTAGCCCGGCGGGGTGCTGACGGTCTTCATGAACGCGTCGTGAGTGCGCTGCGCGAGCTTGTTGGGGCCGCGGAACTCGTACGCCACCACCCGGATGGGGAAACCGCTGGTCCTCACGGCTGATGGTGCTCAGGGCCTCGCGCTCGCTCACGTCCGACACCGCACTCAGGCGAACCGACCCGCCGGACGGCGTCGGGATCATCGCGTCGCGCAGCTCGTTGAGCGTGCGCTCCTCGCGCGATCCGGACGTCTTGAGGCGGACGTTGATCTCTTCGCCCCCGATCTCCAGCCGCATCTGCCCGGCGGCGCCGCGGATCTCGCGGCCCACCGCGTAGGTGAGGTCCTGCGCCGTGAGCCCGTATTGCGCCAGCACGGCGCGATTGGGCTCGATGGTGGTTGCGAACGCCTTCCCCGCCGCCGTACCCGAACGAGGTGGTGCCGATGTCCACGTCGCGCACCCGCGGGATGCGCTCCAGGCGCTCCTTGAGATCCCTGGCGAGCGCCTCCACGCCCGAGAACGAGTACCCCAGCACCCGGATGCGGAACGACGCCATCCCCATCGACCCCATCCCCGAGTAGAACCCCGGCCCCTGGCCGTGCACACTCACATTCGCCCCCCCGATCAGCACCGCCCGCTGCGTCATCAGCTCTTCCATCTCCAGCGGAATGGCGCTGAACACTCCGACTCGTGGGTGAACATCACGTTGAGACCCCCGCTGGTGCTGCCCCCCGAGTAGGCCTGCGTCCGCTCCACGCCCGGCTTCCCGACGGCGATGTCCTGGAGCTCACGGATGGACCGGTCGAGGCCCTCGGGATCGGAGCCGCGCGGGAAACTGATGGAGGCGGTGAGATACGTGCGCTGCTGCCCGAAGCCCGAGAACGAGAACCGCGGCACCTTCTTGACGAACACCCAGGTGAGTCCGCCCAGCGCCAGCATCGTCACGCCTAACGTGATCCACCGCCACCGGATCAGAGGCGCGATCATCCGCGCGAACAGGCGCCGGATCCGCGGCCAGTTGGCCTCGTGGATCCGGTGCCCCTTGGCGAGCGCCGGGATCATCACCACCGACGCCAGCACCGACCAGGCAAGCGCCATCGCGAACGCCGAGGCGAACGGCACGAACGCCGCCCGAGTGTCGCCCTGCAGATAGAGGAACGGGAACAGCACCACCGCCGTCGTCATGGTGGCCCCGATCACCGCCGGCGTGAATGCGGCCGCCGCGTCGCCGCGCGCCCGCGGAGAATCGGGCACCGTCCCCAATCGCTCGGCTACCACCAGCCCGTTCTGCACGAGAATGCCGATGCCCATCGCCAGCCCCGCCAGCGTCAGCATGTTCGCCGGAATCTTGAAGATGAACAGCCCCAGTGCGGTGCCGGAAATGGCCACCGCCGCGCTCCCGATCACCAGTGCCACCGCGCGCGCGTCGCGCAACATGATCGCGATGACCAGAATGACCGCGCCGAACGCGATCGCGCCACGCGTCAGCAGATCGCGCAGGTCGTGCGCCATGTCCTCGCTGGTGTCGTTCCGGATCTCGAGACGCACGCCCAGCGGGAGCTTGGGCTTGAGCTCGGCGAGCGCGGCCCGCACCGCCGCCGCGGTCTTGATCGCGTCCGAACCCGGAAGGCGGGAGATCTGCAGGATCACCGCCGGCTGGCCGTCCACGCGGTAGAACGCCCCATTCGCGTCTTCGTCCGGACGCACCGTGGCGAGCTCGCCCAGCCGGAACACGCGGCCCGCCCGGCCGATCACCGGCAGCTTGTCGAGATCCGAAATCACGTTCGGCTGATCGCGGATCGTGACCTCGCGCTCCATCGAACCCTGTTGTGCGTCGCCCACCGCCTGCACCACCCGCGCGCGCAGCAGCGCCGCCTGGACCGCGGCCGGCGCCACGCCCACCTGTCGGAGAAAACTCGGGTCGTAGGCAACCGAAACGCCCAGTGACGTGCCGCCCTGCGTCCCGATCCCCGCCACCCCCGGGACCGCCGACAGGCGCGGCTCGAGCACGTCGGTGCTGAGCTTGACCAATGCCCCGGCCGTATACGGCCCGTTGATCGAGAGCGTGATGAGCGGCTCCTCGCTCAGGTCCTTCGGCACATAGTTGGTGACCGACGGGCGCCCGATTCGCAGCGAGTCGAATGTCGGCTGCAGCAGCTCGAGCCGCTCGAGGATTGCCAGCCGCGTGATCTGCACGTCGGCGCGGGGCTCGAGTTCCACGGTGAGCGCCACCATGCCCTCGTTGGAATCGCTGTGCGTCTTGCGCACCCCGCGCACGCTCTGAATCGCGGCTTCCACCGGCGTGGCGACGTACATCTCGACCAGTTCGGCCGCGGCACCCGGCCACGGTATCGACACGTTCAGCCTGGGCAGCTCCACCGACGCCGAGCCCAGGACCAGCCGCGTGAACGCCACCGCTCCGCCCAGCACGATGGTGATGCTCGTGGCCCATACGACGGCAGGACGGGATACCGCCCAGCGGATCATGCGATCACCTCTCCGAATCCAGGGCGCCCAATCCTGGCGCCCGCGGGCTGTCGCGCTCGATCACCATGTGCACTGCGGCCGGCGACGCCTGGGTCCCTGACGCGACCGGTCGCGCGTCCGTGGCCGCCCCGCCGCCCTGCGACCGCAGCTTGCGCCGCTCGGTACGCCGTTCGAGCACCGCGTACGCGGTCGGCAGCAGGAAGAACGTCACCGCCAGCGCCGACACGCTGCCGCCGATGACCCCCGCCGCCAGCGGCTGGTACAGCGCGCCGCCGCTGCCGCCCCCGAACACCAGCGGCAGCACGCCGGTGATCGTGGTGATGGACGTCATGGCGATCGCCCGCAGCCGCTGGTGCCCGCCTAACAAGACGGCGTCCTCGATCGAGTGGCCCATCTCGCGGAACCGGCGCACCGCGTCGAGCTTCACCACCGCTTCGTTGTCGGCCATGCCGATCATGACGACGATGCCGATGAGCGATACCGCGTTGATGCTCTGCCCCGTCATCCACAGGAACACCAGACCGCCGGCGGCCGCCAGGGGGACGGTGAGCATCACCACCAGCGGCACGGTGAACGAGGCGAATTCGCCGGCCAGCACCAGGAACATCAGCGCGGCGGACAGGATCGCGACCAGGGTGAGCTCGTTGGTAGTGCGCTGTTGCTCGGCGTTGGCCCCGCTCACCGTCCAGCTCACTCCCACCGGCATCCTGAGCGAGGACATGACCTGCGAGACATCGTCGGACGCGTGACTGGTGCCCCCGCGTTCGATGAGCGCCTCCACCGCCACCACCGGGCGCTGACCCACGCGCACGACCTCGATCGGGGCTTTCGTCTCGTTGACCTGGATCAGCTGCGCCACTGGTACGCCCGCCACCAGCGTGTTCATCGCCGCGGCCAGGTTCTCGTTGGCCGCGCCCGCGAACCGCACGGTGATCGGGGTGCGCCGGTCGGTCTCGCGGAGCTCGCTGGCGTCGACCCCCCCCAGTCCGCCCGCCAGCGCGTTCGACACCGCGTCCACACGACAGTCCGCGCTGGGCGATGCGGTCGCGATCGAGCGTCACCTCTACCACCGGCTGCAGCCCCTCCTGCGCGTCGCGCACGTCGGAGAGCGACGACACCCCGCGCAGGCGCGCCCGCGCGGTGTCGGCCCACACCTCGGCTTCTTCGACGGTGTGGGCGCTGATCTCGACCCGCACCACCCGGCCTTCGCGCCCGATCAGGCTCCCGAATTCCGAGGCGCCGGCCACGTCGAGCGCCAGCGCGCCCTGGGCCAGGTCGGGGACCGCGCGCCGCAGCGCATCGGCGAAGCCGAGCGCGTCGCCGCGCGCGGGCACCGGGAGAATAAGCTGCGCGGTAGCCGACGTCCCCGGCTCGGCGCCGGCCAGGATCTCCTCGTCGGTGGCGATCGCCCACCCGGCTGTACACATTCGTCGAGCCTAACGCGTGAGCGGCGTCCTCCAGCCGGGCCACCTGGCGGGTGGTTTCCTCGATCGCCGTCCCCTCGGTGAGCTGCAGCGATGCCACCACCACCCGTTCCTGTACCTGCGGCAGGATCTCGCGCGGCAGGCGCATGGTGACCCACACGGTGAACGCCAGCGACGCCGACCGTGATCACGAGCACGGGGACCGGGATTCGCCAGCGACCACTTCATCCCGCGCGTGTACTGCCCCTCGAACCACTCGCCCATGGCGGTGAACCACCGGAGCCAGCCTGTCTCCGGCGCGCCCCGATGCCCGTGACCAGCGAGATGGCTGGCGGCCGACCGCCGTCGGGACTGCCGGGTGGGTGCGTCGATCCGACGCCGCGCCCTGCACGCACCGGTCGCTTCCGATCCGGTTGGCTCAGCGAAGCGCGGCGGCGGCCGATCACCATCACCGGCATCAGCGTCAGCGCGAGAATGAGCGACGCCCCCACGCTCATCACCACCGACAGCGAGAGATCGCGGAACAGGACCGCCGCCAGCCCGCGCACGAAGATGATCGGCCCGAACACCAGCAGCGTGGTGAGCGTGCCGGCGATCAGCGGCCCCGAGACTTCCTCGGTGGCGATCAGCGTCGCCTGGTCGAGCGGCAGCCCCTCCTCCCGCTTCCGCACCGCCGCCTCGGCTACCACGATGGCGTTGTCCACCAGCAGGCCGACCCCCAGCGCCAGCCCGCCTAACGACAGAACGTTGATGGTGACGTGCATCCCCTGCAGGATCACCAGCGCCACCAGCACCGACAGCGGCACCATCATCCCGATCGCCAGCGAGAGCCGCCAGTCCCGCAGGAACAGCAGAATCACGCCCAGCGACAGGAGCCCGCCGACGATGATCTCCTGCCACAGGTTGCCGAGCGCCGCGGACACGAACTGTGCCTGCTCGGCCACGATCGTCAGCGTGATGCCGGGAAACTCGGTGCGGAGCTGGCCCACCACCTTCTCCAGCTCGCTCGTCACCGAAACCGTGTTGGCGCCGGCATCCTTGTAGACCACCAGCCCCACGGCCGGCTTGCTGTCGAGGCGCGTGAGCGTGAGCGGGTCGGCCGTGGTCACGTCGATCGCCGCCAGGTCGCGCAGCTTGATGCCGCTCCCCGCCCGCCCCACCGGCGTCTCCCCGATTTCGTCCGGCGTGCGGAACTCGGTCATCGTCCGCACCGTGAAGCGGAACTGGCCGCGCCGGATGGTCCCGCTGGTTCCGGTCGCGTTCTCGGCGCGAATCGCGCGGGCGATGTCGTCGCTGGTCACGCCCAGCGCGCGCATCCGCTCGGGATCGACCTCCACGCGGATCTCGTCGTCCGGCGCGCCCACCACCGCCACGCTCGGAGACCCCGGCGATCTGCTCCAGGCGGCGTGCGTAGACGTCCTCGGCGGTCCGCGCCAGGTCGCGCAGGCTGCCCTGGATGCCCAGGCTGAGCACGGCGATCGGGCGCTCGCCCGGGTCGCTGGTGAGGAGCGTGGGCCGCTCGGCGCGCTCCGGCAGCGCTTCCGCGCGCGTTGTCCAGCCGCTCGCGCATGTTGAGCAGCGTGGTCTGCATGTCGGTGCCCCACGAGAACCGCGCCGTGGTGGTCACCTCGCCGTTCCGGCTCGCCGAGCGCAGCTCCACCAGCCCGGGCATCGCGGCGATCGACTTTCTCGATCGGCTCGGCCACGAACCGCGAGACCTCCGGCGCGGCGGCCCCCGGGTACAGCGTGCGGATGGTCAGGACCGGCAGCGTGACGTCGGGCAGCAGCGAGACCGGCATGCGGCCTAACGACACCGAACCGAGCAGCACGATGCCCAGGGTGGCGGCAACCGTGGAAACCGGGCGGCGGACGGCGATCGAGACGAGTGACACGGGGTGCCGGAAGCCGGGATCGAGGGTCAGCCGGTCAGCGGACGGAACGTCCGCCGGCGCTGCGCCCCGTCCGTCGCCGGGGCATCACCTGAAGGCGCACCACCGCGCCGCTCCGCGATCACAGGATGCGCCATCGCGGTCCGATCGACGACATCCACCCGTCATTCCTTCTTCACGCCCACCGAACCGGCGGCCGTATCGGGGCTGACCACGCGCACCGGGGCGTCGTGGGTGAGCGTGAGGTGTCCCTCCGACGACCACCAGGTCACCGACCGCCACCGGAATGACGCCCGATGCCGAGTCGGGGAGGATCTCCGTGTCGGTGCCGTTGGATCGTCCCGGATTCACGTAGACCCACTGGGCACGTCCCGTCCTTCACCACGAACACCAGCGGCCGTCCGTCGCGCTCGATGATCGCGCGCGTCGGCACCAGCCGCCGGTGCGTGAGGCGGTTGGCCTCGAGCCGCACGTCGGCATACATCCCCGGCCGCAGGACCGTGTTGGGGGGAATGCGCACATACGCGCGCCCGCTGCGGGTTGTCGTGTCCACCATTGGCAGCACCGCGGCGATACGCCCGATGATCGGATGGTCCGGAGCCGCGCTGCTGGTGACGATCGCTTCGCCGCCTTCCTTGATGAGCGGGAGGTCGTGCTCCAGCACCGAAGCTTCCACCCGCAGCTGGGTTATGCTCACCACGCGCGTGACCAGCTCTCCGGCGCCGATCCGCGTTCCGGGCGCCACCGCGACCTGGTCCACCATGCCGTCGAATGGGGCCAGCAACGGTCGCCCGCTCGCGGTCGAGCTTCTTCTGCTCGAGGGCGACCTGCGCGCTCTGGAGTCCGGAACGCGCCCTGAAGATGCGCTGCTGTTCTTCGCTCGGCATGCGGCCGGTGACGAACGAGTCGGGGAAGTACGAGTCGCGGTACCGCACCTGCGCCTCGGCCACGGCGGCCTGCGCCTGCTCGACGGCCAGATCGAGGGGACGCGGGTCGAGGGCAATCAGCGTGTCGCCCTTGTGCACCCGGTCGCCGGCGCGCACGAAGACCCGGTCCACGGTGCCCGCGACCTCCGCCTTGAGCGTCGCCTCGCTCTCCGAGCGCACCTGGCCCGTGGTGGTGACGGTCAGGACGAGGTCGCCCTCGCGCACCTTGGCGGCGGCTACGGGGAGCGCCAGACGCGGGGCGCCGGAGGTCTCGCCGCCGCTGTCCGATGCTGCGGCTGACGAGTCGCCGTCCGTTTTGGCGGCGGAACTCCTGGAGCAGGCCCACGCGACCACGGCGGGCAGCGAGAGCGCGAGCAGGAGCCGCCGGAGCGGCGTATGGACGGAAGGAGACATTTGTCTCAAGATAGGCGGCGCCCGGCCACTGACTACCTTTGTCGTCGGAACCGGGGGAAAGGGTTGCCGTGAGAGGGGTCGCGCGCCCTATGCGCGATCCGTTCGAGGAGGTTCGCTCCGACGTGGCGCACCCACGCCAGGAAGCTGTAAGATGGTTCGTTCCGGCGCGACATACCACACCTCGACGGGGTTTTCCGCATGCGACTTCCTCGGGCGCTCTGCCTCGGACTGGCCCTTTCGCTGGCGCCGGAGTTGCTGGCGTCCCAGCCGCGGTGGGTAGTGGATCCCACCCCGCTCGCGGACATCCCCGGGCTCGGCGCCAACGGCGCCATCAATCTCGAGCGCCCTGTCGCGGGGACGCGCCTCGCCGACGGCACGATCGTGATCGCGGATCAACTGGCGAGCGCGATTCGTTTCTTCGATGGAAGCGGAAGGCTGGTTCGTTCGGTTGGGCAAAAGGGACAGGGCCCCGGTGACTTCCAGCTCATCATGTGGCTCGGCCAGTGCGCTCGCGATTCGATCTTCGTGTGGGACTATGGTCTCGTGCGCATGACGGTGCTCTCGGCGAACGGGTCGGTGGTCAGGCAGTACGCCATCCCGTCGGATGGTGCGCGAGCCGCCGCGCCGACCACGATCAGCTGCTCGCGCGACGGACGCTTCATCTATCAGCCACCGGGCAGCCCTCGCGGCCAGGTGACCATCGTGACGCCGGATTCGAGCGTGATTCGTGGAAACGCGGTCGTCTCGCTTGGCGACGCCAGCGGCAACGTGGTGCGCTCGCTGGGCGAAGTTGCGAGCGGCGAGATGATTCTGACGGGGCGGCGCGGCGGTCCACGGGGCGGCGGCTTTCGCCCGCTGGGACGCGCGACCAGCCTGGCGCTGTCCGGCGACCGCGTCTACATCGGCACGGCTGATTCGGGGACGGTCGACGTATACTCGCCCGCCGGGCAATCCCTTGGAGCGGTTTCGTTCGGGATCGCTCCGCGGCGTGCGACGCGGGCAAACTACGAACGCGCTGTGAACGACATGGCGTCGATGTTCCCGGCGGCGATGCGCCAGTCGATCTCCTCGCAGATGCTGGAGGCGCCGATGCCCGAGTTCCTGCCGCCGTATACGGCTCTATTTGCCGACAGCGACGGCCTGCTCTGGGCGGTGCTGTCGGCTCCGGGGGATGCCGACACGCGCCTTCGGGCCGTGACCGCGTCGGGGCGCGTGGTGGCGGACGTACGGATCCCCGTCGGCCTGACGGCGTACGAGGTGGGTCACGACTACATCCTCGGCGCCTATGAAGCCAGCGATGGCGAACCGCATGTCGCGGTGTATCGGCTGCGGCGACCCAACTGAAATCGGGCGCGCCGTGCGCCCAGTCGCGATCGCCTGCACCGCCGTGATACTGGCCGGTGCCGCGCTCGGGGCGCAGTCGCCCGGCGTCGTGTCGGGAACGGTACGCGACGAGGCCGGGGGCGCGCTCCAGAATGCGTGGTGGTGCTGGACCGCGACGCGTCGTCCCGGCGGACGCGCGCCGACAGCGGCGGCCGCTTCCGGTTCACCCGTGTCTCGCGCGGACAACACACGCTCCTCGTTTTATCGTTAGGTTTCCAGCCGGACGAACGGACCATCGACGTGCCCGCGGAAGGGCTCGATGTCACGGTGGTCATGCGCCAGCTGGTCGTGCGGCTCGACACCATTCCCGTGCGCGCCTCGCGCACCGGGATCTTCGGCAAGGTGATCCAGCATCCGGGGCTCCAGCCGCTGGGTGGCGCCGCAGTCGATGTGATCGGGGCCCGGGTGACGGCCAGGACCGGCCCGTCCGGGGACTTCAACTTCCCAACGGTCCCGGCCGGCGCCTACGTGGTGCGCACGAAGCGTAACGGTTATGTGAGCCGCATGCTCTCGGTCGTGGTGCCGCGCGACGGAGGCATCGAGCTGGCGGTGGCGCTGGACTCGGGGAAGAGCCGCGACAAGGCCCTGGAGATGCCGCTCCGCGAATTCGACGAGCGGATGCAGTGGGGGGTGAAGTCACGCGCGGCCGTCATACCGCGCCAGGAGCTGGCCGGTCACCTGAAGGCGGGACTGGCGACGGCGCTGCGTTACTCCCCCGCATTCATGCTCAGCGGCCTCGTGATCGACGACGCCATCACGTGCGTCTATGTCGATGGCCTGCCGCGACCGCTGACCGTGCTGGATGACTTCACCGCCGAGGAGGTCGAGGCGGTGGAAGTGTACGGTCTGCGCGCCGACTTCACCAACACCCTCGCGAAACGCTGGCCGCGCGGCGGCGTGTGCGGCAATGGTGGCCGTCCCCAGCACGCCGTATCGCGTGGTTCGAGCGGATATAACGTCGGCCTTGGTGCGGGGGCGAGCTCACAGCGCGTGCCGATGGATGACATCGCTCGCGCCGTGGTGATCTGGTTGAAGCACGGAGCGCCGTAAGCGCGCCCCTCCGGTTCTACGGTCGTTCCGCCGGCGTGAAACGGTAGCGCTGCAGGTACTCCAGGTCGTCCTCGTCGAGCCGCACGAGATAGACCGTGCCATTCCCGAATCCCACCAACTTGGTGCGTTTCGGGAACACGACGTGCTGGGTCACCCTGCCCGCGCCGTCGATCAGGTCGTAGGTCGGCGGGGCGCCGGCCACCGTCGTCCGCTTGACCCAGAGGGTGCCGTCGTTCGCAAACGACACTGCGTTCGTGAGGAACGGAGGCATGTACTCCGGCCAGTCCGGGGGATCCTGGACGTTCCGCATCGGAACGGCCTGCGCCGACTGCTTCCCGTTGTTGTTGGTCACCATGATGCCGGTGGCCGACTTCATGCCGTCACGCCACTCCTGCTTGTGGCCTTCGGTGACCTTGAGGCGGTCGAACCGGATCGGCGGCGCGGAGGTTCGGTGTCCAGCCGCGTCCACCCAGTCGACGTAGTAGTCATCGGCGTGGACGACCGCCACGCGTCCGTCGGGGGCCACCGCCCACTGGTCCTGGGGCGAGAACGGGTTCGCGGCACCAATCCGGACCGACATGTTGCCCTTGCTGCCGCTCACCTGCGCCGATCCCTTCGGCGTCTGGAGCCAGGCCAGCGTGTCGCGTTTGTTCGTGGCGCGATCCCAGCGCTCGATGGGAGTGGAGTCGGAGGTCTGCGGCGCGCCATTGACCATCCGGATCGGCGGGCCCTGCGAGTAGAATCGCCCGCGGGCGTCGATCGCCGCGACCGACGAACCGCTGATGATCATGCCTCCCCTGCCGCCCCCACCGGAATTGAGTCCGATGAAACCACCGGGTTTCGCGTCAGGCAGGACCACCAGAAGGCGCCGGTTGAGCGCATCCGCCACCACCGACGAGTCCCCGGGCAGCGGGAACACCGACCTCGGCAGGGCGTACTCGCCCGGCCCCGATCCTTCGCGCCCGATCTTGACCGCGCTCCCGGCCTTGAAGTCCACCGCCTCGACCACCTTGTCGCGGAGGTCGGCGACCACCACCCGGCCGTCCCGCAATTCGCGCAGCCCGGTGATCTGGGTAAAGGGCTCGCTGTATTCGGCGTCGGGTTTGGTGAGCGTCTTCACGGGGACGTTCTGGGCCAGCGCCGGCAGCGGGGCGGCGAGAAGGAGGGCAAACATCAGCGACGGGAGACGGGAGAGCCACGGCATTGCGGAATCTCCGGAGGGAAGGGCATCGGCCGGCTGCACCGGCCGATCGGCAGCGGTTAGAGAGCGAATCCGGAGGGTTAGTCGCGCTCGGAACGCGGAGGGTTTACTACACTTGTCGCTCAGTTGGAAAATGGGGTCAGAGTCGAATTTTTCGCCTCCGAAAGTCGACTCTGACCCCATTTTCCAGCTCCTCGGTGAATCCGGCCTCGCCGTCCCTTCGTAGGGCCCCGGCTGTCGTGATGAACTGGCGGGTATGGCCCATGGCCCATGGCCTATGGCCTCTGACCTTCGGCCTATTCGCATGGAACGACTCCTTCAGGACCTCCGCTTTGCCGCGCGCACGCTGCGCAAGAGCCCGGCATTCACGGCAATCGCGGTCGTGTGTCTGGCCCTGGGGATCGCCACCAATACCACGCTCTTCTCGATCCTCAACGCGATCCTGCTCCGCCCGCTGCCGTTCACCGACCCGATCGCGCTGTGGTCTACCTGCGCGAGCGGAATCCGAACGAGCCGGCGGCTGGACAGTCGATCTCCTACCTCAACTATCTCGACTGGAGGGCGCAGACACGCACACTCGTCCGACATGGGGGCGGCGTCGGGCCGGAGCCTCTCGATCACCGAGGGCGAGGAGCCGGAGCGGCTGAACGGCGAGGCGCAGTGACGGCGAACCTCTTTCCCGATGCTGGGCATCCGGCCGCAGATCGGCCGGCTGTTCCGGCCCGATGAGGACAAGCCGGGACGCGCCGGGGGTGATCCTGTTGAGCGACGAGGTCTGGCATCGGCGATATGCCGGCGACAGCGGCGGTCGTGGGCCGCGTCATCTCGGTGAACGACAATCCGTACACGGTGGTCGGTGTCATGCCGCCGCGCTTCAAGTTCCCGGAGGACGCCGATCTGTGGATTCCCGCTCGCGCCAATCGCGAGCGCCGAGGACCGCGAGTGGACGCACGACGGAGGCTTACGGGCGCCTGGCGCCAGGGATGACCGTGGCCGCAGGCCGATCGCGACGTCGCCGCGGTATCTCAGCGCGTGAAGCGCGCAGTACGGCCTGCGCGAGGACAATCTGGTGGGCAACGTCACGTCAGCTCAGCGACCGGTTCATCGATCCCGAGGTGCGGACCATCGTCACTGCGATGTACGGGGCGGTGGTCTTCGTGCTGCTCATCGCGTGCGCCAACGTTGCGAATCTTCTTCTGACCCGGGCCACGGCGCGGCGAGCGCGAGATCGCCGTTCGCGCCGCGATCGGTGCCGGGCGCGGACGGATCGTCAGGCAGCTGCTCACGGAGTCGGTGCTGGTGGCAGTTGGCGGCGGGGGTCGTCGCGCGTTCCGCTCACGTGGGCCGGGCTTCGAGCTGGTCGCACTGGGGATACCGCCCGAGGACCCGATACCATACGTACATGCACTGGTCGCTCGACACGACCGACCCTGCTGTACACGGCTGGGGGTGTCGGTGCTGGCCGGTTTGCTGTTCGGGCTGGCCCCGGCGCTCCAGGCGGCGCGCGGGCGATTTGCACGAAGCGCTCAAGGAGGGCGGGCGCGGCACGGGGGCCGGCGTGCGCAAGAACCGGCTGCGCAGCGCGCTGGTGGTGGTCGAGATCGCCCTGGCGCTGGTGCTGCTGATCGGCGCGTCGCTCTTCGTGCGCAGCTTCGCGCTGATGCAGCGAACCCAGCTCGGCTTCGATCACGTCGCGGATCATGACGATGCGGTTCTATCTCGCCGGACACACGTACGACAGCGCCGCGGTCCGCCGCCAGCGCGTGGAGGACGTCCTGCGTCGCGTGCAGGCGCTTCCCGGCGCGGAGGCGGCCGACTGTTTCGACCCTGATTCCGCTGGGCGGCGGGCTGTCCGGCGACGGATACGTGATCGACGGGCGGGAGCTGGGGCCCGACGAGCGCGCGCCGGGCCTCTCCTGGGCAGCCGTGTCGCCAACGGCTGGTTCGAAACGCTCGGCGTGCACCTCCTGGCCGGTCGCGCCGTTCTCCGACGCCGAGCAGAGCGACAGCGTCGCCGGTGGCGGTCGTGAGCAACAGCATGGTGCGGGCGATGTGGCCTGAACGAGAATCCCATCGGCCGTCGCTTCCGGATGGCCAGCGATTCGTCGCGGACGTGGTATTCCGGTGATCGGAGTCGTGCCCCCGACATCCGCGTTACTCCCGCTCGACGAGCGAGGGGACCATCCCGGCCACCGCCTATCTCCCCCTACCGTCTTCCAGGTGGGGCGCAACAACGGCCTCATGGTGCGGCGTGCGATCGGGCGACCCGGTCAGCCATCACGCGCTCGGTGCGGGATCAGATCCGGGCTGCCGATCCCGGCCATTCCAGTGTCCAGGGTGCTCACCGAGGACAAGGTGCGTTCGCTCAGCATCTGGGAGTACGGGTTGTTCGGGATGATGTTCTCGACGTTCGGCGGCATCGCGCTGGTGCTGGCGGCCGTGGGCGTGTACGGCGTCATCTCCTACGGCGTGTCGCAGCGCACGCAGGAGATCGGCGTCCGCGTGGCGCTCGGCGCCCAGCGGCGTCACGTGATCAACATGGTCGTCCGACAGGGCATGACCCTGGCCGGCGATCGGCATCGCCCTCGGCATCGTCGGTGCGTTCGGTGTCACGCGCGTGGTGAAGAGCCTGCTCATCGGCGTGTCGCCCACCGATCCGATGAGCTTTGCCGGCGTCGCCATCTTTCTCGCAGTGGTGGCGGCGCTCGCCAGCTATTTCCCGGCCAGACGCGCGACTCAGGGTGGACCCGATCGTGGCGCTGCGCTTCGAATAGCGACGTTGGCGAGCGGTGGGGATGACTGGCCGCGCGGCGCTCGCCGGGTGGCCTGAACCTCAGCGGATCTTTCCCTTCAGCGCCAGCACCTCCTTCGCGGCGCGCGGATATCGGAGGTGCAGCCGGTGCAGCGCGCGATTGATCGTCGCCGTCACGAGGTGGTTCCGCACCGGCTTGCTGTCGGCCGGCACCACGAACCATGGCGCCCACGGAGTGCTGCACTTGCGCAGCGCGTCGCGGTACGCCCGCGTGTAGTCGTTCCACGCGCGTCGATCGTCCAGATCGCCAACCCGGAATTTCCAGTTCTTCTCCGGGTCCCGGAGACGCTCGTCGAGACGCTCGCGCTGTTCGTCGCGCGACACGTGCAGGTAGAACTTGAGAATGATCACGCCGTTGCGCGTGAGCATGCGCTCGAAATCGTTGATCTGCGCGTAACGCTCACGCCAGACCGCGCGCGGCGCAAGGCGATGGACCCGAACCACCAGCACGTCCTCGTAGTGGGAGCGGTTGAAGATGCCGATGTATCCGCGAGGAGGAACGGCATCGTGCACCCGCCAGAGGTAGTCGTGTTTGAGCTCCAAGTCAGTCGGCACACCGAAGCTGGTCACCCGGCACCCCATCGGGTTGCAGCCGTCGAACACGTGCTTGATGGTGCCGTCCTTGCCGGCGGCGTCACGGCCTTGCAGCACAATCAGCAGCGCGAACCGCTTGTCGGCGAACAGGGCGTTCTGCAGCTTGCCCAGCTTCTCGACCTCCGCCGCCGTTGCCGCCTTGAGTTCCGCACCGCGCGTTAATCCCCGCGGTGGTCTGGCTGCCCGGTCGGAGAGGCCGAGCGGAGTCTCGGACGTCACTGGTTTGAGGAGCATGATCGCCATGATCGCGTGGGTTTGCGTTGGGGCTAGATTGCAGCTCCGCTACGGAAGAATGCGGTCGAGGTGCTCCAAGATATGAGGGACAGACCAGCGGTTCATAGCTCACAGGTCAGGGCGTACCGCTCATGACTGCCCTATGGCCCGTGGCCTTTGGCCTTTGGCCTGTGGCCCTCGGCGCGGGGCTCGTCCCCCGGTGACCTACCTGATACTTGTCACCATTCACGTGCTGTCCGCCATGACCTGGATCGGCGGAATGATCTTCCTCTCGGTCGCTGGTGCACCGGTGTTGCGACGCGTGGAGCCGGAATCCCTTCGAGCGGAGCTCTTCGAGGCGCTGGGACTGCGCTTCCGGTATCTGGGCTGGGGCGCCGTCGGGCTGCTGCTGGCGACCGGGACGTGGATGCTGTCCCTGCGCGGGTGGCTCACGTGGCAGGTGCTGGGACGGCGCGCGTTCTGGGCCACCCCGGCCGGCACCGCCTTCGCGTGGAAGCTCAGCGCGGTGGCGGTCATGATCGTACTTTCCGCGGTGCACGACGTCGCGTTGTCGCCCGGCCGGGTGCGGGCGCTTGAGTCGTCCCCGGATTGGCCGCGACGCAGGCGGTGGCTCGTCCTCTCGGCGCGGGCCGGCGCGCTGGCGGCGATCATCGTGGTGATCGCGGCCGTGAAGCTGGTGAGGAGCTGAGCGCGGGCGAGCCCCGAGGCCGCACTCTCGCCTCCGGACTTCTGGCCCGTGGCTTCTGGACCCAGTCTGGTCTCCCGTGGATCCATCGTCGGACTTCCGGTACGTGTGGTCTCATCCTTCTTTCGAATTCCGTGCACTTCTCGATACGCGTCCGCAGCGCGCGCCACTGGGTTCTCGCCGCCGTATCGCTCTCACTCGCCGCTCGCCCCGCCGAGGGACAGCGCCACACCTTGTCGAACTGGAACAGCTGGTACACAGTGTCGGGCGAGCTGCCCTTCGGTGCGCGGTGGGGCTCCCTGTTCGATGCGTCGGTGCGGCGCTCCGGACCCCTCGACCAGTGGCAGGCCGCGTTCGTGCGCGGCGGCCTTTCATATGAGATCTCCTCGGCCCTTCGCGTTGCCGCCGGCGCCAACCTCGCCGAGTCGTGGCCATACGGTAAGCTGCCCGTTGCCTACGCGTATCCGGAACGGCGGACGTGGCAGCAGGTCCTGCTGCTGCAGACGGTCGGCCGGGTGGCGCTGGTCCACCGCTATCGCCTGGAACAGCGCTGGCAGGGACGGCGCGGGGTCGATACCACCGATCACCACATCGACCACTGGGTGCGGACGTCGCGTGCCCGGTACCAGATCCGGGCGACGCTTCCTTGGCATGGAACGACGGTCGCCGTGCATCAGCCGTACCTCACCGCGTCCGAGGAGATCTTCGTCAGCTTCGGGGCGAACGTGAAGAACAACGTTTTCGACCAGAACCGCACGTCGGCGGCCATCGGGTGGCGCTTCTCGTCGGACTGGCGCGGCGAGGTGGGATTCCTCGAGCAGCTTTCCCTCAAGAGCGACGGATTGGCTGTGGAGGCGAACAACACCGTGACGTTCGGCATGAGTTTCCTGCCGCCGCGCCGCGAACACTCCACCAGGTAGCGGAACGACCACGGTGCCGCCTCGCCAGGCCATCCTCTCCGAAGAGCGATTTCGGGCGGCACCGACTTTCCATGACTACCTGGAAACGGTTCGCAAGAATGAGGACTTCTGGCGCGCGGTGTATCGCATGGCTTCGGTCCCTCCCGGCGTGGCGACGGCGGCGTGGCCCCCCGGCTGCCGCCTGCTCGTGCTCAGCGAGGACTGGTGTGGCGATGCCGTCAACGTGGTCCCGGTGGTGGCACGCCTGGCTGAGAGTCTCAGTCTGGAGATGCGGGTTGCCGGCCGTGATGCGAATCCGGATCTCATGGATGTGCATCTGACGTCCGACACGAGATCGATTCCCGTGGTCATGGCGCTCGACCAGACATTGGTCCGATGGAGTTGGTGGGGTCCGCGGCCGGCGGAGCTGCAGCGCTGGGTGCGGTCCGTGGGGCTCTGCCTCCCCAGGGACGAGCGGTATCGTCGAACTCGTTCCTGGTACGCGCGGGATCACGGGCGAACCATTGTGCTCGAGATACTGGACATGCTGGCGCGGGCGGGCCGCCGGTTCCGTGAAAGCGCGACAGATTGGCGAGACGGGGCGAAACCGCACTAGATTCCACAACCCGTGACCGAACACACCCGTCATCCGGCGGCACGCCGCCGGGTCGCGAGAGGACCGCATGGCCAGTCGTCGAATCGAACCGAACTTCAACCAGGGCTGGGGCGTCGCCGCGTTCATCGCGTTTCTGGTCGTGGCCGCGTTTTCCATTGCGTTCACGATCAATCGGCGCACTCACAGCTCGCCGCTCGATCCCACGGTACCGCACTCTACGGAGACCTGGGCCAAGTAGTGCGCGGCAGCAGCCCGGGTCCGTGCGTGACACCTCGCATCGATCCATGGGTATGACGGACGCTCACCGTGGGATACCACAAGTCATAGCCCTGAGATCAGGTCCGAGGCCGTAGTTGATCATGCGCTCGTCGATTCCGCTCCTCGTTGCTGCACTCATCACCGCCTTCCCGACAGGTCTCGTCGCGCAGGATATGCCGACGATCGGCGTGGGACGCGGACTCACGTTCGACCTGAGCGACGGGGAGCCGATCAGCTTCTTCCTCGAGCATTCGCGCGAGCTGGAGCTCACCGATTCGCAGAAGATGTCCCTCATCGACGTGCGCCGGCGACTGCGCCGGACCAATGAGCCCTTCATGCAGCAGCTCGACTCGCTGCGCGACGTGGTGGGCGTGTCGCGCGAACCGAGGCCGCGGCTGACCGATGCCGACCGCGACGCCCTGGAGCGGTTCCGGCGGCTGTCGGAGCCGGTTACCCAGGTCATTCGCGCCAACAACCAGACGGCGCAGGCCGAGGCGAGAACGCTGCTGACCGTGCCGCAGCGCGCCACGTTCGATTCGCTGGCGGCCCACGTGGGCGACGCGTCGCGGGGCCGAGGCCGCGGGCGCCCACCGCGCCCCTGAGAGCGAACGCCTATCGCCGGCGCGCTCGCAGCAAGACGGGGTGAGACTCGTAAAATGGGGTCAGTCGGCGGGTCGAGTACGACCGATTACGCCGCTGACCACTCGGCGAGCACGAACCCCTGCTTCACCACGCCGACTCGTCAGGGCGGTGCGCGTGTCGGCGTGGACTGCGGTGTGGCTGGCGCTGCTGGGCGTGATCGGACTCCTGCTGTACCTGCATCGCGGAGACGCGGAAGGGTCGGCGCGCATCGCCAACCAGGAGATCGACTTTCTGCTGGATCGCGGCGAGCAGGTGGAAGCGCTGGTGCCGGTGATGCAGCGGCACTGGTGGAACTACTTCCGCGTCACCCATGGAATCGTGGCGGCGACGAATCAGCGGCTCATCTACGTTGGGGTGCCGCCGGAACGGTTGCTGCCGCACGAAGACGAGCCTCCGGAGCTGGAAGTACGGTCGTGGCGATATCGTGCGCCCCTCGAACTCCGCGCGGAACGCGTTCTCCACCAGACGCGCCCGGGCCTCACGGTGCGCGGTGGAGGGGATACGGTCGCCTTTGCCATCGCGTCACGGAACGCCTCTCGCCTGGATTCAGTGACTGCCGTCGTCGATCGACGTCGCCTGGCGATTCGCACGGCGCAGGAGGCGGAGCGCATCGCGGTCGAGGCCACGGCGGCGGCGGCGCGGCGTCCTGTCTATCATCTGGTGCAGCCCGGCGAAACGCTGTTCGGCATCGCGGATCGCTACGGGGTCAACGTCGACTCGCTGCGTGCCTGGAATCATACTGTGCGCGACCGGATCATGGTCGGGCAGCGGCTGCTGGTGAGTCCGGGGTCGTGACGTGAAGGAGCACCGCCTGACGACGACGCGCCGCGCCCGGTACTACACGCTGGGCGACACCGTCGATGACGCCGCCGACATCTGGTTCCTGATCCCGGTTCGGCCAGCTCGCCGGCTCGTTCCTCCGTCAGTTCCAGCGGATCGCGCGGCCGCGCCGGCTGCTGGTCGCGCCCGAAGCGCTGAACCGCTACTACAGCAAGGTCGGACCGAGCGGGACGCGTGCCGACGCCGAGGTGGGGGCCACCTGGATGACGAAGGAGGATCGGGAGAACGAAATCGCCGATTACGTGGACTTTCTCGATGCGGTGTTCGGGGAAGTCGTGACGCCCGGCGCGCGCGTCACGGTGCTGGGGTTCTCGCAGGGGGTGGCGACCGCGGCGCGCTGGCTCGCGTTACGGCCGGGGGCACGCTGACCGGTTCGTGGCGTGGGCGGGGACGCTCCCGCCGGACCTGGACCTGGCGCTGCTCGGCAACCGCCTGGCCGGCGCGCCGCTCGTTCCAGTCACGGGCTCGGCCGATCAGTTCGCGGACTGGGTGAACCTCGAGGAGAATCACGCCCGACTCACCGAGGCGGGGATCGCCTTCGAGACCGTGGAGTTCGAGGGGGGGCATCGGTTGGACGATGGGACGCTGGAGGTATTGGGGACATAGGCCACAGGCCACAGGCCACAGGCCACAGGCCACAGGCCACAGGCCAGAGGCCAGAGGCCACAGACGTATGCACGTAGTCCATTGCAGAGCGATGGGCATGGCCTGTGGCCAATGACCTATGGACTCTGGACTGCGGAGGGGAATCCCGCCTCTCACGTCCTACCGTCGCCCCCGCCATTTGTCGATGATCCGTCGCTCCTGCTTCGACGGATGCCCCTTGTCGCGGAACACCGGCGGCCCGAGCTGCTTCATCTGCTTCGCCAGTTCTTCGCGCGCCTGGCGGCTCTCCTGGGACTTCCTCGTACAGCGTGGCGGCCACCGGCGCGGGTCCCCGGGTCTCCGACAACCCGCGCACGGTCACTCGCTGTTCGAACGGAGGCTTGCGGATGCGAATGCGGTCACCCGTCGCGACGTGGCGCGCGCGCTTGGCGCGCTCGTCGTTCACCTCGACGCGGCCTGCATCGATCGCCTCGGCGGCCAGGGCGCGCGTCTTGTAGAAGCGCGCGGCCCAGAGCCACTTGTCGAGGCGGACACGTTGGGGAGGGTGAGGGGGAGGGGGAGGGGATAATGAGGGGCGGGCATGGAGATTGGGCCTGGATGCCACCAGGCATCAGGGCTGGGGTTGTCGGCAACTCGCGGTGGGGTTCGCTCTCACAGCTCCCCACTCGCCACCCGTCGCAGGGTCTCCAGATCCACGTTCGCGCCCGACAGCACGACGCCGATGCACTGGCCACGCAGGCGCGGCGCCAGCTTCCTCAACCCCGCGAGCCCGGCCGCCCCAGCGCCTTCCACCAGTGAATGCGTCGTCCGCAGCACCAGGCGCATCGCTTCGGCGATCTCGGCGTCGGTCACCGTCACGAAATCAGCCAGGCTCTCCTGCAACGCCGGAAAGGTAAGATCGTACGTCGCGCGCGTGGCGAGACCGTCGGCGAAGGTGTCCGCGGACGGCGTGGTGAGCCGCCGGCCGGCGTGCCACGATCGTGCGCCGCCGGCGCCCCGGCCGCCTGCACCGCGTACACCGCGAGCGCGGGCTTCAGGGCGCGCGCCACCACCATCGCTCCAACCGCCTGCGACCCGCCGCCGACCGCGATCACCATCGCGTCGAGCCCCGGCTCCTGCTCCAGCATCTGCAGGGAGCATCGTGCCCGCTCCGGCGATCACCCGCCGGTCATTCGTCGAGTGCGCAAGCGTGGCCCCTTCGTCCCGCACGATCCGGTCGGCCACCGCCGTCGCGTCGTCGTAGTCGCGTCCCTCCTCGACAACCCGCGCGCCTATCGCACACATCGCCGCGTTCTTCTCGGGGTTGTTCCCCACCGGGACGCAGATGGTGGCGCGCACGCCGAACGCGTGGGCGGCGAACGCCACGCCCAGCCCGTGATTGCCGCGCGTGGCCGCCACCACGCCGCGTTGCCGCTCGGCGTCAGGCAGCGCCGTCATGAGCGACAGTCCGTTCCGTACCTTGAACGCGCCCGTCGGCTGAAAGTTCTCGTGCTTGACGAACACACGGATGCCGTGCCCGACCGCCGCATCCAGCTCGGCGTACGCGCGGAGCGGCGTCGGCGTCAGGTACGGCGCGATCCGCACTTCGCACGCCGCGCGGATTTCGTCAACAGAGACCGGCAACACGATAAGAAAGAATCATGGGAGAGGGCACAGGCCACCGGCCATAGCCCATACGAGGCACCGATTCGCTCCTGCCCTTCAAATATGGTGGAGGGCTATGGCCCATCGCCTCTGAGCTATGGTCACTGCCCATGGGCCACAGGCCATGGGTCGAAGGCCACAGGCCATGCCGCGCGACCGCACACTGACACTCCACCCACACTTGCGACGCCTCGACCCTTGCGGGATAATCCCCTCACGCATACGCGGCGTCCCGACGAACGGACGCGCCCTTTCCCATCGAGCCTGTCGCCCATTCATGCCCGATCTGACGTCACCCTCGCGCCGAGCCACCGCGTCCCCATCGTGGACGCTGCTCACGACCGCGCTGCTCGCGACCGCGCTGCTCGCGACCACCGTGCTCACGCTGTCGTGCACCCCCGCCCCCGCCCCCGCCCCCGCCCCCGCCCCGCGGCCGGAGCCGGCGCGGCCGGCGCCGCTCCCCGCGCCGAACCCGGAAACGCCGGCGCCGGTCCCGCAGGCGACCATCGCCGATCGCATCCGCGGCTTCGAGAAACGCGACGGCTTCATCCCGCTCTACATCGATCAGAAATCGGGGAAGGTCTACCTCGAGATCCCGCGCGACTCGATGCGCCTCCTCTTCTTCACCCAGCTCGCCACCGGACTCGGCTCCAATCCCATCGGCATCGACCGCGGCGGCGGAGGGTCGGAAGACGTCGCCCAGTTCGTGCGCACCGGGGACCGCGTACTGGTGCTCTTCGAGAACTGGAACTACCGCACCTCACTGGCTAACAATCCGGCGCACGCGTTCACCATCGCACAGTCCTTCCCGCCCAGCACGGTGGCCGCACTCCCGTTGGTGGCCGCGGAAGGCGGACGACTCCTGGTCGACGCCACCGACTTTGTGTTCCGCGACTGGAGCGGCGTCGGCCTGACGCTCCAGGGGAGCAATCAGGGCAGCTACGCCATCGCGCGCGATCGCTCGTCCGTCTACCTGCCGTTTACCAGGGCCTTCCCCGACAACAGCGAGCTCGATGCGTCGCTCACGTTCGCGACCAGCGGTCGCGCCGGTGGGATCGTCTCGCGGATCCTCGCCGAAGGTGACGCCGCGACCCTGCACCAGCACATGAGCTTCGTCCGCCTGCCTGACGACGGATACCGCCCCCGGGCGGTTGATCCTCGTATCGGATTCTTCGGCATCCAGTTCAACGACTACGGACAGCCCATACAAGGCCGGCTCGAGCAGCGCTGGATCTCCGCTTCCGCCTGGAGCGCATCAATCCGCGCGATCCCAACAGCCCGATCAGGAACCCCATCGTCTATTACATCGACCCGGGCATCCCCGAGCCGCTCCGCTCGGCCACCGTGACCGGGGCGAAATTCTGGGAGCAGGCGTTCGACCGCGCCGGACTCCGCGGCGGATTCGTGGTGCGCGACCTCCCGCCCGGCGCCGACCCCATGGACATCCGCTACAACATGGTGCTCTGGATCAACCGCAACGAGCGGGGCTGGTCGTTCGGGGGCTCGTTGAGCGACCCGCGCACGGGCGAGAACATCAAGGGCGTCGCCCACATGGATTCGCACCGCAACCGCACCGCCTACAATATCTATGCGTCGCTCATGGGTGCCGACCCCACGCCGGCCGACACCCACTTCGTCCTCGGCCGCATCAGGCAGGTGACCGCGCACGAGATGGGGCACACGCTGGGCATGGCGCACAACTACATCGCCAGTACCTACGAGCGCGGATCGGTGATGGACTATCCCGCCCCCCGCGTGCGATTGAACGCCCAGGGTGAGATCGATGTGAGCCAGGCCTACGCGTTAGGCCCGGGGGACTACGACGTGTGGGCGGTGCGCTGGGCGTACGGCATCTTCCCGCCCGAGAGCGAAGCCGATTCACTCCGCGCCATCATCGACGAAGGACTGAAGAAGGGCTATCTCTTCCTCACCGACCAGGACGCGCGCCCGGAGTACGGATCCGATCCCAGAGTCAGCATCTGGGACGATGCCGCGACGCCCGTGGAGTTCCTGAAGTACCAGATGGACGTCCGGCGGGTGGCCATGCAGCGCTATGGCTTGCGCAACATCCGTCCGGGCGAGCCGATCGCGCTGCTCCACGACCGGTTCGTGCCGCTCTATCTCTTCCATAGATGGGGGATCACCGCGGCGGCCAAGACGATCGGCGGCGTGGAATACAGCAACGCACTCCGCGGGGACGGCCAGACGGCGACGCAGGTGGTCGATGCGGCGCAGCAGCGCGCGGCGCTCGGCCTGTTGCTGCAAGCCCTGAGTCCGGCGGAACTGGCGATTCCCGACACGGTGCTGCGCCTCCTGCCACCTGCGCCCCCGGGCTACAACGGCGGCGTGGAGCTCTTCAGCAGCCGCACGCGCCCCATCTTCGATGAGTTCGGCGCCGTGCGCACGCTCGCGCAGATGGTCGTGGACGCGCTGCTCCAGAGCGACCGATGCGCCAGGCTCGTGCAGTTCGCGCGCTACCAGAAGAACCCGCTCACGCTGGGAGAATTGATCGATCGGATCGCGGCGGTCACCATTCAGCGCGCGGAACCGGGCCATGCCAAGGAAGCCGGCATCGTCCGGGCCACGCAACGCGCGGTGGCCGATCGCATGATGCTGCTGGCCGCCGACAGCGACGCCGCGGCCGACGTGCGCGCCATCGCCGACTACAAGATCCGGGGATGGCTGTCCCTGGCGCACCGGCGGGCCGGCACCGGAAGCCTCGAGAACCGAGCCCACTGGACAGCGATCGAAGCCGGATTCCGGCAGTGGCTGGAGAAGGGGACGCTCCCCGCATCGACCAAGGCGCTGCGCGCGCCGCCTGGGGACCCGTTCGGGGATGGCGACGACTACAACATCTGGTGAAACCCCGACCACGGGTCAGCGTACAGGAGGACAGCGTTTCGGGTTCCGTCGGCACCACTCTGCGCGTGGCATGGGGCCACGCGACAGCAGGCGGCACGGGTGACGTGCGTGGCGAGGCGGCGGCCCGCAACAACGGTCCCGACAGGGATGGGGCCGCACCGACGCGTCAGGGGCGGCTCGCCATCTCTCCAGCAAGGAATCCGATCGATGCGATCCCTGTCCCTGATTTCGTTAGGCGCCCTGCTCGGCGTCTCGCAGGTCGCTCCCGCACAACGTTTCTCCCCCTCCCCCGCCTCTCCCTCCTCCCCCGAGCGGCCGGTCGGCTCGTACCGCTTCGCGGCGGGGGCGGCGCTCAACTACGGGTCGCCGGTGGGCGATTTCCATCAGTACGTGAACCAGGGGTGGGGACTCGACGGGTTCTTTCGGTGGAATGGCGATCCCCGCGGCATCCTGAGCCTGCGGATCGAAGGCGGCTTCCTGCAGTACGGCCACGAGAAGAAGCGCGTCCCGCTCTCATCGACCATCGGCGGCCGCATTCTCGTCGATCTCAGCACCAGCAACGACATCGTCTGGTTCGGAGTCGGCCCGCAAGTCACGCTCCCGCTGTCCGGCTTCCGTCCCTACGTCAACGGCAGTGCCGGGTTCTCCTACTTCTTCACCGAGTCGTCGGTGGACGGCTCCCGCGACAACCAAAGCTTCGCGCATACGACGAACTATCATGACGGAACCTTCGCCTGGGGCGCCGGCGCCGGCATGCTCATGCCTTTCCGCACCCGGCACGGCGAGGTGGCCATCGATGTCGGCGTCCGATACCATGGCAATGGCCAGGTGCGTTACCTGCGGAAGGGAGGGATCGAGGACCTGCCGGGCGGCGACATCCTGCTGCACCCGATTCAGAGTGACGCGAACCTGCTCGCGTATCGGGTCGGCGTGTCGTTCTCGATTCCGTGATGCGAGGCCATAGGTCAGGGATCAAGGGCCACAGGCCTTAGCCTTCGGCGCAGTACATTCGATTTGGCCTTTGGCCTTTGGCCTTTGGCCTCTTACTCCCATCCCTCCCCGCGCCTCTTTCGCTTCTTCTCCGACCGCCGCCGCTTCTCCGCCAGCCGCGCCTCCCGCGCCGCACGTGACGGCCTGGTCGGTTTGCGCGGCTTCGGCACCACCAGCGCGCGCCTGACGAGCTGAGCGAGGCGCGCCTCAGCCAGTTCGCGGTTCTGGCGCTGACTCCGGGTGTCGCTCGCGACCACGCGCAGGAAGCCCTCGCGATCCAGCCGCGATCGCAACTTCCTGGATATCCGCAGGCGTTCCTCGTCCGATAGCGCCCGGCTGCGCAGCGGATTCCACCGGATCTCGATGCGTGTGGAGGTGACGTTCACGTGCTGCCCGCCCGGCCCACCCGAGCGCGTGGCACGTATCTCCAGCTCGTCGCGCGCGATGACGTGATCGCCGTCGACCACGAGGCCGTCGTCGTGGGCGCCTGATGAGGGCTTCTGCGGCATGGCGCCGCGAAATCTAGGCCGGTGACGCGACGGTGACCTCGGGGTCATACGGTTCGTGCGCCAGCGCACGTCCTGCCTGGAGGCAGTGCCTCACGAGCAGCCTTCCCGTCGCGCGTCGTTTGGCCTTTGGCCTCTGCCCTTTTGGCCTTTGGCCTCTGCCCTTTGGCCTTTGGCCTCTGACCTTTGGCCTTTGGCCTCTGGCCTTTGGCCTCTGGCCTTTGGCCTTTGGCCTCTGACCTTTGGCCTCTGACCTTTGGCCTCCATCCGCCCATTGACCCCCCTTTCCTCCCAATCGTCCAAGACATGGCAAAACGCATGACCTCGCTGTGCCGCCATGTCATTGCAGGTTGCCAGACTCCTGCTTCGGAACCCCGTTTGACGACACAGGCTTCTTCACGCGCGCCGACCATCCTGGATCCCAGAACGCTGCTGCGCTGGGTGTACGTCGGCCGGCTGGCGATCACGCTCGCCATCTACCTGGCCGCCGTCTTCGTCTGGCGCGACGCGCCAAGCGACGTCACGCTCATTGCCTCCCTGGTATTCGTGGGCGCGATGGCGTTCACGGTAGGGTCAGCGGCCTACAGCGAGTGGCTCCGAAAACCGCTCGACCGGACGTTCTACGCGTCGCAGACGCTGGTCGATCTGGTGGTCGTGACCGGCATCGTCCACATCACCGGTGGCGGCGCGTCGCAGTTCGCGGCCCTGTACATCCTCGTCATCGCCATCGCGTCGCTGGTCCTGACGGTATCCACCGCGCTGCTGGTCGCCGCGCTGGGCTGCCTGCTGTACTTCGCCGACGTGCTGCTGGTGCACCATTCGAGCCTCGATCTCGGACTGTGGCTGCAGCTCGGTGTCTTCGCCGGGGTTGCCCTGAGCGCGGGATACATCGCGGCGCGGTTGCGCGAGGCGCATGTCGGTCACGAGGAACTCGCCGCCGAGCTGGTGAAGGTGCGGCTTCAGGCGGACGACATCCTGCGCAACATCCGGAGCGGCATCGTTACCGTGGACGAGTGGGGCGCACTGGTCTACGCCAACCCGGCCGCCAGCGCGCTGCTGGGCGTCGATCTGGGACGCCGCGTCGGTGAACCGGTGCTCGGCCTCATCGAGCCGGTGTCCCCCACGCTGGCGCTGGCGCTGGAGCGCGCGGCCAAGAAGGGCGTCCGCACCATGCGCGGCGAGGGACGCGTCACGACCACCACGCGGCAGTTTCCGATCGGCCTGAACACCACCGTGACGTCGGTGGCCGAGACCGGCGGCGACGGGGGAACGGCGACCGCGATCTTCCAGGACATCTCCGATCAGAAGCGCCTCGACACCCTCCACCTGCGCACCCAGCGCCTGGAGGCGGTGGCGGAGCTGAGTGCGTCACTGGCTCACGAGATCAAGAATCCGCTCGCTTCCATACGGAGTGCGGTGGAGCAGATCGGGCACTCGCCCAAGGCCACCGAGGATGAGCGCACACTCACACGCCTGATCGTGCGCGAGTCGGACCGGCTGGCGCGCCTCCTCTCCGAATTTCTGGACTTCGCGCGCGTGCGCCGGTCCCGCGTGGAGCGCCTCGACATTGGCGCGGTGGCACGCGGGGTGGCGAACCTCGCCGCCACCAATCCGAATCGTCCCGAGAACGTCTCCATCGCCTGCACGACGCCGGAGACGTCGATCTGCATCGAGGGCGACGAGGACCTGTTGCACCGCGCCCTGTTCAACCTGGTGCTCAACGCGGTGCAGGCGTCTCCGCCCACCGAGACGGTGCGCGTCGAGGTGTCGGCGCTGAACGGTGACGACTTGCCGGCCGGCGTCTCGCTCGATTCCGGCGGCGTCGCGATTCGCGTCACCGACCACGGCCCGGGAATCCCGCAGGACATCCGGGACCGGCTGTTCGATCCCTTCTTCACGACCAAGCCCGGGGGCACCGGCCTGGGGCTCGCGGTCGTCCACCGCGCCATCGAGGCGCATCGCGGCTACGTCTTCGTGGACAGCGACGACAGCGGTACACGGGTGACCGTACTCCTGCCGCTCCAGCAGACCGATTCCGGAGGTGCACGGTGATTGATCGACAGACTTCAGGACCGAACGTCCTCGTGATCGACGACGAGGCGGGGATCCTCGAGTCCCTTCGCATCCTGCTCAAGAACGAGGGCTTCACGCCGCACGTGGCGCTCGGCGGCAAGCAGGGGCTCGACCAGATCGAGACGCTCGCCCCCGACATCGTTCTCACCGACGTCCGCATGCCTAACGTGAACGGGCTGGAGATCCTCACCGCGGCACGTCAGCGCGACGCCGACATCCCGGTCATCCTCATGACCGCGCAGGCGACCCTGCAGTCGGCGGTCCAGGCCGTGAACGAGGGCGCCTACTACTACATCCAGAAGCCGTTCCGCAACGACGAACTGGTGGCGATTCTGCGGCGTGCCGCCGAACACCGGCACCTGCGGGTCGAGAACCACTCGCTCAAGCAGGAGATCAAGCGGCGCGACAAGACCCTCGGGGGACGCCCGGTGGGCAAGAGCAAGTCGTGGCTGGAAGTGCTGCGGCTGGCGGAAACCGTCGCCCCCACCGACTCCACGGTCCTGCTGCAAGGCGAATCGGGAACCGGGAAGAAGTCGTGGCGCGCTACATCCACGAGCTCTCCAACCGCACCGAAGGCCCGTTTCTCTCCATCAACTGCGGGGCGCTGCCCGAGAGCCTGCTGGAGAGCGAGCTGTTCGGCCACGTGCGCGGATCGTTCACCGGCGCGGTGAAGGACAAGGCGGGTCTGTTCACCGCCGCGGCGAAGGGGACGTTCTTCCTCGACGAGATCGGCGAGACCACCCCGAGCACGCAGGTGAAGCTCCTGCGGGTGCTGCAGCACCGGCAGGTGATCCCGGTCGGCGCCACCGAGCCGGTTCCGATCGACACCCGCCTGATCGCGGCGACGAACCGCGATCTCGAGGACATGCTGCGGCGCGGCACCTTCCGGCAGGATCTCTTCTACCGGCTCAACGTCATCGCGGTCCATCTGCCGCCCCTGCGCGAACGCCGCGACGACATCCCGCATCTGGTCGAGACGTTTCTCGAGCGACTGGCCACGCAGCGCGCCCAGGACGCCGAGGCACCTGAGCCCGCAGGCGCTCGAGATCGTGGAGTCGTATCCCTGGCCGGGCAACGTGCGCGAGCTGGAGAACGCGCTGGAGCATGCCTGGATCCTCACCACCGGCACGACGATCGAGGCCGAGTCGCTGCCCGATCGCGTGACCACGCCCACGCCGCCACGGCTGGTGGCCGACCGCGTCGGAAGAACCCGACCCTCGACACCATCGAGCGGGCGTACATCCTGTGGGTGCTGGAGAGCGAAGGGGGTAACAAGACGCGGGCCGCCGAGACGTTAGGCATCGACCCGTCGACCCTGCACCGCAAGCTGTCCCGGTTCGGGTCGGAAGAGTGAGCGGGGGAAGGCGGGGCCGGTGGGGGGGGGGGGCGCCGGTGACCCAGCCGGCGCAGTGTTCGCGCCGCACCCGTCGGCGCACGACCTCCGGCGGCGCCGGCCGCGAGTCCTTCGCGCGGCCGCCCCGACCCGCGTTGCTGGCGCTGGCCACCGGCGCGGTCACCCTGCTCGTGGCCATCACGGCCATCGGGACCTGGCCGGTCGGCGTCTTTCAGGACGACGGGATCTACGCTATCCTCGGCAAGGCGCTGGCCACGGGACACGGGTACCGCTACCTGAACATTCCCGGGCTGCCGCACGCGACACATTATCCTCCCGCCTACCCGGCGTTTCTCGCCCTCCTGTGGAAGGTGGCACCGGCGTTTCCGCAGAACGTCGCACTGCTCACCTTCACCAGCGCGTCCTTCCTGGCGCTGGCGGCGGTGGGCGCACACGCGTTCGCGCGCGCGCGCGGCGGACTCTCGGGGCAGTGGGCAACCGGAGTGTGCCTGGCGACGGTGGCCAGTGTGCCGATCCTCATCTTCGGCGTCTACGTCCTCTCCGAGCCGATGTTCATGGCGTTGCTCTTTCCAGCACTACTCCTGGCGGAGCGGGCGGCGGAGGTGGGGCGCCCGCGTGAGGCGCTGGCGGCCGGCCTGGTGGCCGGCGCGCTCGCCATGGTGCGCACGCCGGGCGCCTTGCTCCTTCCGGCCCTTGTCCTGGCGCTGGGCGTCCGGCGCCGCTGGACGCCGGCCGGGCTGGCGTTGGTGGCGGGGGCGCTGTTCATCGTGCCCTGGCAGCTCTGGGCGGGCGCACACGCCGCGGAGATTCCGCCGGTTCTGGTGGGCAAGTACGGCTCCTACGGAGGATGGCTCGCCGGTGCGCTGCGCAGCGACGGGATCGCGTTCCTCGACGGCGTGGTCAGGAAGAACCTCCACGAAGTGGCCGACATGGCGGGAAAGATGTTCTCGGGGGTCGATCCGGGCGGCGCCGGACCGGGGATCGTCCTGCGGTCGGGAATCGTCGGAATGCTCCTGGGGCTCATGGCGTTAGGCACGATTCGCGCCGCGCGGCGGATCCCGGTCACGCTGCTCTTCATCGCCGCCTATCTGTCGCTGGTGTTGGTCTGGCCGTTCGACCCCACACGGTTCGTGTGGGCGATCCTGCCGCTCTTCGGGATCCTCATGGCTGCCGGAACGGTCGCCATCGGCCGCTGGCGTCCGCGGCATCCGGGGGGGCGGGCGATCCGCGGCACCGCCGTGGCCCTGGCTGCGCTCCTGGGGTGCGGATTCGCGATCTACAACGTGCGCGGCGTGCGACAGCGCTGGTGGGACACGATCCCCCGCGCCAACACCGAGCGCGCCACCCCCCTCGTGGCCTGGGCGCGCACCCACACCGCGCCCGGCGACGTGCTGGCCACCGACGACGACGCCCTGCTCAACCTGTACACCGACCGCCGGACCGTGCCGGTGGGCACCTTCACGCCGCAGGAGTACCTGCGAGCCCAGACCTACGCCTTCGCCGCCGACCAGCTCGCACGGATCATCGCGCGCTACCAGCCGCGCTACGTCCTGTGCTCGACCAGCTACGGCGTCATGGCGGCCCGCGAGCTGGCGCGTCGCGACCCCGCGCACATGCGCATCGCGGCCGTGTTGACGCGCGGCGTGGTCTACGAAAGGACGCCGGAGTGAGCGCGCCACGCGCCGCGAGCGACCCCTGGGGGGGCGTCGGACAACCGGCGCCGGTTCCAGGCGCGATCACCGGCCCGGTGGAGCGCCCGCTCCGGTCGGGTCGGCGGCCGCCACACCACGGGTGACGGCCTGGAACGCCGAGGACGCGCAGGCGAGACTCCAGAAGCTCCTCCCGTTCCTGCTCGTCGCCACCGTGTTGCTGGTGGCCATCCTGACCATTACGCCGTGGCCGGTGGGCGGGTTCGAGGACGACGCCATCTACACCGTGCTGGCGAAGGCGCTGGCGACCGGTGAGGGTACCGCCTCGTCAATCTCCCCGGTGCCCCGCACGCCACGCACTATCCTCCGGGCTACCCATTCGTGCTGGCCTGCTCTGGCGCCTGGCACCTCGATTTCCCGGATAACATCGTCGTATTCAAGTTCGCGAACGCGGCTTTTCTGTCCCTGGCCGCGTTCGGCATCTACCATTTCTGCCGGCGGCGACTCGCCCTCCGCCCTCCCGCATCGGGCACGCGCTGGCGGGACGCTCTCGGTGGTGGTGCTGCTCATTACCGGCGTGATCCTGTCCGAGCCCCTCTTCATGGCGTCACTGATTCCGGCTCTGCTGCTGGCCGAGCGAAGCGCACGCGACGATGACCCGCGCATGGCCGCGCTCGCGGAGTGCTGCTCGGGGTGGTCGCGCTTGTACGCACGCTGGGCGCCGTGGCTGTCCCGGCGGCGGCACTGGTCCTCCTGGTCCGCCGGCGCATGAGCCGCGGCTGCTCGCCCTCGTGGCCGGCGCGGCCTCCTGCTCTTCCCTGGCAGCTCTGGGTAAGCGCGTACCAGCATGAGGTCCCACCGGTCCTTGCCGGCAAGTACGGCGCCTACGGCTCCTGGCTGATCGACGGCTATCGGTGGGCGGACCGCCGTTCGCGTGGTCGGTCGTGCGGTCGACATCGCGGGCCTTGACCGCGTGATCGGCTATCTGTTCATGCCGGTCGCGCCTCCTGGCCGCACCTGGTGGCGTTTCTCACGCTGGTCGCGCTCGTTTTTCGGCGGATTGCTGCTCTCGTCAGGCGCGCGCCGGTGACGGTGCTCTTTCTTGCTGTTCTACGTCGTGGTGATCCTGCTCTGGCCGTTCGAGCCCGACCGCTTCGTGCTCGCGCTCTGGCCGCTGCTCGCGGTGGTGACGGGCGGCCGTATGCTGGCCCTCTGGCGCTGGCGCCCGCGCCGCGGACCGACGCGAGCCGGCCTGGCCGGCGCTTGCCCTGTGGCGCCGTCGTCGCCGGTCACGTCACCTACAACGTGCGTGGTTATCGCGGCGCCTGGTGGGCGTCCGTCCAGCGCAGGTTGGGCAGAGCGCGAAGCCGATCGTGGAGTGGGTGGCGGGGCACACCGCCATGAATGACGTGCTCTCCACCGAACACGATCTCATCGTCTACCTGTATACCGGTCGGCGGGCCGTTCCTGTCTCTACCTTTCTGCCTCGCGAGCGCGTTCATCCGCTCTCGGCGGCCGAGACACTGGCCAGCGTGCGCGACGTGATCGAGCGGTATCATCCGCGCTATCTACATCACCGCGTGGCCGCCCGCTGTCGACGCCGCGAACTCGCTCTCCGCCGGACCCATCCCCTCCTCCGGCGCGCCGGCAATACCTCGAACGCTTTCGTCTTCGAACGGATCCAGCGATGACCAGTCCCCGCCGAATGACTCCGCTCAACGCGGCGGCCATCGAGGGGCTGATCCCGCGCATGCGGGGCCGCACGCCGATCGAGCCCGACGAGGTGCGGCTTTCGGTGCTCATTCCGGTCTACAACGAGCGCACCACCATCGAGCTCATCGTCGACCAGGTACGCTCGGTGCCGGTGAACATGGAGATCATCTGCGTCAACGACTGTTCGACCGACGGCACCGGCGACGTGCTCGACCGGCTCAAGCGCGACGGCCGCATCGATCAGCTCATCCACAAGGAGAGGAACGAGGGAAAAGGGGCCGCCATCCGCAGCGCACTCCGGGCGAGCACCGGCAACGTGGTCATCGTGCAGGACGCCGATCTGGAATACGATCCGGCCGACTGGCCGCAGCTGCTCGATCCGATCATCGAGGGAAGGGCCGACGCCGTCTTCGGCTCGCGGTTCCTCAGCGGCCCGCATCGCGTGCTCTACTACTGGCACTCCGTGGGGAACTGGATCCTGACCACGGTGAGCAACATGTTCACGAACCTGAACCTCACCGACATGGAGACGTGCTACAAGGCGATTCGCGGCGACGTCGCGCGGGCACTCACGTTTACGTCGGACCGGTTCGGCTTCGAGCCCGAGATCACGGCACGTCTCGCGCAGGCCGGAGCCAGGATCTACGAGGTGCCCATCAGCTATTCGGGCCGGACGTACGCTGAGGGCAAGAAGATCGGTTGGCGCGATGGCGTGGCCGCGATCTGGCACATTGTGCGCTTCAACCTGCTTCCGCCGGTGACGCGAAACACAAGCGACGGCGCGCCGCGCTGACCCTCCGAAATCCGCGTTACCTCCGTCGTTCCCGTCGCGTCTTGCGGATGTTCTCAAGCTCGTGCTTGACGCTTGCTGAAAACCGGGCGGGCGCAACCGGCGGGAGGGCAGCATCACTCGACGTCAGCGGGCGTGGCAGACTGCAAGACAGGGCGCAGAACACTCATGACAAAGCGGTCTGTGTGCAGTCCACCCAAACGTCCAACCGATTGCAGGGCAAGTAGATGTAATCGGGAACGGCTGCTGGTCCACGCGTTGCCTCATACGGAGACCAAAGCAGTCGTCTCGAGCAGAATCCACCTCCAACGGGACCCCCGGAGACCAAGCATGCGCAACACGATTCGCAAGGGCTTCACGCTGATCGAACTTCTCATCGTCGTCGTGATCATCGGCATCCTGGCCGCGATCGCGATCCCGAAGTTCGCGAACACGAAGGAGAAGGCGTACCTCGCGTCGATGAAGTCGGATCTTCGCAACATGGCGACGACCGAGGAAGCGTACTTCGCCGACTTCCAGGTGTACACGTCGGGTACCGGCCAGAACAACTCTGGTGGTACGGCGGCGATCAACGGTTTCGTTCCGTCGGCCGGCGTGACGGTGGTTGCCGCGGCGACAGGCGGGACGGGTTGGAGCGCGACGGCCGCCCACTCGGCCACCACCAAGACGTGCGCCATGTTCGTCAACGTCGGTGTGGTTGCTCCGGCTACGGTCGAAGGCGAGCCGAAGTGCAACTAGCCTCGTAGCACCCTCCCACAGTTACGAGGTGGAACGGGCGGCGGCCGAAAGGCCGCCGCCCTTCCGTTTGCACACCGGCGCCGGTTCGATTCTCTCGCCAGCTGCCTAACGCGAGTGGCGAGCCACCGCGCGACCTCGCGCGGCGCGGCGAGCCGCAACCGATGCGAGCTGGCGCGCCGGCCGGCCGACGGCCCTGCCGGTTCTCCAGCGGGCCGTGTTTGCAGAGCCATGCTTATCCTCGCCATGAAACGATGACGGTCTTCGGCGCCGCGGATGTCATACTCGGCGCCAATGACCTCCCAACTTCCACGCCGTTCCGTGGCGCCCCGCCAGGCCGATGGCCGCGCGGCCTTCACGCTCCCCGAAGTACTCCTGGCGATCATGATCTTCGCCATCGGAATCCTCGGACTGGCGAGCACTGCGACGTTCATTGCCGCCCAGACCGGCGACGCCCGCCGTCTCCTCGATGCCGCGGAGGCGGCCGGCGCGCGGCTCGATTCGCTCCGGGCGATCCCATGCGCCACACTGGCTCCCGGACTGGCACCCTTTCCCGGCGGCACCATCGCGTGGACCGTGAGCACGACCCCGCGCAGCCGGGCGGTGCGCCTCACCCTCACCACCGTCCGAGGCGCCCGAACGAACACGTTTCTCCTTGATGCCCTGCTGCCATGCGATCCATGACCCCGTGGGCACCGGCGCCGGGAGCAGGGCGTCCGGGCACGTCCCTGGTCGAGCTGATCGTGGCGCTCGCACTGTTCGGCGTCGTTGCCGGTGCGATGGTGCGCGCCCTCGATCGCCAGGCACGGTTCCACGATGGGATCAACCGTATCCTCGAGGCCCGCACCCAGCTGTCCGCGGCGCACGATGCCATCGCGGAAGAACTGCGGCCCGCGTCCAGCGCGGCCGGCGACATCGCCACTGTCACCGACTCTGCCATCGTCTACCGCGCGCTGACCGGCACCGGTCTGGTATGCGTCGTCGCGCCGGCCGGTGTGGACCTGGCGCCGGGCGTGGTCGCCAGTGGTCAGCGGCTGTCCGGTTTCACGTCCCGTCCGCAGGCGGGCGATTCCATCTGGCTCCGCGACGAAGGTGCGTTGCCGGCGTCATCGGACGACCGATGGGTACCGGCCCTGGTGATCAGCGCCGTACCGTTGACGGGCGCCTGCGCCGGCACGCCCTTCGTCGATCCGGTCCTCGATGCCGGCCGCGTCGGGTGGCGACTGACGTTGAGTGCTGCCACGTCCCTCCCACCCACCATCGCGGCAGGCACGACCGTCCGCCTAACGCGGCTTTCACGATTCGCCCTCTATCGCACGTCCGCCGGAGAGACCGCCCTCGGTTGGGCGGACTGGAATCCGGCCGCCGGGGGCTGGAACGTGATTCAGCCGGTGAGCGACCGGCTCGTACCGTACAACGGCGCGCGGCCCGGCGCGGGAGGAATCGCGTTCGAGGCATGGGACTCGCTCGGCACGCGGTTTCCGCCGGGTCTCCCGCCGGCCGCCGCGGCGCGCCTGACCGTGACCGCCCGCGCACTGACCCGCGGCGCAGTGCGCCTGGACGGCCTCGTACGCGGAGTCCGCACCGACTCCCTGGCATCGATCATCGCGTTGAGGAATCGCAGATGAAATCGCTCACACACGCCGCGTCGCGGGCGGCATCCCGTTCGACTCGAACTCGCGCAAAGCGGATCTGCGCCGTCGCGCCGCAACAGGCGATCAGTCCCTCCGCCGCGTACGCCCCGGGGCCGGCGAGCCGACCCCCTCGTGGCGGCATCGCGCTGCCGGCGGCGTTGATTTCGCTCGCCGTGATCTCGCTGTTCATCGCCGGGTCGGCGTTCTTCGCCATGCAGGAGGCACGCGCGGGTCGCAACGCGCTCAGTGAGCGACAGGCGCTCGAGGCAGCGGAATACGGCGCCACCGCGGTCATGCGCGACTGGGACCCGGAATTCGGAGTGTCGACGGCGGTCGGAGGCACGCTGGGCCCGTTCACAACCGTCCTCGCGGGAGCCACGGCCGTCTCACGGGCCACGCGAGGCAGTCTGGTGTCGTTCTGGGTGGCGAGCGAAGGGACTGCCGGCGCGGCCTCGCCGGGAACCGAGGCCCGCCGGGTCGTGAACGTGCTCTACCGGCTCGATCTCGCACAGCCGGACGTCGCGGCGGCGCTGACGGCGCGCGACAGCGTCGAGGTGCGGAGCGGGGGGCTGGTGGAGGGGGCCGACACCACGGTGGCGGGTCCCGGCGTGATCGCGGCCTGTATATCGCCGTCCCCGGCCGTGGCCGGGGTGGCGGCTCCCGACACGGTGCGCATCTGCGACGGGACGTGCGGTGGCGCGGCCGCGGGGAACGTGCGCGGGCTGCCCCCGCGCCTGGAAGATCCGACCGCCGCCGATTCGCTGCGCTACCTGGTCTTCGGCGATCGCACCTGGCAGTCGCTGGCCGCCGCCGCCGACGTCATCCTGCCGCCTAACGTGTCGGTGACGCCCGGTCCGCTGTCGTCCGCCGGTGCCTGCCAGCGGGGCGTCCCGGCGAACTGGGGCGATCCATTCCGGGCGTCCCCGTGCGCCAACTACTTCCCCGTCATCTGGGCCCGCGGCGACGTGACGATCGCCGGCGGGCGAGGGCAGGGAATCTGCTGGCGGAGGGTGATGTGCGGCTGGCGGCGGGCGCGTCGTTCGTCGGGCTGGTGATCGCGCGCGATGACATCGTGACGCAGTCGGGCGGCGGGTCGATCGTGGGGGCGGCGTTCGCGAGTGATTCCCGGCTGGCGCCCGGTGACCACACGGTCATCGGCAGTGGTGGCCTGATCCGGTACTCCGCCTGCGGACTGGAGAGCGCGCTGTACGGCTCGGCGCTGCTCAAACGCGTGGAGGACCGCGCCTGGGCCGAGCTGCGGTAAGCATGACCCATGACCCGTCCTCGTGCGTCGGGGTCCTCCCGGCCACCGCCATGAGGCCTGATGGCCCTTTTTGTCTCCAATCGCTTCGT
>CAVUFA010000031.1:0-55753 GCA_963740565.1 uncultured Gemmatimonadaceae bacterium | reverse complement strand
GACCTGCAGCCTCAACCCTTCCGCCCCCCCGCCATGAGCTCTCGTTTGAGATCTCTGATTGTCGTTTCCCTCGGCGCGAGTGCAGTCCTGCGCGCCCAGCCTTCGCATCCCGGCATCAGCGCGGACACCGCCACCGCCACCATTCACGCGGCAACGGTTCTGGATGGACGCGGCAAGGTGCTGCACGACGTCATCGTCACCGTCGCGAACGGACGCATCGAGCGAGTTGCCGCGCTGCCGAACGGGAACGCGCATGCCAGGGTGACCTACGACCTCGGCGGCGCCACACTGATGCCGGGTCTCATCGACGCGCACGTGCATCCGGGCTGGTACATCAACGCGGAGGGGGCCCTGCACAATGGCCGTGACGGCGATTCGCCGGCGCAGTCGGCGCTGGCGCGCGCGGGCAATCTGTACGCCACGCTCGCTGCGGGCTTCACGACCATCCAGAGTGTGGGAGGGCCCGAGGATCTCGATCTGCGCGACGCGGTGACTCGTGGCGTCCTTCCCGGTCCCCGGATCCTCACCTCGATCCGCCAGATCACCGACACCGGCCTCTCGCCCGATTCGCTGCGCGGCCTCGTGCGCGCGCTCAAGGCGCAGGGGGCCGACCTGATCAAGCTCTTCGCGTCGTCGGGCCTGGGGGCAGGTGGCGCGCGCACTTTCTCCGACGCCCAGCTCTCGGCCATCTGTGGCGAGGCCAGGTCGTCAGGCTTGCGGTCTGTCGTCCACGCCATCAGCGCGGAGAGCGTCCGCGCGGCCACGCTGGCCGGGTGCACCGAGATCGAGCACGGTACGTTCGCCACGCAGGCCGAGTTGACGCTGATGGCGCGACACGGGACCATCTTCGATCCCCAGGTGTGCCTCGTGTTCCAGAACTACCTGGACCATCGCGACGTGTACACCCGGTCGGGATTCAGTACCCATGCGTTCGATGCCCTGGCCGAGGCGATCCCCACCGCCACCGGCATGTTCCGCAACGCCATCGCCACCCCCGGTCTCAGGATCATCTTCGGGACCGACGCCGTGGCGCTCGCGCACGGCCATAACGCGGACGAGCTGGTGTGCCGCGTGGAGAAGGGCGGCCAGCGGCCGATGGACGCGATCGTGTCGGCCACGTCGGCGGCGGCCGAGGCGCTCGGCCTGGGTGGGCACCTGGGCGTGGTCGCCCCGGGGTACGATGCCGATCTGATCGCGGTGGGCGGCAACCCGTTAGGCAGCATCGAAGCCATGCGCCACGTCACGTTCGTGATGCGCGGCGGGCGGGTGTATGTGCACTGAGCGATCAGCGTTCAGCTGTCAGCTATCTGGGAGAGCTGGCGGAGGCCAGCTGGCAGGAGCCAGCAGACAGAGAGCAGCGTGAAGATGGCGGTCGCTCTGACGACTGCTCGCGCTTGGCACACTGCCAGCCCTTCTTGTGAGCTGTTCGCCGCCGGCTGCGGTCATCCCAGCGCCCAGAACCCTCGCGCGATCCGTCCCAGCCACGGCGACATGCGCCTGGCCACGGGTTCGGTGATCGGTTTCGACGATCGCAGAAGGCGCCGGAGCGGATGGAGCAGTCCACGGCTCATGCCCCGCTCCCGGCTCGCGGCTCTGACGATACGAGCGGTGAACCGCACCTCGACCGTCGTGTCCGGGTTCCCTGGCAGCTCCACGGCCCGAAGCGCCTGCTGAAAGCGCTCATAGAAGATGGCGTTCGCCGCATCGCGCATCGGCCGGTACTCGGGCGGCGTCCTGCCCGGACCCGCGTTAGGTCGCCGGCCAATGGTGGGGTTGAGGTTGAGCTCCCACGTCTGCAGGCGGTTGCCCAACATGGCGTAGTCGATCCGGCCGTATTCCACGCCGGCGCGGCGGGCGACCTCGGCAATCTGCGCGGCGTGCGGATTCTCCACGAAATAGGCGTGCTCCTCGGCCAGGTATTCCGGGGTCACCTGTGCCGTCGCGCCCTTGAGCATCCAGTGCGGGCCGTGTGAGATGCGGCGCGGGATAACCCGATCACCAACGACGAATGCCGCGTACTTGCGGTAGAGTCCCGTCTCGTCGGCGGTGTCGCAGAATTCCACCAGCAGCAGATCGCTCAGCCGGTGCCCCTGCAGGATCGCGCGCCCGATCGCCGCCCGCACCTCGGAAGGCGTCGCGAGCAGATCCGACAGTGCCCCGTCGTGCGACCGTTCGCCGCGCAGAAACACCGGAAAGCGCAGGCCACGAAGCGGCGCCGTGGCCCGTACCGCGCGAAAGCTGTTCAGTCCGGAGCGATGCAGCTCGGTCAGCAGGGCGAACCGCCGGAGCGTTCGGGCCGGATCGTTGAGGAAGCGAACGCCCGGCGCGACGGCGAGCTGAGCGTGCAGTTCGATCACCAGGCCCGTCATCCCGCGGCCCAGCTGGTCCAGGCCGGCCAGCACGTACGTGCCGCGCGCGAATTCCCGCTGCTGCCGGAGCGTCTGGTACGCGAGCACGCGCGACGTGGCAGCGAGTTCCCTCCCACGGTGCGACAGATAGTCGTGCACCGTGAAGGCGCCCGCCTCAGGAACGAGGAAGGTGATCACGGACCGCGCACTCCACTCCCGCGCCACGCCATATCCGGCTGCGCCTCGGATTCCGGCTCGGCGACCGCGAGATCATGAGACTGGGCGGTCCACAGCCGGCGATAGGTGTCGCAGTTCTCCAGGAGGTCGTCGTGCGTGCCGAACCCTGTCGCCCGGCCATCCTCCAGCACCAGAATTCGCGTCGCGTTGCGCAGCGTCGAGAGCCGGTGGGCCACCGAGATCACCAGACGCCCGGCAACCAATCGGTCGATCGCGCGCTGCACGCGCGCCTCGGCGTAGGAGTCGAGGCTGGAGGTGGCTTCGTCCAGCAGCAGAATCGGCGCGTTCTTGAGAATCGCCCGGGCAATGTTGACGCGCTGGGCCTCGCCGCGCGAGATCGTGCGTCCCCCCTGTCCCACCAGCGTGTCGTAGCCGGCGGCCATCGCCATGATGTCGTCGTGGATTTCGGCCGCCCGCGCGGCACGCTCCACTTCGTCGTCGGTGGCCGACGGACGGCCGCAGCGGATGTTCTCCCGCAGCGACGTGGCGAAGAGGAAGGGATCCTGAGTGACGATCGCGGTATGGGCGTGCACCGACGCGAGCCGGAACCGCCGCAGATCCTCGCCGTCGAACAGGACCGCGCCCGACGACGGATCGTAGAATCGCGCCACCAGATTGAGCAGCGTGGTCTTCCCGGCTCCCGATGGACCAACCACGCCCAACGTCTCGCCGGCGTGGACATCGAAGGAGATGTCGGTGACGATGGCCTTGCCGTCGATCGTCAGGGACAGGTCTCGCGCCGAGATCACCGAGGGTCCCGACGGCAGCGGCCTTGCCCCAGGGAGGTCCTGCACGTCGGGCTGCTGCTGGAGGAGCGCGTCCACGTGGGCGATGCTCGCGCCGTGCCGCTGGATCTCGATGTACGCCGTGTTCACGTTGTTGAGCGGACCCTGGGCGGCGCGCGCCGCCATCAGGAACGCGAGCAGCTCCGGCCAGCCGAGCGTTCCCCCCATCACCTGAAAACCGCCCACCACGATCACCGCCACCAGGCTCAGTCCGCCCAACGACTGCAGCACCACGCTGGCGAGCGCGCGCACGCGTTCCATCGCGATCAGCTCGTCGAAGTAGTGGTGCGCCCGTTCCACTGTACGGTCGGCTTCCACCTGCTCGCCCTGGTAGACCTTGATGATGCGGATGCCGCGAATGAGCTGCAGGAGCACGTCGAACAGCACCACGCCCTTGCGCCGCACGCCGAACGCCCGCGCCAGCGTTCGGCGGGCAATGAGGTAGATCGGCAGAACGGCGAACGGAACGACCAGGAACGCCCACAGCGCCAGTCTCGCACTGAGGTGAACCGCCGTGAGAATCAGGAAGAGCGCCTGCATGGATTCGAGCACGATCGTGGCGGCGGCCAGCACCGCCATCCGCATTTCGCTCACGTCCTGCCGCACCGCCTGGATCAGGTCGCCGTGCGTGCGGCGGTCGAAGAACCCCACCGACAGCCGGAGCATATTGCGAATCAGGCGCTCCATGGTTCCCAGCTCGATCACCTTCACCAGCCGCTGCTGCGAGACCTGCGAGTCGTAGGTCAGCGCGGTCGCGCCCAGGTGGGTCACCAGCAGCAGCGCCACGGTCGCCCACAGCGCCGAGCCGATGCCGAACGCGTGCGCCACCCAGGCGGCAATCCCGCCGCCGCCGCCGAGTGCTCCCGCGAGGAAGTCACGGATCAGGAGCACCGTCGCGGCCGTGAGGGTGGCGCGACCCAGCGAGGCCAGCGTGAAGCGCGCCAGCAGCCGCGGCTCCGCACGCAGAAGCCGCACCGGAAGCGCGAGCGACCGCGTCACGCCGCGGTCCCGGCGGCCGGGCGTCGCTCCGGAGCGACCCCGGTGGCACGCGCCGAAACCGGGCGCCGCGAGAGGATGGTCACCGCGCTCATGTCCCCGGTCACATTGAGCAGCGTCTTGAAGATGTCTGGGATGAGATCCACCGCTTCCATGATGACGATGCCCTCCAGCGGGAGGCCCGCCGCGAGGTAGGCCGGGAGCGTCTTGAACGACGACCCTCCACCGGGCACACCGATCGTGCTGAAGCTGAGGAGGATCACCGTCAGCACGAACGTCACGATCGTGCCGGAACTGAGCGGGATGCCGAACACGTGCGCCACGAAGAACAGCTTGACCGGCGCGGAGATGGTGCGATTGACCTTGAACAGGGAGACCGACAGCGGCAGCACGAACCCGGTCGCCGACTCGGGAAGATCGAGATGCGCGGTGGCTCCCTCGACCAGCGCCGGGAGCGAGGCGATGGACGATCGCGTGCTCACCGCGACCAGCTGGGCGGGGGCCGCGGCGCGCGCGAAGTCGCGCAGGCGCACCCCTCCGGCGACCGCACTGAGCGGATACAGCAGTCCGGTAAACGCGAGCATCACCAGGCAGATGATAACCACGAACGCACCGAGAATCCCCGCCGACTGCAACCCGGCCCCATACGCGAGCGTGAACGCCAGACCGAGGATTCCCAGCGGACCGGCGATCAGAATCCACCGCACGCACTGCAGCAGCGCGGCGGCTCCGGCGTTGAACGTCCGCACCAGCGGATCCCGCTGCGCCTCGGGGAGGGTCCGCACCGCAACCGCGAACATGATGGTGAAGATGAGCAGAGGCAGGATCTCGCCCTGCGAGGCCGAAAGGAAGACGTTTCGCGGCACCAGCGCGGCAACCCAGTCACCGACCGAACCGCCGGCGGCCGCCCCCGTGGCTCCATTCGCTTGAAGGGCGGCATCCGGAATCACCGTGCTCCGGCTCAGCAGCGAGACGGCGGCCGGGTCGACGTGATACAGCCGCACGAGGGGCGGCGCCACGACGAGCGTGAACAGCGCCGCCAGGACCAGCAGCGCGACGAACAGCATGACCGCCCGGACTCCCAGCGTGCCTAACGACTTGCCACCACTGGCACCGGCCACCGCGGCCAGTGTGTAGGCGATCACCAGCGGGAGCGCCGTCATCTGCAGCGCCGCCGCCCAGAACGCCCCCACCGGCCCCAGCACGGCGGCGAGGGTCGCGAAGACGGGCCCCGACACAGAGTGCCCGACGGTGCCCAGCGCCACGCCGGCGAACAGCCCGGCGAGAGACCACGTGGTGAGCGATCGATCGGCGATACGAAGCATGCGATTTCAGCGGTCGGCTTTCAGCGGTCAGCGGTCAGCGGTCAGCGGTCAGCGGTCAGCGGTCAGCTCATGAGCGCATGGCCGAGAGCTGGTAGCTGATAACTGCTGATAACTGATAGCTGCCATTCAAGCGGCCTAACGTCGGGCCACAGTCGGTGGCGCCGCAAGGACGCGCATCATCCTCGATAAGGGCGAGCCAGGGGCGCCTCTTCGCCACAAGCCCCGCAAGCTTCGATCCACGGCGCACTTAGCCTGGCGGGCGGGCTCCACGGCGGACCGGCGCGGCATCACCCCCGGTACGGAACGGTGAAGCAGCGCCAGCACCGGATTCGAGAAGGCATGACAGACCAACCGGAACTCCTTATCGCGTAAGCGTTTGTGCGTCCGGGAGGCCCCCAACACGGCGAGCGTGGCGCTGCGGGTCTCGTCGCGACGATGCAGCACATCCACACCCCATGGGAGCTCGAAATCGCCGATCGGAATCGCCACCAGCCCGGCCGGGGGGTAGCGCCGGTACGACCGGAAGCCAATGCACCAGCCGCGGCCCGCGCGTGCCAGCGACCAGGTGGTTTGCAGCCCGTCGTACGACGCCTCGATGATGGGACGGAACTCATGCTCCGGAAACGACTCCACGAGGGCGCATCGCGCCGCTCCTCAGGACATATTCCTCCGCGTGCCACTTGCCGCGCGCCTGGTCGACATCACCACGTGCGCCGTCGACGCCATTGTCAATGCCGCCAATGAAAGCCTGAGTCGGGGCGGGGGCGTCTGCGGGGCGATCCATCGCGCCGCCGGCCCTCAACTGGCACTCGCCTGTGGGGCCCTCGCGCCATGCCCAACCGGCGAGGCGCGTATCACCCCCGGCTTCTCACTCCCGGCTCGCTTCGTGATCCACGCCGTCGGGCCCGTTTGGCGCGGGGGCACGGCACGCGAGCCGGAATTGCTCGCCGCCGCCTACCGCGCGGCGCTCGACATCGCCGAAGAACGCGCGCTGCACGCGCTCGCGTTTCCCGCGACCTCCACCGGGATCTATGGCTATCCTGTGCAACCCGCCGCCGCCATCGCGGTCGGTACCGTGACCGACTTCCTCGCGACGTCGGCTTCGGTGCGTGATGTGTTGTTCGCCTGCTTCGACCGTGACACACTCGAGGCGTATCGGGCGCTTGGTGTGCCGGGCTGAATCCGGCCGCCGTGCGTCGGCATTCTTCCCAGGGAGGTTGTCTCATGTCTTTCCGCGGGGTACTTGCACGGGCGATCGCGCTGCTCTCGGGTCTTCCCGCCGCCGCTGCGGCCGACTCATCGGGGACGGTGCGCGACGGCGGCGGCTCGGCGATCTGGGTGCTCGCCAACCTGAGCTATACCGGGATGCGCGCACAGGGCAATCCAAGCGGCTGGCGCATTGCGGCATTCATCTTCGGATTCCCCGGAACACTCCTGTCGTTCTTCGTCGTGCCGGAAGGCGGTGAGCGTGCCTACGGAGTCGACCTGCCGCGGAAAGAGCGGCCGGCGCAGCCCTGAGCAAGCGCGCCGCGCACCGCGATACTTTTCGGGAACCCGACCAGCGAGTCATCCCCCGGCTCACATCGAACACGGGAATCCCGACCCGCAATGCGCGACCTGTTCGCCGGACTGTTCCGGCACATGCACTGGGCCGATATCGCGGTTCTCGACTCGCTCCGGCAACCGACGGTGACTCCCCGGGCGCGCGCGGTCTTCGCGCATATTCTGGGCGCCGAACACGTGTGGCTCACGCGCCTGCGCCAGGTCCCACCGCGGTACGCCGTGTGGCCCACGCTCGACCTCACGCAGTGCGCCGACCTGGCCGCGGAGAACGCGGCGGGATTCCAGGCGTTCATTGCTGCCCAGGACGAGGCCACGCTGGCCGGCGAGACCGTCTACACCAATTCGGCTGGCCAGGTCTTCCACTCGCGCGTGGACGACATCCTGCTGCACGTGTGTCTGCACGGTTCCTATCATCGCGGACAGGTCACGATGCTGGTCCGCGATGCGTCGGCGACCCCGGCGCCGACGGACTATATCGGCTTCGCGCGCGGCGTCCCGGCGGCCACCCGGACGGACTCCGGCGTGGCCCCGCGTCCGTCGTCGAGCGATCCGCGTTAGGTCACGCGCCGTGCACACGTCGGAAGCACTCACCGAGGAGTTGGTGCTGCGCGATCCGCCGCTCGATCCGGTGGAGCTCGCGCAGCACGTGTCGGCGTGGAAGGTGTCGCTCGACGGGCGGCGGTGCACCGAGGACGATCTGCGACAGCTCGCGCACCTCCCGCGTCTCTCGCATCTGCGGTTGTCGGGGCTGCGCGCGGGGCTCGCCGTGCTGGCCGATCTGGCGCACCTCGAGGACCTGCACCTCGGCGACCCGGCCACGCTGTCGGGGCTGGAGCGCGTGCAGCGCCTGCAGGTTCTCACCCTCTACTACTTTCCCCGGATCCACTCGCTGGAGGCGTTAGGCGCGCTGACCGGACTGCGGGCGTTGTACATCGCCACGCCGCCGAGCTACGACGCCTCGCGCAAGTGCCATCACGTCGCCTCGCTCGCGCCGCTGGGGGGCCTCAGCGGGCTGGAAGCGCTCACCATGCGCGGCGTCCTGCCCGACGACCACACCTTCGCCGGACTCCACCGGCTCACGAACCTGCGCCGGCTCGAGATCACCCACGTCTACGACTTCCCGCTCGCAGACTACGCTCGGCTGGCACGGGCGCTTCCCAACACCGAGGGCAACTGCCTCCGTCCATACTACGCGGCGTCGTGGGCCGGCACGTGTCGCAGGTGCGGCGGACCGCGGGTGGTGCTGACGGCGCCCCCGCCGCGGACGCCACGAATGGTGTGTCCCCGGTGCGGCCGGCCGCGCCTGGAACGGCACGCCGCCGCCTGGGACGCCGCCGCCCACGCCTGAGACGAGACCACCCATGGAACACCCCGTCCACAGCCTGCACCACGTCACCGCGACCGTCGATGATGCCCAGGAGGATCTCGACTTCTGCCTCGGCGTGCTGGGCATGCGGCTGGTCAAGAAGACCGTGAACTTCGACAACCACAACGTCTTTCATCTCTACTACGGCACCGAGCGCGGTGCGCCGGGGACGATCTGGACGACCTTTCCGTATAAGGGGTGGAACGTCCCGGTCGGCACGAAGGGAGCCGGCCAGGTGACGGCGACGGCGTTTTCCGTCCCCGCCGGTTCGCTCGACTTCTGGCGCGACCGGTTGCAGGAATACGGAGCGGCGCCATCCGCCGTCACCTCGCGGTTCGGCGAGGAGACCCTTCGCTTTCGCGATCCGTCGGGACTCGAATTCGAGCTCATCGCGTCCGATCGTGACCCGCGTTCGCCCTGGACCGCGAGCGGGGTGGATGCCGCGGCGGCCATCCGCGGGCTGCACAGCGTGAGCCTCACCGTCCGGACCGCCGACCGCACCGTGGAGCTGCTCACCGGCTTGCTGGGCTTCCGTACCGTCGACGAGGACGCCGGGCGCATCCGGCTTGCGTTAGGCAGCGACCAGCCGGGACACCGGATCGAGATCATCCCGGACGCCGGAGCCGACGCCGCGCGCAACGGCCTGGGCACCGTGCACCACGTGGCGCTGGCGGTCACCACGCCTGACGAGCAGCTCCGGCTCCGACAGGAGCTGATCCGCTACGGACTGAGGCCCACGGAGGTCCGCGACCGGTGCTACTTCCAGTCGATCTACTTCCGCGAGCCGGGGGGCGTGCTGCTGGAGATCGCGACCGTTGAACCAGGGTTCATGATCGACGAATCCGCTACGGACCTTGGACGTGCGCTCAAGCTCCCGCCGTGGGAGGAGCCGAACCGTCCGGCGATCGAGGCGGGGCTCCCCGCGGTGACGGCGTGAGGCGACGGCACGCCGCTGCATGCGCACACGAAAGTGCCCGCAGCCTGGCCGGGCAGCAAATTGGGGTCAGACTCGAATTCCCTACGCATCACCTCGACTACCGGGCAATGGGGGCTGCGGATCGCAACGCCCAAGTCACGAATCCTGCCGGAATAATTCGAGTCTGACCCTAATTGCGCTAATTTCGCAATTTGCAGGGTCAGTCGCGGCACGACGCTCCGCCCCCGAAGCCTCCCCGCCCGCCGGCTGGCGGTGAGGGTGGGGCGGCGCGCCGCGGCCACAGGTTGTCGTCCGGGTTGCTGTCGGGGAACCGGCAACGCGGATCGAGCGCAATCCGAGCGACTCTCCGGGCGCCCGGATCGAAGCTGGCGCTGAACGTCCGGCGCCCGGTGAACCAGACGTCCACCGGCCAGGTGACGTCCGCGGTTGAATCGTCCAGCACCTTCGCGTTAGGCATGGATCGCACCGCCGGGCCGCCGGGCGCGAAATGGACCCGCAGCATCACCGGCGACGGCATGCCGCCATCCTGCCTGACGACCACAGTGGTGCGCGTGCCCGCGGTGGTCACGGACTGGATCGACCCGTCCACCCGCTCGGTGGTGAACAGCCAGTAGTACCAGAACCATCCCAGGTCCTGGCGCAGGGCGTTGCTCATGAAGAACATGTAGTCCCACGGCGACGGATGCTTGAAGCGCCAGGCATTCGCGAACGCGGCCTGGGCACGCCACACCGCCGAATCGCCCACCAGCCCGCCAAGCATCGAGAGCATGAGCGGCGTCTTGGAGTAGGTCTGGAAGGAGTACATCGGGCCGCCGAAGTTGGCGTCCCACATCATCGGCGGCTCGCGCTCGTCGCCGCTGGTGCGGCCGTAGCTCTGGCCGCGGACATCGAGATTCGGCGGTTGCCCGTCGCGGTCCGCCGCCGACAGGATGTTCATGTACTGGTTGAAGCCCTCGTCCATCCAGCCGTACCACGTCTCGTTGTTGCTCACGGTCATCGGCCACCACTGGTGTCCCGTCTCATGATCGGCCGCGCCCTGGTTGGACATGATGATCATCGGATACTCCATCCCCTGATCGGGCCCGTCGGCCACGGTGAGCTGGGCGAACGGATCCGGAATCCAGAGCTTCGAGTAGAACTCCAGCGCGTGGCGGGCGATCGGTCCGGCGTTGGCGAACGCCTGCGCGCGACCGGGGAGGAAGAGCAGGTGGACGGGGATCGGCCCGCGCCCCGGAATCGTGGCGCGCGTGGCCTCGAACACGAACTTCTTAGCCGTCACCCAGGCGAAGTCGTTGACGGTGTCGGCTACGAAATGCCAGACCAGTCGATCGCCCGGCGCGGTCGCGCTGCCGGGACCCACCTCGTCAGGCCCCACGATCGTGCGCACCTCGTCGGACTCGAGCACGTGGGAGAGGCGCTCACGGGCGGCCGGCGTGAGGACGTCCTGCGGATTCTGCAGCACGCCGGTGGCGCCCACGATCCATCCACCCGGCACGTCGATGCTGACGTCGAAGCGCCCGAAGTTGTTGTAGAACTCCGATGGGCCCAGATAGGGATCGGTGTCCCATCCGCGCAGGTCATCGTAGACAGCCACCCGGGGATACCATTGCGTGGCCTGGTAGAGCGTGTCCGCCCACCTGGCCGTCATGCGATGACCCGACCCCGGCCCGCCGGCCAGCTTGAAGCTCCAGTCGATGTCGAGGGTGGCCGAGCCCTTCGCGGAGATCGGACTGGCCAGTCCGATGCGCGCCGAGGTCGTGGTAAGGCCGATCGCGTAGGTGCCGGCCGGCGCCCCACCGCCCCTCCCTCCGCGCCCACCACCCCGTCCGCCGAGCTGCGGATGCAGATTCGCGGCCTGGCCATCCACCAAGAGGCTGGTGATTTCGACCCCGTCGGTGTTTTCCGCCGGCACCGACCCCGGCGCGCGCGGAGACGTGCCGCGGAAGATGTTCTGGTCGAGTCGCATCTGGATCGCGGTCAGCGCGGAATCGCTGTTGTTGTGCACGACGATCGTCTCGTGCCCGGTGAGCGTCGATGTCGATGGATCGAGTCGCGCCCGGATCGTGTAGTTGGTGCCGAGCTGCCAGTAGTGGCGACCGGGGCGACCGGTGGAGTCGCGCGTGCCGGCGGCGAACGCGCGGCGGATGGCATCGGTCAGCGGGATGTCGCGCCTAACGGCGCGAGGGGGCGCGGCGGTGGCGGCCTGTGCGGTGGATGGCGCCGATCCGCGCGACTGGGCCGCGGCGGGCATGGCGACAACGGCGGCCTGCAGAGCGAGGACCAGAAAACGGTGGCCGTGGGTGCGCATCGAACGTGCTCCGGGAACGGTGATCGCGCCGCGAGCCGCGCGGCGCGGGTGTCTGCGAGAGATACCACGATCCCGCCATGGTCCGCCAGTCGCAGCCGTTTCCGCGGCCAGCGCCGCCGCTGTCCCCGGGTTACCTTTCATGTTCATACAACTGGCAGCTGGCGATTTCCCGGCACATCTACAAGGGATACACGATTACCGCCCGCACCTTTCAGGTGCGTGGATCCGGCCGCTGGACGATCGATCTCCTCATTGGTCGTCGCGGTTCGCTGCGGGCGTTCAGCCGTCCGGAGACGTGCCCCACCGAACCGGCGGCGATCGCCGCCTGCTGGACACTTGGCTGCCGGATCATCGACAACAGCGCCCCCGACTGCTCGGTCTACGACCTCGCGGTCGATTGAACGGAGAGCCATGCCGAAGAAACCGAACTACGGATTCGAGAAACGGAAGAAGGAGATGGAGCGCAGCGCCAAGCAGGCCGCGAAACGCCAGCGCAAGCTCGACGCGGCCAATCGGGCGCCGGCCAAGCCGCCCGACTCCGAACCACCGGACGAACCACGACCCTGAGTCGGACCCGGTCGGATGCCGGCGGCTGATCCCGTACGCGCTCATGTCGTTCGCCTGCTCGGCTGGCACGACGCCCACGCCGACTTCGACTCGGCGGTGGCGGACGTGCCGGCGGCGCTCCGGGGCGTCGTGCCCGACGGGCTTCCCTATTCGCTCTGGCAGCTGCTGGAGCACATGCGGCTCGCGCAGCGCGACATCCTGGAGTTCTGCGAGGGGCCGGACTATCGCGAGAAGACCTGGCCCGACGACTACTGGCCGCGCGACCCGGTGCCGCCGTCACCGGACGCGTGGGACCGGAGCATCACCGCGTTTCGCGCCGACCGCGAGGCGCTGCAGCGGATGGCGGCCGATCCATCGCGCGATCTCACCGCGAGGGTACCGGCCGGCACCAGCCAGACGTATCTCCGGGAGTTCCTCGTGGTGGCGGACCACAATGCCTACCACCTGGGCCAGTTCGTCGCGGTCCGGCGCCTGGTGGGTGCCTGGTCCGCCAGCTGACGCCTAACGAACCCTGACGACCGGATACCCCGGCTCGATGTCCACTGGCACGGCCGTGAGCCGGCCGAGTGCGCCCTGCAGCAGCGGCGAGATCACCGCATAGCGGTCCAGCATCTCCTTTGCCTTCTGGTAGGAACCCTCGGCTTCCAGCGTCAGGAGATCGTGGGTGATGGCGCGGATGCCCTCGGGGAACTTCGCCGGGTCCACGTGGACGGTTGACGAATCAGCGCTCGGCACGATGGCGCCGCGCTCCAGCAGGTAGTTGAACTGCATCGCGACGCCGCGCCCGTGGGCCTCGGTGATGCCGAACCGCACCGACCGGAACATGCTCGCCAGAAACGTCGTGTACATGCTGCGCTGCATGTCGCGGGACAGGACGCCCTGGTCGATCAGGTACTGGAGGGCCCAGAGCCCGGTCACGTCGGCCTTGGCCTCCTCGATGGGTGAGTACAGGTCCTTGAGCTCCGCGCGCACCGACGACGCCCTGCCGCCGACAGTGATGGTATGCGGCCCCAGCCCGTGCATCAGCTCGTGCGCCAGGGTGTGCGTGAAGAACGCGTCGAACGAGAGGTTGGCGCGGTCGGCGCTGTCGAGCACCACTGCGGCGATCGGGACCAGCGTCTTCTCGAACTTCGCCTGCTGGACGTTCTTCAGCATCACCCGTTTGGCGCCCTTCTCGTGAATCACCCGCTCGTCGTTAGGCAGGTTGAAGGCGGCGGTCTGGACCCCGCGGTTGCCGTCGCCCGACGCGTACACCTCGTTCACCACCCGGATCGGCGCCGCCGCCCCCAGCTTCGGATTGCGGTACCGGGCGTCGATGGGCAGATGGTTCTCCAGGTCCTGGAGATACTGGCTGAACCGCTGGAGTTTCGCCGACTCGGCGTCGTCGCGGAGCGTGACGTAGGCCTCGAACGACGCCTTGTACCCCAGCAGCGCGTCCTCGTAGGTCTCGTACGGGCCGATGGTCACGTCGATCGGGGCGTCGAGATCCATCCACGCCACGTCGCTGGCGTAGTAGTCGTCCGAGAGGAACGCATCGGCGCGGAGCGTAAGAAATTGCTTCAGCGTGGCGTTGGTGGTGAGCGCGGCCGCCGCGCGCAGCAGCCGCGCGGCAGGCTCCAGGTACTCCTTGTACTCCCGGCCGTAAGGCACGAGCCCGAGAGATCGGTCCGGCGCGCGCCGGACCACCCAGAAGAAACCGACCGCGTGCTGCCGGTCGGCCGCCGACAGTCCCTTCGTCCACGCCTCGAACTCCTCCGTGGTCATGTCCTCGGGGTAGAATCCCGCGCCCGCCGGCTTGGCGGGAACGCCGGGGATGAACGCGCGGTTTTCGTCGAGCCGCGACCACGGGCCGGCGTTGATGGTGAAATAGTGGAGCCGGGCGTGACCCAGCGCCGTGGTGTCATCGCGAAGACGAGCCAGCACCGAGTCGTTGCCGCGCCACACCTGCCGCCGGAAGAGCGGATTGAGCAGCGACGCCGCGCTGATGATACTGTCGAGCGCCTGCCGGTCTCCGGCCGAGAGCGCGGCGACGTCGGCGGTGATCTGCGTCGGCGTGAACCGGCGGATCATCGAGTCGAGCTCAGCCACGCCGCTTGAAGCGCTCTGCTCCATTCCCTGGTCCTGTGTCGCTTTCCCGCATGCCGTGAACGTTATCGCCAATGCGAGGGCAGGCAGGACGGTAGCGATGCTGGGCGAGCGCTTCATCGGCTCTCTCCGACCGGTGTGAGTATTCTCCGGTGGCAGACTCCGATGACGCCGCCATCCGGGTCGCGATGAGAATGCAGCGGGGGGCGGGGTGGGGCAATGTGGCAACTTCAGCTATCAGCGAACGGCTGACCGCCGAGAGCTGATAGCTGAGCGCTGATGACTGCTTCCTATTCCACCCTCAGCGCCACCAGCGGATCGACTCGCGTGGCCCGGCGGGCCGGGACGAGGCACGCCGCCAGCCCGGTCACCGCCAGCACCACCACCACACCCGCGAAGATCGCCGGATCGCGCGGTTGCACCTGGAACAGGATCACCTGCATCAGCTGCGCCACGCCGGCCGCGAGCCCGAGGCCCAGCACCATTCCGATTCCGAGCTGCCACACGCCCTGCCGGAAGATCATCCGGATCACGTCGCGCCCCTGCGCGCCTAACGCCATCCGGATGCCCACCTCACGCACCCGGCGGCTCACCGAGAACGACATCACCGCATACAGGCCCACCGACGCCAGAAAGAGCGCGATCACCCCGAAGATCATGAACATCGTCCCGAAGACCCGGATGAACCAGGTAGGCCTCGCCGCCGCGTCCACCATCGAGTAGACCCAGTACAGCGGAATGTCGGGGTTGAGCGACGCCACGGCCTCGCGAACCGCCTGCGTCATCGCCAGCGGTGGACCGGACGTCTGGACCGCCAGGCTCACGAAGTTGGAGTGGTGCTGCGAGAGTGGCACGTAGTACGACGGGGCCCGCGGCTCATCCTGACTGCCGGTGAAGAGGTTGGGCACCACGCCCACGATCGTCATCCACTGCTCCTTGCTGTCGCGACCGCCCTGCCGGATGCGGCGCCCGATCGGGTCGCCGCCACCGGGCAGATATTTGTCCACGAACGCGCGGTTCACCACCGCGACCGGCAGGGCGTTCGCCTGGTCCTGCGTGCCGATCACCCGTCCTTCGAGCGGGGCCACACCGAAGGTCTCGAAGAAACCAGGCGAGGCCGCCGTCCACCGCGCATTCGGCACGTCGTGATCGGTGGCGTAGGTCGCGCCCTCGACGGTGAAGCTCCCCCCGTTCGATCCGACCGACGGCAGCGCCGACCCGATGGTCGCACCGCGCGCTCCCGGCAGGGCCGCCAGTCGATCACGCAGCTGCACGAAGAACTCCTTCTGCATCAGCGTATCGGTGTATCCCGCGGGAAACCCGATTCGCGCGGTGAAGATGTTCGCGGTCCGAAAGCCGGGATCCATCGTCCTGAGTTTGGTGACGCTCTTGATCGTCAGCCCCGACGCCACCAGCAGGCCGCACGAGAGGGCGATCTCGAAGATCACCAGTCCCTTGCTCATCCGGCCGATGTGCAGGCTCGACGATCCGCGCGATTCGTCCTTGAGCACCTCGTTGATGTCGGTTCGCGACGACTGGATCGCGGGAATCAGCCCGGCGAACAGTGTCGCCAGCAGACTGACCGCCACTACGAACGCCAGCACCGGCGGATGCAGGCGGATGTCGATGAAGAATGGCGGCTGCGCGTCGACGATTGCGCGATTGAAGATGAGGATGCCGCCCTTGGCGGCCAGGGTGCCGAGCACGGCACCGCCGAACGAGAGCACGAGGGCTTCGGTCAGAAACTGCCTGACGACGGCGATACGGGATGCGCCGAGCGCCGTCCGGATGCCCACCTCCTTCGTTTTGTGCGCCGCGCGGTCGAGCAGCAGGTTCGCGACGTTCGCGCAGGCGATCAGGAGCACGAAGAAGACCGCGCCGAGCATCGTGTACAGCAGTTGATGCGGCTCGGGGCCAATCTCGGCGTCGACAAAGCGGTCGGCGGCCGCGCCGACGCCCTCGTTCGTCGCCTTGTATTCCGTCCCGAGCCGCCTGGCGATGGCGGCGAAGTCGGCGTTCACGCGGTCGAGCGTGATGCCGGCCTTCATCCGGCCGACCACCGTCAGCCCCTGCCCCTCACCCCGCTTTATCGCGACCGGGTCCATCTGCAGCGGGAGCCAGAGGGCCGCGTTGTCGGGGAAGAGATAGTCCCTGGGGCATCACACCCACGATGGTGAAGGGCTGTCCGTTGGCGCGCAGCACTTTCCCCACGATGGCGGAGTCGCCCCCGAATCGCCGCTGCCACATCCCGTAGCCGATGACAGTCACCTGGGGTCCACCCGGCGTGTCCTCGCCCGCCTGCAGCGCTCGACCCAGAATCGGCGGCGTGCGCGTCAGATCGAACAGCGATGCGGTCACCCACGATCCGCTGAATCGCTCGGCGTCGCCCGTGCCACTCACGTTCACCGTGCCGGAGTAGTAGGCACCGAGATCGTCCAGCGTGCGCTGCTGTGCCCGGTAGTCGACGTAATCGCTGATCGGCACCCCCATCCGCCGGGCGCCGCGCGAGGGGTTGTTGCGGTACACCTCGACGATCCGGTCGCCATCGCGATACGGCAGTCCCTTCATGATGACGCCGTAGACGATGCTGAACATGGTTGTGGTGAGTCCGATGCCGAAGGTGAGGGCGATCGTGGCCACGATGACGAGGCCGGGACTCTTGATGAGGGCGCGGAAGCCGTAGCGCACGTCGCGGAGGAAGGGCTGCATCATCGAATTCGGGGTCCCAAGGGAAGGCCAGAGGCCAAAGGTCGCAGGCCAAAGGCCGGAACGGACGTGGCCTTCGACGCGTTTGCCCTACGACGAAGGCCCCCGGGTGGTTTCGGGGGCCTGCGCGTTTGTCCGTGGGATATTGCGCCTTTCTCACCGAAGCTCGCGTCAGGCAGTGCGAGATAACGCTGGGACGGTCGCCCTATGGCCTTTGCCTTTGCCTTTGACCTTGGCCTTTGACCTTGGCCTTTGACTTTGGCCTCTGCCCGCTACTTGATCTCGGCGCCTACCCGGTAGTAGTCCCCCAGCAGGTGCTCGGCGAAATACTCCATCAGCAGATGGTTGAAATACGGCTGCATGTCCCCGTACGCGTGCGGCTTCCCGGGCATCAGCATGAAGTCGAATCGCTTGTTCGCCTTGATGAGCGCGTTCACCAGCCGGATGGTGTTCCCCGGGTGCACGTTGTTGTCCATGTCGCCCGTGGTCAGCAGCAGCCGCCCCTTGAGGTTCGGCGCCAGCTCGATGTTGGTGGGCACATGGATCTCGTAATGCACGCTGTCGTCCACGTACCCGCTGTCGGCCGCCAGCTCCGGACCCGACCGGTTCGTCGCCCGTCGGCGGCTGGTCGAGTCGCGGCGCGCGATCACCGCCTTCAGCCCGTGGTACTGCTCGCTCCAGTTCTGGTTGTAGATGTTGTTGTCGTGATTGCCTGACGACGCCACGCCCACCTTGAAGAAGTCGTTGTACGGCGGCAGCATCATCGCCGCGGCGGTGAGAAAGCCGCCGCCCGAGTGGCCGTAGATCCCCACCCGGTCGATGTCGATCCACCGATGCAGCGACGCGAGCTGCTCGATCCCGGCTTTCTTGTCGGCCAGCGCGTAGTCGCGCAGGTTGTTGTAGCTGAACGCCTGGTACGCGTTCGACCGCAGCGGACTGCCGCCCCGGTTGCCGATCTGGATCACGATGACGCCGAGCTGCGCGAGCTGCTGCGGCACGCCGCCGGCGCTGAACGTGGTGTTGACCGTCTCGGTCTGAGGTCCGGGATAGACGTTGGCGACGATCGGGTACTTCTTCGTCGAGTCGAAGTCGAACGGCTTCCACATGTTGCCGTAGATGTCCGTCACCCCGTCGGCGGCCTTCACGATGAACGTCTCGGGCGGCTTCCAGCCGATCGCCTTGAGCTGCGAGAGATCCATCGTCTCGAGCGGCATGACCACCCGCCCGGCGCCGTCGCGCAGCACCGCCTCGGGCGCGTCCTTCACCGTCGAATGATTGTCGACCAGGTATTTCTTGGTCGGCGAGAGCGTGGCAGAGTGGTTGGAGTCGCCGTCGTCCACCAGCGCGAAGGCCGACCCGTCGGCGTTCACCCGGTATGTGTGGCGGTAGTAGACGTCCTCGCCCGGCTCGCGCCCCACCCCGCTCAGCCAGATGACGCCGCTCACCGAGTCGATCTGGACGATCTGGTCGGCGCGCCACGCGCCCGAGGTCAGCGGTCGCTTATAGGTCCCGTTGTACCCATATAAATAGTAGTGGCCCCACCCCGACCGCTCCGACCACCAGATTATGTCGCCGCCCGCCTTCGTGTAGGCGACGTTCTGGGACTCGAGGTTCGCGTTCTGCACGGACTCGTTGATCAGCGTCTTGATGGCACCGGTTGCCAGGTCCACTTCGATCAGCTCGAGGTCGCGTTGCGGGCGGTCGCGCCGCACCAGCCGCAGCCGGTCGGATCCGACCGTCCAGTGAATGTCCATCAGGCGCTGGTCCTTCCACTTCTTCACGTTCACCGGCGTGAGCTTCGTGTCACCGCGACGATACACGTAGAGCTCCTGCTGCGGCACGTTCTCCTCGCCCGGCATGGCGTAGCTGTACGACGTCAGCGTGGGCCGCGGCTGTGCCAGTACGTTCACCAGGTAGAGCTGGTTCACCTTGCGCTGATCCGTCCGCGCCACCGAGAACGCCTTCGAGTCGGGCGACCACGTGACGTTCGCGCGTACGCGCGGATCGCGGTTGCGCGCACCGCCCCGACCTCCTTGCCGGCCGCCTTGCTGTTCGTCCTCTTGCTGTTGCTGTTGCTGTTGCGTGGAGTCGTCCTGTACCTGGGTCGTGTCGCGAAAGCCGAAGCTGTGGTTCTTCTCGCCGTCGGTGGTGAGCTGCAGGGTGTCGGACTTCCCCTTCTCGACCAGAAAGAGGTTGTGTTCGCGCGCGAAGACGAAGGCGCTGCTGTCGGGGGAAAAGTTGCGGAAGTCGGGCTGCTGGCCGAAGCCGCCGCGTCCACCACCGCGTCCGCCGCCCCGGCCGCCGGTCTGCCGCTCCTCGCGCTCCTCGTCAGGCGGGAGCGAGTCGCCGCGCGGCGGTCTCCCAAGGCTCTTGATGGCCTCCGCCGCGAGGTTCCATTCATATCGGCTGGTGTCGACGGTGAAACGGATCGCCTTGTGATCCTTCGTGAAGTTCAGCGTCGAGAACGGCAGGTTGTTCGGGTCGTACGGCTTGTGGTGCGCGGTGGCCAGCGCGGCGGCCAGCTTCACGTGGTCGAACAGTGGATGCCGGGTCTTCGTGGGCGGGAAGACGAGGTAGAACGTGGCCCCGGTGTGATCGCGCCAGAAGTACCACAGCGAGTCGGTCTTCCCGATCCAGTGTGGCTGCACGCTGGTGGTGAACGCGATCCGGCGCAGCGCCTCGGGGCTGAACTTGTTCGCCAGCTCCCAGTTGGCCTGGTTCGCGCGCGCCAGCGCGGGCATCTGTGCCGCCATCGGCAAGGCGCCCAGCAACGCGGCCGTTACGGCGATCGCGCCGCCCCGGCGAAAGTGGATTCCCGACGAGCGTCGAGTGTGGTCCTTCCCGATGCGGTACATGGTGGTCCCCCCTGAGGCGCGACGCTCGTGACGAACGCGTCTGGTATCGTCCGTCACGAGGTGGTCACTGGCGTTGGAGCGATGCGACGCCAGACGATAGCGCGTCGCTGTCCCCGCGGCGAGAGGTAGCGGAATTCGACTCTGACCCCATTTACGCGCGGCGAGAGGTAGCGGAATTCGACTCTGACCCCATTTACGGCGGTCGCGATCGTCCGGTAGTGCCGAGGGCCTGTCGCTGGGACTCCCCGCCGGTGGTGCATCCTTCGCGTGCGCGGCGGCTTGTGCCCGCCTGGCCCCTGGTCCTTACTATTGTCCGTTGGCGGCAGCACACTGCCGGAGGCTCGTACAGCCCGACAACTCAACGCATTTGAAGGGGGGACTGGTGCCACGGAACGGGGATGCTGCAGGCTGTCGCCGCCAACGGACTTCATGACGGCGTCAGCCCCCCCTCAGCCGCTGGTCAGGCGCCTGTTCGAACCCCTCGTGGCGACAATCGCCGCCGCGTTTCTGGCGGCGGCGCTGCACGCAATGGTGATGTGGTTCACGCGTGTCGTCCTGGGCCAGTTCTCATGGTCGTGGACCGCCCGCGATGCGACGTGGATGCTGGCACCCGGGTATCTCGTGGCCTTCGCGCCGATTGGCGTGCTGCTGGCGGCGATCGGCGCGGTTCGGCGGCGCGGGATCCCGCCGGCTGCGCTGGCCTTCGTGCTGGTATCGGCCGTGACCTTCGCGGTGCTTCTCCTCTTCGGCCGCGTGGCGTCGATCGCGTGGTTGGTCCTGGCTGTGGGCGTCGGAGCCCGCACCGCAACCTGGGCGCGGCGTCGTGAGTCGCAGGTGCGCCGGTTCGTGTACCGGATCGCCGCGGCAGGTGCGATCGCGTATCTCGCGATCGCCGGATGGCAGACCTGGGGTCGGAAGTGGCGCGAGAACGCCGCCATCGCCCGGCTGCAGCCTCCGGCCGGCGCGTCGAGCGTGCTGCTGATCATTCTGGACACGGTACGCGCCTCGGAACTCGGACTGTTCGGCTACCCTCGCGCGACAACTCCCACGATCGACGCGCTGGCCCGGGATGCCGTCGTATTCGATCACGCGTTCGCCGCGTCATCGTGGACGCTTCCCTCGCACGCAAGCCTCTTCACGGGACTCTGGCCATCGCAGCACCACGCGGACTGGCTGACGCCCCTTTCGAGCGGACCACCGACCCTCGCCGAGGTCTATCGCGCAAACGGGTACGCGACAGGCGGCTTCACGGCGAATCTGCTGGCGACCGGATACAGCACCGGCCTGCATCGCGGCTTTGTGACCTATCGGGACACTCCGCGCACGGCGGCGGAAATCGCGCTCCACAGCACGTTCGCCCAGGGAGTCTCGGTCCAGCGCGCGCTCGTCCTGCTCCGCGACTCGCGGTGGCTCGGCGGCGCCGCGCGGGCGCTCCTCCGCTTCAACTTCCGCCCTGACAACGCGTATCAGACGCATGATTCGAAATCCGGGAGCCGAGGTGACGGACGAGTTCCTGAAATGGGAGCGTCGTCTCGACGGTCGCCCGTTCTTCGCCTTTCTGAACTACTACGACGCCCACGGACCGTACCGATCACCGATGCGCACGGCCTTCGACAGCGGGCGAACGCCGCAGGACCGATACGACGGCGCGCTGCGCTACATCGACTCGGAGATCGCGCGGCTCGTGGATTCCCTGCGTGCGTCGGGCACGCTGGACCACTGTCTCCTGGTGATCGCCTCCGATCACGGTGAGCAGTTCGGCGAACACGGCTTGTCGAGTCACGGCAACAGCCTCTATCTCCCCGTGCTGCACGTCCCGCTGCTCATCCGGCTCCCCGATCGCGCCGCTGCCGGCACGCACATCGCGACTGCGGTATCGCTCAGCGATCTTGGGGCGACGCTCGCCGCCCTCTCGAGGCTGCGCGGGGCGAATACGCTCGCGGGGACATCGCTCGATATTCCGGGGAACGATGCCGGCGCAGGAGGGCGTGCGGTCATTGCGGAGCTGAGTCGGGCGATCGGCCAGCAGGCCCTGGAGGATCGCAATCGCCACGGCGGCCTGACTGCGCTGCTCAACGACACCCTGCACGTGATCCGGGACGACGCCACCGGATCGATTGAGGCGTATCGGTACCGGTCGGACGAGGGCGAGAAGAACGATCTGGCGCGTTCGGACGTGGAGCGTGCCACGGCGTCCCGTCTTCTGCAGGAAGCCCTGCGGCGGGAAGGAATCGTTTCCGTGAAACAGCCATGACGGCCCGCGAGCACGCCAGCTCGCGGGAGAGCGCGGTCCGGGATATCCTGACCGTGGGAGTCGCTACTGCGCTGCTGGTGGGTATCGTCCACGTGGTCGTCGTCGAGGTGCAGCTGCATCTGCTCCATCGGCTCACGTGGACGAGCCGCGAGTTCGTCTGGATGGCCCCGCTCGCCTACCTGATCTGCTTTCTGCCTGTTGCCCTCCTGCTCGCGGGCGCGGCGGCCCTGTGGCCCCGGCGGGTCAGCCTTCGCGTCGCCGCCATGCCGATTCTCGTGTTAGGCGCGCTCTCCCTGATTCTGCTGAAACGCGGCATCTATCCGGCCGCCGAGGTGGTCCTGGCCCTCGGCGCAGGTATCCAGGCTGCACGTCTGCTCGGTGTCCGGCGCGAGCGGACCATGGCGCTGGCGCGCCGCTTCACCGTCGTCGGCGCCATTGCCGTGATTCTTGCCGGCGCGCTGGCGGCCGGCTGGCGCGCGACCGCCGAGCGGCTGGCGCTCCGGGGGCTGACGGCCCCGGACGGGGACCCGCCTAACGTCTTGATGATCATCCTCGACACCGTGCGAGCGTCCAGCATGGGGCTGTACGGCTATGAGCGGGCGAACACCCCCGTGCTGGACAGCCTGGCCGGCGAGAGTACGGTGTTCGATCACGCGTTTTCCTCCGCACCCTGGACGCTTCCCTCGCACGCCAGCGTGTTCACCGGGCTGTGGCCGCAACAGAGTGGCGGCACCTACCGCACCCCCATCCACGGGAACGCGGCCACACTGGCTGAGCAGATGCGCGACCGGGGCTACGCGACCGGTGGCTTCTCGGCCAATCTCGGCTACGTGAGCCACGAAACGGGACTCCAGCGCGGATTCATTCGCTTCGAGGACTACCCGATCAGCCTGCACCAGTTGATGCTCAGCCCCACGCTGCTCCAGACCAACTCGGGGCAGATGCTCGTCGATGCCGTCCGCAACCGGGAGCGGTGGCGTGTGCGCCAGGCCATCCAGCATCCCGATCTGCAGATCGTCGGCACCCACATGTCGGACCCGCCGCTCGCCGGCGACGTGGCGGACCGGTTCTTTCGATGGCGGAACGGACTCGCGCGTGCTCCGTACTTCGCGGTGCTCAACTTCATGAACGCGCACAATCCATACGAGTCTCCCGCCGCGTTTTCCACGAGATTCAACCATGGCACCAACCCGGCCGACCGGTACGACGGCGCGATCGCCTACATGGACAGCATTATCGGTTCGATCGTCGATCGCCTGCGACAACGCGGCGACCTCGATCGCACGATCGTGGTCGTCATGTCCGACCACGGTGAGCTGTTCGGGGAGCACGGCCTCCATGGTCACGGCTCGGTGATGTACGTGCCGGTGGTGCACGTGCCACTCCTCATTCGCGCGCCGGGACGCGTGCCGCAGGGGCTGCGGGTCCAGGCGCTCGTGTCGTTGCGCGACCTCGCCGCGACGTTGCTGGAGTTGACGCACGACACGGCGACGGCGCTTCCGGGAACGTCGCTTTCCCACGCCTGGCGCGCCGACGGAGTCCCCACGAGCGGCATCCTGCTCCAGAACGATGCGGGGGACGATGCGACCGCCACCGACCCCGCGACAAAGGGCGTCATGGGTGGATTGGTCGACAGCACCCGGCACTACATCAGCCTGGCCGACGGCTCGGAACTGCTCTACGCCTGGCGCAGCGACACCGCGGAGGCAGAGAATCTCGCCAACACGCCCGAAGGGCGCGCCCGGATCGCCGAGATGAAGCGGGAAATGGCCGCAGTCTTCAGCCCGACGATCCGAACGGCACGCTCCGCTTCGCGACGCTGATCAGCCACGTCGTGGCGGCTCCTCGTGACGCATCTGCCGGCGCATTCCATCCTGCGCCTGAGCGACTGGCTGCCGCGGTCCTGGCGCCGCGCCCGCGCCCACGGGATCACCGCCTAACACGCCACCTAGGCGATCTGCACCACGCCGCGTCTCAGAGCGCCACCCGTGAGATCGGAACGCTTAGTGCGCCGGGATAAACCGGCGTGGAGTCGTGAATGCAAGAGTCACACAGGAAAGGTCTGGCCCACCATCCTGACCACGAGTCATGCGGGGCCAGCCGCAAGGCTGGTCTCGAAGCGTTGACAGGGGCACATGCAGGCCGGGTATTGAGCTGCGAAATCAGACCCATCAGCGTGCCGACGGTGTTAAGCGACCGGAAGGCCACATCCTGGACGACGTGGTGGCGAGCCGCTCAGGGACTCTGCGCAGTCGGAGACCCCGGGCATGTATGGAAACTCCACGCGCGAGAACCGGGAGACCCCAGGGATGTCCGTCACGGAACAGGTGACGGGCCGGGAGGCGAAGGCCATGCGCCGTAATGCCCCCATGCACGTCCCTGGGGAGTCGGACGGTCGGGTAGTACCGGCGAAGGATCCGAACAACGGCGAGCAGGCGTCGCCCGCGGAGGATCTGGAGGGAAGACGACCGACCACGGAGAACATCGGACAGCGGGCCCCCGCCCCGGACTCAGCGCCGGACATGGGCGGGTCGCGCAAGCTGCTCGGTGTGCGGAAAGTGGCACAGGAGGATAGCCGGGTGCGGTTTACCGCACTGCTGCATCACGTCACGGTCGAACAACTGAGGGCGAGCTTCTTCGCGTTGAAGCGAAAAGGCGAGCCCCGGTGTGGACGGCATGACGTGGCAGGCGTACGCGACGACTCTCGACGCACGGGTGAAGGAGCTGCATACCCGTGTGCACCGAGGGACGTATCGGGCGCAACCCTCGAAGCGAGCCTACATCCCCAAGGCAGATGGTCGCCAGCGACCGCTGGGCATCGCGGCCCTGGAGGACAAGATCGTACAGCATGCCGTGGCGATGGTGCTCAACGAAGTGTACGAGGCGGACTTCGTAGGGTTCTCGTATGGGTTCCGGCCGGGACGCGGCCCGCACGATGCACTGGACGCGCTCTGGAACGGGCTCATGGGGAAGCGGGTGAACTGGGTGCTCGACGCGGACATTCGAGGATTCTTCGATACGATCGATCACGAATGGCTGATGCAGTTTGTCGCGCACCGGATCGCCGACCGCCGAGTCCTTCGGCTGATTCACAAGTGGTTACGAGCCGGAGTCTCGGAGGATGGCGCCTGGTGGGAGACGAAGGTAGGGACCCCGCAAGGGGCAGTCGCGTCGCTGCTGCTGGCGAATATCTACCTGCACTACGTCTTCGACCCGTGGGTCGAACAGTGGCGGACGCATCACGCGACCGGGGAGGTGATCGTGGTCCGGTATGCGGACGACATTGTCATGGGGTTTCAGCATCAGCACGACGCAGAGCGGTGCTTGGCAGCGTGGCGGGCGCGGTTGGCGAAATTCGGGCTTGAGCTACACCCGGACAAGACGCGCTTGCTGGAGTTTGGTCGGTTCGCTGCGAGGCAGCGGAAGATGCGAGGAGAGAGGAAGCCGGAGACCTTTGACTTCCTCGGGTTCACGCACATGTGTGGGAAGACCCGAACGCACGGTCGCTTCTTTGTGATTCGTCGGACGGTGAAGAAGCGTCTTCGGGCGAAGCTCCAGGAGGTGAAGGCGGCGCTTCGCGTGCGGCGGCACGACCCAGTTCCAGAGGTCGGCCGGTGGCTACGTCGTGTGGTGGATGGCTACTTCAACTACCACGCGGTGCCGCTCAACGGGGTGAGCCTGAAGCGCTTCCGAGTGCAAGTGGTTCGGTTGTGGTTTCGTGCGCTCCGACGACGGGGCCAGCGGAACCGGATCACGTGGCCCCGGTTCTCTCGGCATGCTGCGCGCTGGATCCCGCAACCCACGATCCGTCATCCCTATCCGAGTGTGCGCTTCGCCGCCAAACATCCGCGGTAGGAGCCGTATGCGGGAATTCCGCTCGTACGGATCTGTGCGGGGGACGCCGGGCAACCGGCGTCCCTACCGCGACCCCTCCTTCGCCTGAACAGACTCCGAATCGGAAATCAACCGCTACTCCGCGCGAAATCCGTCAACTCGTCACCCGAGTGGGATGCAGAGGCGGTCTATTGACAATGCGTCCGGCTGATCCCATACGTAACGACGTTGAGCTGAGAGGTAGGCAGGAATGCCGGCGCCGGAACGAACGATCGTCGCCATCGTCGCGGACCACGTGGGCCGCGCCCGGATCGTAGCGGCCGCCGAATCCGAGTTTCGTGTCGAGTTCTGCGACCGGGCACCGGATGCGATCGGTCTCATCCGTTCGCGGCCGGTTGGGCTGTTGGTCGTTGCAGCGAGGGACGCTGCTGGGACCGCGACGGCGCCGACGGTCGCGGTCCTTCACGACCTCGATCCAGCCCTCAGGATCGTCGCCTACGGCCGCGCGGAGGGACCCGAGGGGCACGCCCTCTTCGCGCTCGCCACTTGCGGTGCACGGGCCGTCGTCATCCGCGATCGCGAGGATGCGCCGGAGGCCTTCCGGAGCGTCCTGCACGCCCAGGCGCCCGACCAGCTGCAGGAGAAGCTCGAGTCCCGCATCTGCTCCGTGCGGCACCCGGGCGCGCGAGCGGCCCTCTCGTGGTTGCTCCATGCGACCGGATCCCCTGGCCTCGGTGACCTCGCCCGTGCGCTTTCCGTCACGCCGCGAACGCTCCTCAACTGGTTCGCGACTGAAGGGTTACGGTCACCGGCGCATGTCATCGCGTTGTTGCGACTCCTGCGGGTGGCCCTCGCCGCCAGGGATCCGCGTCGCACGTTCGAGGGACTGGCCAGTACCTTCGGCTTCGCCTCAGTCGCGAACCTGCGCAAGAGTCTGCACCGCCACGCGCGGCTCACACTGCATGACCTGCGCGCCGAGCACAGCATCGGCGCATTGCTCCACCTCTTGATACCTGTCCGTGATGCTCCCAACCCCAACTCCCGCGAGGCCCTCTCGTAGCTGACGTTGGGGTACCCTCACGACGCAGTGATTCGCGCTCAACCAGATTCGACCTGGAGCTCGCGCCTGGCGCCGTTGCCCGACTTCGCGGCACTGGATGCGCCACTACCAGCCTAACGGGGCCTCACCTGGCCTGGCGCGATTCTCGGCGGATACGGGAACAACGACGGGCGATCGACCACACGCTCCTGGTACGGAAGGGGAGCGAGAGCGCGCCGAAGCCAGTCAGCAGTGGAGGATCCCCATCGATTGTCAGACGGAGCTCGCCCGTCGCTACAGCGCCACAGCGTCGATGACCATCGCCATTGCACCGAGGGTCAACCCACCCCGAGGAAGACCAGCAGCGCGCGCTCGACGGCGAGCATCGTGTCACCATCCAGGCGTCCGACGGCGGCGCCAATCTTCCCGCGCGCAACGGTCTGTGCCTTGTCGACCATGACCTGCGAGCGCTTTCGCAGACCGTTGGTATCATCCGGCGTCACGTCCACCCGAAAGAGCGGCGCCTCGCGCAACTCGCTGGTGACCGGCAGAATGGTGACTGATGGAAGATCGGCGAAGAAATCGGACTGAATGATCACCGCGGGCCGCAGCTTGCCGTAGTCGTCCGCCAGGACGATCGTCACTACCTCGCCGCGTTTCATTTCCAAACGGTGGTGTCGGCGATTGCCGCCAGCCATTCGAGGGTCTTCCGGTCCTCGACGTCGCGCCATAACAGCCGCGACTGGCGTCGCGCCTTCGCGGCGAATCCCCGCCGGGTCGTATCGGGCACCCAGATCTGGATCGGGCGGAGTCCCGCCGCGCGTCACGGGCGGTCGTTACGCGGTGAAATTGGGGGTCAGACTCGAACTACTTGCCAGGAGACGCGATGCACGTGATGCACTCCCCAGGCCGCCCTGCTCACCTGGTTCACGCGCGCGTCACTCGACACGCTGTCTCATGTCATCACGCTGTTCCGCCTCATCCGCGTGGCTGATGCCGCCGCCGACCCCCGCTGCACGTTCGAAGAGCTCGCCACCACATTCGGATTCGGTTCAGTGGCCAACCTGCGCAAGAGCTTGCGCGCTCACGCTCGCCTCGCGTTGGGCGACCTTCGCACGCAACGCGGGATGGTCACGCTGCTGGACGCAATCGTCCCTCTTCCGCGTCCCCCACTCCATACACGACGCGTTGCCTCGTAGTGAAACGCCGGATCCCCGCGGGCTGCATGAGATCGACGGCCAAGCACCAGCGGACCCGCGCCGCGCTTCCAGCCTGGTGCATGGCCTTCCCACGACGCACGATCGATTCGCTCTCTTCTCCGTTTGGCCCTTCGCATCGAGGCGGTCCAGACTACCCGAGGCTCTCCGCTACTATGGCCGCTGCTAACTTCTCGCGCCGGTGCGGCACCGTCGCCCTTTCAGGCGTAAGGCGAGATCTCCCCAGGTAAGACCATCGGCTGTCCCCGCACGAGCGCCGGATCTACGAGACCGCTCGTTGATCGCGAGAGCTTCGTGGTCATTGGCCCACTCGCCCCTGATTGGCCCCGCCTCCTATCCGGTTTCTGTCCGTCACCCCGCAGGTCTCGCTCCCCGCTGCTTTCAGCGCTCCCCTCACGGTCGGCGCCTTGCGGTTCGCTCCGGTCGCTGCGAGCCGCTTCCGAGAGGACTTTCACCTCCAAGTCAGTGGTCATGCTGGGCACACCAAGAGAGGGCTCCGTCAACTTCGACGAGGCCCTGCTCGTGCAGAGCACACCTCAATGGAGCCCTCCGGAGTGGATCACCGCTCGTCGACCAGATGGTCAAGCGCTGCAGCAAGCCGTTCGCCCTGTGCAACTTGAAGCGGAGCGTGTAGCCAGACCGTACCGTCGTCACCTACTACCTGAATCGCGTTTCGCTGCAGATTAAGTTCCACTTCGCTGTGTTCCTCTAGCACTCTGAGAAGCGCCGATTCCGTGCCAGCAGCGAGCGCCGTTGCGACATCGAACGCCGCCTTGTTCATGGTCTGTTGCGCGTAGGGACTGTGCCCGAGCGCATTCGCGCAGGAAAGATTGGCGCAATTGTGGATGATCCCTTGGTAGGTCTTCACCGGCCAAAAGCTCGTATCATCATGCTCATCCGAAAAGCAGAACGCCGTTGGGCCGTTCTCACATGTCCCACACGTCTCATCGAACGAGACCGACGCTCTTGGAAGGTAGCTCGCGGCCTCTGCTCGGTCCCAGAGGGCGCCAATGAGAGCAATGACTGCGAGAAGGAGTACACTCAGGATAGTTCGCCGCATATGACCTCCTGTTGGTTAAGGGCGTTTGAGTTGCACTTGCCACACGTCGACCCGAGGCCTGCCATCGTCCTGTTCGCTCCAGCTCGCGACGTACCCGCTGGACAGTGCGTGCAGGACCATCGGATCTACTCGGAGACTCGTTACGAGACGACCGTGCACTGGATCCAAGACCTCGATGATCGTGTTGTATCGCTTGTCTCTAGGTCCCGGCGATTCGCGTGCGACGCGCGAGCGCCAATCGGCACGAGGCACTAGTGTGGTTGTCCACAACAGGCCAGTGGCATCTTCCCAGAGGTCAGTCATCTCCGTGGTAGGTGGCCGTGATTCTGTACCTGAACTCGGGTCGAGCTCATTAGCGAGCGGCTCAAACCATTCCGCACTCCTAATGAGTTCCTTGAGTTTCGTGCGCTCGCTCGAATAGAGCTCCACCACATACGCGAACGGCCTAGCAGCCCAAACCTCACCGTTGCGACGGGCGAATAACTTTCGCACCATCTGCCAGTCTCGAGCGCCGCCCGCGCCATACCGCATCTCGTCTCCAAAAACGCGTACGCGGTTCCCACGCTCATCTAGTTCCTGAAGTGGAAAGCCCGCTCCATCGCGGTCTCGAAAGATGTGGTTCGTAACGATGTGACCACCCGGTAAGATCACGGCGCCGCGAATCGATACTCCTCCCGGGAACGGCGTGCTGCCGAGTGTTCGCCCGTCGGCCGCCACTACCGTGTGCCTGCCAAGCACCGGATCCAGAACGTGCACGATGTCGCCGTCCCCTAGAAGAATGATACTGGCTGACTGATACTCCCCGGGACCTCCTCCCTTTCGACCAAGTATCTTCACAAATTTTCCATCAGCCGCGTACACGTGTGGGATACGTTCGCCAGCCTCACTGAGATAAATCGTGCCGTCGCTGGCACGCGCCATTGTAGCTACCTTGCCGCTAATGGGATGGTCGCTGTTCTCGGCGAGCGTGACTACATGGTACCATTCGATTCTGCACCTCGGACACGAAGGCTCCGAGCCTATTCGAATCCTCTGGGCCATGCCGATGTTACCTCCGAGACAGATCCAAATCGCACTGGTCAGTAAGGGGCGCAGCCAACACATGTGACGTTCCTCCCATTCTGACTTTGGATCAATAACCAAGCTTGCAATGTCATGACTCCACGACCCCGCAGGTATTCTCTTCGGAGAGAGGCGACACGCGTGAGTTCAGAGCTGCTTATTTCGTGGTCGCGCTGGCGGAGCGACCGCTGCCTGAGCCGCTAGATCCTCGGTACTGAGTGCCTTGAGGAAAGCAACCAAATCGGCCTTGTCCACATCGGATAGACTGCGAGGACGCATCACCGGATCTAGACGCGGGTTGGGGACTCCTCCGCGCGCATAGAGCTCTACAACGTCATCAAGCGTGGCGATGCTGCCGTCGTGCATGTAGGGCGCGGTGAGCGCAACGTTGCGCAGGCCCGGCGTCTTGAAAGCTCCCCAGTCATCAGGTTCTCCTGTAGCCTCGTAACGCCCCACGTCCATCATGCGACCGTTTTCGTACCCGATGCCAAGGTTGTGAAATCTCTGATCGGTAAAGAGGGCCACACCCCTTCCTCGAGGATCCGGAAACAGGATCGCGTGACATCCGCTGCACCCGGCGCGGCTGCTCGAAAACAGTCCCCAGCCGCGACGCTCTGCCAGCGTCAACGCGGAAGAGTCCCCACCAAAGAAAAACCGGTCGAATCGGGAGTTTCCTGCGAGGAGCGAACGCTGGAAGGCCGACAGCGCTCGGGTGAGACCGTCCACGTCTGGCCCTTTTCCGAAGGTGCGAAGGAACAAGGATCGATAGCGTGAGTTCTGCCGGAGGATAGCGACCGCGTCACTCAACTCGATGCCGAAATCGCCTGATCTAGCAAAGACCCCGTAAAGCTGTGCCTCCAGGCTGGTCGCACGGCCATCCCAGTCCAATGCCCTCTGCAACCCGGAATTAAGCACTGTCGGTGTGTTACGCCGTCGAGCATCGGCCCCAATTCCATGACTCACGGCGTGAGGTTCTGCAAAGGCGTTCTCTGGGACGTGACACGAGGCGCAGCTCAGGGAGCCATCTTTAGAGAGTCGCTGGTCGAAAAAAAGCTCTCGGCCCAGGGAGATCATTTCGGTGGAACGCTGACCCGTAGCAATCCCGGGCGACTCCATTACACCGAGTGGAACGGCGTGCTCCCATGGCCGTAGCCCATTCGACATCAGGCCAACACACGCAGCGGGAACACAGCTTGCAACGATCGTCGCTCGCGACCTTTGCCGACCTAGTAGTCCTCTCATTTCGGGATCACCAGCTCCACGCATGACAATGCCGTACCACTCCCCGTACCGCGGCGCAAGTACCGCAAAGGCCACGGTATCGCCGTGACCATGTCTACATGCTTATCTGCGAGGTCCGCCCTGAGCCTTCGCGCATCCAAGACACGACGTTGCTCAAGCGCAGGGCTCAGTGTCGAGCGCGCAGGCGAGAGAGCTCCATGCACTTCCCTGTCGGATGGCGGGTCGACATCGCGAGGCTCTCCGATCACACTCAGCAAACGCGTCAACTTCTCGACATCAAAAACCGGAGACGCTTCCCGAGCCGGAACAGTGAGATCATCAGAGATCAGTTTCTCTGCGTTTGGCGGCAGGACAAAAGCATGCGCGTCAGGTGGCACGTCGGTGTTGACGTTGCCCGCAAGGTCAAGAGCATTGATTCGAAGCCAAATGGCGCTGTTAGGCATAAATGGACCAAGCAGTGTTTCGAAAACGGCTACTCTGGAGGTCTCCTCGAATACACGACGATGCAGTTTGGACTGCCACACCTGGCCTCCGTCAAGCGAATACTCAGTCGATACGCCCCGTTCGCTCACACTCGAATGGCGATCACCAACCATCACTTGGATGGCGACCATGCCATTCGACGTGACGACTACTCGGTAGTTGCTGATCATGGGCGCTACTGTGTCATAGACCTGAAACCACTCGTGTTGCTGAATAACCTCGCCGGTACCAGCATCCAGCAGTGTTAGGCGTGTCTCCAGACGTCCGCCTAGCGAGGGAGATTCCACCGCACGCATAATGAGCGATTGGTGTAAAGCCTGTCCGGGACGCCACCAGATGTCGCGCGACGTATCCGGAAGTCCCTCAAGCAGCCATCCAACCGGCGCTCTCGTGTGCTCTACTTTCCATCTGGCCCGGCGCAGCTGACCAGACCCGTTTCGAAATACGTACTCGAATTTCTTGGCCTTCCCTGCGTCCAGTCGCTTACGGGGGCCCCATTCCTTAACCTTGATGTTGTTCGATGGGTCGACGTCGTGACCTAGGGTCCTAACCGATGCTCGCAGTCCATAGGTCGCCCGGCTCCGGGCCAGGCTGTCAAGCACAGCGCTAAGTTCGACGTTCGGCCGCACCTGCGCAGCCTTCCCCTGCTTGCCCCCCTGATCATAGGAAGAAACGCGGAGTACCCGGTCATCACTGGCGATGGGGACCGCTCGGAGCAGCGCCCCAGTACTATCGACAACGTCCAGAGATACCTGGCCGTCGGCTTCTGTATCACCAAGGTTCATGACGCGAACGGTAAGCTCGCTAATCGCGGGCCGACCGAATTCATCGTCGGCGATCTGCAAATCCGCTCCGTGTCTATGTGTCGCCACGTCGCAGCTTCGACACCGGGGCGCAGTTGCTCCTGACTGGGGAGACTCTTGGTGTCTCGTGAGGACACACTCAGTGAGGCATAGGGACATCGGAAGTACTACCGTAAGAACGGCCATCCCGCCTGCGACGCTAGGCATATGCGTAGTGCCACGTGAAGGGCTGCAACCGGAGGGCATGCGCAAAGAAATCGCGCCCATCACGCAGAAGTTTACACGGCAAAGTGGTAGTCACCACTGTTGGGTCGTCACCTGCGGATTCCGGCTGGGCCGTGATGCCTACGCGCACTAGCAAAACGACAACTCCGATTCGGCTCCAGCCCCACGTGCGCCCCCGCGGCGCCTGTCCCCTTGCGGGGCCGGGTAGAGTGACACCGCGCACGATGGCTTGGAAACGACCACCGCGCCAGATCGCGAAGGGAACGCTTGCAGCGAGCGCGAGCCGAGTGAAACCGGGCCGTTTCTCCGTGCACGCAAGACGTTTCTGGAGGTCATGAACTTGTCATCTCCGGTGATCGCTAAACGTCCACCGACACACCAGCCGCGCACTCCCTTGGGGCGGCCACCGCAAGTTCGGTGGGGGACCGCCAAGCACTGTGTCGCCGAGCGAGCGGCGAAGCTTGTATAGATGAATCGCGCTCCGACTTCAGGCGCCGATGCCGATCGCTCAGGACCGCGACAATACGCTACCACGCTGGGCCGACCGCAACAGACTCCAGATCGGAAACCAACCTGTGCTCCAGCGGAAACCTTCCGTCGCCCGGTCACCGTCGCCGATACGGCACGGAGCGATGGCGGACCTGGCCGAGGTCAGGGTTTCACCTCGAACGTGTGCGTTCTCTAAAAGGGGTCTTCTGCAAAATGAGTGGGTAAAATCGGACGTTTTCGGAAGGTCGAGGCCGTGGGTTTCATAGGGGGAATGGGCAGTTGCCGGGATGGCGATCAGGGCTGAAGTTCGTGCATGGCTTCTCGACCTGCTTCCCGGCCGCGCCGGCGTGAATTGCGTGATGCGTATCGCTTCCCCGGCTTCGTCCCCAGTGTCACGGTGCGCGGAGTGTTCGGCGACCCAGCGGTGCGGGTCATCACCCTCACCCGGCGCGCAAAAAACAGTCTGCGGCACCTGCGGCACGGTCCACCGCACGTGGTACGATCGCCGACTCCGCCAGGTGCACGACCTGCCGTGTGGCAATCTCCGGATCTCCCTGGAGTTCGAGCAGCGCCGGGTCGCCTGTCGCTGCTGTGGTGGCGTGAAGCGCGAGCGCCTCGACTGGCTGGCGGCCAATCCCCACTACACCAAACGCTTCGCCTGGTACGTCGGCAAGCAATGTCGGAGCACGCCGATCAAGGAAGTGGCCGACGATCTCCGACTGGATTGGCGGGCGGTGAAGGCCATGGACAAGCTGTACATGCAGGAGCAGCTCGCGCGCGCGCGGCCGGTCCGACCGGAAGTGATCGGCCTCGACGAAGTGTCGATTCGGAAAGGCCACGTCTATCGCATCGTGGTCAGCGACCTGGAACGCGAACTCCCCATCTGGTTCGGCGGGCTGGATCGGTCGGAGGCGAGCCTCGCCATGTTCTACGGTGTCCTCGGGGCGCCGCAGGCGAAGCGTATCCGGCTGGCGGTGATGGACATGTGGAAACCCTTCCGCCACGCGACCGCGCGACATTCCCCCAACGCCGCGATCCTGTATGACAAGTTCCACGTGCTGCAGCATCTCAGTAAAGCGATGGATCGCGTGCGGAAGGCCGAGTACAAACGCCTGACGAACCGGGCCGACCGCAAGTTCATCAAGGGACAGAAGTACGTCTTGCTCTCGCATCGCGAGAACCTCTCGCCCGAGAAGCGGCACCGGCTGCGCACGCTGCTCGCCGCGAACAAGCGCCTGAACACGGCGTACGTGCTCAAGGAGCAGTTCGGCCAGCTCTGGAGTTACCGGAGCGAGGCGTGGGCTCGCAAATTCTTCGACCACTGGCGGGCCGCGTTGCGCTGGCAGCGTCTCGCCCCATTTGAGGAGTTCACCGCGCTCATTGAACGGCTCTGGGCTGGCATCGCGATGTACTGCCGACCGGAGAACAAGGTGTCGTTAGGCTTCGTGGAGGGGCTCAATAACAAGATCCGGGTGATTCAGCGGCGCGCGTACGGCCTCAGGGACGAGGAATACCTGATGCTCAAGGTGCTTACCTGCACGCTGCCACCACTCCCGCGATCGTGAAAACCTCACAAACTTACCCACAGGAAATGCAGAAGACCCTCTAAAAGATGTCGCGGTTTTTCTCTAAATTCTGTCGCATCCGAGAGCAGGGAGGGTGGGTGAGGGATTCGCGTGAAGGACGGCCGTTGGTGACGTGAGAGGGGGATACTGGACCCTTGCCCGAGTGCCGATCGGGGCACAGCGGGGCAATACGGCGGTCGTTTCCCGGACTCAGGCCAGGAAAGGCCTGTTTCACGATGTGTCCGCACCCGTTGGGCTGATTTCGCGCGCCGGGTCGGTTGCTCCTCCTCGGTGAGATGTTTCGTACGATAGGAGCGACCGCGCATCGCGAAGTGCACGCCCCGCTCGAGGAGGCGATCGAGAATCGCCTCCGCCAGATCGCCATCATGCAGCACGTCGCCCAAGGCCGCCAGCGGTTTGTTCGTGGTGAGCAGCATCGGCCGCTGTTTCAAGTACCGGTCGTTCACGACGCGATAGAGCACATTCGCGGCGTCGGTGGCGTGGGAGAGATATCCGAGTTCGTCGATCACGAGCACATGGGGATGGAGGAAGGGTTCGAGCGCGGTGTCCAGGCGCCCCTTCGTGGCGGCGTGCGAGAGATGACCGATCAAGCCATCGGCACTCACAAAGCGTGCCTCGTAGCCGTGCTGGATCGCGCGGTAGGCGATGGCGATGCAAAGGTGCGATTTTCCCGGTGCCGCTCGGACCAGAGAAAATGGCGCTCCGCCCTTCGGTGACCAGCTCGGGGCCCAGGTAGCTGCCGAGCATCTGGAGCTTGAGCGCGGTCTGAAAGGTGAAGTTGAAGTCCTCGATGGTCCGGAGAAACGGAAACCGAGCGGCACGCACCGCCCGCGTGAGGCGGGTCTCACTGCGATGGGCGATCTCTTCGGCGACGAGCGTTTCGAGGAAGGTGTGATAGCTGATCCCCTCCGCCTCGGCGCGTGTGGCCAGCTCCTGGTGCAGGCGCCGGACCGTCGGGAGATGGAGGCGTTTGAGCATGCCGTCCAGATCACGCGCAGGCTCGGGCGGCGCGTGAGGTGACCGCCGCCGTTGCACAGGACGGGACTTCTTGCCGGCGATCATGACGCCACCTCCGCCTGGTGTGCTCCGGAGCGCTCCAGCGGCGGCTCAATCGGTTGCTCCGGCAGGCGCGCGACCAACCGGATCACGTATTCGGCGCCAAAGGTGCGCTGGAAAAGCGCCCGCTGGAGTACCTGGCGGAAGCGCCCGTCGCCCAGTTCTTCCAGGAGGGCGAAGAGCCGCTCGACATCCCCCGCCCAGGTGTGCGGCCGCTGATGCACGAGCTCTGTGAGATAGGCTTCACCCACCGGCCCCAGCTCGAGCAGGCGCTCGCGCATGAAGTAGAGGCGCTTCCGCTTGCCGTACACGCTCTGGAGCTGCGCGGCCCGCTGCCCCGGCAGATAACTCACCGTCCCGACCTGCGGGAAGCGGGGATGCAGGGCTTCGTGCCGATGGCCCACGGTCACGATCTTCACGCGATCGGGGTACAGGGTCAGCGTGGCCGGCAGGCCGCAGGCCGCCGCCGGCATCGCGTAGCGGAGACTCTGGTGTGTGACCATCGCCGTCGGGCCCACCGTGACGGCGAAGCGCAAGCCATAGTCGTTTGGCGCGACGACCAGCGGCTTGAGCCGGGCCTGCTCCGCCACGAGCCGCGTTGCCGGGATCTCCTTGATCGCGCGACAGGGCCGGACCGTGTTCACCTCGGCCAGCCACTCGGTCAGCTGGCGCGGGAGATCGGTGGTGAGATCCTGGAAGCGCCGCGCGCGGAAGAACCGCCGCTTGACGAAGCCCACCAGATTCTCCACCGCCCCCTTCTGCTGCGGCTGCCGGGGCGTGCAGAGCTCCATGGTGAACGCGTAATCGATCGCGACCTGGGCCAGCGTCGCATTCCAGACGGGGCGTCCGTCCTCGTGCCGGACGACCACCGTCTTGGGATTGTCGAAGACCACGCGCAGCGGCACCCCCGGCCCCGCCTGCTGAAAGCTCTCGAGCAACGCGCGGACGAGTGCTTCCACCCGCTCATTCGGCACCAGCACCACATGCATCCAGCGCGAGTACTTCAACCGATAGGCGGCGAAGTGCACCACGCGTCGTGTCCCATCCAGGAGGCGCACACTCACCTCGCCGAAGTCGAACTGGGCGAATTCCCCGGCCACCCCCTCGAACCGGACCAGCACGTCCTTCGGCATCGTCGCCCGCACGTCGGCGAGGACGCGATACGTCGTACTCAGGCCGAGGGGCGTCCCCGTGTCCCGCAGCAACCGCCACACTTCGCCCGCCGGAAGTTCGGGATCGTCCGTGAGCCACGCCCGCACCCGCGCCCGCAACGCCGCATCGACCCGGGGCCGCCCGACGGCGCACGCCCCATCGACGCCATCCGGACGCTCGCCGACCGGCGCTTCCCTCGCGATCCGCTCGACGGTCCGCCGCGAAACCCGAAACTGCCGTGCCACGGTGCGCGGCCGTACGCCGGCGCGCAACAACTCCTGTACCGCATGTCGATCGAGCATCCTGAGCATCCTCCTCGCGCCTCCCCAACTGGGGAATGATCTTCCTGCAGGGAAGCGCACATGGTACTGCGGGGGACGCCCTCAGGTGCGACAGAATTTAGAGAACTCACACGAACGGGTTCGTCGTGACATTCTGCTGCGCCGGCCGGGTGGCGCGAGCGGAACATTGCCCTGCGGCAGCCCGTCGCCTAGCGTCTCTCCATGTCCGAACGGCACGCCGACTGGTTCCGACAGTCAGAGGCAGACCTCGCGCACGCCCGCACCTCCCTGCAAGCCGGACAGCACGAGTGGGCGTGCTTCGCGGCCCAGCAATCCGCCGAAAAAGCGGCTGAAGGCACTTGTCGAGCGGCTCGGCGGTGATTCCTGGGGACATGCCGTGACGATGCTCCTCGGTGGCCTTGCCGATCGGGTTCCCGTGACGGCAGAACTGCGCGATGCCGGGAAGCGACTCGACAAACACTACATCACGACGCGCTACCCGAACGGATTCGACCAGGGCGCGCCGGTGGACTTCTACACGGCTGACGAAGCCCGCACCGCCATTGTCGATGCAACCGCGATCCTCGAGCTCGTCCGGCGTTCGCTGGGCTGATCCGGAACTGATTGCCGGTTCCGTGCAGCACTACGTCAGCGCTCTCCGCGCTGCGCATCCGGAAATACGTCTTGTGTACTGGTACGGCTCGTGGGTCACCGGGCGCGCCACGCCGAAGAGCGACGTCGACCTGTGCATCGTGGTCTCGGCCGACAATCGCCGGCCGAGGCACCGCATCCCGGACTACCTGCCCGAGCGCTTTCCGACGGGGCTCGACCTCACCGTGCTCACGGAAGCCGAGTGGGCTGTATTACCGACGCGATCGCCTTCGCTCCACGCGGCCATAAGCGCCGGCCGAGTGGTGTAGGAGGCGTGGGTCGGCCGATTCATCGGTCCGCACGCGCCCCGGACACGGAGGTTGCGTTCAGACAAACGATCGCATTCCTCGATAAGGTTCGTCCCCGCCAATTCGCGCAAGGAGTTGCAGGACTGCAGCGAGACAGGCTATTAGAAGGGCCGCTGCGCCAACGAGCAGTATCAGCGTACTGGGGGCGCCCAAGCCGGATATTGCGCTTCTCAAGAGTCGAATCATGGGCAGAGCGAGGAGAGTGCCCATCGCAGCGCCGAAGGCATACGCGACCGCCGCTTCGCGGAGCGCGATCACCGCAAGGCGGGCTGGGGATGCCCCGCACTCCCGCGAGGCCGTCTCGTAGCTGACGTTGGGGTACCCTCACGACGCAGTGATTCCCGCTCAACCAGATTCGACCTGGAACTCGCGCCTGGCGCCGTTGCCAGACTTCGCGGCACTGGATGCGCCACTACCAGCCTAACGGGGCCTCACCTGGCTTGGCGCGATTCCCGGCGGATACGGGAACAACGACGAGCGATCGACCACACGCGCCTGGTACGGGAGGGGAGCGAGAGCGCGGCGAAGCCAGTCAGCAGTGGAGGATCCCCATCGATTGTCAGACGGAGCTCGCCCGTCGCTGCAGCGCCACAGCGTCGATGACCATCGCTATTGCACCGAGGGTCAACCCACCCCGAGGAAGACCAGCAGCGCGCGATCGACCGCGAGCATCGTGTCACCATCCAGGCGCCCGACGGCGGCGCCAATCTTCCCGCGCGCAACGGTCTGTGCCTTGTCGACCATGACCTGCGAGCGCTTTCGCAGACCGTTGGTATCGTCCGGCGTCACGTCCACCCGAAAGAGCGGCGCCTCGCGCAACTCGCTGGTGACCGGCAGGATGGTGACTGATGGATGATCGGCGAAGAAATCGGATTGAATGATCACCGCGGGCCGCGGCTTGCCGTAGTCGCCCGCGAGGGCGATCGTCACCACCTCGCCGCGTTTCACTTCCAGCCGGTGGTGTCGGCGATAGCCGCCAGCCATTCGAGGGTCTTCCGGTCCTCGACGTCGCGCCATAACAGCCGCGACTGGCGTCGCGCCTTCGCGGCGAAGCCCCGTCGGGTCGTGTCGGGCACCCAGATCTGGATCGGGCGGAGACCCGCCGCGCGCAGACGCTCGCGATGCCGGGCGACGCGCCGCCTGATCGAGTCGCTCACAGTGCCTCCTGTGTTACATGTAACGTAGCCAGTTGCGGGCAGGCCCGCAACCTGATACGGGCAACGGAGTGGTTGTCGCGTCACCGGCCCGTCACATCTCCCCGCCTCTGCCCCGGCATCGGGACTACCTCGCCCTCAGCGCCCCCCAGATCAGCGGAAACGTCGCGTTAGGCTGACCCCGGTACTGCGGCCGGAACCCGTACAGTACCACGTGACCGGCCCCCCGCGTGACGTCCACCAGCGCCGCCTTCCCGTTCAGCCGCTCGCCACCCAGCAACCACCCCGACAGGAGTGGGCTCCCGCTCGCCGGATACGTCGCCACCGCCGTCGCCGCCGACGCATCGGTGATCTCGAACGCCGGACCGCTCTCGAACCACACCGCCGGCACCGGCGCCGTGAACCCCGACACGATGGGATCGTCGCGCTTCACCTCGACGGATAGAATCGACCCCGGACAGTAGAAGTCGGTGTTCCGCGCGCCAGCGAGGACGTTCCGTACCGGCAGCTGCAGCGCGTCGATCGCCCAGTCCGACGCGTTATTGAAGGCGAGCACCGTCCCGCCCTGCTCGACGAACGCGCCCATCGCCGCGCCCCGTCGGCCCCGAGCACGCGCGCGAGCTGAGCCCCCGGCTGGTCGGACACGATAATCGCGTCGAACCGGCTCCCGAGCGACCCGGCCGCGACGTCCTTCTCAGTGATCACCGTGAACGCCACGTGATTCACGTCCAGCACCCACCGCGTCCATCCCTCATCCATCGGCTCGCTCGCACTCGGCCGGAAGACGGCGATCCGACGCTTCCTCTCCCCCGAGAGCGGACTGCGGAACACCGGGTCCGGCAGCGCTGCGATCGGCGCCTTCGCCATCGCCGGCTCGTCGCCGCATCACCGCCGCCACCTCCACCCCGAACAGCAGCGGGAGCGTGTGCGCGGTCACGTCGTACGGCCGCTTGGGCGGACCGCCGGGATACTCGTGCAGGTCGGGATAGTGCTGGCGCTCGAGCAGCGCCTTGGCGTATCCACCGAACGGCTGCCGCATCGGGACGACGTAGCTTCCGGCCGGGTACGCGTTGCCATCAACCGTGACCGGCGCCGTAGCCTGATGGATCTCGACCTGGCCGTGCTGCAGCGTCCACAGCAGCCGCTGGAGTGCCAGCGAATCGGGCTGGGACCGCGGGATCACATACGCCGATGGCCACGCGTCGCGCCCCCAGGGCGGGAGCGTGCCTGACGCGCGCTCCCCCATGTGCGGCGTAGCTCTCCAGCCACGCCTGCCGGTCGCGGGCCGCCTCCACCAGCAGCGCCCAGCTGGCCGCGGTCTGGTAGCGGACGATGTCGCCGATCCCCCAGTGGCCGCCGGGCCAGAGGACGGGATAGTTCCAGCTCACCGTCCGCGCGTCGTATCCCCTTCCCTCGCCCAGTCGGTCGAAGGGCATCTCCACGGGTGAGGCCAGCCGCGCGCTCGCGGTCTCGGTGAGGATCCGCACTCCACGGTGGTTGAGCGAGTACTGCCGCGCCGGGGACCACTGGTCGTACGACGCGTTGCTCGCCACGCCGGTGAACCCTTCGGAGATGAGCCGCCAGGCAATCGACGACCCTAACGAGTTGACGCCCGAGGTGAGGATGGGGTCGATGTTCGGCTCCACCGGATCCATGTACGGCGGCACGAAGATCCGTCCGGCGTTCCCGCCCTGCTGGTGGATGTCGTTGTTGATCTCGGGATCCCACGGCGTGTAGAGCGAATCCACGGTGTACCGCGTCTCCACCTGGGTGAACGCGTACCAGTCGCGGTTGTCGTCGTGGCCGGCATAATAATGGTAGAGGTCCGGCGGCCCGCTCCCCTCCCGCGGCGTGCCGAGGGTGGAGCGGTAGTAGTCGCCCACGATGTCGACGCCATCGGGATTCTGCGACGGCACCAGCATGACGATGGTGTTGGCGAGAATCTGCCGCGCCTCCGGCGTGTCGGCGCGCGCCAGCCGGTCGGCCAGCACCATCGGCGTGAGGATCCCGCCCACTTCCGTGGAGTGAATGCTCGAGGTGATGAGGATGACCACCTTGCCGTCGGCGACGAGCTGCGCGCGCTCGTTGGGCGCGCGGAGCCGGGGGTCCATGAGCCGGCGCTGGATCTGCCGGTACCGCTCGAGATGCGCCAGCGTGGACGAGTCGGCGATGAACGCGACCAGGAACGGCCGGCCGAGGGTCGTCTTGCCGAGGACGTGGAGCTGCACCCGCGGGCTCGCCTTGTCGAGCGCGGTGAAGTAGTCGGTGATCTGCTTCCACGTCGGGAGCTTGCGGTCGGTGCCGGGCTCCCATCCGAGGATGGACGCGGGCGAGGGGACGGACGCGCCACGCGTCTGCGCGGGAGCGCGCTGCGGCGGGGCGAGGGTGAGCGCGGCGACAAGCGTGAACGCAACCCTCGCACGAAGGCGGGATCCCTTCGACCGAGCGCTCGGCGCACTGGTGCGCGCGATCGGGCCGCCAGACAGTCGTTCGTCTCGCATCAGGGTCGCCGCCGTTCCGCCACCTTCGCCTTGCGCGCGGCGACCAGGCTGTCGAACTCCGCCTGCTCCAGATACGTCACGTCGATCCACGCGTGCGCCATCTCGTCCACGGTGCGATCGCCCCACCCGACCCACTGGAGCGGATCGGGGTTGTTGGGATTGGCGGCCGTGTTGTCGTGCCAGGCGGTGAAGACGAGCACTGTCCCTTCCGGCAGCAGCGGCGCGGCATCATCGGCGTAGATGTAGTTCACGTGCCACCGCCACTGGAAGTTGTTGACGACGCTCAGCACTTCCTTGCGGCCGTTCGGGTAGATCGCCTCCATCGACATCGCCTTCCCCCGCATGTGCATGTGCGGCTGGAAGTTCTCGAGCCGCGCCGGCGCCGGCATCACGAAGAAGTTCTGGGTCATCGCGATCTGACCGGGCGGAATGTCGAGGTCCGAGTTCCGGCTCACGTCGAACATCCGGAGCACGGTGCGATGCTTCGGCACGAAACCGCTGGGATACAGGTAGACGGCCAGCTCCACCTGCTGGTCCTGGAACTCCTCGCCCATGGCGTGCACGTGGATCTCCCAGCGGATCTTCGCGCCGGGGAGCAGCAGCTTCCCGGCGTCGGGCTGAAAGATCTCACCGCTCTTCCCGACAGCCCATTCCATGAACAGCCCTGCCGTCATCTGCGACTCGTGTGCGCTCTCCGCCAGTCCGGTGATGCCGTCCTCGTTCTGCTCCAGCATGGTCAGCACGTGATGGACCACCCGCCGCGCGGCCGGATTCACCGGTTTGATCTCGATGGCTCGCACCCAGCGCGCCTCGGTCACCCCGGCGTCCACCAGCGGCCGGAACCACTTGTCCTGGCCGTGCGCCGGCACGGTGAACGGCGCCGAGCGGATGATGAGGTCCGGAGGGCCGTACAGCCCGGTGAATTGCCAGCGGTCGGGATCGGGGAAGGTGGCGGGCGGCGGCAGGTCCGCCGAATTGCCTAACGGCGCGCCCTCCTCCACCCACTGGACGATGGTCGCGATCTGCTGCTCACTCAGGCTGCGGTCGTTCTTGAAAGCCTGGATGCCCACGGTCTTGTCGATGTGCCACGGCGGCATGATGCGTGCCGCCACCCTCGCCTTGATGCGGGTGGCGTACTTCTTCGCGTCCTCGTAGGTCAGGAGCGACATCGGCGCGATGGAGCCGGGCTGGTGGCACACCTGGCACTTCTGCTGAAGGATGGGAGCCACATCCTTCGCGAACGTGACCGGCGTCGCGTCCCGTGCGTGCGGGACGGGCGTGGCGGTCCCGGACGGGGCCGTCGCCTGTGCGCGGAGGGCGAGCGGCCCACCGGCGAAGAGCGCAGCCACCGCCGTCGCGATCAGGCCGATCGTGATGATGGATCGAGCGCCGCTCGCGATGCCGAGGTCCTCAACGGATTCATCGTGCGGATTCGCCAGACTCATGAGGCCCTCCGGTCGTTCACGGGCTCACCGTGACTCTCACGTAGCCGTTGGTCCAGCAGCACTGCGCGTGACCCGCGCCCGCCACGCCCGAGGCATCGTTGGCGCGCACCCGCAGCACGTACTCGCCGGGGGTATCGAAGGTGGCAGTGGTTTCCGCCTTGCCGTTCGCGCGATCCACCCGTGGATTCGGCGGCGCGAATCGTATCGGCCCCGGCCCCTGGTGCCTGAACCAGGTGAGCGTGACGGGGACGTTCTCGCGGCCGGCGCTCGCGATGGATCCCGACGCCTTGCCGTCGTCCGTCGCCCACACCGCCAGACGAAGCGGCTGCGACACCACCACCGTGAGCGTCGACCCGTACATGATGCCGGCCGGGCCCTGACCCATGGGCCCCGCTTCCTCGAACCGGATCACCGGCGGCGTGTTGCCCGAACCGGCCTCGCCTTCCAGCGCGTCGATCTGCCAGTCGGGGTGCAGGCTTCCCGGAATCGCGAACGTCTGGCCGCGGATCCGAAGCGTCCACAGGATCTTCCGGGAACCGAAGTCGGCGGGCACGCGAATCGCGAAGACACCCCATTGGCGGCGCGGCTGGAAGATCGTCGGCTGGCCCTGGTTCGAGTCGCCCGGCGTGACGAAGTTGTCGGGGCCGACTGGGATCTCGATGACTTCCCCGGAATTCCGGTTGTAGTAGCCGAAGGAGATGCTGTACGTGCCGTCGGGATTGCGGTACCACCCCTCGAACGCCGGCGTGACAGTCTGACCCGAGACCTTCGTGGGCTCGAGCGGCAGCTGCGCGCGTGTTCCGCGCGCGGACGCGACCACTATGAGCGCCAGTCCTGCCCCGACCACGACTGCTCTCATCGACTCTCCGCTCGAAGTGCCGCGGTGGCGTTACACGCCGGCTAATCTCGGGCAGCCATCCACCAGCGCAAGCCCGGCGTGTGCATCCGTCAGTTCACACACGCCGACCCCCGGCCGAATCCCCCGCCCCCGCCCCCTCCTCCACCGCCGCCGCGTCCCCCGCGCCCACCTGCCGGCGCCGCCGGCTCCGGCTCCCTCGGCCACACGTTGTCCGACGCATCGTCATCGGGAAACCGGCACATCGGGTCGAGGACCACCCGCCGGATCGGCCGCCCGAAATCGAGGTCCGCCTTGAACGTCCGGCTGCCGCCGAACCAGACATCCACCGGCCAGGTCAGGATCGCGGTGGTGTCGTCGGCCATTTTCGCGTTAGGCATGGTGCGAATGGCCGGCCCCGTGGGAGCGAACTGCACCTTGAGCACCACCGGCGACGGCATGTCGCCGCTCTGGCGTACGGTGACGGTCGTGTGCGCGCCGGAGCTGGTCACGCTCTGGATGGATCCGTCCACGGCGTCAGTGGTGAACAGCCAGTAGTACCAGAACCACCCCAGATCCTGATGGAGCGCGTTGCTCATGAAGAACGCGTAGTCCCACGGCGACGGGTGCTTGAAGCGCCACGCTTTGGCGTAGTCGCTCATCGCGCGCCAGACCGCCGAATCGCCCACTACGCCGCCCAGCATCGACAGCATCATCGGCGCCTTGCTGTACGCCTGGAACGAGTACATCGGCCCGCCGTAGTTCGCGTCCCACACGAGCGGGGCTTCGCGTTCGTCGCCGCTGGTGCGGCCGTAGCTCTGCCCTCGGCCGTCGAGCACCGGCGGCTGGTGCTGCCGGTCGGCCGCCGAGAGGATGTTCATGTACTGGTTGAATCCCTCGTCCATGAAGCCGTACCAGGTCTCGTTGGTCCCGACCGTCATCGGCCACCACTGGTGCCCGGTTTCGTGATCGGCGGCGCCCTGGGTGGACATGATGAACATCGGATACTCCATCCCCGTCTCCGGGCCGTCCGCCAGGGTGAGCTTCGGGAAGGCGTACGGCATCCAGAGCCGCGAGTAGAACTCGAGCGCGTGCCGCGTGAGCGGTCCGGCGTTGGCAAACGCCTGCGCGCGTCCCGGCGGATAGAGCATGTAGACGGGGATGGGCCCCTTGCCCGGGATCGTGGCGCGCGTGGCATCCCAGACGAACCGGTCCGACGTGGCCCAGGCGAAATCGCCGGCGGTGTCGGCCACAAAATGCCAGACGAGACGATCGCCTGACGCGGTGGACTTGCCGGGGCCACGCTCGTCGGCGCTCACGATGGTGCGCGTGGAGTCGGACTCCAGGACGTGCGACAGGCGTTCGCGGGCGGTGGGCGTGAGCACCTCGTCGGGGTTCTGAAGTACGCCGGTGGCGCCCACCACCCACCCGGCTGGGACGTCGAGCCGCACGTCGAAGCGGCCGAAGTTGTTGTAGAACTCCGACGGTCCGAGATAGGGATCGGTATCCCATCCGCCGGCACGCAGGTCGTCGAACACGGCGACGCGCGGATACCATTGCGCCAGCTGATAGAGCGAGTCGGCCCAGCGTCCCATGCGCAGACCGCGTCCGTTGTCGGCGCGGGGCACCCGGAAATTCCACTCCGCGGTGATCGTGGCAGTGCTCTGCGACGCGACAGGCGTCGGGAGCACGATGCGCGCCGAGGTGAGGTCCATCCCGACGGCGATCGGTTCGGTGAGCGGTTGCTGTCCGCCGCGACCGCCGCGTCCGCCCGGGGGAGGATGAAGGTTCACCGGCTGCCCGTTGACCGCCAGGCTGGTGACGTTCATGCCGTCCGTGATCTCGGTGACGTCCTCGAGGCGCAGCGCGTTAGGCGTGAATATGTTCTGGTCCAGCCGGAGCTGGACGCTGGTCATCGGCGTGGGGCTGTTGTTGTGGATCACGGCCGTTTCGCGGCCGGTGATCACCGACGTCGCCGCATCCAGCCGGGCATCGATCGTGTAGTCCATCCAGAGCTGCCAGTAGTTGCGTCCCGGACGCCCTGTCGAGTCGCGCGTCCCGGCCGCAACCGCGCGCCGGATCATGTCGGTGAACGGGATGTCGCGCTGGATGGCGCGTTCCGGGCGCTGGGGGGAAGCGCTCTGGGTGGGAGGGGCGAGCCTAACAAGCGAGCGCGACCGTACGGCCTCCGTCGACTCCTGGGCCCGCGCGGTACCGACCAGGAATACCGGCGCCGCTATCGCCACAATTGCGCACGTGGCAAGGACTCTGATGATGCGTAAACCGGTTACGGAGGGACGGACCGTCATCGAGACGGGCTGGCCTGACGCGGCCATCGGCGTGAAAGCACCGGAGGAGCTTCGAACCATCGGTACTCCTGCGTGGGGGCAGAGATTTACAGCGGGTTCTGAGGAGAGATATCACGGAGGCCTGGCGGGAGCGAGGGCCGGATGGGGTCGCGGCCGTCGTGCTGACCCGCGTCGCGACACGAGATCGGGGCTCGCGTTTCATCCCAGCCGAGTGACCGGACCGGCCGACCGGACCCGCCGCGGTTCACCCCCTTTGCGGACGGGCCGCATCTGCATCTGGTGCTCTTGTCACCAGTCTCCTATATCATTACGCATCTGTTACTTCAGGAGGATCCATGAAACGAGCATGTTTTGTTGTCGGCTCTGCAGTGGGTCTGGCGGTCGTTTTCGCGCTCACACCTGCTGACGCGAGAGCGCAGCAGGGGACGACGATCTCCGGACGGGTCACTGCCACTCTGGATGGCTCACCGCTCGCGCTCGCGAGCGTCAACATCGCGAGCCTGCATCTCGGCGCCACCTCGGACCCGGATGGGAAGTATTCGTTCACGGTGCCCGCGAGTGAGACTGGAGAGGTGACACTGAGCGTGCGGCGGATCGGGTACGAGCCGAAGTCGGTGCAGATCCGGCTCGCCGGCCAGCCGATCACGCAGGACTTCTCGCTCACCGTCCGGACCATGGAGCTCGCGCAGGTGGTGGTCACGGGTCTCGGCGTCGAGCGCGAGAAAGCCAGGCTGGGTACCGCGCAAACGCAGATCGTGGCCGGCGACGTGAACGTGACCCGCGCCCAGAACGTGATGCAGCAGCTCGAGGGCAAGGTGGCGGGCGTGCAGATCACCGGATCGGGGACCCAGGGTGGCTCGACCAACATCGTCATCCGCGGGCAGAACTCGATTCTCGGGAACAACCAGCCGCTGTTCATCGTGGACGGTGTGGCGATATCGAACGCCGATCGCGGCGGCGGCGTCGGGAGCGGGTTCGATTTCGGGACGGCGCTGAACGACCTCAATTCCGATGACATCGAGAGCATGAGCGTGCTCAAGGGGCCTAACGCTGCGGCCATCTACGGGTCGCGGGCGGCGAACGGCGTGGTGCTCATCACCACGCGCAAGGGCCGCAACACCCAGGGACGCATGCGGAGCGAGGTGAACAGCGTCGCGACGTGGGAGCAGCCGTCGATTCTCCCCAAGTGGCAGAATCAGTACGGACAGGGGGCGGGTGGCAACTTCGAGTGGGGCGACGGATCGGGCGGCGGCACGAACGACGGCGCCGATCAGAGCTGGGGACCCAAGCTCGACGGGCGCCCGATCTGTCAGTTCACGAGTCCTGGCGCCGGGACCGACAACTGCACCCCGACGCCGTGGATCGCCCACCCCGACAACATGAAGGACTTCTTCCGCACGGGGCTCACGATGTCCACGACGCTGGCCGTGAGCGGCGGAAGCGACCGGGCATCGGGACGCCTGTCGCTCGGCGGGGACAACATCAGCGGCGTCTTCCCGAACAACTCGTTCCAGCGGCGGACGCTCAGCCTCAACGGGACGTTCGCGGCCAACGACCGGCTGACGGCCGATGGCTCCATCCAGTATATCCGAAACGGCGGGAAGAACCGGCCGGGGACCGGCTACTCGGGACGCAACCCGCTGGAGAACTACATCTGGTTCGGCCGACAGGTCGACATCAACGCGCTGCGGGGGTACAAGGGCAAGTCGGGCGCGGACAACGGCGGACCGGCAACCCGCGAGTTCAACTGGAACTACAACTACCACAACAACCCCTTCTGGTTGCAGGAGCAGAATCCGGTCACCGACTCCCGCGACCGGCTCATCGGATCGGTCTCGGTCCGCTACCGGATCGCGAACGACGTAAGCGCCACGCTGCGCACGGGGTCGGACATCTATCGGCTGGGGATCGACGAGCAGTTCGCCCAGGGCGGTCTGTCGTTCGTCAACGCGGCCTACGCGGGCGGGTTCGTCTTCATCAACGACTACCGCAACGACAACAACACCGATCTGACGATCACCGGCACCCGGAAGCTGACGAACTGGCTCTCGCTGAACGCCGTGGCGGGCGGGAACATCCGCCGCGAGTACTTCACCACGAACAATCAACAGACGACGGGCCTGGTCGTGCCGGGGATATACAATCCCTCCAACGCGGCCATCCAGCCGTCGATCGGTCAGACCACGCAGCGACGCCACGTGAGCAGCGTGTACGGGTCCGCCGCCTTCACCCTGTATGACTGGTGGACGGTGGAGGGCACCGCACGCAACGACTGGTCATCCACGCTGCCGGTCGACAACCTCTCGTACTTCTATCCGTCGGTGAACACGTCGGTGATCCTCACCGACGCGCTGCCGGGTCTTCGAAGCCGGGTGCTGTCCTCGCTGAAACTGCGCGGCGCGGTCGCGCGCGTGGGGAGCGATGCGCCGGTCTACTCGCTGGAGCCGGTGTTCATTGGTGACGCCAACAAGTTCGCCGCCCAGCCGCAGTTCCGGCTCGACAATTCGCTCGCCAATGCCACGCTGAAACCCGAGATCACCCGGTCGGACGAAGTTGGCGCCGAGATGGGACTGTTCGACAGCCGCGTGTCCATCGACGCGAGCTGGTACAACAAGACCACCCGAAACCAGATCTTCAATGTCCAGATTTCGCCGGCCAGCGGCTTCACGTCGAAGTGGATCAACGCCGGCGAGATCTCCAACAAGGGCATCGAGGCGCAGGTGAACGCGGCGCTGCTCAACGGCTGGCACGGCATCGACTGGAACACGACGTTCAGCTACGGGCACAACAAGAGCAAGGTCGTCGATCTCTCTCCCGGAGTCAGCACGATCGTACTCGGGAACGGGCTGTTCGGCGACGTGACCGTCGAGGCGCGCAAGGGCGAGCCGTATGGCACGATTCGCGGAAACCCGTTCGCACGCGACGAGAACGGCAACATCCTTACCGATGGCGGGCTGCCGTACTACGACCCGTTCGCGGTGCTGGGGAACATCCAGCCCAACTGGACCGGGGGTTGGTCGAACGACTTCACGTTCGGCAACATCTCGCTCGGTACCCTGGTCGACGTTCGCCGGGGCGGCCAGATCGTGAGCCTCACGAACTATCTCGGGGATTACGCCGGCACGGCGGCGAGCAGTCTTCGCGGCCGCGAGGTGGACTGGAACGACCCCGGTATCGTGGTCAAGGGGATCGACGTCAACACCGGCCAGCCGAACACCGAGACGGTCACGGCGGAATCGTACTTCCAGAACCTCTTCCACCTGATCGAGCCGTACATCTACGATGGCAGCTACGTGAAGCTCCGCGAGCTCCGTGTGTCGTACACGCTCCCGGGAAGTTGGGCGGGCCGGATTCTCGGCGCCCGCACGGCGAGCGTCGCGGTCACCGGACGCAACCTGGTGACCTGGAAGAAGGTTCCGAACGTCGATCCGGAATTCGCCTACAGCAGCGGGAACAACCAGGGGATCGAGTACATGATCCCGTCGAACCCCCGCAGCATCGGCGTCAACATCCGGATCATCCCGTGACCACACCCTGGAGAGCCCAGACCATGCGACTGAGCAAATTTGGATTCGCCGGGGCCGGCGCGGTCATCGCGATTGCGATGACCGGCTGCAATGCCGACAAACTGGCGAGCATCAATCACGATCCGAACAACCCGACCTCTGCGCCGCCGAAGGCGGTCTTCACCTACGCGGCGCGCACCGCGGCAGGGCGCTGGTTCGGCGCCGCCTTCGACCTGCGGCGGACCGAGTTCACAACCCAGCACCTCGCTGAGGTGCAGTACCCGGACGAAGATGCGTATCGCCGCGTGGGCGCTGCCGACACCGACGGCGATTTCATCGGAGTGTATTCCGGCGAGCTCAAGAACTTCCAGGCCGTGGCGGATGCGGGTAAGGCCGATGACCAGCCGTTGCTCTACGGCCCCGCCCTCATCATGCGCAGCCTGATCTTCTCGTACGTGACCGACATGTGGGGCGACGTCCCCTACTCCCAGGCGCTGCAGGGAGATGGGACGGACGCGGTCATCAACCCGGTCTACGATGCGCAGCAGGACATTTACACCGATCTGTTCAAGGTCCTCGGCGACGCGGTGACGGCCATGGACGGGGCCCAGAGCAGCGCCATCAGCCTGGGGTCGGCGGACGCCATGTATGGAGGCAACAAGGCGAAGTGGGAGCGGTTCGCCAACTCCATCCGCGCGCGTCTGGCAATGCGGTTGGCGAACGTCGACGCGGCCACCGCGAAGACGCAGCTCCAGGCAGCAATGGCGGCGCCCGGCGGGCTGATGCAGTCAAATGCCGACAACGCCAACTTCCCGTGGCCCGGCGACGGCATCTACGACAATCCATGGTCCGCCAATTTCCGTACGCGCGACGACCACCGGATGTCGAACACCCTCATGAACCAGATGCTCCCGGTGAACGATCCGCGGGTCCCGATCTACGCGCAACCCACGGTCGCCAACCAGTCCGTCTACACGGGCATGCCGAACGCACTCACCCAGTCGGGTGCCTCGGCGTACTTCACCACGTCCTCGCGACCGGGAGCGATCTTCTATGGCGCGACGGTGTATTCGTGCCCGACTTGCGGCGCCCGGACCGGAGCGAAGCTCTCGTCGTTCATCCTGTCATACGCGGAAGTCTCCTTCATCCTCGCCGAAGCGGCCGAACGGGGCTGGATTGCCGGAAACGCCGCCTCGCTTTACGAGCAGGGCATACGCGCCTCGATGGACCAGTGGGGCGTGACCAGCTCGTCGGACGTCGATGCCTTCCTCGCCAATCCGGCGATCGCCTACAAGGGAGGTACCGCGGGCCTCAAGCAGATCGCGCTCCAGAAATGGATCGCGCTGTTCTCGAATGGTGTGGAGGCGTGGTCGGAGTGGCGGCGGACCTGCGTGCCGGAGACCGTGAAGCCCGGTCCCGACGCGATCGAAGATCATGTGCCGCGACGCTACAAGTATTCGATTCGTGAATCGTCGGTGAACGCGGCGAACATGGCGGAAGCCGTGAGTAGAATGGGTGGTGACGAATTCTCGACCCGGATGTACTGGGACACGCAGCCGTCCGCTGCCCCGACGTACCCTGGGGCCAGCTGCGGCGCGCGCTGACCACACACACAGCGTGCCCGGAAGGTCCGGGACAACGAAAGCCCTCCGGTGCCAACCGGGGGGCTTTCGTTTTCGGGCCGGGCAGAACTGTCGGCTATCGGTTCTTCATCCACACAAGGATCGAGCCGCAGAGCCGGTTGGCGCGCTCGGTGTACTGGGCGGGCACACCTGCCGAGGAGGGATAGAACTCGATCGCGGCGATGTCGCCGGGCAGCGCAACTTCATCGAGCTCGGCGCCGGGCACACGCTGCCCGTCCACCCAGACAGTGGGCTGACAATTCCGGATGCGAATCGTGTTGCCGATGGCGCCCGCGCGGATGGCGATGCCCGGCACGCTGCGGAACAGCTCGCTGGCGTTCACCGGACCGCGGCGGCGGATGTCGCTCTCGACGAGGAACGTCCCGAACGCCTGCCGCTGCTTCTTCCGGTCGTAGAACTCCTGGAGGTGACCGCCCAGATCGCCCTCCACCGCAACGTCCTCGAGTTTCACCGGTACCTGGGCGAGCACGACGTCGAGCGAGGTTGCCCGGCCGCCCTCGCCGACCTGAACATCCAGCAGTCGTTGCTCGTAACCCAGCCGTCGAATGCGGATGCCGATCTGGCCCGGCGGGAACTCTCCGAGGGCGAAACGCCCCTCTCGTCCGGTCACCACGAGGCGGCGCACCTCACCAGCCTCGATGACGGCAATCTCGGCCTCGGCGATCGGCACTCGCGAGGAGTCCATGACGGTACCGCCGACCATGAAGGACGTGGGCTTCGCCGGGGAGGACGCACCCGACTGGGCGATGGCGGACCGCGGGCTGATGCACACGAGGCCGCACAACGCAAAGATTCCAACGCGGGCGCGTGTCACGGCACTACTCCATCCTGGGGATACGGCGCAATATAGGGTTGACCGCGGGCCGCGAAAGAGCCCAGGTCACCATGGAGTGCCCGCGTCGCTTCGTCCCGCCGCGGCGATTTCTCCTCCCATCGAGTCCTTGCGCGGGCCGGCGAGCATCGCGGCCTGGCGATCGATCCCTCTCGAATCCGGTTGACTCCATGCACGGTTCCAGGCAGGACCTCCGGTACGCATTCCGCACCCTGCGACGCTCGCCTGCGTTTACCGGGGTTGCCATTCTCACGCTGGCCCTTGGCGTCGCGAGCATCACCACCGTGTTCAGTGTGGTGGACGCGATCCTGGTGCGCGGCCTGCCGTATCGGTCGGCGGACCGGCTCCAGACCGTCTACGAGCGCAGCGACGACGGCAGCTTTCGCGTGCCCTCGTATCCCACCTACGGTGATTGGCAGGTGCAGAGCGCATCGCTTACGAACGCGATCGAGGGCCTCGCATTTGTCCGCGGCGACGGCGTCGCGCTCTCGGTCGGCGGCGAGAAACCCCAGCGGGAAATCGGCGCCTGGGTCACCCCGGGATTCTTCTCCCTGATGGGCACCCGCCCCGCCCTCGGGCGCCTGTTCGTCGCCGACGAAGAGGCGGCCGGAGGGGCGCGGGTGGCGGTGATCTCGCACGACTTCTTCGTGCGCCGCCTTGGCGGTGACGCGTCGGTGCTGGGCCGGACGGTGGACGTGGACAGCATGCCCACCACGATCATCGGCGTCATGCCGCGCGGGTTCGCGTATCCCAATTTCCTCGGAGCCGCCGGCTGGCTTCCACCGTCACTCTGGGAGCCGATCGCGGCCTACCAGTCCACGCATCCACAGCTTTCGCTTCGCGGGCTCCACGTCGACAGCCGCGCGGTGATGCGTCTGCAGCCGGGCGCGGACACGACGCGCGCACTGGCGGCAATGAAGACGGTGCAGCAGCGTCTGGCAGTTCAGTATCCGCAGGACCAGGCGCATTGGACGTCGATCACCTTCCAGTCGATCACCAATGAGCTGTTCGGCGGTCTGCAGCGCACCCTGCTTCTCATCGGCGGAGCGATTCTCCTGGTGCTGCTGCTGGCATGCGTCAACGTGGCCAACCTGTTCCTCGTGCGGGCGAGCAGCCGCTCCCGGGAGACGGCGGTGCGGCTGGCGTTGGGCGCGGGACGATGGCGCATCGCCGGGCATCTGATGACCGAGACGTTGCTGATCGCGGCCGCGGCCGGCGCGCTGGGCGCCCTGCTCGCCACGAGCCTGGTCGCCTTCGTCCGCCACTACGCGGCGGGGCGGATGCCGTTCGCCGACACCATCGCGGTGGACCCTCGTGCCCTGGTGTTCACGTTAGGCATCTCGGTCGGAGCGGCGTTGCTGGTCGCGATCTTCCCGGTGGTGCACGCGGGCCGACTGGCCGGCGGCGTGATCGAGCGCTTGCGCGCGAGCGGCGCGGCGGTCGGAGAGCGGGCGGCGGAGCAGCGGCTCCGGAACTCGCTGATCGCGATGCAGTTCGCGGTCGCGGTGACGCTGCTGGTGGGGGCCGGTCTGCTGATCCAGAGCGTCCGCCGGCTCCAGGCCGTGCCGCTCGGCTACGATCCACGCAACCTCGTCTCGTTTTCGATCGAGCCGCCGGCAGCGAGATACCGCGAGCCCGCTCCCACGGCGCTCCTATATCGCCGGATTCTCGATGCGCTCCAGGCGATTCCCACGGTGGACGGCGCGGCTGCGGCCGGCGGGGCGCTGATCCCGACCCGGGTCGACGCGGAGGGGCGCGCGTCGGACGCGGCAGCCGTCCAGGCGCTGTACCATCCGGTCTCCGAAGAGTATCTCCGCACGATGCGGATTCCCCTCGTGACCGGCCGCTGGTTCACCGCCGATGACATGCGCTCCGCCACCGGATTCGTGATCAACGAAACGCTCGCCAGGCAGCTGTGGCCCGGATCGAGCGCCGTCGGCAACTACATCACGACCTATCGCGCGTCACAGGCACGCGCGGATTTCGGCCAGCCGATCTCTCTCCCCGTGATCGGGGTGGTGGCCGACATGCACCAGAACGGCCGGGCGCAGCAGCCTGCTCCGGAGCTCTTCCTGCCATACACGCTGGAGGTCTGGCCGTGGATGACCTTCATGGTGCGCGCACAGAATCCGCAGGCGATCCTCACACGAATCAGCAGTGTGGTGCAGGGCGCTGATCCCGGAATCGATCTTCGTGGACAGCCGGCGGTCGTGGACGCGCGATTGCCGGCCCAGCGGCGCTTCGTGACGTCGGCGCTGGCCGGGTTCGCGTTCGGTGCGCTGCTTCTCGCGGCCGTTGGCCTCTACGGAATCGTGGCGTACGGCGTGGTACAGCGGACACGCGAAGTGGGCATTCGGATTGCGCTCGGCGCGTCGCCGCGCAGCGTGTTGCGCTCATCCTCGGAACTGGGGCGAAGTTCGCGGTGATCGGTGCCGCCGTCGGAATGCTCGGCGCGTTCGCCGCCACCAGGTTGCTGCGGGCGATGCTGTTCGAGACCACGACCACCGATGCGGCGACACTGGTGCTGGTGCCGCTGGTACTGGGCGTGGTTCGCTTGCGGCCAGCTATCTGCCGGCTCGCCGCGCGACGAAGGTCGATCCGCTGATCGCGATCAAGGCGGAATAGCGCGCTCTCACTTGCTCGTGTCGCGCGCGCAACGGAGATTCTGAGAGCCGCCGCCGCCAGGATCCTCAGGCCGAAATCCCCAT
>CAVUFA010000030.1:0-66761 GCA_963740565.1 uncultured Gemmatimonadaceae bacterium | reverse complement strand
CTCATCGGCGTGTCCCACGCCCGCCACCCCCACGCACGCGATCCGTGCGGGACCGCGATGGAGCGATGCCTGTACCAGGGCACGCTGGATGACCTCGGCGATGATGCCGGCCGAGCGTGAGGCGTCGCCCGGACGCACCGCGCTTCCGTCGCCTTCCGCGGCCGACAGCTCCTGACCGGCCTCGTCGGCAATCAGCGCGCGCGTGCGCGACCCACCGCCATCCACGCCGATCACGAAGGCGCTCATAGTGCGGTCTGCGCCGCGGGGGGCGCCGGGTGGGTGAGCGAAGAGAGCATGCCGACGGACATGGTGATGGTGGTGCCGATGAGAACGTACCAGGGCCACGCGATGCGCGCCAAGGGGCCGAGCGAACGGGCCAGTGAAGGGTAGGCCGCGGAAATCTGGGGCGCGAATACCACGAACGTCATGGCGGCGATCCCCACCGCCATGCCGGTGACAGCGTCCCGCTGCACGGCCCGCCGCCATGTCACGCCGAGGGCGAAGCCGCCTAACAATCCTCCATACGTGAACGACGCGATCGACAGGGCCACGACCACCACGGGCGTGCCCTGCGCGCGATACAGCAGGGCCCCGCCGATGAGCACGATGGCCCAGATCACCGTGAACAGGCGGCCGACGCGGTACAGGGACTGCTCGTCCTCGCGGCGCCCGGTGATCGGCAGGAAGATATCGTGGGTGGTCGCGGCGGACAGCGAGTTGAGCGATCCGGAGACGGTGCTCATGGCCGCGGCGAGGATCGCCGCCACCACCAGGCCGGTGAGACCGGGCGGCATGACATCGATGATGAAGGTCGGGAAGATCTCATCGGGGCGCGGGAAAGCGCGACCGTGGTAGTACTCGTGCAGCCCGACGCCGATCACGAGGAAGAGGCCGAACTGGATGATGACGGCGACGCCGCTCCCCACCAGCGCGCGCCGCGCGTCGCGCAGATCCGCGGACGACAGCAGGCGTTGCACGATCAGCTGGTCGGTGCCGTGCGAGGCCATGGACAGGAACGCTCCGCCGATGAGTCCCGCCCACAGGGTCTGCGCCCGATCCACACCCGGATAGAGGTCGAATACCCGCAGTTTCCCGGCAGCGCCGGCGTTGGCGAGTATGCCGCTCCAGCCTCCTGTCACCCCATGTCCGATCAGCACCAGCGCGGCCACGGCGCCCAGGAGGTAGACGCCGGTCTGCAGCACGTCGGTCCACACGACCGCTCGCATACCGCCGTAGTAGGTATAGATCAGCGTGAAGACGCCGAGGAGCAGGATGGCGATGGGGGTGACGCGTGCCGCAGGCAGAATCGGTCCGATGATGAGCGCCACGGGAATGGCCGTCGCGAACACGCGGACCGAATCGCCGAACGCGCGGGTCGCCATGAAGGTCACCGACGCGAACCGCCGCGCCACCAGGCCGAATCGTCGCTCGAGCAGGGCGTAGGCCGTGACCAGGTCGCCGCGGAAATAGCGCGGCAGGAGCACCACCGCGACCACGATCCGACCCACCAGGTAGCCGGCGGCGATCTGGAGAAAGGTCAGATCGCCGGTATACGCCAGCCCCGGAATGCTGATGAACGTGAGCGCGCTGGTTTCGGTCGCGACCACCGAGAAGAGGACGGCCCACCACGGAATCTGGTGGCTGGCCACGAAGTAGTCGCGCGCGCTCTTCCGCCCGCGGCCGAGCCAGACGCCGAGCAGCGTGGTGCCCACCATGTAGGCGAGCAGCACCACGGCGTCGAGTGCGGTGAAGCGGGAGGTCACCTGGCGCCGCCCGCTTCACGCCACGACATAGGCTTCCAGTGCGAAGTATTCCGCCAGTCCGAGGCGGTCCAGCATCGCCGCGCTCTCCTTGTTCCGGGCCTCGACCCGCTGCCAGAACTCGCGGTCGTCCTGGCCGGGAAACGGCGCCGAGTCCTTCTGCGACTGGTGCTTGAAGATCGCCGCGATCTTGAGGCGCAGTTCTTCCTGGGACAGCGGAACGAGCCAGGTCGCTTCGGTGAGCGGCCACTCCTGCCACGCTCCCCGGTACAGCCAGACCTCTGGTTGGGCAAACCCGGACCGGCTGCCGCTGGCGACCGCGACTGTCAGGCCGTCCGCGGAGGCCGCAGGGGGGCCTGTCGTCCCCCCGCCGGTCCGGGAATTCTCTCCACCCAGCTCGCCTAACGCCTGCTCGATCGCTTCCTTGCACATCCGGTGCGTGCCGTGGGGATCGGAGAGATCGCCCGCGACAAAGATGATGTCGGGGCGCTGTTCGCGCAGAAGCGCCTTCACGATGGCGACGTCGGCGGGACCGACCGGGTCCTTTCGCACCTTGCCGGTCTGGTAGAACGGGAGGTTGAGGAATCGCGCATGAGACCCTGACAGGCCCAGCGTCTCGATGGCGGCGACGGCCTCGGTTTCGCGGATCACACGCTTGATGACCTGAATCTCGGCGAGATCCACGTCCCCCGGACGCTTGCGTGCCAGAAAGGCCTCCACCCGGTCGCGCAGCGCGAGGGTCGCTTCGGTCCCGATCGCGCCCTCGCGCGCGAGCCGCACCAGAAAGTCCACGTACCGGCGCACATCGTGATCGAAGACGGCAATGTTGCCGCTCGTCATGTAGGCCACCGTGATGTCATTGCGGTTCTCGATCAGCTTGCGCAGCGCGCCGCCCATCGAGATCACATCATCGTCGGGGTGGGGGGAAAATACGAGGACGCGCTTCCCGCGCGGCAGCTTCGATTTGCCGCGAATCCTGGCGCCCAGCAGATTGAACACCTTCCCGTTCACGTCACCCGGGCTGCCGTATGCGGCTACCAGGGACGAGAGCCGGTGCTCGGCGTAGTCGCTCTGGGTGAGTTTCAGCATCCCCTTTCCCGCGACCTGGCTCAGCCAGGCCACAGCGCGCACCGCCAGCTCATCGGTCCAGCGAACTTCGTCCACCAGCCATGGCGTCGCGATACGGGTGAGATCGGCGGCCGCGGCACGGTCGACGTAGAACGTGGTCGCTGGATGACGCTGGAGGAATGTGGCGGCCACCTCCATGTCCACCTCGCCCTCCACCGCGCGGCGGACGATGGCGGCCTTGTGTTCGCCGGTGGCGAGAATGGCGATTTCGCGGGCCGCCAGGATCGTCGCGATCCCCATCGTGATGGCTTCGCGCGGCACGTTCTCTTCGCCGAAGAAGTCGGCGGCCGCATCGCGGCGCGTCACCGCGTCGAGCGTCACCACACGCGTCCGGCTCTCGGCGCCGGACCCCGGTTCGTTGAAGCCAACGTGTCCGGTGCGGCCTATTCCGAGAATCTGGAGGTCGATGCCCCCCGCGCGCTCGATTGCCTCTTCATACTGGCGCGTGTGATCGAGGAGCGCCTCACGCGGAACGCCGCCCTCGGGGATGTGGACACGTCGCGGATCGATATCGATGCGCCCGAAGAGGTTCTCCCACATGAACCGGTGATAGGAGTGCACGCTCTCCGGATCCATCGGGTAGTACTCGTCCAGATTGAACGTGGTGACGTTGCGAAAACTGAGGCCCTCCCGCTCGTGCATCCGGATCAGTTCGCGATACACGCCGATGGGCGTGGACCCGGTGGCCAGCCCGAGCACGACCGACTCGTTCGCCCCGGCCCGCTCGCGGATCAGCTGCGCGGCGCGCCCGGCGACGCGCTGCACCATGTCCGCGTAGTCGTCCACCACGACGGTGCGGATGCGCTCCCGGGAGGTGACGTCGCGGGCCGACAAATGAAGAGGCCCGCGACTCGATTCGGGAGCACGGGCCTCGCGCACGGCGCCGGCGTCCAGAACGCCCGGTGCCTGCGATGTCATTGGTGCGTCAGTTCAGGCGCTGAAGGAGTGCCCGCAGCCGCACCCGCCGGTGGCGTTCGGGTTCTTGAACGTAAAGCCCGACCCCTGCATGGACGTCACGTAGTCGATAGTCACGTTGCCGAGATACTGGGCCGAAAAGGGATCCACGAACAGGCGGAACCCTTCCTGTTGCAGGACGTAGTCATCGTCCGCCGGCTGGTCTTCGATCAACAGGGCGTACTTGAAGCCGCTGCACCCGCCAGGCTGGACGCTGACGCGAAGTCCACCGATATCCGCGGATACGCCCTCGGCATCCATGAACTTCTTGACTTCAGTGGTCGCGGCACCAGTGACCAACACCGCGAGCTCGGGCTGCTGAACCGTACTCACAGAATACCTCCTCGCATGTCGCCAATTGCGACAGGGCTAGTCGAATAATAGTGCCTCGGATTGATCAGAACAAGCGCGCTTAGTTCATGCGCGGCAAGCCGTTAAATCACACCAACCCGTGGAAGGCGCCGAGCAGTCGGACCTGGCACCTTCGCCCCCTCAGCGACTCCCCGCCACGTGGGTGACGACGGCCATTGCTGCGTCCGCTACCCGCGTGCGCACCCCGGCGATACCCGTGCGCTGCCGAGTGGGATCGACCCGATTGGTGAGCAGGAGGACGAACACGTCGCGCTGCGGATCGACCCACAGCGAGGTGCCGGTGAATCCGGTGTGTCCAAAGGCGGTGGACGACATGGAGTGCCCGGCGGAGTTCGACCCCGACGGCGTTTCCCACCCGAGGGCGCGGTTGGAGAAGGCCCGGTCCTGCACCGCGGTGAATTGGGCGATCGTTTCGGGCGCGACGATCCGGGTGCCGTCGAGCGTACCTCCGGTCAGGTACATCCGGGCGAACCGGGCCAGGTCTGCGGCCGTGCTGAACAGCCCGGCGTGCGACGACACCCCGCCTAACGCGTAGGCGTTCTCGTCGTGGACCTCCCCTTGCAGGTGGCGCTGCCGCCAGGGATCCACTTCGGTGGGCGCGGCGCGTGCGCGCAGCTGCGGCGGGGGACGGAACATCGTCTCGCGCATCCCCAGCGGCTGCAGGAGGTGCTCCGAGACGTACTGGTCGAATGGTTCGTGGGTGATTCGCACCACGATCTGGCCGAGCAGGATGGCACCGATGTCACTGTACACCATCCGGACTCCCGGGGCGGTGTCGAGCGGCGTCTCGAGCGCCAGCTGGAGCGCCTGGGCCGGAGACGTGGCCTCCTTGTACAATGGGCGCCAGGCGGGCAATCCGGACGAATGCGTCAGCAGGTGCCGCACCGTGACGCGATTCTTGTACTTTCCCGTCCACTCCGGCAGGTACCGCTGCACCGGCGCGTCGAGGTCGAGCCGGTGTGTCTCGACCAGCTGCATCACCACGGTGGTCAGCGCCACGACCTTGGTGAGTGAGGCCAGATCCCACAGGGTATGCTCGTCAGGCACCGGGGACGGAGCCCAGTCGAGGTGTCCGACGGCGGTTTCGGTGAGGATGCCGTCGCGCGTTCCCACGATGGCGATCGCGCCGGGAAACGCCGAGTCGCGCACGCCCAACGTGAGGATGGCGCGCACCGAATCCCCCAGCCGGGCCACGTCTGTCGCGTTCCAACCCGAGGAGATGACGTGCGGCGCCGCACCACCCTCCGGCAACGCCGGTTGGGCCCCGAGTCCGGCAGCAATCAGCGGGAGCCCCGCGGCCGCGGCCGTGAGCCACATCGCGCGCGAAGCGCGGCATCTCGAGATCATCATCAGATTCCCATTGTGGAACGTGGCGGCAAGGCCCTCACCCGGTTGGCGTGGGAGTGCCGCCGGGCCCGCGAAGGTACGCGCGGGGAGCTTACACAAAGTAGTGAGTCCCGGGACGGCATGGTGTGAAGTATCACGCTCCCACGCAATAGCCATCGCATCGACGCGGGAACAAAGGCCTCCCGGATGTCGGCGGTCGGGCCCCTGCCAGCTGCCCGTGCCACCTCCCTCGCGAGGGTTGTGACAGGCCACTAACCGGCGTAGTTTCAGGGGCTTGCAGAAGTCTCCGGTGACACGCCCCGCCTCGTCACCCGGCACTCCGCCACTCATCCAGCCAGGGTCTTTTCGCATCTGATGCGCCTCTGGGACCAGGTCAAGCGCGGCTATTTCTGGCTGATTGCACCCATAGTTGACTGGATGGTGGCGAGGAAGGTCAATCCGAACGCGATCACGACCGTAGGGACCCTCTGCTGCCTGGCCGCTGGCGCGATCTATGCCTCCGGACACATCCGGGTTGCCGGGTATGTCCTGGGTTTCACGGCACTGTTCGATGTCGTGGACGGCGAAGTGGCGAGACGAACCGGCCGGGAGAGTGTCTTCGGCGCGTTCTACGACTCGACGCTGGATCGCGTGGCAGACGGCGCCATTCTCGGCGGGCTGTGCGTGTTCTTCTCGCGGAAGGATGCCCTGCTGGGATTCCCGGCGTACATGTCGACGCCGATGGTTGCGGTGTTGCTCCTCGGCATCATCGGTTCGTTTCTGACGTCATATACGCGAGCCCGCGCCGAGAGCCTGGGCATCGACGCCAAGGTCGGCATCCTGCAGCGACCCGGGCGGATCATCCTTCTGTCGGCTCCGCAGGCGTTCTTCGGTCTCGCGCTCGGGGGATGGGTCCTGATCGCGATCTGCGTGATCCTCTCGGTCACGGCGTGGATCACCGCGGTGCAGCGCATCGCGTTCGTGTACCGCGCCACCACGCCACCTCCCGGTCGTGGCGGGTCGGATCAGGAACGTCTCGGCAATCGTGCCGAGCCCGATGCATTCGCGGGCGTGATGAAACGCAAGCCCGGGAGCCGCACGTTCGTGCGGCGCCTCGACGTGGCCCACTGACGACATTCGCGAGATCCCTGGAGATTTCCTAGCGTGCCGGCCCCCTCCGCGACACCTCGTGTGACGATACGTCCACCGACTGGCAAGCTCGGCGTTCTGACGCCAGGGCTCGGCGCCGTTGCCACGACCTTCATCGCGGGCGTCGAGAGCATCCGGCGGGGCTTGTCGAGTCCGATCGGCTCGCTCACGCAGATGGCGACCATCCGGCTGGGCAGACGGACCGAGCATCGGTCGCCGCTGATCAAGGACTTCGTCTCCGCTCGCGTCGCTCGACGACCTCGTGTTCGGGGCCTGGGATCCCGATTCCCGATGACGCCTACACCGCGGCGCGCAAGGCGGGCGTGCTCGAGGAACGGCACCTGGAGCCGGTCGCCGAGTTCCTGCGAACGGTGATCCACCCGATGCCGGCGGTGTTCGATTCACGCTACGTGACCCGCATCAGCGGCACGAATGTCAAGCAGGGAAAGACCAAGCGCGACCTCGCCGAGCAGCTGCGGCAGGATATCCGCGAGTTCAAGTCGACGCAACGGCGTGGACCGCGTCGTCATGGTGTGGTGCGCGTCGACCGAGCGTACATCAAGCCGGGTGCCGCCGCACGCCACCATCGAGCAGTTCGAGACGGGCGATGGAGCGCAATGACGACGCGATCGCGCCGTCGATGCTGTACGCGTGGGCGTGCATCATGGAAGGCGTGCCGTTCGCGAACGGGGCGCCCAACCTGGCCGTCGACACGCCGGCGCTGATGCAGCTTGCCAACGACCGCGGCGTTCCGATCTCCGGCAAGGACTTCAAGACCGGTCAGACGTGGATGAAGACCGTGATCGCGCCGGCCCTCAAGGCGAGGATGCTCGGCCTCGCCGGATGGTATTCGACCAACATCCTCGGCAACCGCGACGGCGAGGTGCTGGACGACCCGGCGTCGTTCAAGACGAAGGAGGAGTCGAAGCTCAGCGTGCTGCACACGATCCTGCAACCGGAGTTGTATCCGGAGCTCTACGCGCGTTTCTCGCACGTGGTGCGCATCAACTACTACCCGCCGCGCGGCGACAACAAGGAAGGGTGGGACAACATCGACATCTTCGGGTGGATGGGCTATCCGATGCAGATCAAGGTTAATTTTCTGTGTCGGGACTCGATTCTGGCGGCGCCGATCGTGCTCGATCTGGCGCTGTTCTCGGATTTCGCGCAGCGCGCGGGCATGAAGGGGATTCAGGAATGGCTTTCGTTCTACTTCAAGAGCCCGATGGCGGCGCCCGGACTGCAGCCGGAGCACGATCTGTTCATTCAGCAGACGAAGCTCAAGAACACGCTGCGGCATCTCATGGGCGAGGAGCAGATCACGCACCTCGGCCTGGAGTACTACGCGTCATGACGCGTCGGGCGTTGCTGGTGGCGGCGTTGTTCTTGCCGCTCGTGGCCGCGTGTACGCCCGAGGCGCCCGATCTGTCGATCCGGCTGGAGTCGGACGACATGAAGTATCGCGTCATCTCCGACCCGGTGCCGCCGCATGCGCGCGAGCCGATCAAGTACAAGGTCGTGGTCCGCGACAGCAAGACCGGGGAACCGATCGAGGGTGGGGAGGGGCGCATCTTTGCGACCAGTCATGACAACGTGAACGTCTGGGATGCGTTGTTGCCGGGTGAGGAACTCGGGACCTACTACGGCACGCTGAGCTTCATCACGAACGGCGAGTGGGCGGTGGCGGTCCAGTTCCGCCGGGATTCGACGCAGGCGACTCCAGCGCGTGGACTGGATGCAGGATGTCTTTCCCGAGCGCCCGGACGTGAAGCCCAAACAATGAGGGGTCATGCGGCACTTCTTTCGCACGTCGTTGACGCCGGTGGAGGTCGTCCAGGCTGCTGACGAGTTCTTCACCGGGCTGGGCCTGCAGATGGCCGCCAGTTCGGGCCGGTCGCGCACGTATCAGGGTATCGTGGGGACGCCGGAAGTGGTGGCGAAGGCGCGGGTGACGGTCAAGCCGGAAGGGGGGCATTACACCTTCGTGGAGATCGACACCGACCAGATCGGGGAGAGCCGGCTCGATCGGAACGTGAAGCGCTTCTTCGTGCAGTTGCATCGCCGCACGGAACCGTCGCACCGGATGGAGGCGGCGTACTGAATGGCGTCGGCCGCGCGGTCGCCGGCATGGCGCGTGGTGGCGCCACCGCGGTCCGGTGCGTTAGGCGTTGGCGCGACGCCCCGGCGGGCCGTCGGCGGGGAAGGGTGTGGTGGCTGAGGGCGGGCCGGGAGAGGGGACGCCGGGCGGCGCCGCGGTTCGGGTCGGCTCGCGTTCGCGGAACATTGCCATCGGGTGCTTCACCACGGTTGCCGGGATGTTCAGCGGCGGCATGGTCGCGGTCCTCATCGGCAGGCTGGTGGAGGGAGCCCGGCACAGCCCTGCCTGCGAGGGGCTCCCCATCTGCAACTGGTATGTTTACTGGTGGGTCGGCGCGGTGCTGGGGGCGGTTTCGTTGCCGATTCTGGTTCTCCGGCGGCTGCGACGCCGCGATACGACGACGCAATCCTGAGTGAGGGCGATACGGTGGCGCGAATTGACGTGCTGATGCCGCAGATGGGGGAATCGATCGCTGAAGGGACGCTGTCCCGCTGGCTGAAGAAGGTCGGGGAGAGCGTCATGCGTGATGAGCCAATGTTCGAGATCTCCACCGACAAGGTGGATGCCGAGATTCCGGCGCCGAATGCCGGTGTGCTGGTGGAGATTCTCGTGAAGGAAGGTCAGACGGTGCCGGTGGAGACGATCGTGGCTCGTATCGAAAGCGATGGTGCCGGGGCGGTGGCCGAAGGTGCCGCGCAGGGCACGGTGGTGGAGGACGCGCCGCTGCGGGCCGCGACCGGGGGGCCCCCCCCGATGAAAGAATCTACGCCGGCGCCCGCCACGCTCCCGCACCACGCCGCCGCATCCCCAAGCACGCCATTGCATCCCCCCGCCCCCCCTGGATCGTTCGAGGAGCGCATTCGCACCCGATCCTCGCCCCTCGTTCGCCGCATCGCGGAGGAGCACGGCATCGAGCTCGCCGGGCTGACCGGATCTGGCGTCGCCGGTCGCGTCACCAAGAAGGACATCCTCGCGTTCATCGAATCCGGCGGCGCCGTCGCGCCCGCCCCCGCGCCATCGATGTATGCACCGGCCGGATTCGACTATCAGCCGCCAGCTGTCGAGGTGTGGCCCGGCGACGTGGTGGAGCCGATGAGCAGGATCCGTCGGCTGACCGCGGGCCACATGACGTACTCCACGCACACCTCGGCGCACGTCACAACCGTCTTCGAGATCGACCTCACGCGCGTGGCCCGCGTGCGCGATCGGCTCCGATCCGAATTCGACGCCCGGGGCGACAAGCTCACCTACCTGCCGTTCGTGATTCAGGCTGTTGTCGCCGGCTTGCGCACCTATCCTGTCGTGAACGCCGCCGTGCGCGGTACGGATGTCGTGTACCGCAAACGCTACAACATCGGCGTCGCCGTCGCCCTCGACTGGGGCCTGATCGTCCCCGTGATCAAGGATGCGGACAACCTGTCCCTCGCCGGATTGACCCGCGCCCTGAACGACCTTGCCACCCGGGCGCGGGCCAAGCGTTTGAGGCCCGAAGAGGTGCAGGACGTCACGTTCTCGATCACCAATCCAGGGGTCTTCGGCTCGATCATGGGCACGCCGGTCATTCCGCAGCCCACGGTGGCGATTCTCGGCACCGGGACCATCGAGAAGCGCCCGAAGGTGATGAAAGGAGTGGACGGAGACGACGTCCTCGCCATCCGGACCTGCGCGCACTTCTTCCTGTCGTTCGACCATCGGATCGTGGATGGCGCCGACGCCGACCGGTTCCTGGGGTTCGTGAAGCAGCAACTCGAGACCATCCCCGAGACCGGGTTCTGACCCCGCCTCGGGTTTCCTCCCACGTGGAGCGGTGCTGAGCATGCCTACGCGTTCGCTCGAAGTCGACGGCAGAACCTGGCGCGTCTTTCCGTCCGGCTACATCACCCAGTACGACCGCGACGAGTTCGGTCTGATCTTCGTCGCGGGGTCGGGCAACGACCGCGAGCTGCGGGTCACGCGGTACAGTCCGGTGGAGACGCGCTCACGGGAGCAATCACTCGCCGAGCTGCCTGACGAGGATTTGCGCCGGCTGTTCGATCAGTCGCAGCCGAGCTTCACCTCGCCCGAAGTGGGCTACACCGGGTAGCCGGTACCTGGCCGCTCCGATGTCGCACGCACGGTGCGTTGACCTGCATCTCCATTCCACGGCATCCGACGGCACGGAGGCGCCCGAGCGGGTGGTGCGCGCGGCGCAGGCAGCCGGTCTTTCGGCCATCGCGCTCACCGACCACGACACCGTGGATGGCGTCGAAGCGGCGATGTCCGCCGGAGAGCAGGCCGGGGTTCGCGTCATCGCCGGCGTCGAACTGAGCGCGTACGAGAGGAACGACGAGACGCACCTGCTCGGCCTGCATCTGTCGCGCCTGAACGACGTGCAGGGTCACCTGGCGGCGTTCCGCACGGCGCGCCGGGAACGCGCCGAAGCGATGGTGCACCGGCTGAACGACATCGGGGTCCGGATTACGTTCGACGATGTCCTTTCGGTCGCGGCGGACGCGGCGATCGGTCGCCCGCATGTGGCGCGCGCACTGGTCGAAAACGGGTGGGCGCGCGATCTGCGCGACGCCTTCGATCGCTACCTTGGTGCAGGACGCCCGGCGTTTCTGGAGAAGCGACGCATGGGGCTTGGCGAGGCCATCGCGCTGGTGCACGGCTGTGGCGGAATCGCCGTGCTCGCGCACCCGGGAGCCGGAGGGACGGTGGCGCGGATCGGGGCGCTCGTGGCGCTGGAGCTCGACGGGGTGGAGGTGCTTCACCCGTCGCACTCGGCGGATGATCGCGCGCGTCTCCTCGCGCTCGTTCAGCACTTCGGCCTCGTGCCGAGTGGCGGATCGGACTCGCACGGCAGCGGCGATGGCGCCCGGGTCGTGGGTGCCCTTCGGGTTCCGGAGGAGTGGCTGGAACGGCAGGACGAGCGCGTCGCGCGCCGGCGCACGCAGGCGTCCGTCGCGTGAGGACCCCCGCTGTGGATCCGCCAGCCAGAGCCGCACGGCCAGTCGCGCTGGTGACCGGCGCCGGCCGGCGCGTGGGCCGCATCCTGGCCATCGTGCTCGGTTCGCGCGGTTATGACATCGCCGTCCACTACTACCTCTCGGCGACCGAGGCGGCGGAAACCGCGGCCGAACTGGAACGCCGCGGGGGCCATGGCCGGCTGTTCCAGGCGAACCTCGAGGACGCGTGTGCGCCCGCGCAGCTCGTCCGCGACGTCGTGGCTTCGATGGGACGCCTGGACGTGGTCGTGAATTCCGCCGCCGTGATGGTCCGCACTCCGCTCGGTCACGTTACCCCGGAGTCGTGGGATTTCATCCTGGACCTGAACCTGCGCGGGCCGTTTCTGATCGCGCAGGAGGCCGCGAACCATCTCCCCGAAGGTGGCGTGATCGTGAACATCGCCGACCTTTCGGCGTTCGAGACCTGGCCTGCCTTCATCCCGCACGGGGTCAGCAAGGCGGCTCTGGTCCACCTGACGCGCGCACTGGCGCGCGTGCTCGCGCCGCGCATCCGCGTGAACGCGGTGGCCCCGGGCACGGTGCTCCTGCCCGAAGGCTGGGATCCGGCAGCCTCGGAACGGTTGCGGGAGACAACGCCACTCAAGCGGTGGGGCTCGCCGGAGGACGTGGCTCGCGCGGTGCTCTACCTGCTCGATGCCACCTACGTCACCGGCGAAACGCTTCTGGTGGACGGTGGCCGGCACGTGCGGCATTGATGGAACCCGCACCACGGCCCAGGGACTCATCGGACGGGGAGTACGTGAATACCGCGGCGACAACGCCCTGGCGACATTTCATCCTGTGATCGTGAAACCGAGACGGGTGTTCGAACAGGCCGTTGCAGCCCGCCTGATGGGTGTTGCCTCTTGCGCCAGGCGCCAACCAGTAGACGAGGGATGAACGTGGCACAGGACTTCGACTTCGACGTGATCGTGGTGGGCGCCGGACCCGCGGGGATGACCGCCGCAATGTACGCGGGGCGCTCGATGCTCAAGACCGCGGTGATCGAGCGCGGCGCCGCCGGTGGTGAACTTCTGAACACGGAACTGATCGAAGACTATCCCGGTTTCGAGCGTGTCCTCGGGTGGGAACTGGCGCAGAAGTTCGAGAGTCACGCGCGCAAGTTCGGCGCCGAATTTCGCATGGCCAACGTCGTGGCGATCAGGCGCATCGAGGACGGCTTCGAGTGTGATTGCGACGACGGCACGGTGTATCGAGCCCCAGCCGTCATCATCACCGCCGGGGGATCGCCCGTGAAGCTCGGGATCCCCGGAGAAGTGGAGTACGCCGGCAAGGGTGTTTCGTACTGCGCCGTCTGTGACGGAGCCTTCTTCAAGGGCCAGACGATCGCAGTGGTGGGCGGCGGCGATGCCGCGTGCGAGGAATCCGATTTCCTGACGCGCTACGCGGAGAAGGTCTATCTGATTCACCGGCGCGATGAGCTGCGCGCGTCGCGCTTGCTGCGCCATCGGGTCATGGAGAACCCGCAGATCGAGATCATCTGGGATACCGTGGTCGACGAGATCCATGGCGATGCCAACGGCCTGGTCCACAAGCTCTCACTCAAGAACACCAGGACCGGTCAGGCGAGCGAACTGCCGGTGACCGGGATCTTCGTGTTCGTCGGGTTCCGCCCCAATACGGGGATCATCGTGGGGCATCCGAAGCATGACGCGATGGGCTACCTGGTCACCGACGCCAATATGGAGACCTCGATTCCGGGCCTCTTCGCGGCGGGTGACGTGCGGGTGCAACTCACCCGGCAAATCACCACGGCGGTGGGAGACGCGACCACCGCAGCCATCGCCGTAGACAAGTACCTGACGTCACGGGGCTTTCGCACCTCGGTGTTTCCGGTCGCGGCCGACGCTCCCACCTCGTGAGAATCGAGACGTTCGTCACCGGAGCGTTTCACGAGAACTGCTACCTGGTGGCGGATCCCCAGACCCGTCTGGCGGCGCTGATCGATCCGGGCGACGACGCGCCCCTGCTCATCGGTGCGGTGAAGCACGCCGGCGTCACGCTGTCCGCCATCTGGCTCACCCATGCCCACCTGGACCATGTGGGCGCCGTCGGCCCGGTCAAGCGCATGTGGAACGTGCCGGTCCTGCTGCACCCCGCCGATCTCCCGCTCTATCGCAACGCGGCAGTGCAGGCGGCGGCGCTGGGACTGTCGATCGAACAGCCGCCGGAGCCCGATGGCGAACTGCTCCCCACGCATCGCCTGGCACTCGGAAGCCTGACCTTCGCGGTGATGCACACACCGGGTCACTCCCCCGGACATGTCGTTATCCACGGCCACGGAGTGGCGTTCGTCGGCGACTGCCTCTTTGCCGGATCGGTCGGACGCACGGATCTCCCCTTGAGCGACCACGCGGAGCTCACCCGCTCGCTCCGGAGCATTACGGCACTTCCCCATTCCACTCGGGTATTGCCGGGCCATGGCCCCGACACGACGGTCGGTGAAGAGCTCCGGTCCAACCCGTTCCTGATCGGTTTCGATCGTGCCGGGAGTCGTTAGGTGGCCCCGCGGCGGCGGCGGGCGACACGCAGCCCGGGAGATGCCCTTACGTCATTCCGTCCCGCTTTCCGGCGTTCGAGGTTGCCTGAAAGGACGCCCGGATCGAAACTTCACCTGAGCCTCTCCTCGGGCCCGGCGTGGAGCGAGCCATTCCAGCGCGTACCATCCAGGGTCCGTGGACCACCGACCATGGCTCGCGGTCGATTGCTCGCGGTTCACCGTTCATGGCTTACAGGTCGGAGCTCATCCTTCCACCTCTCGCGACCATCCGCATCCGATGATCTCAATCCGTCGTCAACGTCCGTCCCGCTGGATCTGGTTGGCTCCCGTCCTCGCGGTGGCGCTCATCGCCTCATGTGAGAGCGGCCTCTCGCCCAACGCGAACAATACCTGGGGGCTCGTCACGGTGGACGCCTCGAAGAATGCAAGCGGCGACTTCGTGACCTCCCCGGTGGGTCGCTTCTTCGTGGGTCAGCTGTCGACCGTGCCGAACGCCAAGCTGGTCCTCGATTCGTGCGCCGACGCCCTGTACTCGGCACCCACCAACGACTTCACGGGCGTCACCTTCCTCGACGCCGGGCTTCCGGTGACGACGATGATCGGTACCCGTCTCGATACGCTGCAACGGGACGTGAATTCACAGGGTCAGATCATCTACGAGCGGTCGGCTGGCGGCGAGATCCCGTACACGCCGGGAGACAGCATCGTCGTCTCGGTCCCGGGGGCGGTTGGCGGGTTCCCGGCAACCTCGATCCGCGCGAAGACCGCGGAGGCGTTCACCATGGACCCTGTCAGCGTGCCTACCGGGTCCGAGACCATCCAGCTCCACTGGACGGCAGCGCACGATGCCAACAGCGCGCTCATTCTCGAGCTCCGATATGACCCCTCAGGTGGCGGCGTCCCGACGCGAGAGCTGCTGTGCTCGTACCACGACAACGGCGTGGATTCGATCCCCAGCTACCAGTACCAACCATGGGCGGCGTCAACGGCTTCGGCGCGCGAAGTGGTGGCGACGCGGCTCCGCACCAACTACCTGGGCGCGGCGAACAACGGGCTGGTCGGGGTCATCTCCCTGTTTCAGGTACCCACGCCCCCCGTCCCGTAGTGTGATGACTCTCCTCGGCACCGGGGGCAGCGCCCGACTCGCACCGTGTGGCGCGAGATGTCCGCTCCCCCCGGACGGCGCTCCGGCATGACCGGCCGCACGCGCACGGAGCAGGACCCGTTGGGCACACTCGAGGTGCCCGCCGACGCGCTCTACGGCGTCCAGACGCTGCGCGCCGTCCAGAATTTTCCGATCAGCGGCCTCGCGCCCCCCGAACCGTTCGTCATCGCTCAGGTCTGGATCAAGAAGGCGGCCGCGCTGACCCACAAGGCCACCGGCCGACTCGATGCCCGGCTCGCCGACGCCATCGTGGCGGCCGCTGACGAGGTGCTGGCTGGGCAGCACCGCGATCAATTCGTGGTGGATCCCTATCAGGCCGGCGCCGGCACCTCGCACAACATGAACGTCAACGAGGTACTCGCCAACCGGGCGAACGAATTGCTGGGCGGTCGCCGCGGAGAGTACAAGCCGGTCCATCCGAACGACCACGTGAACATGGCGCAGAGCACGAACGACACGATCCCGACGAACATCCGTCTGGCGTGTCTCGCCGGGCTCGAGCCCATGCTCGGGGTGTTTTCCCAGCTACGCGACGATTTCGCCGCCAAGGGGCGTGAGTTCGACGGCATCGTCAAGGCGGGGCGCACGCACCTGCAGGATGCCATGCCGATCCGGCTGGGCCAGGAATTCTCCGCCTACGCGGGGACCATCGACCGCGGGATGCGACGCGCTGCGAGAGACGGCCGACTATCTGCGCGATCTGGGCATCGGTGGCAGCGCCGTCGGCACCGGCGTCACGGTGGAGCCGGAGTATCCGGCGCTCATGATCCGGCATCTGCGGGAGATCACGGGGCTCGAGCTGCGCGAGGGCGCCGATCGCGTCCAGCTGATGCAGAGCATGGGCGACGTTGCCGCTTTTTCGGCCAGCCTGCGGGTCTTCGCGCTGGATCTCAGCAAGATCATGAGCGATCTCCGACTGATGGTGATGGGACCGCGCACCGGCGTCGACGAGATTCATCTGCCGGCCGTGCAGCCTGGATCGTCGATCATGCCCGGCAAGGTCAATCCGTCCATCCCGGAGATGGTGAACCAGGTGTGCTTCCAGGTGTTCGGCTGCGATACGACGGTCGCCGTGGCGTCGGAGCACGGGCAACTGGAGCTCAACGTGATGATGCCGGTGATCGCGTACAACGTGCTGCTCACGATGCGGATCCTGACGAACGCCACGCGCGTGTTGTCGGAGCGCTGCGTGCGCGGTATCGAGGCCAATCGCGAGATGTGCGAGTACTGGGTGGAGCGCTCCGCGGCCCTGGCCACCGCCTTGGCTCCCCAGATCGGCTACGCCGCGGCCGCGGAGATCAGCAAGCGCTCAGTCAAGGAAGGCATCCTGATCCGGGATCTGGTCCGAAGCGCGAGGGCATCCTGCCAGCCGACCAGGTCGACGAGGTCCTGGATCTGCGGAAGCTCACCGAGCATCGGCGTCCCGGGGAGCAAGGCCGGCGTAGGGTGTCCTCCCGATTTCCGACGGCGGTCCCGCCGTGCGCGGCCTTATATTGCCCGTCGATGCGAATAACGACCTGGGCCGAATACGGACTGATCTGCTGCGCTCCGTCTTGCGTACCGGTACGGTGATGGCCCCGTGACCGGCCGGGAGATCGCCAGCGAGGAAGGGCTCCCGCCGGACTATGTCGAGCAGATCCTGCTCAGGCTGCGTCGCGCCGGCATCATTACCAGCACCCGGGGCGCCCGCGGGGGATACGTGCTGGCCCGCGAGCCTGACGACATTTCCGTGCGGGAGGTGGTCGCGGCGTCGGAGCATTCGACGTTCGACCTGCCGTGCGTGTCGCACCCGGTCTCCGAGGACCGCTGCTCGGAGTCGCGGAGCTGCAGCCTCCGCCCGGTGTGGCATGCTGCTCCAGCGGCGGATCGATGAGACGCTCGAGGGCATCCGGCTGAGCGACCTTCTCGCCGAGGAGTCGGTAGTACGCGAGCGCGTCGGCCTGCGGGCACGGCAATCCTGAGCGGCAACGGCGCCAATGGCGGCCCGGCTGTTCAGCGAGTGGCGAATGGAGTGGCGCTTGCGCCGCGGCGCGGCCCGGTACGTCGCCGCGCTCTCGACCGAGCCCGATGATGACGATGTGCGGTGGCTCTCGAGGGTCGCCACGTCGGGCGATGATGACCGCGCGCGCTGGGAATTGCGCTACGCGCGTCGAGCGCTCGGGCTCCTGGTCGCGGAGCGCGACGCGTTGGACGACCGCACCGGATCGATCGTGGCCCGCCAGGTGCGCGAAGCGCTCCAGGTGGATCGCAGTGTGGCGGCAGGGATGGTGCGGACGGCGGAACGGCAGTTCGACGACCGGCTGGCAGCGTACCGGAAGGTGCTCATGGCACGCAGCGCGGAAGAGGGGACCGGGGCGCGACTCGGTCGGGCGCTGCTGACCTCCGCCGGAGGCGCGCGGCGCGCGGACGCGCCTGATGTGGAGCGTGCGGGGGGCATCCTCGCTCAGTACATTGGCGCGGCGAACATCGCTCTCCGGAACGCGTTCGGCGAGGTGGTGCTTCCCGAAGACCGACCACCATCCGCCGTATCCGGAACGCCGCGGACCTGACCTCGTCGGGGCGACGGGCGGCGGTGCGCTCGTGCCGGAGGGATGATGCCGAAGGGGGGACTCGAACCCCCACGGGCTGTCGCCCACTGCACCCTGAATGCAGCGCGTCTACCAGTTCCACCACTTCGGCAGGGCCCGGGAAGCTATCGGCCCCTCCCTGCGCGAGTCAACCAATCGGCCGGGCACGCGCGTCCAACACCAATGACACCCAGCGAGCACAGTGGCAGCAGTCGCAGCGGCGAGGCGGGGTCGAAGAAGACGATCGCACGCAACAAGGCCGCGCGACACGACTATCATGTGCTGGAGGTCTTCGAAGCCGGGATGGTGTTGACCGGGACCGAGGTGAAGTCATTGCGCGACGGCAGAGCCAACATTTCGGATGCGTACGGTATCGTTCGTGATGGCGAGGTGTACCTCGTCAACTGCCACATCGCCCCGTACGGCAGCGGCGGCTACGTCAACCACGAACCGACACGCACCCGGAAGCTGTTGCTCCACCAGCGCGAAATTCGTCGGCTGATTGGCGCCGTGGAGCGCCAGGGACTCACGCTCGTTCCGCTCGAGCTCTACTTCAGCCGCGGCCGCGTCAAGGTGACGGTCGCGCTGTCCAGAGGGAAGAAGCTGCACGACAAGCGCGAGGATTCCCGCCGCCGAGATGCGGAGCGCGAGATGGCACGCGCCTTTCGCCGACGATGATCATCACCCTGCTCACGGTCTTCCAGATTGCCGCTCCGGCCGCCGCCCTCACGGTGCGCGCGGGCGATCGGTCTGTCTCGGTGCCCGTCGTGGTGACGCGGTCGGGCCCGATGGTGCGCAGCGATCAGGTGCTCCCCCCGTTAGGTGCCCGCCTCACGCGGGTCAGCCGGGACCGCTATACGATCGAAGCAGGGGGCACGCGGTTCGACCTCACGCTCGACCTCCCGGCGGTCCGCGTGGGAAGGGAAGTGGTGCCGGTCGGGGCCGCCCCGCTGATCGTGGACGGTACGCTCTACTTCGCGCTCCGGGTGGTGACCGACGTGATTCCGCGATTCGCGGCCGGCTATCGATACGACGCCGTCCGGCGGGAGCTGGCCAGGGTCTCGTCGAGTGCGGGGGGCACCCCGGCCGCCGCCTCGACCGCGCCGCCTTCGGTCGCACCTCCTCTCGCCTCGGCACCCTCCACGAAGCAGGGGGGTGCAGCGGCCACGGTGACACGACCGCACCCGGTCGATCCTCCGCCGACGACTCGGCCCCGGGACCACGTGCCGGTGATCGTGGTTGACGCCGGGCACGGTGGACCGGATCGGGGAATGAGCGGGCCGATTGGCGAGCGCCACAAGATGTACGAGGCCGATATCACGCTCGCGGTGGCGCGGCGAGTGCGCGACCTGCTGCAGGCGCGCGGCATCAAGGTGATCATGACCCGCACCACCGACACCCTGATCGCGCTCGCCGACCGCGGGCCGCATCGCCAACCGCGCGAAGGCCGACCTCTTCGTCTCCATTCACGTCAACGCCGCCAACCTGCGCTGGCAGCACCCGCGCGCGGCACGCGGGTTCGAGACGTATTTCCTCTCCGAGGCCAAGACCGAAGACGAGAAGCGCGTCGAGGAGATGGAAAACGAGGCGTCGGCGTACGATGTTGGGGTCGACGCCGAGCCGGGGGACCCGCTCTCGTTCCTCCTCGCCGACATGGAGCAGAACGAGAACCTGCGCGAATCGAGCCGGCTTGCCGCGACCATTCAGGAAGGACTGCGACAGGTCCACCCGTCGGGGCAGGATCGCGGCGTGAAGCAGGCCGGGTTCCTCGTGCTCGTCACCGCGCACATGCCGGCCGTGCTGGTGGAGATCGGATTCGGGACCAATGCGGCGGAGGCGAAGTACCTCACGAGCGCGGCGGGCCAGCAGACCATCGCGCGCGCGATCGCCGACGCAACCGATGCGCTACCTGGCGCAGTACCGAGCAGCGACGCGAGAGCGCGGGCTCCGGAGCGCCATGACCCACGCGATGCCGCAGCGACTCTCCGTCACGCTGGCCGGCATCGAAGTCCAGAACCCGGTTTTCCTGGCGTCCGGCACCGCCGGCTACGGTCGTGAGCTCGGCGGATGTCTGCGCGCTCGATGCGCTCGGCGGGCTGGTCACCAAGGCAGTGAGCCTCGCGTCCCCGCGCCGGCGCCCCGCCACCGCGGGTGATGGAATTCGCCGGCGGGATGCTCAACGCCGTGGGACTCGCGAATCCCGGGGTCGAAGAGGTTCGTGTCACGCACCTCCCCTGGCTCGCCGCGAATGCCGGGCGGCGCGCGGTGCTCGTGAATGTGGTCGGCAACGCCGTGGAGGAATTCGCTCGCGGTCGTCGCTCGCCTCGACGACGTGCCCGGCAAGGACGGCTACGAGCTGAATGTGAGCTGCCCGAACGTGAAGGCGGGCGGGATGGAGTTCGGGGCCGACCCGCGCGCGCTCGCGAGAAGTGGTTCGTCTGTGCCCGCGACGCCACGCGCCTCCCGCTCTTCGTGAAGCTCTCGCCGACGCTGGTGGACCTCGCCGCGGCGGCGCGCACGGCGCTCGAGGGTGGCGCCGACGGCATCACGCGTGGTCAACACGCTTCCGGGACTGCTGATCGATGTGGAGCGCCGGCGGCCCGCCCTGGGTTTCGGGACGGGCGGCGTGAGCGGGCCGGCGCTCCTGCCCGGTGGGCGTTCTTGCGACATGGAAAGTGTTCCGGGCCACGGGTGCGCCCATCATCGGCGTGGGCGGGATCGCTTCGGCGGAGGACGTCCTCCAGTACATTCTGGCCGGCGCGACATGCGTGGCGATCGGCACCGCGGCGCTGCGGAACCCGCGCCTTCCCGAGCGGGTTGTCGCGGATCTCGCCGCGTGGTGTGAGGTGCACGGGGTCGATTCCATCTCGACGCTCACCGGGGGATTGCAATGGAAGGGGTAGGCCGCGACTCCCATCGTCGCGCTGGACGTGTCCAACCTCGATCGCGCGTTGGAGATGGTTCGACAACTGGGCGACGCGTGCGAGTTCTACAAGGTGGGTAGCGAGCTCTTCACGGCTGCCGGCCCGCGCGCGGTGGCGGCGTTGCGCGAGCAGGGGAAGGTGGTCTTCCTCGATCTCAAGCTCCATGACATCCCGAACACGGTGCGTGCGGCGGCGGCCTCGTGCGCGAAGATTGGCGCGTCGCTGCTCACCGTGCACGCCGTCGGAGGCCAGGAGATGGTCCAGGCGGCAGTCGAGGGCGCGGAAGCCCGGTGCGGCGTCCTGGCGGTCACCGTGCTGACGTCCATGGACGCCGCCGCGCTCGCAGCGGCCTGGGCGCGGCCGAACACCCGGCGTGGACGCGAGAGGTGGTAGCGGTTCGCGGAGCTGGCGGCCGCGTCTGGTGCGCACGGCGTTGTCTGCAGCGGGCAGGAGATTGAGCCGCTGCGCGAGCGGTTCGGGGACCGGCTGGCGCTGCTGGTGCCGGGGATCCGCTTCGCGGACGGGACGGTGCCACGACCAGAAGCGGGTGGTCACGCCCTGACGACGCGACCGCTTCGAGGGGCGCGCTATCTGGTGCTCGGGCGAGCAGTGACCGGGTCGCCCGATGCGGCGGCCGCCATGCACCGGGTTCGTTCGGAGATGCCGCCGCGCCGTCACCGCGGGCGCCGCCTAGCCCAACGGTCCGGACTTCTCGCGCCGGCGCGTCCCTTGCACCGGGGCGCCAAGGCCTCTATCTTCAGCGTCTTGGCCAATTTGCGCAGTCGAACGAAGGAGAGGGTCCGTGAAAGTCCGCACCAGTGTGCAACCGATCTGCGAGCACTGCAACGTCATCAAGCGCAACGGCGTGACGCGCATCATCTGCAAGCGAAACCCTAAGCACAAGCAGCGGCAGGGCTGATATGGCACGTATCTGCCGGCGTCGATCTCCCGCGTGAAAAGAAGGTCGAGATCGGCCTCACGTACATCTTCGGCATTGGCCGCGCCACGGCGCGCCGATTCTCGAGAAGACCGGCGTCAGCGGCGACCTCCGCATTCGCGATCTGTCCGACGGCGACGTGAACCGCCTTCGTCAGGCGATCGAGAAGGATCATCGCGTCGAAGGCGCGCTGCGGACGGAAATCGCGATGAACATCAAGCGCCTGATGGACATCGGATCGTATCGCGGGATCCGCCATCGGCGCGGGTTGCCGGTTCGCGGGCAGCGGACGCACACGAATGCGCGCACGAAGAAGGGACCGCGTCGCGCCATCGCGGGCAAGAAGAAGGTGACCAAGTAGTCGAGAGCCAACGTCGGGTGCGCCGCCCGCCTCAGCGCGGCGTGCCGCAGCCCATACTGACATCGAGCGCATGGCAACCGGAAAGAAGACCAAACGCGTTATCGAGGCCGAAGGCATCGCGCACATCAGCGCGACGTTCAACAACACGACGGTGACCATCACGGACATGCAGCGGGAACACGGTCGCGTGGGGATCATCGGGCAAGGCAGGCTTCAAGGGATCGAAGAAGTCGACGCCGTTCGCCGCCACGGTGGCCGCCGAGCAGGCAGCGCGAGAGGCGCTGTCGCTGGGCGTACGCCGCGTGCACGTGCGCGTTCAGGGCCCCGGCAGCGGGCGCGAGTCCGCGATTCAGGCGCTGGCCACGGCGGGACTGCAGGTGAAGTCCATCAAGGACGTCACGCCGATTCCGCACAATGGCTGCCGCCCCCCGAAGCGGCGGAGGGTCTAGTCGGATGCGATACACCGGCCCCAGTTGCCGCCAGTGCCGCCGGGAGGGGACCAAGTTGTTCCTGAAGGGGACCAAGTGCTTCACCGAGAAATGCCCGGTCGAGCGGCGTCCCTACGCGCCCGGCCAGCATGGCCAGTCGACCGCCCGTCGCCGCAAGGCGTCGGAATACGCCAAGCAGCTGCGCGAGAAGCAGAAGATCAAGCGCATCTACGGCTCAGCGAGCGCAGTTCCGGAACATGTTCGAGCACGTCTCCAAGCATGCCCGGCGTCACCGGACACAACCTTCTCGCGGCACTTGAGAGTCGACTCGATAACATGGTGTACCGCTTGGGGTTCGCCTCGAGTCGCAAAGCGGCACGTCAACTCATCCGACACCGGCATGTCGAGATCAACAGCCGGTGCGTGGACATTCCGAGCTATGCTGTGGTGCCGGGGGAAGAGATCCGCGTTCGCCCGAAGTCGCGGGAGAATGGGTTCCTGATCGAGGCAATGCAGCATGCCTCGCGCGGGGCGTCTCCGTCCTGGCTCGCGGTGGATCGCGACACGTTCAGCGGCCGGATGCTGGAGCGTCCCACGCGGCCCAATATTCCGATTGCCGCGCAGGAGCAGCTGGTCGTGGAGCTGTATTCGAAGTAGCGATGGACATCGGGATGGGACGGTCGCCTCGAATAGCGATCGTCCGCCCGGGTCCGTTTGGCAGGTGGTCCGGACCCTGACTTCCGTACGAGCCCACCGCGCGTCAGGGGCGGGGTGGGGCGTTGCCGCGGCGCCGCCGCGGCATGACCGAGCACAGGTGATTTCCATATGCCACAAGCGATCGACCTGAAGGGTCTCGTTCTGCCGCAGCTTGTCGAGGTGCACAAGCGCGATGACAATCCGAACGTTGCGGAATTCCGCGTGCAGCCGCTCGAGCGCGGCTACGGCCACACGCTGGGCAACGCCATGCGGCGTGTCCTGCTGTCGTCGCTGCGCGGGGCCGCCGTCTGGGGTTTCCGCATCGACGGAGTGGTGCACGAACATCAGACCATTCCGGGAGTCGTGGAGGACGTCCATCAGATCATCGGCAACCTGAAGACGCTGGTTCTGGCACTCTCCGACGGGGTCGAGGATGCGGTGCTGCGCATTCGACAAGTCGGGCGCGGGCGCGGTCACGGCGGGCGACATCGAGGAGGGTTCCTCGGCGCGCATTCTGGATCCGCGACACCACCTGTTCACCTTCCAGGACGATCGCGACATCAACGTCGAGCTGTACGTGCACAAGGGGCGCGGATACGTCGATGCCGATCAGCATGTGGTCGACAAGGCCCTTCCGGTCGACGTGGTGCGGATCGACGCCATCTACAATCCGGTCCGGCGCGCCAATTTCACCGTGGCGGAGACCCGCGTGGGGCAGCGCACCGACTACGACCGGCTGACCCTCACGGTCGAGACCAACGGAACCATTTCCGCCGAGGAGGCCGTGAGTTACGCCGCGGCGCTGGCGCAGACGCACTTCCAGTACTTCGCCGGATTCGGATCCAGCCGTCCGCCTTGGTCACGGTCGGCGGCGACGCCGCGACCGGCGACGCGGCCCGGCTGGCGCAGCTGTTCAAGACACCGATCGACGATCTGGACCTGTCCGTTCGCTCGGTCAATTCGCTCAAGAACTCGAACATCCGTACCCTTGGCGACCTGGTGCGGCAGACCGAGAGCCAGATCCTCCAGGTGAAGAACTTCGGCAAGAAGTCGCTGCAGGAGATCGCCGCGCTGCTCGAGAAGCAGGGGCTCGCCTTCGGGATGCGGTACGAGGAGAACGGTGAAGGGGTCCGGATCCTGGACTACGGCACCCCGGCCAGTCGCGCCGCGGAGAACGCGCCGGACGACGAGGAGGACTTGCCGTTATGAGGCATCGCAAGGCGGGGCGTCAGCTTCGTCGCACCAGTGAACAGAAGCTGGCCCTGATGCGGAGCCTCGCCACGTCGCTCATCGAGCATGGCGCGATCGAGACGACCGAGGCCAAGGCCAAGGAACTGCGTCCGTTCGTGGAGAAGCTGATCACGAAGGCGCGGAGCGGCACGTTGCACGACCGCCGTCTTGCCGGACGACACGTCCAGAAGCGTGCGGCGGCCGACCGGCTCTTCCAGGAGCTCGGACCGCGGTTCGTGAAGCGGCCCGGCGGCTACACACGCATTCTGAAGATCGGCCACCGCAAGGGCGACGGCGCGGAGATGGCCCGGATCGAGCTCATGGAGGGCTGAGCCATGGCCATCAATCGAAGTCGGTGTTTCTATTGCGGGAAGGGCGTGGCCTATGGGAACAACGTCTCGCACGCCAACAATCGGACGCGACGCACCTGGCGCCCGAACCTGCAAGTGGCACGGGTGCTGATCGACGGCAAGGCGACCAGGATCCGGGTGTGCACCCGTTGTCTGCGTGGGGGAAAGGTCCAGCGGGCGCCGCGCGCCCCCCGCGTGGCGTGATCCGTCACGTCAGGAATCGATCCCGGGGGAGCGCGCCAGGCGCTCCCCTTTTTCGTATTGGCCCGGGAGCGGCTCGCAGAGCGCAGGAGCCCAGCCTTGCCGTGCCACACCCTCCCGCCCCGGCGACGGCCGAGCATTGCCTCCCATGCCGACAGCCCTGATCACCGGCATCTCTGGTCAGGATGGCACCTATCTCGCCGAGCATCTTCTGGGTCTCGGTTATGCGGTGGCCGGGACCAGTCGGGACGTCGTTGCGACGACGGGCCGCCTTCCGGGGACCATCCGCGGGAAGGTGGCGATGCATCAGGTGTCGCTCCAGGACTCGGATGGGTTGCGCCGGGTGGTGCGGGACGTCCGGCCCGACGAGGTCTACAATCTCGCCGGGTCGTCGCACGCGGGCGGGTCGTGGCAGGACGTGATCGGCGTCGGTGACGCGAACGCACTGGGGGTCGCCCGACTCCTCGAGGCGGTGCGTCTTGACGCGTCTGCTGCGCGGGTGTTCCAGGCGAGCTCCAGCGAAATGTTCGATGCCGGCGACCGCCCGCTTTCCGAAGCGTCGCCCCTCGGTCCGGCGTCCCCCTACGCCATCGCCAAGCAATACGGCCACGTCCTCGCCGCGGCGTACCGGCGCTCGCAGGGGCTCCGCGTGGCATCGGGCATCCTCTTCAACCACGAGAGTCCGCGGCGGGACCCGTCGTTCGTCAGCCGCAAGATCACGCGTGGTGCTGTCCGGATCGCCCGCGGTGTCGAACGCGTCCTCCCCCTCGGCAACCTCGACGTGACGCGCGACTGGGGATTTGCCGGCGATCATGTCCGGGCGATGCACCTCATGCTGCAGCACGACCCGCCGGAGGACTTCGTGATCGGCACCGGAACGGGGCACACGGTGCGCGAGTTCTGCGAGGCGGCATTTCGGGCCGTAGGGCTCGACTATCGCGACACACGTCACCGTCGACCCGCGGCTCGTCCGGACCGGCGAAGCGCCCGCGCGCGTGGCCGACGCGTCCCGGGCGCGCACGAGACTTGGATGGACTCCCAAGGTATCTTTCGCGGAGCTTGTCGCGATGATGGTGAGCGCGGACATGCAGACCCCTGACGCCTGAGTGCCTGTGACAGCCCTTCGACGGCGAAGCGCCATGGAGGACTTCGCGCGCGGCGAGCGCACGCGAGGTCCGCGGCGTGCCGCCCGGTGCCACTCCCCGCGCCCGACCGGACATGCCGAAACGCGCTGACCTCCACCGCATTCTGGTGATCGGCTCCGGACCGATCGTGATCGGCCAGGCGGCGGAGTTCGACTATTCCGGGTACCCAGGCCGCGAGGGCGCTCCGGAGGAGGGATACGAGGTCATGCTCGTGAACTCCAATCCGGCGACGATCATGACCGATCCGGAGATCGCGAACCGGACCTACATCGAGCCAGTCACGCCGGAGTTCGTCGAGCTGGTGATCGCGCGGGAGCGGCCCGACGCGCTGCTCCCCACCATGGGCGGGCAGACGGCGCTCAACGTCGCGATGGAGCTGGCGGAGACCGGCGTGCTGGAACGCTACGGCGTGGAGCTGATCGGCGCCAAGGCGCGCGCCATCGCTGGCCGAGGATCGGCAGGAGTTCGCGGCCGCCATGCAGCGGATCGGCCTCGCCGTTGCCGGAGGGGCGGATCGCGCAGATCGTGGGAGGAGGCGCATGGCGATCGCCGAATTCACGGGCTTCCCGGCGATCATCCGGCCGTCGTTCACGTTAGGCGGGTCGGGTGGCGGCATCGCCTACAACCGCGAGGAGTTCGAGGCGATCGTCCGGCGCGGGCTCGCCGAGTCGCCGGTCGGCCAGGTGCTGATCGAGCGCAGCGCTGCTCGGGTGGAAGGAGTTCGAGCTGGAGGTGATGCGCGACTATGCCGACAACGTGGTGATCGTCTGCTCGATCGAGAACCTCGACCCGATGGGCATGCACACCGGTGACTCGATCACCGTGGCGCCGGCGATGACGCTGACCGATCGCGAGTACCAGCTCATGCGCGATGCCGCCGTCGCGGTGATCCGCGAAATCGGCGTCGAGGCGGGCGGCTGCAACATCCAGTTCGCGATCAATCCGCGCGACGGCGAGATGGTGGTGATCGAGATGAACCCGCGCGTGTCGCGGTCGTCGGCGCTGGCGTCGAAGGCCACCGGCTTCCCGATCGCGCGCATCGGCGCGAAGCTCGCGGTCGGCTATCGGCTGGACGAGATCCCGAACGACATCACGCAAACGACGCCGGCCTCGTTCGAGCCCGTGCTCGACTACGTCGTCGTGAAGTGCCCGCGGTTCGCGTTCGAGAAGTTCGCCAACGCGAACCCGTACCTCACCACGCAGATGAAGTCCGTGGGCGAGTCGATGGCGATCGGGCGCACGTTCAAGGAGGCGTTCCAGAAGGGACTTCGCGCGCTCGAGATCGGGCGCGCCGGATGGGTCGTGGGCGAACGTCCGGCGGACGACCGGCTCCCCGACGAATCCCTGGAATCGCTGCGCGGCGCGCTCGCGCAAGCCGACGCCCGAGCGCGATCTTCCAGATCAAACGCGCGCTCGCTGGCCGGCATGCCGGTGGCGCAGCTGCACGAGCTCACCGCGATCGATCCGTGGTTCCTGGATCAGCTGCCGCGAGCTGGTGGAGGCCGAGCGGGCCTATGCGGCGCTGGCCGTTGTGGGAGCGGAAGAGGTCCGCGAGATGAAGCGCATGGGATTCTCCGACCGGCAACTGGCTGAACTGCGCGGCGAGACCGAGGACGAGGCGCGCGCGAGCGCCGGTGGGCCTTGGCATCCGCCCCGCCTACAAGATGGTGGATACCTGCGCCGGCGAATTCCCGTCGGCGACGCCGTACCTCTACAGCAGCTACGACGACGAGAGCGAGGCGCCGCGCACCGGGCGGCGCTCGGTCGTCATCCTCGGCAGCGGCCCGAACCGGATCGGCCAGGGAGTCGAGTTCGACTACTGCTGCGTCCGGGCCGTCGATGGCGCTCCGGGAGCGGGGATTCGAGACGATCATGATCAACTCGAATCCCGAGACCGTCTCGACCGACTACGACATCTCGGACAAGCTGTACTTCGAGCCGCTGACGCTGGAGGACGTGCTCGAGGTCGTGCACCGCGAGGAGCCGATGGGCGTGATCGTGCAGCTGGGCGGGCAGACGCCGCTCAAGCTCACCCGGCCGCTCGAGGCGGCGGGGGTCCGGATTCTCGGCACGTCGCCCGATGCGATCGACATCGCCGAGGACCGGAAGCGCTTCGAGCAGATCGCGCGGGACGCTCGGGATCCGGCAGCCGGAGAACGGCACCGCACCAGCGTCGACGAGGCGGTCGCGGTCGCCGCCCGCATCGGCTATCCCGGTTCTGGTGCGCCCGTCGTACGTGCTGGGCGGCCGGGCGATGCAGATCGTGTACGACGAGCCATCCCTGCGCGACTACTTCGCGACCGCGGCGCGGGTGAGCGAGGAGCGGCCGGTGCTGATCGACCGGTTCCTCGAGGATGCGTTCGAGGCCGACGTCGACGCGATCGCCGACGGCACGCGGGTCGTGATCGGCGGGGTGATGCAGCACATCGAGGACGCCGGCATCCACTCCGGCGATTCGGCGTGCGTGCTCCCGCCGTATCTCATCGAGGAACGGCACATCGACACGATGAAAGATCACACCGTGGCGCTGGCGCAGGCGCTGGGCGTGGTTGGACTGATCAACGTCCAGTTCGCGGTCAAGCACGGCGTGGTGTACGTGCTCGAGGTGAACCCCCGCGCCAGCCGCACGATCCCGTTCGTCTCGAAGGCGATCGGCGTGCCGCTGGCGTCGGTGGCTGCGCGGGTGATGGTCGGCGAAACGCTCGACGCGATCGGTTTCACCCGGGAGATCGTGCCGCCGTACGTGTCGGTCAAGGAGGCGGTCTTCCCGTTCACCAAGTTCCGCGAATTCGATCCGCTGCTGGGACCGGAGATGCGCTCCACCGGCGAGGTGATGGGGATCTCGGATTCGTTCGGGAGCGCATTCGCCAAGGCGCAGTTGGCGGCCGACAACGCCCTGCCGCTCGAGGGGGCGATCTTCATCACCGTCAACGATCCCGACAAGCCGACGGTGACTCCCATCGCGCGGCGATTCCAGGAGATGGGGTTCACGCTCTACGCCACCGACGGCACCGCCGCTATCTGCGTGGGCGGGGGATCGCCGTGCGAGACCGTGCGCAAGGTGCACGAAGGGCGCCCGAACGGCATCGACCTCATGGTCAACGGGCAGGTCCAGCTGCTGATCAACACGCCGCTCGGCAAGCACGCCCAGTACGACGACTACCAGCTGCGGCAGACGGCGATCGCCCAGCATCGTCTCGTACACCACGACCATGTCGGCGGCGAGTCGCCGCTTGCGACGCGATCCTCGCCCTCCGCTCGCGGAGGCCCGCGGTGCGCTCGCTGCAGGAATGGCACGAGATGATGCGCGCCAGCAGCGACGCGGGATTCTCCGGCGTCGAGGCGGGCGAAGCGGGGCCGGCGTCCGACGACGGTCCGCCGCGCAACGCCGGCGCCGCGCCGTCCGTCGCGACGCTCCCCGCCGCCCGCCGCGCCCCGCTCACGGTCGAGGGTGCGCCGTGAGCACCCTCGCGCCCCCGTTCATCCACGCCTCCTCATTCGTCGATGACGGCGCCATCGTCGGGAGCGGGCACCAAGATCTGGCACTTCTGCCACGTGATGCCGGGCGCCGTGATCGGGGAACGCTGCAGCCTGGGCCAGAACGTCGTGGTCATGCCCGGCACGCGCATCGGGAACAACGTCAAGATCCAGAACAACGTCTCGATCTACGAGGGCGTGGAGCTCGAGGACGACGTGTTCTGCGGGCCGTCGATGGTGTTCACGAACGTGATCAATCCGCGAAGCCACGTGTCGCGAAAGCACGAGTACCGGCGGACGCTGGTGCGCCGCGGCGCCACCATCGGCGCCAACGCCACCGTGGTGTGCGGCGTGACGCTCGGCGAATACGCGTTCGTCGGCGCCGGCGCCGTGGTCACGCGCGACGTGCCGTCGTACGCGCTGGTGGTCGGGGTGCCGGCGCGTCGGATAGGCTGGGTGTGCGAGTGCGGCGAGGTGCTCCCGCCGCCTGACGACGGTGCCGGGGCGGCAGACCGCGCGCGCACCACGGCGGAGCGAGGCCGCACGATGGCTGGAGCCCCCCCCCTCATGCCATCTCCTGCCGCGCCTGCGGCCGGCCGTACACGCTCGACGAGGACAGGCTCACTCCGGGAGCCGCGGCATGAGCGCGCGCCCACCCGTCCGGGTTGCCCTGGTCGGCTGCGGCCGCATCAGCCGGAAGCACTTCGAGGCGATCCGCGCGGTGCGCCGGGTTGGCAGCTGGCCGCGGTGTGCGACGTCGTCGAGGAGCGCGCGCGGGAGGCGGGCGACGCCAACGGGTCCCCTGGTTCTCCGACGTACGCGACGATGCTCGAACGCGTGCGAGTGCGAAGCGGTCGCGGTGTGCACGCCGTCCGGGCTGCATCCGGAACACGGCATGACGGCGGCGCGCGCCGGGAAGCACGTGTCGGCGAGAAGCCGATGGCCATCTCCCTCGCCGGTGCGGACGAGCTCGTGCGAGCCTGCGACGACGCCGGCGTGCACCTGTTCGTGGTGAAGCAGAATCGCCTGAACCCGGCCGTGCAGCTCCTGAAGCGCGCCATCGATCGCGGGCGGTTCGGCCGGATCTACCTGGCCAACACCACCGTGCGGTGGACACGGCCGCAGGAGTACTACGACCAGGCGCCGTGGCGCGGAACCTGGGAGTTCGACGGCGGCGCGATCATGAACCAGGCGTCGCACTATGTGGATCTGATCCAGTGGCTGGTGGGCCCGGTGGAGAGCGTGATGGCCAGACCGCGACGCTCGGCGCGGCGCATCGAGGCCGAGGACACCGGCGTCGCCCTGCTGCGGTTCCGGTCGGGCGCGCTCGGGGTCATCGAGGTCACGATGCTGACCTATCCCCGGAATCTCGAGGGCTCGATCACCATCCTCGGCGAGAAGGGGACCGTGAAGATCGGCGGGACCGCGGTGAACCGGGTCGAGCACTGGATGTTCGCGGACTACGACGACGACGACAAGCTCGTCGAGGCGGCGACCACCAATCCGCCGAACGTCTACGGGTTCGGACACGACGGATACTACCGCAACGTGCTGGCGGTGCTGCGCGGCGGAGCCGGGCCGGACACCGACGGCCGCGCGGGTCGCAAGTCGCTCGAGCTGATCCTCGGCATCTACGAGTCGGCCCGGACCGGCCCGAGGTTCACCTGCCACTGCCCGCTGGTGACTGATCCGGCGACCCCGATCCCTCCGCCCAGGCCGTACCTCTCACCTGTGACCCACATGCCAGTTCCCCTCCTCGATCTTCGCGCCCAGCACGCCACCATCCAGGATGACGTCTCGACGCGACGATGCGCGTCGTCGACGACCAACTGTTCATTCTCGGCGAGCCCGTTGAGCAGCTCGAGCGAGCGGTCGCCGCGCTGTCGCACACGCGAGTACGCCGATCGGCTGCGCCAACGGCACCGACGCGCTCCTCCTGGCGCTTCGCGCGCTCGACATCGGGCCGCGGCGACGAGGTGATCACCACGCCGTTCACGTTCTTCGCGACGGCGGGCACGATCCACAACGTCGGCGCGACGCCGGTCTTCTGTCGACATCGAGCCCGACACCTTCAACATCTCGCCGGAAGCCGCGGTGGCCGCCGCGGACGTCCGCGGACGAAGGCCGTGATTCCGGTCGACCTGTTCGGCCAGATGGCGGCGATCGAGCGGGTGGGGCCATGCTGCGCCGGGCGTTCCCGATCATCGAGGATGCGGCGCAGTCCATCGGCGCCAGCCGCACGATCGACGGCCAGTCGCGTCATGGCGGGCGAGGGCGCCACCATCGGGACGTTCAGCTTCTTCCCGTCGAAGAATCTCGGCGGCTACGGCGACGGCGGGATGATGGTCACCCAGGACGAGGCGCTCGCGGCGCGGCTCCAGCGGCTGCGGATGCACGGCGGTGCCAAGATGTACTTCCACGACGAGGTCGGGTTCAACAGCCGGCTCGACGCGCTGCAGGCCGCCGTCCTCGCGCGCCAAGCTGCCGCACCTTCGCCGACTGGAGCGCCGGACGCCGGGCGAACGCCGCGTACTACACGCCGCGCTTCGCGGACGTCGCCGAGGTGCGCACGCCGGTCGTCGATCCCGCGAACGAGTCGATCTTCAACCAGTACACGCTGCGCGTCGAGCGGCGGGATGACCTCCAGGCGTTTCTCAAGGAACGCGGCATCGGCACCGCCGATCTACTATCCGCTTCCGCTGCATCTGCAGCCCTGTTTCGCGCTATCTGGGCTACAAGGCAGGCGCAGTTTCCGGAGGCCGAGCGCGCGGCGCGCGAGGTGCTGTCCCTGCCGATCTACCCGGAGCTGACGCACGACCAGCTCGACGAAGTCATCGGCGCGGTTCGTGCCTTCTACGGGCGCTGAGCGTCCCTACATCGTCGAACCTTGTACCCTCAAACAGGATCGCATGAAAGACCAACTTCTCTCGACGCATTCAGGACCGCACGCGCCGTGGTCGGCGTCGTGGGCCTCGGGTATGTCGGCCTTCCGCTGGCGATGGAGTTCGCGAAGCCGGGCTTCCACGTGATCGGCTACGACGTCAGCGACGGGCTGTGTGGGCCGGCTGATGCGCGGGGAAGTCGCACATCCAGGACGTGCCAGCCGCCGAAGTGGCCGGCGCACGTCGCAGCCGGCCGCTTCGAGGCGACGACCGACGAGGCGCGGCTCGGCGAATGCGACGCGATCTCGATCGCGGTGCCGACGCCGCTCTCCAAGACGCGCGATCCGGACATGAGCTTCGTGCACGTCGGCGACCGACAGCGATCGCGCGCAACGGCCATCCCGGGCATGCTCGTCGTGCTCGAGAGCACGACGTATCCGGGGACGACGCGAGAGGTGCTGCAGCCCGAGCTCGAGAGCGCCGGGCTCGCGCGTCGGGAAGGACGTCTTCCTGGCGTTCAGCCCCGAGCGGGTCGATCCCGGAAACCCGAAGTGGCACACGAAGAACACGCCGAAGGTCGTGGGCGGGATCACGGCGGCGTGCACCGAGGTCGCGGTCGGCGCTCTACTCGGCGTGCATCGACACGGTCGTGCCGGTGACGAGCGCCGAGGCCGCGGAGCTGGTGAAGCTGCTCGAGAACACGTTCCGCGCGGTGAACATCGGGCTCGTGAACGAGATGGCGATCGTGTGCGACAAGCTCGGCGTCGACGTCTGGGAGGTGATCGACGCCGCGGCGACCAAGCCGTTCGGCTTCATGAAGTTCACGCCGGGGCCGGGCATCGGCGGGCACTGCATCCCGCTCGACCCGCACTACCTCGCGTGGAAGATGCGCACGCTGAACTACAAGACGCGCTTCATCGATCTCGCGAGCGAGATCAACAGCGAGATGCCGGAGTACGTGGTCGCGGAAGGTGGCGCAGGCGCTCAACGACGAGCGCAAGGCGGTGAACGGCAGCCGCATGCTGGTGCTCGGCGTCGCGTACAAGAAGGACATCGACGACATGCGCGAGAGCCCGGCGCTCGACGTCATTCGGCTGCTCGAGGAGCGCGGGCGCGCACGTCGACGTTCCACGATCCGCTCGTCGCGACGTTTCGCGAGGACGGCCACGATGCGTGCAGGGCGTCGCGCTGACGCCGACGCGCTGGCGCGGCGACGGATGCGGTGGTGATCGTGACCGACCATCGACGGCATGGACTACCAGATGGTGGTCGACCACGCGTCGCTGGTGATCGACACCCGCAACGCGACCGACGCAGCGTGAAGCCGTCGAAGCGCGCGCGTGGTGTCGCTGGCGGCGCCGGCGCGGCGTGACCGGCATGACCAGGCGGCCCTACGCATGTGCCGATCACCCGCGCGGGGTGCCGGCGGTGAACATCTCGGTCGTCGGCACCGGGTACGTGGGGCTGGTGGTCGGGGCGTGCCTGGCGGAGACCGGCAACGACGTCATCTGCGCCGACGTCGATGCGCGGAAGATCGACGCGCTGAAGCAGAACGTGATCCCGATCTACGAGCCGGGCCTCGACGACGCTGGTCGAGCGCAACCAGCGCCAGGGACGCCTCCGCTTCACCACCGACGTCGGCGGCGGCGATCGCCCGCTGCCGAGGTCGTCTTCATCGCGGTCGGCACGCCGCCGACGAGGACGGATCGGCGGACCTCCGGCACGTGCTCGAGGTGGCCGAGCAGATCGGGCGGCACATGGCGCGCGAGCTGGTGGTCGTCACCAAGTCCACCGTGCCGGTCGGCACCGCGGCGCAGGTCGAGGCGGCCGTGGCGCAGCACGCCCAGCATCCGTTCCACGTGTGCAGCAACCCCGAGTTCCTCAAGGAAGGAGCGGCGGTCGACGACTTCATGAAGCCCGACCGGGTGGTGCTCGGCGTCGAGTCGGATCACGCCCGCAGCGTGATGGCCGAGCTGTACGCCCCGTTCGTGCGCACCGGGAAGCCGATCATCTTCATGGACATCGCATCGGCCGAGATGACCAAGTACGCCGCGAACGCGATGCTGGCGACGCGCATCTCGTTCATGAACGAGATCGCGAACCTCTGCGAGCGTGTCGGCGCCAACGTCGACCTGGTGCGCAAGGGGATCGGGAGCGACGCGCGCATCGGCCCCTCGTTCCTGTTCCCCGGACCGGGCTACGGCGGGTCGTGCTTCCCCAAGGACGTGCAGGCCCTGATCCGCACCGGACGGGAGTTCGAGCGGCCGCTGGGGGTGCTCGAGGCGGTGGAGGCGGCCAACGAGCGACAGAAGCACCGGCTGTTCGAGAAGCTGCGAATGCGCGCTTGGCGGCGGACGTCGCGGCGGCCCACGTGGCGCTCTGGGGGCTGCCTTCAAGCCGAACACCGACGACATGCGGGAGGCGCCGGCGCTGGTGTTCATCGAGGCGGCTGCTCGCCGCGGGCGCCACCATCGCCGCCCACGATCCCGCGGCGATGGATGCGGCGCGGCGACACGTCGGCGACGCGCATCACCTACGCGGCGTCCAACTACGACGCCCTGACCGGCGCCGACGCGCTGGTCGTCGTCACCGACTGGAACGAGTACCGGCACCCTGACTTCGGACGTATCAAGGCGGCGCTCCGCCAGCCGATCATCGTCGACGGCCGGAACCTGTACGATGCGGCCAAGCTGCGGAGTCTCGGCTTCCGGTATTTTTCGATCGGCCGGGGCGGGCGAATGAGGGTCCTCATTACCGGAGCGGCGGGGTTCCTCGGATCGCACCTCAGCGACCGGTTCCTCGCCGACGGGCACCGGGTGGTGGGCATCGACAACTTCGTGACCGGCAATCCGGACAACATCGCCCACCTCATGGGGCGCCCGGACTTCGAGTTCTTCCGGCACAACGTGTCCACGTACATGTACGTTGCCGGCCCGGTGGACGGCGTGCTCCACTTCGCGTCGCCGGCGAGTCCGGTGGATTACCTGGAACACCCCATCGCCACCCTCAAGGTGGGGGCGTTAGGCACGCACAACGCGCTGGGCCTCGCCAAGGCCAAGGGCGCCCGCTTCTTCCTCGCCTCCACGTCCGAGGTCTACGGCGACCCGCTGGTGCACCCGCAGCCCGAGTCCTACTGGGGCAACGTCAATCCGATCGGGCCACGGGGCGTGTACGATGAGGCCAAGCGCTTTGCCGAGGCCATGACCATGGCGTACCACCGGGTGCACGGGCTCGACACGCGGATCGTCCGGATCTTCAACACCTACGGCCCGCGCATGCGGCCGCACGACGGCCGCGTGGTGTCGAACTTCATCATTCAGGCGCTGGGCGATGAGCCCATCACGATCTACGGCGACGGCAGCCAGACCCGGTCGTTCTGCTATGTCGACGACGAGATCGACGGGATCTACCGGCTCTTCCAGCACGGCACCGCGGCGCCCACCAACATCGGGAACCCCGACGAGTACACCGTGCGCCAACTGGCCGAGCTGGTCGTGGCCCTCACCGGAACCTCCGCCCCGATCCAGTACCAGCCGCTGCCGGTGGATGACCCCAAAGTGCGCAAGCCCGATATCTCCAGGGCCCGGGAGACGCTGGGGTGGGAACCCCGGGTCCCGCTCCGCGAGGGCGTGACGCGGACCATCGAATATTTCCGGTCGCTTGGCCCCGGCGCCCGCGCTCCCCGCGCCTGACGCCGACTCGGGGAGTCTCTCGCTGACTCAGCGGGGCGAAGCGCGGACGATTGTCGACGTGCCGGATGGGGACGGCCGGACATGGGGACGACCGGATGGGCACCCCCCTCGCGCGCCGCGTTATGTTTCAACGTTTGGCCACGCCCGTGCGATTCACGCTGAGAGCGCGATGAACCGTTTGCCATAGCATCGGGTACTCACAACCCGCCATGGTCCGACACCGCAAGATTCCGAACGCCGGCCTGGTCGGCATCGCCTGGATGCTGGCGTGCGCATCGTCGTTCAAAGTCAGTCAGTTTCCCACCAGTGAGTCGCTCTATGCGGCCGGGGTTCGCCAGTTTCAGGCCCGGCACTGGGACAATGCGATTCAGGTCTTCGAGAAGCTCACCCTCGACCTGCCGGTCCGCGACACGCTGCTCCCGCGCTCACACTACTATCTCGGCGAGGCGCACGCGCGTCGCGGCGAGCATCTCCTGGCGGCGCAGGAATACCTGCGCCTGTCGGAGAGCTTTCCCACCGACTCGCTGGCTGACGACGCCCAGTATCAGGCCGGACTGGAGTACCAGCTACTCTGGCGCCGACCGGATCTCGACGCGAAGTACGGCGGAGCCGCGCTGGCCACCTACCAGACCATGCTCACGCTGTATCCGGACAGCCCGCTGCGCGACTCGGCGCTGAAGCAGATCGGCGTGCTGAGCGAGCGGTATGCCACCAAGGACTATCAGACCGGCATGTACTACCTGCGGCGCAAGGCGTACGATCCGGCCCTCATCTACTTCCGCAGCGTGGTGGATCGCTATCCCGACACGGCGCGCGTGCACGACGCCTACCTGCGGCTCGCGGAGGTCTACGACCGGATCAAGTACAAGCAGGACAAGGCGGAGGTGTGCGCCACGCTGCACGAGCGATACCCGCACGATGGAGACGTGACGTCTGCCTGTGGTCCGCCGGTGACCGAGGCGCCGCCGCGTCCCCCACCGTCCGCGCGCGATTCGCCCTGACCGGTGCGTCTCGGGCTCTTCGGTGGGTCGTTCGATCCGCCGCACATCGGACATCTGCTCGCTGCCACCGACGCCTGGGAGGCGCTGGCGCTCGACCGTGTGGTGTTCATTCCGGCGGCCCAGCAACCGCTGAAGCAGTCCCGGGAAGCCGCTCCCGCCGCCGCCCGGCTCGCGATGCTCCACGCCATGGTCGACGGCGACCCGCGATTCGCGGTGGATCCGGTCGAAATCGAGCGGAAGGGGCTATCTTACACGGTGGACACGCTGCAGTGGTACGCGACGCATCATCCCGATGCCGAGCGGTTCTTTTTCATTGGATCGGACGCGTTGCAGAGTCTGGAGTCATGGCGCGAGCCGGCGCAGATCGTGACACTGGCGCGGCTCGCCGTGCTGGCACGTGCCACCGACGGGGCACCACTGACGCCGGCCGAGATCCGGGACCGCGTGCGGACGCTGGCGGGTGAGGGCGGGACACCGCGCGAACCCGTCCTGGTTGGCGCGCGGCGCATCGATGTGTCGTCCACCGAGATCCGTGCGCGGATCCGGACGGGCCGGTCGGTGCGCGGATTCGTCGTGGACGATGTCGCCCGCTACATCGAGTCGAGCGGGCTGTACCGATAAGGGGCACGAATGCTCAAGCAGGTAGCGGGAAAGATCTTCGGATCGCGACACGAGCGCGAGCGTCGCGCGGATTCAACCGATTGTCGACGAGATCAACGCGCACTACGCGCGCTTGCAGGGCGTGTCGGATGACGAGCTGCGGGGCCAGACGGCCAAACTCCGGAGCATCCTGCACCAGCGCACGGAGGCCCTCGAGCGCCGCGTCGCCGAGCTGAAGGAGCTCAAGAAGATCACCAAGGATCCGGCCGAGCGGGACCGGCTGGACAATGAGCTGAGCGGAGTGGATGGGCGGGGGGGCGTGGAGGCCGATCTGCGGAAGGCGATCGCCGATACCCTCGACGAGATCCTGCCCGAGGCGTTCGCCACGGTCCGGGAGGCAGCCCGCCGCTCGTTAGGCACGCTGCTGGGTGTCACCGGCCGCGAGATGGCGTGGGACATGGTTCCCTATGACGTCCAGCTGATGGGGGGCATCGAGCTGCATCTGGGCCGCATCGCCGAGATGGCCACCGGCGAGGGCAAGACGCTGGTGGCGACGCTGCCGCTGTACCTGAACGCCCTGCCGGGCAAGGGCGCCCATCTCGTGACGGTCAACTCCTACCTGGCCCGCCGCGACTCGCAGTGGATGGGCCATCTGTACGCGTACCTGGGCCTCACCGTCGGGTGCATCGACGACACCGAGCCGGGGAGCCCGGCCCGTCGCGCTGCCTACGAGTGCGACATCACCTACGGCACCAACAACGAATTCGGCTTCGATTATCTGCGCGACAACATGGTGATCTCGCTCGACCAGCGCGTGCAGAAAGACCCACTGGTACGCGATCGTGGACGAAGTGGACTCGGTGCTGATCGACGAAGCCCGCACGCCGCTGATCATCTCGGGTCCCGTGGGCAACGAAAACGACGAGATGTTCGCGGACCACAACAGCGCGGTCGAACGGATGTTCCGCCGACAGACCGAATTGGTGAACGCGCTGGTGGGCGAGGGCGAACGCGCGCTGGAGGCGGGCGACCAGGCGGCGGCGGCACTGGCGCTGTACAAGGCGCAGCTCGGCCATCCGAAGAACAAGCGGTTGCTCAAGGCCATGCAGGAGCCCGGCGTCAAGCAGCTGGTGAACCGGATGGAGCTGGACTATCTCGCGGACCGGAAGGTCTCGCCCAACAAGCAGCAGTACCGGGAGCTCGAGAACGACCTGCTCTTCGTGCTGGACGAGAAGGGGCACACGGTGCACCTCACCGATCGCGGGATCGACGCGCTGTCGCCGTCCGATCACGACCAGTTCGAGCTCCCCGACATCTCCACCGAAATCCACCGGATCGAACACGACGGAGAGATGTCGCCGCAGGAGAAGCTCGACGCGCGCAAAGCGATCGAGACCGAATACGCGATGAAGAGCGAGAAGCTCCACATCGTGCACCAGCTCCTGCGCGCCCATGCCCTGTACGAGAAGGACGTGAACTATGTCGTCCAGGAGGGCGAGGTCCTGATCGTCGACGAGTTCACCGGGCGCACGATGCCGGGGCGCCGGTGGTCCGAGGGGCTGCACCAGGCGGTGGAGGCCAAGGAGAGCGTGAGGGTCAAGGGCGAGACGCAGACGCTCGCGACCATCACCATCCAGAACTACTTCCGCATGTACGAGAAGCTCGCCGGCATGACGGGCACCGCCGAGACCGAGGAGACCGAGTTCCACCAGATCTACAAGCTCGACGTGGCGGTGATCCCGACCAACCGCCCCGTGATCCGCGACGACCGACAGGACCTCGTCTTCAAGACCCGGCGCGAGAAGTACAACGCCATCGTCGAGGAGACGCGGCGACTGCACGACCTCGGCTACCCGGTGCTGGTCGGGACGGTGAGCGTGGAGGTGTCGGAGACGCTGTCGCGCATGTTCAAGCGCGCCGCCCTGCCGCACAGTGTACTCAACGCGAAGTACCACCAGCGCGAAGCCGAGATCGTCGCCAATGCCGGCCAGCCGGGCGCGGTGACCATCGCCACCAACATGGCCGGTCGCGGAACCGACATCAAACTGGGGGGCGGCGTTACGGTATCGAAGCCGTCGCGCGTCAAGGATCCGGAGGGGAATCCGATCGACGTCGAGGAGTGCGGCGGGTTGCACATCGTGGGCTCCGAACGCCACGAGTCACGACGCATCGACCGACAGCTGCGCGGCCGGGCCGGCCGCCAGGGCGATCCCGGTGCGTCGCAGTTCTTCCTGTCTCTGGAAGACGATCTGATGCGCCTCTTCGGCTCCGAGCGCATCGCGCGCCTCATGGACCGGCTTGGCGCGCAGGAAGGGGAAGTCCTCACCCACCCCCTGATCACGCGGTCCATCGAGCAGGCGCAGAAGCGCGTCGAGCTGCAGAACTTCCAGGCCCGCAAGCGCCTCCTCGAATACGACGACGTGATGAACCAGCAGCGCGAAGTGATCTACTCGCTGCGCTCGTTCGCCCTCGAGGGGGGAGAGGAATTGCGCGGCGAAGCGCTGAAAATGGTCGAGAAGGCCGTGCACAAGCGCGTGGAGGATTTTGCCGGCGAGTACGAAGACGCCACCCAGTGGGACCTGGGGCTCCTGCGGCAGGAGCTGCTGATGCACTACCTGCTGGTGGTGCCAGAACTCGAGGCCGACGACTCACCGACCACCGTGGAAGGTCTGTCAACGGCGGCTCTGGCCGCGGCGCTGAAGGCGTTCGAGGTCAAGGAGACCGGCCTCAACGAGGTGCAGGACGAGACCGGTCAGGGCTTCGCCAGCCGGCTGCTCTCCCTGGTGATGCTCAACGTCCTGGACGAGAAGTGGAAGGACCACCTCTACGACCTCGACCAGCTCAGGGCGGCCATCCACTATCGCTCGTGGGGCCAGAAGGATCCCCTGATCGAGTACAAGCAGGAAGCGTACACGATGTTCGTGGACCTGATGAACGACATCCACACCACGTTCACCGAACGCTTCCTTCGCGCCCAGCTCGTCTTCGGACCGCCGACACCGGCGCCGCAGGGCGACGGCGGTCGTGGCCCCGCGGGCGGCGGCGCCCCTCCCGCCGCGCCGCAGCGCCGCTACAACGCGTTAGGCATCCTCGAAGACATCCCGGCCGAAGAGCCGGTGCCCGCCGAGGTGTCGGCGGACGGTGACGGCCAGCAGACCGTGATGGACGTGGCACCCGACGAGCCGCCGAAGAGGACGGTTTCCGCGCGGCAGGATCCCCTGGTGGTGGGAGCCGGGCGCACGAAGTCGCTCTCGCAGATGGGGAGCACGAGCATCCGCGGCGCGGGCGGCGCATCCGGCGCCGCGGACTGGGCGAGCGTGGGGAGGAACGATCCCTGTCCCTGCGGATCCGGGAAAAAGTTCAAGAAGTGCCACGGGGCGAGCGCGTAGAACACGTCCGGCGAGTTCAGTGCCTGCTCCGCGCCATGAAGGGCGGGCTCCCACCGTCAAAGAGACGGTTCGTCAGGCCGCGGTCAGCGAGCGGTACAGCCGAAATCCGATCGCCGAGCGAGAGATGCATAGGACATAGCTCGGGTTCCGTGAAGCTTGGCATCGCACTGGCACGCATTCCCGACTCCCTTGAAGACTCACCTCGAGTTAGTGCAGGGGAAAAGAACCGTGCCGCGCCATCGTGGCGTTAACACATTGATGTGGAACGGTTTATTCATCTTGGCTGGCAGCTTTCCTGTTCGACCGTGGTCGGATGTGAGAAGCCCTCTCCCGAATCCGACAGCGCCCCAGCGCGCTGGAACCCCTCTGTGTTGCGGTCGTTCGATGATGGGCGCGAGACGCCACCGGCGTATCAGTGCCAGCTCCCACCACGGTGAACCGACCCATGCGTGAAACCGCTCCCGCTCCTTCCCGAACTGCGCCCCTGGCACCAGCGCGAACGCTCAACATTCGCGAACTCCCTGCCGATGAGCGGCCGCGAGAGCGGCTCGTCCGCCTTGGCGCGTCGTCGCTGAGTGCGATCGAGCTGCTTGCCATCGCGCTGGGTGCGGGTTCCAGAGATCGCCCGGCGCTGCTGCTCGCCCAGGAGATCCTCGCGGGCGCCGGGGGCTCGTTGCGCCGGATCGCCTCCCGACCCATGGCGACCCTCACGACCGTACGCGGCGTGGGCGCCGCGCGGGCGGCCGTGCTTCACGCCGCTCTCGAGCTGGGCCGGAGGCTGGCCGCCGAGTCACGGGAGGAGGGTGCCCCGGTGCGGTCTCCTCGCGACGTCTTCCTCGCCTTTGCCCCGCGACTGGAGGATCTCCCGGTCGAGGAATTCCATGTGGCGGTGCTGGACGCCCAGTATCGGCTCGAGCGGGACGTCACCATTACGCGAGGGATTCTCAATTCGTCGCTCGTGCACCCGCGTGAGGTCTTCCGGGAGGCGATCGCCGAGCGGGCGGCGGCCATTATCCTGGTCCACAATCACCCCAGTGGGGACCCGACCCCGTCGCCCGACGACCGGCTGGTGACCGAGCAGATGGTCTCGGCCGGCCGGCTGCTCGACATACCGGTTCATGACCATGTAATCATAGGGAGAGGACGCTACACTTCATTTGCGGAGGGAGGGATGCTCTAGACATAGGCCAAAGGCCAAAGGCCAAAGGCCAAAGGCAAAACCGCCCCCGACTCGACTCATCTCTGCGATCGACGATGACAACCACACTGACCGAACTGATCCCGGGCTGGACCGTGGGAGACGCGCTTTCCGAGCGCCTCGACCTCGATCTGCTCGCGCGTGCCTATCGGTTCAGTGCGCGCGCCCATGAGGGCCAGTTCCGGCGCAATGGCGACCCGTTCGTCACGCACTGCGTCGAGGTCGCCAAGATCCTGGCGGAGCTTCAGCTCGATTCGATCACGGTCGCCACAGGGCTCATCCACGACGTGGTGGAGGACACGCCGGTTCTCATCGAGGACGTGGAGCGGGAGTTCGGATCGGAGATGGCCCAGATCGTCGACGGGTTGACCAAGATCGGGCACCTCCCGATGCACTCCACCGAGGAGCGGCAGGTCGAGAACTACCGCAAACTGCTGGTCTCCATCGCCAAGGACGCGCGCGTCATCATCATCAAGCTCGCGGACCGGCTCCACAACATGCGGACGCTGGACTCGTTGCCGGAGGACAAGCAGCACCGCATCGCGCTGGAGACGATGGACCTCTATGCACCGCTCGCGCACCGCTTCGGTATGGCGAAGATGCGCTGGGAGTTGGAGGATCTGTCGTTCAAGTTCCTCGAACCCGACGGGTACCGGAAGCTGGCAAAGCTGGTGGCGGCCAAGCGGGCCGAGCGCGAAGCCCTGATCGCCCAGCTGCGGGAGCCGCTGCAGCGCGTGCTGCAGGAAGCCGGCATTCCCGACGTGGAGGTGACCGGCCGGGCCAAGCATCTCTGGTCGATCCACAAGAAGATGGAGAAGCGGGAGCGCCCCTACGACGAGATCTACGACCTGCTGGCGATCCGGGTGCTGGTGAAGACGGTGCCAGACTGCTACCACGCGTTAGGCGTGATTCACGACGGGTGGACCCCGCTCCAGGAGCGGATCAAGGACTATATCGGCCAGCCCAAGTCGAACGGGTACCAATCCCTCCACACCACGATCTTCGGCCCGGGCAAGCAGCTCTACGAGATCCAGATCCGCACCCGCGACCAGCACCGGACGGCGGAGTTCGGGATCGCGGCGCACTGGCGCTACAAGACCGACGCCAAGTCGGCCGACGAGCTGGATCGGCACCTGCAGTGGTTCCGCCAGGTGCTGGAGCTGCAGCTCGACGCCAAGGACCCGGCCGAGTTCCTGGAGTTCCTCAAGCTCGACCTCTACCAGGACGAGATCTTCGTCTTCACGCCAACCGGCGACGTGATTCAGCTCCCGCGCGGCGCCACGCCGATCGATTTCGCGTTCGCGGTGCATACCGAAGTCGGGCTCCACTGCGCCGGGGCGAAAGTGAACGCCAGGATCGCGCCGCTCGCCAGGCAGCTCAGGAACTCGGAGACGGTCGAAATCATCACCTCGCCTAACGCGAAGCCGAGCCGCGACTGGCTGGCGCACGTCCACACCGGACGCGCGCGCCACAAGATCCGGCAGTGGCTGCGGCAGGAGGAGCACCAGTCGTCGGAACGGGTCGGGCGCGAGATCCTCGAGCGCGAGGTCCGCAAACGCCGCCTCCCGAAGCTCGACGACGGCGCCCTCGAGGCCGCGGCCGCCACGTTGAAGCTCACCGACGGCCAGCACCTGATCGCGTCGATCGGCCAGGGAGACGTGAGCGTCGGGCAGGTGCTCAAGCTCCTCTATCCGGAGCAGGAGGGGTCGCCCGACCACCAGCCCAGGGCCACGCCGCTGGAGCGGCTGATGGACCGCGTACGGCTCATGGACCGCGTGCGCGGCACGTCGCGCGGGGTGCGCATCCAGGGGGCCGACGGGCTGATGGTGCGGTATGCGCAGTGCTGCCAGCCCGTGCCTGGCGACGCGGTTGTGGGATACGTCACCCGCGGCCGCGGGGTGAGCATCCACCGCGCCGACTGCCCCAACCTCCTGCTGCTGGCGCACGAGCCCGAGCGCCGCCTCGAGATCGACTGGGTGGAGCAGGCTGGCGAACGGTTCCTCGTCAGACTGGTGCTGGAAGGGATCGACCGCCGCGGGCTGTATGCCGACGTGGCGGCGGCGGTCAGCGCGACGGGAACCGACATCCGGACGCTCGAGCTCCGCTCGGTGGATGGCCGCGTAACGGGGGCGGCGATGGTCGAGGTCGAGAACCTCGCCCACCTGCAGAAGATCATGAAGGCCGCGCGGCGGGTGAAGGGCATCAAGGAAGTCGCGCGCCGCGAGCACATCACGTCCGACGAGTAGTGGACGCCCGCTTCGGCGTCCGGCAGGTAACGGCCCCGGTCGGATGCGCGCTCGCGTTCGTCGGCACTGTCAGCTGCTATCCCATGCTCTCCCACAGCACCCACGTGGAGCGCGGGGCCGTCTTCGCCATGAACGCCGGTTTCGAGATCGCGGACATTTCTGCTGATCGGCGTCGCCGGTGAGCGCAGGCTCCGCCGAAGCCGCCCTCCAGTGCTGCCGGCGCGACAGGTCCGCTCACGTTGAGCACGGTCCGCCAACGGCGGCCACCTCGAGACCGAACAAAAACCGGCACGCCCATTATATTAGGAGCCCATGCCTCGCGCCGCCTTCTCGCTCCAATCACCCTTCGAACCGGCCGGCGATCAGCCCAAGGCGATCGCCGAACTGACGGCCGGCCTCGCGCGTGGCGACCGGTTCCAGACGCTCCTCGGCGTCACCGGATCGGGAAAGACGATGACCATGGCCAACGTCATCGCCAACCACGGGCGACCCACGCTCGTGCTCTCGCATAACAAGACGCTCGCGGCGCAGCTCTACGGAGAGCTGAAGAGCTTCTTCCCGACCAACGCGGTGGAGTACTTCATCTCGTACTACGACTACTACCAGCCCGAGGCCTACGTCCCGTCGACCGACACCTACATCGAGAAGGACGCGTCGATCAACGACGACATCGACCGGCTGCGGCTCCGCGCCACGTCGAGCCTCATGGAGCGCGAGGACGTGGTCATTGTCGCCACGGTCTCGGCCATCTACGGACTCGGCGACCCGGTCGAGTATCGCGAGCAGATGGTCATGCTGGAGAAGGGCCAGCACGTCGCGCGCAACCAGATTCTGCGGCAGCTCGTGAACATCCAGTATTCGCGCAACGACGTCGCGTTCGATCGCGGCACCTTCCGAGTGCGCGGAGACACCGTCGAGATCTTCCCCGCCTACGAGGAACAGGCGGTGCGCGTGGAGCTGTGGGGAGACGAGATCGAGCGGCTGTCCAAGATCAGTCCACTCACCGGGGAGACGATCGCAGTCCTCGATCGCGCGGGGATCTACCCTGCCAAGCACTTCATCACGTCGCGGCCGACGCTCGAGCGCGCGGTGGGCGTGATCCGCGCAGAGCTGGCCGAGCGACTGGCAGTCCTGCGGAACGCGGGAAAGCTGCTCGAGGCGCAGCGCCTGGAGTCACGGACGAACTTCGACATCGAGATGATGCTCGAGATCGGCACTTGCGCCGGAATCGAGAACTATTCGCGTCCGCTGTCCGGACGCGCCGAGGGCGAGCGTCCGGCGTGCCTGCTGGACTACTTCCCTGATGAGTTCCTGGTCGTCGTCGACGAATCGCACGTGACGCTGCCGCAGGTGCGCGGCATGTACAACGGTGATCGCGCGCGGAAGGAGGTGCTGGTCGAGTACGGCTTCAGGCTGCCGTCGGCGCTCGACAACCGGCCGCTGATGTTCGACGAATTCCTCTCGCTGCTTCCGCACGGGATGCTGGTGAGTGCGACGCCGGCGGATCTCGAGCTGGAGCTGTCACAGGGTGTGGTGGTCGAGCAGATCATCCGGCCCACTGGCTTGGTGGATCCGGAGATCGACATCCGGCCGGTGCGCGGGCAGGTGGACGACCTGCTCAACGAGATCCGGATCCGCGAGCGGCGCGGCGAGCGCGTGCTGGTCACGACGCTCACCAAGCGGATGGCGGAGGATCTCACCGACTACCTGCAGCAGATGGGCGTCCGGGTGCGGTACATGCACTCGGACATCGATGCGATCGAACGGATGGAGATCGTGCGCGGCCTGCGGCTGGGCGAATTCGATGTGCTCGTGGGAATCAACCTGCTGCGCGAAGGCCTCGATCTGCCGGAGGTGTCGCTGGTGGCAATCCTCGATGCGGACCAGGAGGGCTTCCTGCGCAGCGACCGGTCGCTCATCCAGACGGTCGGCCGGGCGGCGCGGCACGTGAGCGGGCGCGCGATCTTCTACGCCGACAAGATGACGGATTCCATGAAGCGCTGTCTCGAGGAGACCGGGCGGCGGCGCGCCATGCAGGTGGAGTACAATACAGCGCACGGGATCACGCCCAGGGGAGTGGTGAAGAGCGTGGAGGAGGTGCGTTTCATTACCCGCGTTGCCGACGCCCGGCTGCAGAAGGAGGAACGCGAGGCGCTCCGGCGTGTTGCCGAGGCGGGGGCGACGTACAATGTTGCCGACCTGGACAAGCTGATCACCGATCTCGAGCAGGAAATGCGCACGGCGGCGGCGGAACTCGATTTCGAGACCGCGGCGCGCCTGCGCGACGAGGTGTTCGAGTTGCGCGCGAAACGGGATGCGACGCATTCCCGTCCGCGCGACGCGTTCGCCGCGATCCGGGCGAGTCGATGATGCCGCGTCCTGCGACAGGCCGGCGCACTCCCGTGAGGCGAGCGCGGTGGCAGGGGTGGACCGCATGAACGCACCTTCCACCGAACCGGCGATCGGCCGTGGAACCGATCTCACCCTCACGCGGCAGGAACTGGTCGATTGGGGCGAGCGCTTCGGTGCGTCGGCGCGTCCGCCGCTGGTGGTCGCCATTTCCGGCGACCTCGGTGCCGGCAAGACCACGCTGATCCAGGCGATCGGTCGTGGCTATGGTGTTCAGGGCGATGTCACCAGTCCCACGTATGCGCTCGTCCATCAGTACGCCGGCACGCGGAGCGTGGTCTATCACCTGGATCTCTACCGGCTGGACGACGCGTCGGAGCTCACGAACATCGGCTGGGACGACGTCGTGAATGCGAATGCGTTGATTCTGGTGGAGTGGCCGGAGCGTGCGGGTCCGCGTCTCCCCGAAGGGGCGGTCCCGATCGCGCTGGCGCACGTGCCCGGCGATCCGGATCGGCGGCGCCTGACGATGGAGCCCTGAAGATGCTGACGCTCGCGCTCGACGCATCGACCTATATCGGCACCGTCGCGCTGGTCCGACCCGGCGTGGTCCTCGGCGCGTCGGCGGCGGCCATGCGGGGTGAGCGCGAGGAGCGCCTGCTGCCGGCGATTGCCGATCTGCTCGCGACGCATGGAGTCCGCGTCGACCAGCTCGAGGCGGTGGCGTGCGGATCGGGGCCGGGGAGTTTCACATCGCTCCGCATCGCTGCCTCCATTGCGAAGGGCATCTGCGTGGCACGAACGCTCCCGCTCTTCGTCGCTCCGTCGCCGTTGCTCATCATCGCCGGCGCCGAACCTCCGCTGGCGGCCGGCCGGTACGTGGCGGCGCTCGATGCGATGCGGGGCGACCTGTTCACGCTCGCGGTCGATGTCGATGATGGCGGCGTACCGCGGCCGGTGGAGGCCGCAGTCCTGACCGCGCGCGCCGACGCTGAACGCCACGCCGCGTCGTCAGGCGCCGAATTGGTGGGGCCGCACGAAGCGCGGGCGGTGGCGCCGCACGCGAGGGGCTTTGCGAGCCTGCTGCAGCATGGCCTCGCCGCACGGGTCGACCTGTCGGGGTGGGAGCCCGACTACGGTCGGAAGGCCGAAGCGCAGGTGCGGTGGGAGCGCGCACACGGGCGCGCGTTGGAGGCAGGGTGAAGGCCGATGCATCAACCGGCGCGCCGGCGATCGCGATTCGGCGGGCCCAGCGGAAGGATCTTGATGCGGTCGCGGCAATCGAGCGGGAGTCCTTCTCGCTGCCCTGGAGCCGCGCATCGTTCGCCAATTTGCTGGTTTCGGCGGAGGTGGAGTTCCTGGTCGCCTGCGACGGCGGTGATGGGAGCGCCGGCGCGGGAGCAGAGGACGAAGGGGGAAGGGGAGGGGGAGGGGGAAGGGTCGTCGGATATGCGGTACTCTATGTGGTTGGAGAGCAGAGTGAGCTGGCGAATCTGGCGGTCGCCCGTGGTGGACGCCGTCGCGGTGTGGGGCGGCTGCTCCTGCGGGATGTCGTGGAGCGGGCGCGCGCCCGCTCGGCGAGCGCGATGTTCCTGGAGGTGCGGGAGTCGAATCTCGCGGCCCAGGGCCTGTACGCCTCGCTGGAGTTCCACGCGATCGGTCGTCGCCGGCGCTACTATTCGCGGCCGATCGAGGACGCACTGGTGCTGCGGCTCGAGCTGGGCGCTCCGGCCGCCGCGGGTCCGGTGGGCCCGACGGGATAGGGGGAGCGGAACGCAGGCGTATGCTCTCGTTCGCTTGCAATCGAATGCTTATGCCAGCAATGCCGTGTTTGCGTCGCGGCGCCGACAACTGGATACTCTCATGGGCGAGCCGTTAGACTTCACTCGCCAGGAGGACATGTGAGCCGCAGCCTGAACAAAGTCATGTTGATCGGGAACGTGGGGAACGATCCCGAGATCCGCTCGACGTCAAACGGCAGTCGAGTGGCGCAATTGAGTCTCGCCACCTCGCGCACCTGGAACGGCGCGAACGGTGATCGCCAGGAGAAGACGGAATGGCACCGTTGCGTGCTCTGGAACGTCAAGGGTTCCGGCCTGGCGGACGTGGTCGAGCGCTACGTGAAGAAGGGCGATCGGCTGTACGTCGAGGGGCGCATCGAGTACCGCCAGTGGCAGGATCGGGACGGGCAGACCCGGTACAGCACCGAGATCAACGTCCGTGAGATGATCATGCTCTCGTCGCGAAGCGGCGGGGCCCTGGCGGATGGGGACGGGGCGGAAGGGGGCTCAGGGCGCGCGCGCGGAGGCTCGGACCGGGCCCGATCCACGACCGCGGCGCCGAGCCGTGAAGGCGGAGGCGGTGGTGGGGGCGGCGAAGACTTCCAAGACTTCCCTGGAGCGCTGGAAGATGAGGACGACGACCTTCCGTTCTGATTGGCTGGTAGCACTGCTCGCGGGGGCCCTGGTGGCCCCCGCGCTGTTAGGCGCCCAGCCCGCCTCGGGTGCGACGCGCAGTCACGTGGTACAAGCGGGCGAAACGCTCTGGCGCATCGCGCAGGACTCGCTGGGTGACGGGCATCGGTGGACCGAGATCCTGGCCCTGAACCGGGAGCACATCAGGGCACCGAATCAGCTGGAGACCGGCCTGCGGCTGGTGTTGCCGCCCCGGGCGCGGAGAACCACCGGGGCGCGGGCGCCCGCCGGCGCGGCCAAAGGGCAGGTCGCGGTGGAGAAACCCGCGCCACTCCAGGCGGCTGTCGAGCACCCGGTCGTAATGGATACGGTCTCACCGCCCCCGGGCGCGCGCCCGGCGGCCGGACGATCGATCTTCTTCGGCAAGGAACCGGGTGCGGCGCCCCCGCCCGCCATGTCGTTAGGCGCCGACACCATCGGTACCGAGGTGGCGCCGCCGGCCCCCGTGCGGGCCTGGGAATACGTCTCCGCGCCGTTCGTGGCGCCCGAAAATGCCTTGCGCGACGCCGGCCGGTGCCTCGGGTTGCGCGCGACTCAGGGTACGGTCACCGGCGCATCGTCGGTCGTGCGCTATGGCGACCGCATGACACTGACGCCGCCGGCCGGGGCCACGGCGTCGCCCGGCGACCGCTTTCTCGTCGTGCGCGTCGGCCCCGAATTGCGCGAGCTGGGTTCGATTCTCGTTCCCACCGGCATTGTGCGTGTGGACAGCGGCGCTCACGGAAATGTCCTCGCCGTGGCGCAGGTGCTGTCCCAGTTCGCCGCGCTCTCGTGCGATGACCGCATTCTCCCGCTCGAATTGCCCCCCGACACGCCCGCCGCGCACGCGATGCCCGTCAGCGGCGGTGCCGCGGGCGAGGTGCTGTGGGTGGGCGGCTCGGCGCTCCTCCCGTCGCTCCAGTACGACCTGATCGTGAGCCTCGGCTCGGGAGCAGTGCGGCCGGGTGATCAGATCACCCTGTTCGGCGAGTCGTCCGATAGTGCCGGGATGACTCCCGCGCCGGTGGCGGTCGCCTCGGTGCTGCGCGTGGGACCGCGCACCGCCACCGCGGAGATCATCAGACAGTCGCGCGCCGACATCGCCCCCGGGATGGCGGTGCGGGTCAGCGCAAAACTCCCCTGACCCGAGGCACAGTCGTTAGATTGGCGACCACTGCCCACGCGCGCTCTCAGTGAACTCGCAGTGACGGAATCCGGCGCCGGGGCCACACACCCCGGCGCCGGTCTCGTCTGCGGCGTCTCCAACACCTAACGCGCGAGTGTCCCGATGACGGCTGCATCCAGCACACCTGTCGCGCCCGCATGAGCGGACGCGCCCTCGTGACCGGCGGCGCGGGATTCATCGGCTCACACGTGGCCGACCTGCTGCTGGCCGAAGGGATGGCGGTCGAAATCCTCGACGACCTGTCCTCCGGCAACCGCGCCAATCTGCCCGATGGGGCGCGCTTCCATCAGATGGACCTGCGGGCTCCGGAAGCCGCCCGCCTGGTGCGCGAAGGCCGGTTCGACGTCGTCTGCCATCTCGCCGCGCAGATCGACGTCCGCAAGAGCGTGAGCGATCCAGCCGCCGACGCTGCGATCAACATCGTCGGCGCCTTGAACCTGCTGGAGGCCGTGCGCGCGAGCGACTTCGCGACGCGCGTGTCTTCTCATCCACCGGCGGCGCGATCTACGGCGACTTCGTTCCCGTGCCGTCGCTGGAGGACATGCCCAAGGACCCGGAATCGCCGTACGGCATCGCGAAACTCGGTGTCGAATACTACCTGGCGTACTACGGCCGGGTGCACGGCGTGGAGAGCGTGGTCCTGCGGTACTCGAACGTGTACGGTCCGCGACAGAATCCCCATGGCGAAGCGGGCGTGGTCGCGATCTTCTGCGATCGGATCCTGAGGGGCCAGCCGCTCACGGTGTTTGGAGAGGGGCTTCAGACGCGCGACTACGTGTACGTCGGCGACGTGGCGCGGGCCAACCTGGCGGCCGCCCGGGCCAACCTCCCGTCCCGCGGCCGGCTCGACGTCCGCGCCTACAACATCGGCACAGCGACCGAGACGTCGGTCATCGATCTCGCGGGCGCACTGCAGCGGGTTGCGGAGTCGGATGTCCCGGTTCTCCATGCACCGCCCCGGGCCGGAGAACAGCAGCGATCCGCGGTGGCCGTGAACAAGGCGACACGTGAGCTGGGCTGGCGTCCGCTCGTCCCGCTCGAGAGCGGCCTGCGGGACACCTTCGCCTGGTTCGCGTCGCGCCTGAAGCCGGAGAAGCCGTGATTCTGAACCTTCTCCTTGCCCAGGTCGGCGGCGCGATTCCATCCACGCCGCTGGAGCTGATCACCTCGGCCACCCCAGTGACCCAGGGCGTGCTCGCGCTGCTCGCGCTCCTGTCGGTGGTGAGCTGGACCATCATGTTCGCCAAGTGGATCGAATACCGGCGGGTTCGGCGCACCGGGGCGGCGTTCGTGCGCCAGTTCGAGCGCGCCCAGAGCCTGGCCGAAGTGGCGCGCCTCGCCGCCAAGGGGAAGGGCAATCCGTTCACCCGGGTCTTCGAGCGCGCGCAGCTGTTTCTCACGGAAACCACCCCCGCGCTGCTGGGTACTCCGGAGCGGACGCCGCGCCTGAGCGCGGCACAGGTGGAGGCGCTCCGGGAGGTCATGGACTCGCAGATGGCGTTCGAACGGGACGCGCTGGCGCACTTTGTGCCATGGCTCGGGACGATCGGGTCGGTAAGCCCCCTGATCGGCTTGTTAGGCACCGTGCTCGGGGTGATCCACTCGTTTCTCGGCCTTGCGGCAGGCGGTGCGGGGAATATCGGCGCCGTCGCGCCGGGCGTGGCCGAGGCGCTGACGGCGACGGCGCTGGCCCTGGCGGTCGCGATCCCGGCGGTGTTCGCGTACAACATCTTCGCCACGCGGCTCAACCGGATCGATGGCGAGCTGGATGGCTTCGGTTCCGAGCTGGTGGCCCTGCTGGTGCGCGAACAGCGCATCTGACGGAGAACCGGACATGGCACGCCGGCGGCGCGAGCGAGTACCACTGAACGCGGAGATCAACGTCGTGAGTCTGATTGACGTGATGATGCTCCTGCTGGTGATCTTCATGATCACCGCACCCATGATGCAGGGTGGAATCGACGTGACGCTGCCGAAAGCCGAAGCCCGGCCGCTGGAGCAGAAGAGCGGCATGGTGATCACCATCGATCGCGATCGCCGGATCGCGGTGGACGGCATCCGCATGACGTTCGCCGAGTTCAACGCCTCGCTCAAGTCCTACGCCGAGGGGCGCGCCAAGCAGGGCGTCTACCTCCAGGCGGACGAAAGCGTCGACTACGGCACCGTCGCGCGGGTGCTCGGCGTGATGATGAAGGCGGGCATCGCCGGCGTCGGGATGGCGGTGGAACCGATTCGCGAGCGATGAGGAGCGCGACCACGACGCGGCCGGCCGACCGGCCGCCACGCCTCGGGCTTCCGGTGACCCTCTCGGCGCTGCTGCACATGTCGCTGGTGGTGCTGGCACTGCTGGCGGCGCGCGCCGGACACGACGCCCTCCCGCCCATCTATCACGTGCAGCTCATCGCGGCGCCGGCCGGACCGCGTGCGGTCGGCGTGGTGTCCGAGAGGCCAGCCCCCACCGCTCCGAGCGAGGCCACGCCCAAGCGCGCCGAATCGTTCCCGAAGAGTGCGCCGCCTCCGAAGAAGGCCCCTGCGGCTCGTAAGGCACCCGCCAGGGCGACGCCAGTCCCCACCACCCGCACCGCCCGGCACGACGACGCCGCGCCCAGGGCGGGAGGCGGGCTCGAAGGGGGAAAGGGCGCCGATGTGGCCAACGTCAATCTCGAGGGCGTGGAGTTTCCGTTCCCCGCGTATCTCCACAACATCGTCACCCAGATCGCCCTCCGCTTCAAGCCGCGCAATGCCGGAGCCCTGCACGCCGAACTCGTCTTTCTCATTCATCGGGACGGAAGCGTCACCGCAATGCAGTTACATCGTCGCTCGGGCTCCACCGCGTTCGATCTCGCGGCGATGGGCGCCGTGGAGCAGGCGGGCAAGTCGCTCGCCTTCGGTCCGCTGCCAGATGGTTGGGCGGATGACGTGTTGACGGTTATCTTCACGTTCGACCCGACAGTGATCCGGTAATGTCCCATTCGCCGTTGCGCAGGAGTGTTGTCCACCTCGCGGCCGCGACGGCGCTCGCGTGCCTGGCGAGCTCCGCGGCGGCCCAGGACAGCACGCGCGGCGTTCGGCTCGCCCTGAAGTACGCCCCCGGCACGAAGCCGGGTGTCGTGGTGCTCCCGGTGAACGGCGAGGTCGGTGATTCGATCCGCACGATGCTGCAGCGCGATTTCGACTTCGGCGATCGCATCAATGTGATCGCCTGGGATTCGGCCGGCACCGACAGCTCGGCCGACGGGTCCCGGTCATCGCTCAACTACCCGCTGTTTGCGCGTCTCGGTGCCGCAGCCGTCGTGCAGCCGACCATGACCGCGTTCGGGATCCACGTGGCCGTACACGACGTCGCCCAGCAGAAGGTGGAGCGGGTGAAGGATTTTCCGCTCGAGGGCGAAGCGCTGTCTCCGGAGTGGCGTCTCTCCGTGCATCACGTCGCCGATGAGATGGAGACGTGGCTGACCGGCGTGCCGGGTATCGCCGCCACGCGGATACTGTACGCGGACGGCAATCCCGGGCGGGTCTGGCAGATCGACAGCGACGGCGCGAATCCCAGGCTCCTCGTCCCCACGCCGGACGCGATGTCGCCAGTGTGGTTCCCCAGGGCCACCCACATCGCCTACATCACGATGGGCGATGACGGCCAGCGGGTCATCATCCGGGAGCTGGGCGGCGCCACGCGTGTGTTGCGAACCCCGCCCGGGAACATGAACAGCACGCCGGTCTTCTCGCCGGATGGCTCCACGATCATGTACGCGCACGGCGCCGAAAACGGCATCGATCTCTATGCGACCGACCCATTCGGGTCCGAGCCGGCCCGAAAGGTGACCGTTTCCCGCGGAGATTTCATCAACACCTCACCGACCTTCAGCCCCGACGGCAGGCGCATTGCCTTCACCTCGAATAGGAATGGGCATCCGGAAGTGTATATTTCGGACGCCGATGGGACGAACGCTCAGATCTTGACCTACATGGTCGGTGACCAGTCTTATAGAACGGACCCGAACTGGTCGCCGGATGGGCGGTTGATCGCGTTTCAGTCGCAGCTCGCTGGCAGGTTCCAGATAATGACCATCAGCCTCCTCGATCGGACCGTGCGCCAACTGACGAGTGAGGGGATCAACGAGAATCCGTGGTTTGCGCCGGACAGCCGACACATCGTGTTCACGTCGGACCGAACGGGTGCACGTCAGTTGTTCGTGGTCGATATGGAATCAGGTCGTGTTCGCCAACTCACGCACGCGCCAAGGGCAGCGCTCTACGGCGCGTGGTCGCCTCCTCTTCGCAGCCGGTAAACTGGTCACCCCCCACCACGAGATAACGCGATGAACCGCATCCACCGAGTGATCGCCCCGACGATGCTTGCGGCCGCCGCCTTCGCTGCGTGTCACAAGAAGCAGGATGTCGCTCCTCCCCCGGAGCCGGCGGCGCGGCCCACCGAAACCTGCAATCAGGCATGTCGCGACAGCATTGCGGCCGCCGAGGAGGCCAGGCGGCGCGCGGCAGCCGAGGCCGCCCGGCGCGACTCGATCGCGGCCGCGGAACGGGCACGGGCGGCGGCGGTAGCTACGTTGAAGGCCCAGATCTTCTTCGATTACGACATGTCGAACATCACCGACGCGTCGCGCGCCGGGCTCGATGCCAAGCTCCCGATCCTGCGCAAGAATCCGGCGGTGCGCCTCCGGATTTCGGGACACTGCGATGAACGCGGATCCGACGCCTACAACCTGGCCCTCGGGCAGCGCCGTGCCGCCGCCGCCAAACGCTACCTTACGGATCAGGGGATCGATCCCTCGCGGATCGAGATCGTGAGCTGGGGAGAAGCGCGACCCGCGGTACAGGGTAGCACGGAAGACGCCTACCGTCAGAATCGCCGCGATGAGTTCGAGATCGTCGCCGGTGAGGACAACATCACTTCGCTGAACTAGATGATGCGCACTCGCGACCTCGGCGCCATTGCCATTGCCACGATCGGGCTGGGCTGTTTTGCCACCCGGAGCGACGTCCGCGTTCTGCAGGACGACGTGGTGGCCTTTCACGCCGAGGCCGCGCGTGCCGACTCCGCACGCGCAAGACAGCTGGAGGCGATGATCACCTCGGTGCACGACGCGCTCGGCGTCCTCGCCGACTCCATCCGCGACGTGAGCGCCCGGCTGGTGAAGTTCCAGGGCGATTCGCGGCAGGAGTTGTACTCGGTCGAGCAGCAGCTCCTGCAGATCCAGGAACTCACCGGCCAGAGCCAGCGCCGACTGCAGGATCTGCATTCGGAGATCGAGACCCGGAACCAGCAGATCACGTCGTCGCAGCCCGGCCTCCCGGGCGACACGACCGCCGGTGCCACACCGGGCGCTCCTCCGCCGGGTCCGTATCAACTCTGGACGCTCGCCAACGATCAGATGCGCCAGGAGAGCTACGCCACGGCACGGGAGGCGTTCCGCCAGCTGGTGATCGCGTGGCCGAACTCCGAACTCGCGCCCGAAGCGCAGTACTGGATCGCCGAGACGCTGAACAAGGAAGGCAGCACCGCAGCCGCGGACTCGGCGTATCGTGAGGTTGTACAGAAATACCCGCAGTCACCAAAGGCACCGACTGCGCTCTACAAGGTTGGCAAGCTGTTGGAGGGTGGTGGACAGTGCGCTGAGGCGCGCGCGGTGATGGATCGGGTTGCCCGGGAGTATCCCACCTCGGACGAGGCCGACCTGGTAAAGACCTGGAGCTGCAAGCCGTAGCAGCGGGCGGGAGGCGTATGTCGCGGGACGGTCAGACGGAGATGCCCTTCCTCGATCACCTCGAGGAACTCCGGTGGCGCATCATCTGGTCGCTCGTGGCGGTGGCCATCGGCGTTGGAGTGGCATTCTACCTCCTCACGCGGTTCGATCTCTTCCTCGTCATCGAGCAGCCCGTCCTCCCGTATCTTCCGGCCGGCCGCCGGCTGATCGTCACGAATCCCACCGACCCGTTACGCATCCTGATGACGGCGTCGCTCATCCTCGGAACTATCCTCGCATCACCGGTTATCGTGTGGCACGTGTGGGGCTTCCTGTCGCCGGCCCTGTACAAGCATGAGAAGCGCGTGGTGATCCCGGTGCTGATCTGCGGCGCGCTGCTCTTTCTCGCGGGGACTGCGCTGTCGTGGTTCTTGATCCTGCCCCTCACACTCAAGGTCTTCACCAGCATCCAGTCCGCGGCACTGGACCCGATGTTCTCGTTCCGCGAGTACACGGGCTTCGTGATGAGCATGTCGCTCGCCCTGGGCGCAGTGTTCGAACTGCCGATCGCCATCGCCGGGCTCTCGTGGCTGGGCCTGGTGAATCCGCGGATGCTCAACCGGTTTCGCCGCTATGCCATCGTCGGCGCGCTCGTGGCCGCCGCCTTCATCACGCCGGGACAGGATCCGTTCTCGCTGTTCGCGCTGGCCGTGCCGTTATACATGCTGTACGAGGTGAGCGTGGGCGCATCGGCGATGATCCACCGCTGGAAGCGGAAACGCGAGGAGAAGGCGGCCGCCGACGCGGAAGGGGCCGGGGCCCCCGCGTGATCGCCGGTACCCGGCTCGCCATGCTGGCGCTGGCAGCCGTGGCGTTCGTGTTTTCGGGCCGGATGGTGGGCGCCCAGGTGACTCCAACCCGGCCCGACACCGTGACCCGTCGCGACACCATTCCGCGACCCGATTCGCTGGCCCGTCGCGACTCGCTCGCGCAACGCGCAGACAGCGCCAGGGCGCAGCGGGTCATCCCCTGGGAACCGGAAGATTCGGTGATGAGCGCGCTGCTCAAGCGCGAAGGCTTCGCCGTGACCCGCTACCAGGGGTCGACGGTGACGTTTCACGCCGACTCGGGCCAGATCTTCATCGTCGGCAAGCCGTCGATCGTGTCGCGGGATTCCATGACCCTGATGGGCGACACCGTGCAGTACAACGATTCCACCCAGGTCGTCATCGCCCGCGGCGACACGCTGCTGCTGCGCAATCCCGGCAGCGGTCAGGACGACATCGTGGCCGAGCGTCTGATCCGCTACGATATCCGCACCAGAGAGGGTATCGCGCGGCAGGTGACCACCGGGATGGAAAGTGGTCAGCACTGGTTCGTGCACGGCAACGTGGGGGCGTTCAAGGGCGACTCGACCGCGCGTGGCGAAACGGCGTTCTACGCCGTCGGCGGATCGCTCACCAGCTGTGACGATTCCATTCCGCACTACCACTTCGCCGCCAAGGAGATCAAGCTGATCTCGAAGGACGTGATGGTGGCGCGGCCGGCGGTGCTGTACATCGCCGACATTCCGGTGATGTGGCTGCCGTTCGTCTTTCAGGACATGCGCAGTGGACGCCGCAGCGGCCTGATTCCCCCGCAATTCGGGTTCAGCGAGCTGGTTCGAAACAGCCCGACGTATCGCCGCACGATCGAGAATTTCGGCTACTACTTCGTGCTCAGCGACTACGTCGATGCCCAGTTCACGACGGACTGGCGCAGCAACGCGCGCGCTCCCGCGAACGACCCCGGGTGGTTCCGGCTGAACAGCCAGATCCGCTATCGGTGGCGCGACCGTTTCATTTCGGGCCAGCTTGGTGTGGGCTACCACTTCCTGCGGGACGGGTCACGCAACGAGCAGTATTCGTGGCAGCACACGCAGGATTTCTCGCAGCGCACACACCTGACCGCCAATCTCAACTACGTCAGCAACACGACCATTCAGCGGAATACCGCGCTCAATCCCTATACGGCGCTCCAGAACATCAGTTCACAGCTCAACTTCCAGAGCGGTCGCGGTCCCCTCAAGTACTCGGTAGGCGGATCGCAGACCCAGTATCCGGGGCGCAGCGAGATCCTTCGGAACTTCCCCAATTTCAATCTCTCGTCGCAACCGATCCGCGTGGGCGAATGGCTCACCTGGACACCGGCGATCACCACCTCCAACCAGCAGCGCCTGCATATCGATCAGGCGCTGCAATACGGCTTTCGCTACATCCAGTTGCCGGACGGCACGGTCGACAGCGTGAAGCTGGACCACAGCGAACGCAACAGCTCCATCCAGCTCGACACGCCGCTCGAGATCTTCGGCTTCAGCTGGCACAACTCGTTCCGGGTGACCGACGTCGCGGTGAACGTCCCGTCGAAGGTCACGATCAGGGACGTGAACGACACCTCGAAGACGGTCGACCGGATCTTCAGCCGCACCTACCGGACCGACATCGACTGGCAGACCAGCTTCAACCTGCCGGGGCTCTCGCAGGGCCGCTGGAACCTCGTGCCGTCGGTCCAGGTGCAGAAGGTGGACGGCACCTTTGGTCTCCTGGTGCGCACCAACCTGAGTGGCAACCGATTCATCTCGCAGCCGTTGCGCCCGGCATTCCAGCTGAGCATCTCCCCGACGCTGTATCGCTTCTTCCCGGGGTTCGGACCGCTGAGCCAGATTCGCCACACCATTGCGCCCCAGATCAGCTTCTCGTACTCCCCGCAGGTCCAGGTCAGCGACGACTTTCTGGCTGCCGTCGGGCACACCCGCGTGGGCTTTCTCGGCGCGAACAAGCAGGACGTCGTGACGTTGCACCTGTCGACGCTTTTCGAGGGGAAGCTCCGCCCGACGAACGATACCGCGGCGGTGCAGCAGGCCGCGCACGTCAAGCTCCTCTCGGTTGACATGTCGCCCCTCTCGTACGACTTCGAACGCGCCCGCGTGACCGGGAAGACCGGCCTCACCACCCGCAACGTGGAACTGACGCTGCGGTCGGACCTGCTCCCCGGCTTCGACTTCGGCACCGGCTACTCGCTCTTTCAGGGCGATCCGCTGTCCGACTCGGCGGTGTTCAAGCCGTATCGCGAGACCATTCGCGCCAGTCTGTCGCTGGGGCCAGACTCTCCCCTCGTCCGGGCGCTGGGGCGCCTCCTCGGCGTGAGCTCCGGCGAGCCGGGGCCGGCCGCAGGTCAGCAGGCGCCGGAGACGCAGCAGGCGACCTCACCAGCCCAGTTCATCGCCGGACAGCCCATTGCGGGCGGCGTCCGCCGAGCGGCAATGACCATTCCCAAAGGGCGGGGGTGGACGGTGAATCTGAGCTACAGCTCGCAACGCCAGCGCCCCGCGACCGGCTCCAACACGGAGTTCATCGATCCCACGGCGGTCTGCCAGCAGTATCAGGCCGATCTCTACACCTACGACACCTGCGTGCGGCAAAACACCGGCACCGCCAACTCGGGCAATCTGTATCAGCAGACCACACTGGGGGGCACCTACTTCCGGACTCCGCCGCAGTCCAACGTGCAGTCCACAATGAGCTTTCATATCACCGAGAACTGGGCTGCCCAGTGGGCCACGAACTACGATTTCCAGCGGCAGCAGTTCGCCAGCCAGGTCGTGTCGCTGCAACGCGAGCTGCACGATTGGGACGTCACGTTTTCGTTCACCCGCGCGCCCAACGGAAACTTCGCCTTCAACTTCTATATCGCGCTGAAGGCGGAGCCCGACCTGCACATCGACTACCCGATCCGCGACTATCCGCGGGGCACCACCACGCCGCGACCCTGAGGGACTCCTTGAATTGCGAGGGGGGGACCTCGACATTCCCCCCATGCCAGTCTCGATGGTCATCGACGGCAACTCCCTCTCGATCAGCGCGGTCGCGCGCGTGGCGCGCGACCGGGCGCCCGTTGCCCTGAGTGACGCGGCCCGCGCGCAGATGCTTCGCACGCGGGCCATCGTGGACGGCAAGCTCGAACGCAACGAGGTGGTGTATGGCGTGACCACGGGATTCGGCAAGCTGTCCGATGTCGCGATCCCCCACGACCGGCTGGTCGAGCTCCAGATGAACCTGGTGCGATCGCATGCGGTGGGGGTCGGCCCGTTGTTGGCCGAAGACGAAACCCGCGCCATGATGCTGCTCCGCGCCAACGTGCTTGCCAAAGGGTATTCTGGCGTGCGGCCGGCGCTGGTGGAGCTGCTGGCCGGGATGTTGAACGTGGGACTGTATCCGCCCATTCCGGAGCAGGGGAGCGTGGGCGCGAGCGGCGATCTGGCGCCCCTGTCTCATCTGGCGCTGTCGCTGGTGGGGGAAGGGGAGCTCATTTGCGGCAGCGATCGCGGTCCGGCGCTGGACATGCTGAAGGCGGCCGGACTCGGCCCGGTCGCCCTGGCGCCAAAGGAAGGCGTCGCCCTCGTCAACGGAACCCAGGCGCACACCGCCATCGCGTCGCTCTCGTTGACGGACGCGACGACGCTCTGGGAGACGGCGCACGTGGCGGGTGCGGCATCGCTCGAGGCGCTCCTCGGCACCCCGGTGGCCTTTGACCCGCGAATTCACGATGTGCGCGGACAGGCGGGTCAGCAGCGTTCGGCCGCGCTCCTGCTGCGACTCCTCGCTGGCAGCGAGATCCGGGAATCGCACCGGTACAACGATCCGCGCGTGCAGGACGCCTACGCGCTGCGCTGCATGCCGCAGGTGCACGGCCCGGTATCCGATGCCATCGCTTTCGTGGAGGACATCGTGGCGCGCGAACTGAACGCGGCCACCGACAATCCGCTCGTCTTCGACGACGGCGTCATGCTCAGCGGCGGAAATTTCCACGGGCAGCCGGTGGCATTGGCGATGGACGTGCTGGCGATCGCGCTCACGAACCTCGCGGTGATTTCCGAGCGCCGCATCGACCGGCTGGTGCATCCCGACCTCAATCAGGGGCTTCCGCCGTTTCTGACCGCCGACGCGGGCGTCAGCTCCGGCTTCATGATGACGCAGGTCACCGCGGCCGCGCTCACCAGCGAGTGCAAGCTCCTTTCCCATCCGGCGAGCGTGGATTCCATCCCCACCGACGGCGGGAAGGAGGACGTGGTGCCGATGGCGATGGGCGGCGCGTGGAAGCTGCGCCGGATCGTGCATAATGTTCGCCACGTATTGGCGATCGAGCTGCTCTGCGCCATGCAGGGGATCGACTACCGCCGCCCACTGCGGGCCGGCGCGGGCGTCGAGCGCGCGCACCGCGAACTGCGCGAGATGGTGCCCACCCTGCAGCGCGATCGCTCGCTCTCACCGGACATCGCGATGGTCGCAGCCGCGATCGCGGACGGTCGGTTCGGGATGACAGCGAATTGATGCGCACCGCCGTCCGCGGACCAGCGGAACACTTCCCGAGCGCGGCGGAGACGCGAAGGTCCGCCTGGAGGAGTTGGTGATGGCCACTCTGTCTCCCGGCGCCCCCCCCGCGCGTGGAGCCCGTGAAGTCCGCGCCCCGCGCGGCACGACGATCTCCTGCCGGAGCTGGCAGCAGGAGGCGGCGCTGCGGATGATCATGAACAACCTCGACCCGGACGTCGCCGAGCGTCCAAATGACCTCGTGGTCTACGGGGGTACGGGACGCGCCGCGCGGTCGTGGGAGGCGTTCGATGCCATCGTGCGCACGCTGCGCACCCTCGCCAACGACGAGACCATGCTGGTGCAGAGTGGAAAACCGGTGGGCGTCTTTCGCACGCATCGTGGAGCGCCGCGCGTTCTGATCGCCAACAGCAACCTGGTCGGCCGGTGGGCCACCTGGGATGTCTTTCGCGAGCTGGAACGCAAGGGTCTCATCATGTACGGACAGATGACGGCGGGATCCTGGATCTACATCGGATCCCAGGGGATCATCCAGGGCACCTACGAGACGTTCGGCGCGGTGGCGCGAGAGCATTTCGGCGGTTCGCTGGCCGGACGGTTCGTGCTGACGGCAGGGCTGGGCGGCATGGGCGGGGCGCAACCGCTGGCCGCGAGCATGTGCGGCGGCGTGATGCTGGCAGTGGAGGTGGACGAGACGCATGTGGACAAGCGGCTCACGACGCGGTACTGCGACCGCAAGACCCGTTCGCTGGATGAAGCACTCCAGTGGATCGCCGCGGCGCGCGACGCCCGCACCCCGCTCTCGGTGGGGCTGGTGGGCAACGCCGCCGATGTGCTGCCCGAGCTGGTGCGGCGCGGTGTGACGCCGGATGTGCTCACCGATCAGACGAGCGCGCACGATACGCTCAACGGGTACGTGCCGAACGGCATGACGCTGGATGCGGCGCGCGCGCTGCGGGCGCGGGATCCCCGTGCGTACGTCGACCGCGCGTCGGCGTCGATCGTGGAACATGTCTCGGCGATGCTCGAGATGCAACGTCGCGGCGCCGTGACCTTCGACTATGGCAACAATATCCGGACGGTGGCGTTCGACGCCGGCCTGCAGAACGCGTTCGACTTTCCGGGATTCGTGCCGGCGTACATCCGGCCCCTCTTCTGCGAGGGGAAGGGGCCATTCCGCTGGGTGGCGCTGTCAGGCGATCCGGCCGACATCTACCGCACCGATGAACTCGTCCTCGAGTTGTTCGGCGATGACGAGCACCTGCGGCGCTGGATCACCCTGGCTCGTGAGAAAATCCGGTTCCAGGGGCTTCCGGCACGCATCTGCTGGCTCGGACAGGGACAGCGGGCGCGCTTCGGCGTCGCGCTCAATGACCTCGTGGCGCGAGGCGAGCTGAGCGCGCCCATCGTGATCGGCCGGGACCATCTCGATACCGGCAGCGTGGCATCGCCCTTCCGCGAAACGGAAGGGATGCGCGACGGCAGCGACGCTATCGCAGACTGGCCGATTCTCAACGCCATGCTCAATGTCGCCAGTGGTGCGTCATGGGTATCGTTCCACCACGGCGGTGGCGTGGGGATCGGCAATTCCCTGCATGCCGGCCAGGTCGTTGTAGCGGACGGCACGGCGGAGATGCGCGAGCGTCTGGAACGGGTCCTGACCAACGACCCGGGAATCGGGGTGGCGCGACACGTCGATGCCGGCTACGAGATCGCGGTCGAGACGGCGCGGAAAGAAGGCATTCGCACGCCAATGACCGAGATCGAATAGACTCGGCAGATCTCCCGCGGCGCAGGGCAGGGCACGTCCGGTTCCTTCGCGACTGCCTCTCCCGTCGCTCCTCCCCGGTAGCCAATGCTCTCGTCCCGGTTCAAGCCCTATCACGTCCCCGTGTTCCTGGCCAAATATGCCTGGCTGACCGTTCGCCGCCGGCCGGTACTCGTGAACTTCGAGGTCACGCTGCGCTGCAACGCCCGATGCGGCTTCTGCGATTACTGGAAGACGCCGGCGGAGGAGAAGGCGAATGAGATGGCGACCTTCGCGGATGCGGCGCGCACGTTCAACCCGATGATGGTGACGTTCACGGGAGGCGAGCCGCTCCTGCGCCGCGACCTCGAACAGCTCGTGCGCGCGGTGCACGAGGCGATCCGTATCAAGTACCTTATTCTCCTCACCCACGGTGGACTGCTGACGGTGGAGCGCGCGCGCTCGCTGTGGCGCGCCGGAATCAGCCAGTTCAATATCTCGCTCGACTACGTCGATGGACGTCACGACGCCGCGCGCGGTATCCGCGGTCTGACAGCAAAGGTCCTGTCCACGGTAGCCGCAATGCGCGCCGAGGGCATCGACGCCATTCGCTTCAACACGGTGATCCGGAACGACAATCTGGACCAGATCGCGGAGATCGTGAGGATCGCGACGGAACTCGGATGCGGCGTGAACTTCAGCGTGTACACCGATTTCAAGAATGGGAACCGGACCTGGCTCCTGCAGAATGGACAGGTCGACCGCGCGGCCGAAGTCGTGCGCGAGCTCCTGGCCTTCAAGCGGCGTCGCCGCGGCGTGATCACCAATTCCGACTACTACCTCGAACAGATTCCGCGATATCTCCGCGGCGAGATGCGCGAGCCATGCCGGTCCGGCATTCGCACCATCCACATCGATCCGTCTGGTCGGGTGAAGCGCTGTCCCGACTTTCCCACCGACTTCCACTGGACGGAATTCAAGGGATACGCGCCGATCGACTGTGACCGGTGCTGGTACGCGTGTCGCGGCGAAGCGCAGGCCCCCCTGCGATTGTCGCGGGTGCGGGACGTGATGGCATGAACGAGGTCGCCGGCGGAACTCAACCACGCTCGCTCGTCTTCGCCAACGCGGCGCAGGTCGTAACATGCGCGGGCCCCCCGCGCGCTCGTCGCGGCCCCGAGATGCGTGACGCGGGCGTGATCACGGATGCGGCCGTCGCGGTGGTCGGTGCGCAGATCGCCGGCGTGGGTCCGTTGCCCGAGATGGAGCGCCGCTTTCCCTCCGCCCAGCGCATCGATTGCGACGGCGGGGTGCTGATGCCTGGGCTGGTGGACTCGCACACGCACGCCATCTTCGGCAAGCCGCGTCACGAGGAGCAGGAGCAGCGGGCCGCAGGACTCGACTACATGGAGATCGCCCGCCGCGGAGGGGGTATTCACGCCTCCGTTCGGGACCTACGTCACCGAAGCGAGGACGAACTGTTCGGGCTAACCCGGTCGAGACTGCGACGTCTGGCGAGCTACGGCGCGACGACGATCGAAGTCAAGTCCGGGTATGGACTTACGCTGCACGAGGAGCTCAAGATGCTGCGCGTCGTCGAACGCCTGCGACAGGCGCTGCCGCTCCGCCTCATCCCTACGTTTCTCGGGGCGCACGAGATCCCCCAGGAGGCGCGCGCAACTTCTGGCGGCCGTTCCGATTACGTTGGGTCGCTCGTCCATGAGATGGTTCCGCAGGTGGCGGCTGCCGACCTCGCGCGCTTCGTGGATGTGTTCTGCGAGCCGGGCGTGTTCACAGTTGAAGAAACGCGAACGATACTCTTGGCGGCGCGGACCGCGGGGCTTGGCCTCAAGCTCCACGCCGACGAGTTGCAACCTTCCGGCGGTGCGGAGCTCGCCGCCGAGATGGGTGCGACGTCCGCGGACCACCTGGCGGCAATCTCGGACAACGGTGTGCGCGCTCTGGCGGCATCGGCCACGGTCGCCACGCTTCTTCCGGGTACCATGCTGTTTCTGGGCAAGAACAAACAGGCGCCCGCGCGCGCGCTGCTGGACGCGGGCGCCGCGGTTGCGCTTGCGACGGACTTCAATCCGGGAACTTCACCGACTCCGAATTTTCCGCTGATTCTCGCTCTCGCCGTGAGCCAACTCCACCTGTCCGCCGCTGAAGCCATCCTCGCCGCCACCGTGAACGGGGCCGCCGCGCTCGATCTGGCGCACCAGACCGGGCAGATCGCCCCGGGCTTTTCCGCCGACCTCGCTCTCTTCGAATGCGAAGACGTGCGGGAGATACCGTATTGGTACGGCGACCGCCGCTGCCGTGCCACCTGGGTCCGCGGCGAACCAGGTCATCAAGCCGCGTGAACCCGTTGCGAGCCGTGCTCCGCCGCCCCTTTCCCGCCAGCGCGCATCAGCGCGGAGCCTGGTGATGTCCACGCTCCTGAAACTCAAGAAGCGCGCGGCGGAGTTCGAGCAGAAGCGTCAGCTCGACAAGGCCCTGGAGCTGTACATCCAGGCGCTCAACGACGAAGCGCACGACCTGGACGACGCCGATGTGCCTCTGTTCAACCGCGTCGGCGATCTTCTCATGCGGCAGGGACGAACGAGCGATGCGCTCGGCTATTATGAGCGCGCCGTGGACATGTACGCGGAGCGCGGCTATCTCAACAACGCCATCGCCCTCTGCAACAAGATCCTGCGGCAGTCGCCGGGACGCACCGCGGTCTACTACAAGCTCGGGAAGATCAGCGCCAGCAAGGGCTTCAAGAGCGACGCCCGCAAGAACTTTCTCGAGTATGCGGACCGCATGCAGCGCAGCGGAAATACCGACGAGGCCCTCCGCGTCCTCAAGGAATTCGCGTCGCTGTTCCCCGATCAGGATGACGTCCGGCTGATCCTCGCGGAGCAGCTCTCGAAGGAAAACCGGAAGGATGAAGCGCTCGAGCAGCTTCAGGCCCTGTACGAAAAGCTCGAGAGCGAGGGTCGCAACGCCGAAGCCCGCGCGACCGTCGATCGCATGAAGGCGATCGACCCCAACGTGCTTCCCCGCTCGTCAGGCACCCATCGTACTCAGCGGCCGAACGATCTCGTATTCCTCGACCTCTCGGAGGCCGAAAGCCGGCCGCCGCACGCGACCAATACGCCCCCGGCGGTCCGACCCACCACCCCGGTC
>CAVUFA010000029.1:0-122599 GCA_963740565.1 uncultured Gemmatimonadaceae bacterium | reverse complement strand
GCAGCCTCGACGACCGCGACGAACCCGGCGCCGCCGATTCGCTCGCCGCCAGCGGTAGTGAGGTCGGCCCGCGGTCCAGGCCGGGTGTATCAAGGGCGAGGTCGCTGAAGTGCCGCTTCCAGAGCCCACTGTGACTGCGCCAAAGCTACCGCTGCGACCCGGGGGCGTGCCAGTCCGGCCGGTACCGGGACGCCGGAGGCAAAGTCCGCCCCCGGTGACGGCGATGGCCGACTGCCGCCTAACGCGCAGGACGTGTTAGGCGGCGCCGTCCGGTGCGAATCCTCGAGGGGATCCTGGTTCCATGCGCTCCGCCGATGCCCGTAGATCTCCCGGTTCGGAGCCGTCAGCCGGTGGCCGCGTGCGGTGCACCAGTTGCGAATGGCATCGTTGCGCTCCCCTCAGTTGGTCACAGGGGCCGACGTGCGCCGTGAACGCGCCGAGGTTCTTCGCATGGTCGTTGGTGTGATTCGATTGGACGGCGTGACCCACTAGGCTTCCGGTGATCGCTTGGCCTTGCTCGACACGGGGAACTCTGCCTGGTAGCAGACTGCGCTGAGGTCCGCGGTGCGCTCCTCGAAGAATTTGCGTGCGTCGGCGATGGCCTGATTGTAGATCGTGGGCCCGAGCTCAGCGAGGATGTAGTCGAGCAGAAGGGCCGCCTTCAGGTCGCCGATCCGCTGGTCGAGTTCCTGGGCGAAGTGGCGTCGGATGGACGCGACCGCCTTGCTGCGGGTGTCGTCCCCGAGAGTGATGGCTGGCTTGGCGCGCATGGGATGCAACGAGTGAGTGATTCGGATCGGGCTAACATCCGCCCCCGCCGCTCGAACGGCAAGCGTCATTCGCCGCCGCCGGCGCCTTCAATGAGCCGCATCGCCGGCTCGCTCACGAAGATCGGTTGATGGAACCGGCGCCCCCACGAGAGCGCGGTGACGTCGCGATAGTCGTGTCGCGCCGTCGTCTCGTCGTGTCCGGGCCCGAGCCGTTTCCAGATGGATGCGCGCACGCCGGGATCGGCGCCCCGCTCCAGAAGGAGCTCCGCGAACGGCGCCGCGAACGGCCCGCGCTTCCGGTAATTCATCCAGAAGTTCGGCAGCGACACGACGGTGTTGAACAGCGCGGTGTATCCGCCGAATCCGGCGCGTCCGACGGCGGCCCGGGCATTGACGTCCATCCCGTGGTCCAGCAGCCAGCGCGCGATGTCGATCTCGCCGTATTCCACGCACATGTGCAGCAGCGTCGTGCCGCCGAGCGGCGTGCCCGTGACCGCGTCAAGCGGATCGCCGCATCCCATTTCGGCGGGATAGATCTCGCGATGCGAGAAGGTCCGGCGCAGCAGGTCCGGATCACGCCGCAGGTGCTGCTCGAGCAGGTCGATGCGGCCGCGGTGCAGCGCCATCGTCGGCGTGTCGGGAAGCTCGAGACCATGGCGCGCGTACATCTCGAGGATCGCATGTTTGGCCGCGGGATTGCGCCCGTCCGTTTGAAGCACCACATCGACCGGCGCGCGACGATTGCCGTCGGCATCCCGCACCGTCGCGCCCAGGCTGAGCAGCAGCGCCGTGCCTTCGGCGCTCAACGTGTACGCTGGTCCGCCGAGCGCTCCGTCGGGAATCGGTGGCCTGCCGGCCATCTCGTACAGCATCCTTGCGGTGTCGACTTTTCCCTGGAGGGCCGCGCGACCGGCTGCCGCTTCCAGATCGGTCGCCCCGAGACCATGCAGCAGCCGAATGATGCCATCGCGCCCGAGATTGGCCGCAAAGGTCATCGGACGCCCCCAGTTGCTGTCGGTCCGGATGAGGACGTCCTCGTGGATGAGCGTCGGGTTGCTCATGACGAGCTCACGGACAGCGGCGAGATCGTCGTTCCGGATTGCCGTCGCAAGCTCCACTGCCTGGACGAGCCGCGTCCAGCTCGGCGACTGGTAGCTCCGTGCGAGCACGAGCTGCGCGTCGGCGAGCTTCGCGCGAGCGGGGTCGATCGGATCCGGGCAATACGCTCTCAATTCCGCGATTGCGGCGACTTCGCCGGCGCGAATGGCGCGGAGGAGATCCTTGGCCTGGTGCCTGAGCTGGTCCAGGTCCGGCCGGACGGGCAGGCGGCGGATGGGCATGACGAGCCTCCTTGAAGATGCCCGGGGTCCGCTGGCGTCGGGCGACAGGAGGTTCGGAAGAACCCAGCCGTTACTTCAGGCGATGATCAGGTGGACTCGGTCCTGTCCGCGGACGGGAGGCGCCCTGCGCGCCGCACCTCGGAAAACTACCCGGAGCGTGGGCAGGAGCAAGATGCTGGTTCGGTGTCTGGTCAGGCGTCCTGTACCGATCGCTGCGCTCCCGGGTGGTGACGCATTTGCACAGCGCTCCACTCACGAGAGTTGGCGGCATCATGTCCTCCATGGTGAGCACGCCAGTCCTGGCGTGTTTGCGCTCGCCGCGTGCGCCTTACCCGATGCCCGGTCTGCTTCGATCCGCTGGGCTTCCTCGCTCGAGGTGACTACCAGACCCTCGATGGCGAAGCGGCCAACCAGCGCACCTGTAGTGTGACCGGCGGCGAACCACGGTGACCTCGTTAGGCCGAGGACCGCACACGAGAAAAGATGAATGCGTCTCGTGGTTCGCTAGAAATGTTCGGGCGCACGGCCCAGCGGCGCAGGGTGCCCTCCAGTGAGAACCCGGCCTTCTCGAGGACCCGCGCCGACCTCGGACCGATAACGAACATGCATGAGCTGCGGGGCCCGCGGCGCAGAGCGGTCAGGAGGGATTCGAGGGGGGAGGCCAGGCCGACGCCGATTGGGGCTTGGCCGATGAAGGCGAACCCGAAGGCTGCCCCGATGACCCCCTTTGACACCGCGGCCAGAAAGTAGCTGTAGTCAAGTTGCACCCACATGAGGACCAGGAGATGACCACTGTCAATGATCGTCAGGGCCACGGGCAGGAGCGCCGGATCGCGTCGCTCGAGGAGAAGGAGCAACGGGAACGAGAAGGGCGTGATCGCCGCCGCGATCCCCGCCAGGGGCACGAGCGCCGACTTGGGGGGGATGGTGACGCCTTGGGCCTTCGCGAAAAGCCCACCGATGATCGGGACGCTGAACCCGCCATAGAGGTAGATCTTCGGCCAGATCGTCGGGGCGCTCAGGAGCGCACTCAGTCCGGCCGCGGCCCAGAAGAGGACCCGGCAAAGAGCCACGCGCTCCCTCCCCGCGTCGCAACGATGAAGGTCAGCCCGTCCTGGGGAACCACGCCTGGACGAATAGAGGGCTTGCGCATCGGTCGTGTGTGCCTGGAAAGGTTGGGCTTGGGAAATCACCCCAGGTTCGGCGCGCTGCCTGCCGCTGCCTCGGGCTGCTCCCGCTTCGGGGTGCGTCGACAGCATGTCCGCGGTTCGCTTGACTGCAACGAGAAAGCGGTTCCCGCGTCCAGGAACCGCCGCGTCGTAGTACGCCGCCGTCGCGACAGACTCGTCGCGCGCCGCGGGATGAAACGTGAGGGTCACCGTCGCAGCCGGCGCACGACCTCTAGGGAAGACGTCGACCGCGGGAATGCCAGCCACGCGGCACAGGACGGATTCCCGGACGATTTCGGCGGCACGTATTGATATCAATACTCTGAGGGAGTCGCGAAGCGGGCCTTATCAGGGCGAGTTGGGCATCGACAGACAGATGCTCATTGCCCCACGCAGTCCAGGGCGTTTGGCGGGGAGCGAGTTCGGCTGAACCGTCCGCAGGGAATGCCGCTTTCATGAACAGCGCGAGGAAAGCCCCGATTCTTGCCGGATCCGGCTCACTCCCGCGGCAGCGCTGTGAGCACCTCCACGTGTGAGGCGCGACGCGCGGGCAGGTACCCCGCGGCGAGCGCGACGAACAGGATGGCAGCGACGACAGTCGCCAATGTAGCGGGGTCGTTCGGCGTGACCTCGAAGAGGAACTTCGTCAACACGCGTGTCAGCGCGACCGAGGCGGCGATGCCTATGACGGCGCCCGATACCGTGAAGCGCGCGGTGCGGCGCAGCACCATCAACGTCACCGCGCGCGGTGTCGCGCCGAGCGCGAGACGCAACGCGATCTCCCGCGTACGCTCGGCCACGTCGTAGGCCAGCACGCCGTACGTGCCGATCACCGCGAGCAGAAGCGCCAGCACCGAGAACACCGTCAGGAGCCGCGTCTGAAAGAGCGGTTCGGCCACCACCTCCAGCATCGCGTCATCCATCGTTTGCAGCTGCTGCGCCGGTATGGCGGCATCTACGTCGCGCAGCGCCGCGCGCATGACTGGCGCGACACTGACTCCGGCGTCCGACCGCACCACGTAGGTCATGCGGCCAAGCAGCCAGGGAAAGCTGCCCTGGCGGTAGGACAGATACACGGCCGAGTGCTTGCCGAGCGAGCCGTCCTGCACGACGTCGTTCACGACGCCGACCACGGTGAGCCAATCGTTGGGCCCCGGCTTGTCGGACATCGCGATCCGTTTGCCGACCGCGTCGGCATCGGGCCAGATCCGGCGCGCCACCGTCTCGCTCACGATCGCCACCCCGGGCTCGCTGCCGTCGTCGCTCTCCGTGAAGTCGCGTCCGTGGAGCACGCGGATGGCCATGGTGGCGAAGTACCCGGGGCTGACGAGCACCTTGTCCACGTTGTAGCCTTTGGGAAGGGGCGTCGGTCCGTCCACGACGAAGTCTCCGATGGCGCCGTCCAGCGCCTCGCCCATCGGCGCGTACGATACGCCCGCCGCGCTGCGCACGCCCGGAATGCTCGCGAGCTTCTGGAGCATCGCGGAATGGAACGCGAGCTTTCGCGCGCTGTCGCGGTAGCGCGCGTAGTGCAGATCCACCGTCATGCCCGTCACGCCGTTGGCGTCATATCCCTTGTCCACGCTGCGCATGCGCGTGAAGCTCTTGATCATGAGCCCCGCGCCGGTGAGCAGCACGAGCGCGAGCGCCACCTCCGCGGCCACGAGTGCGCCGCGCAAGCGAGCCTGCGTCGCACCCACCATGCGCCCGCTGTGCGCCAGCGCCTCCGCGGGTGGACGCCTCGCGCTCTGCAGCGCCGGAACGAGTCCAAAGATGATGCCGGTCGCCAGCGAGAGCACGATCGTGAAGACAAGGACCCGCATGTCGACGTGCACCTCATCCAACCGGGGAATGCGGCCCGCCGGCGCGATGGCGAGCAGCGTGCGCACGCCGATCTGTGCCGTCGCGATGCCCACCGCCCCGCCCGCGACACCGACGAGCAGGCTCTCCGTGAGCAGTTGCCGTCCGATGCGCGCGCGGCTCGCGCCCAGCGCCACGCGCACCGCGATCTCGCGGCGCCGGTTGGCCGCGCGGATGAGCAGGAGATTCGCGACGTTGACGCACGCGATGAGCAGCACGAACGCGACGGCACCGGAGAAGATCAGCAGGGGCCTGGCGACGCTGCCGATGATCACGTCCTTGAGCGGCAGGACCGCGGGCAGCGCATGCCAGTTGTCGGCCTGGGGACCGCGCGGCCGCGAGGCCATGATCGTGCCCAGCTCGGCGCGGGCCTGCACGGCCGTGACATGGTCGTGCAGCCGTCCGAGCACCGTCACGATCAGGAAGTCCCCCTTCGGGAGCGGCATCGTGAGCGGCGTCCAGATCTCGGACCTCGCCGGAAAGTTGAAGCCGGCCGGCATCACGCCGACGACGGTGTACGGAACGCCGTCGAGCGTGATCCGGGAGCCGAGCGCGCGCGGGTCGCCCCCGAAGCGCTCGCGCCAGAGGCGATGGCTGATGATCGCGACCGTGTTCCCGCCAGCCAGCTCCTCCTCGCTGACGAACGCGCGGCCCAGCATCGGTGAGACTCCCAGAACGGCGAAGAAGCTGCCGTCGACGCTCGCGCCGGCCACCGTCGCGGCGTCGCTGGCGTCATCCCCGCCGCTCCCGGTGAGCGTCTTGTGCATGCCCCTGTACGCCGTGAGCTTCTCGAAGGACTGCGCGCGATCCCGGTAGCCCAGCCAATCCTGGTCTGACATGCCCGGAGGGATCTCGAATGGCAGATCGATTGGCACGTGCGACGCGAGAAAGAGGCGCCCGGGATCGCGGAGGGGGAGCGGCTTCAAGAGGACGCTGTTCACCATCGTGAAGACGGCGCTGTTGGCGCCGATCGCGAGCGCCAGCGTCAGCACCGCGACGATCGTGAACGCCGGGGTGCGCCGCAGCGCCCGCGCCCCGTACCGCACGTCCTGGACGAGGCGCTCGAGCCAGAGCCCCCGCACCTCGCGCGTCACTTCCTTGATGTGCGTCACATTCCCGAACTCTCTGCGTGCGGCGCGCTCCGCGGCGTCGCGCGACTCGCCGCGTGCCATACGCTCCTCGATCGCCATGCGGAGGTGTGACTCCAACTCGGCGTCCAGCTCGTCGTCGCGGCTCATGATTCGCTCTCTCGCGGCTCGGTCATTATCCGCGCGATGGCGCTCGAGAGCTGCTCCCAGCGCGAGCGCTCGGACTGGAGCTGCTTGCGACCGGCGGCGGTCAGCCGGTACACGCGGACGCGCTGTCCGTTCTCGGAGACTTCCCAGTCCGCCGAGATCCACGCTTGCTTCTCGAGGCGCTGAAGGGCGGGGTAGAGTGACCCCGTCTCCACCCGGAGCGCTTCGCGCGAGGTCGCGCGGATCATCTGCGCGATGCCGTAGCCGTGGCGTGGGCCCCAGCGAAGGGTTTGGAGGATGATCATGTCGAGCGTGCCCTGGAGCAGCTCGACGCGAGAGAGACCGCGGCGTCGCCGGCATAGGGTGTAGACTCCCTCTATGGTGCATGTAGGTTGTCTACACCCAGCGACCTTGTCAAGTGATGACCGCGGCCGCCGCCGCGCCTGACCTGAAACGGCGGCAGCGGCGTACGTTAGGTGCATGTCGGGAGAGCCCGTCGCCGAGGTTGCAGTCGAGAGCCCTGTCGCGGAACGGCTCGAAGCACGTAAGTCCAATCGGGACGGCGCGATTTGAACCCGCGAAGACCAACTGGCGCTGGTCAGAGCTCAAAGTCGATTCACTGGCTGCTCTCTTCGATGACCAGGCGTTAGGCCACCGGGCGGATCATTTCGAGCGCACTGTGGTGCCTGGGTCATCTCATCGAGTGACGCTTGCGATGACGACGTTATCCCCGTTGGCTGAAATCCTCCGGACTCTCGGCAGCCACTGCAGCCGGTCCTCGACGGCGGTATGAAGATACTCGAGGACGTAGATCTCTCCGTGGAAGAGGGCCACGGCCGTGGGCGACCAGGGACCGTCGAGCTGGAGCACTGTTGAAACCTCGCCGTTCGGCGTGACCTTGAGGACGCTGCCGCAGCCGCTCGCAGCCACGAAGACCATCCCGCTGGAATCGACGGCGAGCCCGCGCAGGAGGGGGTCGTTGGGATCATTGCCGGGGATCCGGGCGCATGAGCTGAGAGCGACGCGGGCAACCACCGTCGAGACTTCCCCCTTCGAGTTCACCCGGTGGATCGCCCGGTTCTCGGTGTAGTACAGCGATCCGTCGGGTGCCGCGGCCAAGCCATTGAGGTAGGGAAGGGAAACGGTGGCGAGGATCGAGCTGCGGCCCCTGGGCTCTACGCGAAGCAGGTCCAAGGCAGCGCTGCCGGAGCGACGTGACGGGTAATACAGGTTTCCATCTCTGCCGATCGCGAGCGGATAATCGCTTGCGAGCAGCAGCGTCGGCTTCGATCCCACGCGCGTGATGTCGCCGGTCGAGCCCGAGGGGAGCCGCGTACTCGCGAATCGGTCGTCCGCGTCGAGCGTCATCCAGTGGAATCTCGGCGCCGTAACCCGCACGAGAACCCCGCGCGTATCGATCTTCCACAGACCCGAGCCGGTGTCGACGAAATAGACCTGGCCGAGCCGGTCCACCACGATGCCCGACCCAGGATGAGCCAAGAGCGTTGCCGGCAGGAGCCCGAATATCAGAGCAGCGCACGCCAACCACGCGCCTCTCGTGCTGGCGCTCCTCATTTGGTGCAGCATGGGTCCCCCTTCAAGTGAGGTCGCGCGCCCGGGCGCAGCAACCGCGCGCGCTACCGAGAGAATCTGCGTCAGCTTCATGCGCCGTTAGAGCTTATGTAGGAACTGGCGGCCGGCGAAGGCGGGCCGCCACTGTTCGGGCTTCTTCTATCCTCTCACAGTAGGAGAAGTCCATGCGACCAGCAACGACCCGCCCCCCGTCTTCCCGGGACACTATATCTCGCCTTCGAGCCCGGCAACACGAGTGGAAGCTCGCCCATGACGACGTCCATGGAGCAGGTGCCGCTCGCGCGGACGATGCCGACTCGGCTGCTCTCGAGGGCGTAGCTCTCGGCACCATATGTTAGAAGGGGCCCGCTCCTCGCTTCAAACTCGCCCCTGGGCGGATTCACAACGCTCGGGTGTTCGGCCTCGGCCGACACGGATAGGAGGTTGTTCACGGGCGTCTCGGCCCGGAACGGTTGGAAGAAGCGACCAGTCGGAAGGCGGCGACTCAGTGGGAATCGCAACGGGAACGCCCCGTGTTATTGATGTGCCGCTAGTCAGTCTCTTCGAGAGGAAGAGACAAGTGGCGCCTCATAGGAGACCGGCACTTCCTCTCGACCCCGGAGCAGCAACCATGCAAACGCGATACCGGCAACAAGGATGAGAATGTTCCCGATCTGGCTAAGGAGAACTTCCGCCAGGATGATCTCCCCCATGATCAGGGTTGCGCCGAGCGCGAAACAGAGCGCCGGCCAGCGAAATGGGCCCGACGTGGAAGCGAGCGGTGTTACGAACAGCGCGGTGCCGATGAAGAACGCGAGCAGACCCGGCATCAGCGCCCCCAGGACCGCACCCGACTGGAAGGTCTCGAATAGGGCGACGGCAGCTGCCTGGTCAGCGGCCTGGGAGACAAAGCGCCCGAGCAGCATCTCACACACGAAGACCGCCGACAACGCGCCCACCGAGGTGGCGAGGAGCACGCGCGCCGCGTAACCGGCCGCTGGGCGGCGCCTCGCCACCACCTCGCTCAGCGCGAGGATACCCGGGACGAACACGAGCATTCCAACGAACAACAGAAGGTGGGCTACATACCATCGCGAGGCGGACTCGGCGAGGATGGCAACCTGTGCCGCCGCATCCCAGCTCTCGTGCGGATGCATGAGGTCCCCGACACTCATCAACGCCGGGGCCACGATCAGGCTCGCGGCACCGATTACGGTGCGATACCGGCTGGGGGGCACTGCAGCGTTCTTACCTCTTCGGTTTGTGGTTGCCCAACGGCCTGCGGCTGAGCCGCGCCCCGCCTCCGCTTTGCTCATGGACGTTTCAGGAATCTGAAGTAGAAGGCTGCGAATACCAGGACGATTCCTACGTTCACCGTCAGCCGTTCCCAGAACCGGTTCCTGAAGAACAACAAATCGATCGCGACGATCACGCCTGCCATCAAGACTATGTAGAGTGCGGTCGTCATCAGGCGTCCCATTTCAGTCCCCGTTTGACTGTTCGGCGCTCCAGCGGCTGCCTGGCGCCATGGCGATCAGCGGCCGGCCGAAGGTCGGGCCGCTGCATCGGCTTGTCGGACGGCCCGATCTTACAGATCCTTCCTGAAGCAAAGCACCAGGCCCGCCTCCGTGAACCCGACGGCACGGTGGGCGGCAGCGCTGGCCCGGTTGCCCTGCTGCGTGTCCGACGCGAACTCCGTGCAACCCTCAGCCCGTCCCCAGTTCTCGGCCGCTGTCACCAGTGCCCGGCCGATTCCACGGCGGCGCTCCTCCGGCACGACATACCAGCCTTCAAGGTATGCGACCCGATTGCTCCGGCAACCCTCGGCGCAGGGTCGAACGGACAACTCAGCCAAACCAACTGGCCGACCCAATGGATCGACAGCGAGCAGAACAGCCGATGGCTTCTCCGCTTGGCCTTGCAAGAACCGATCGATCTCCGCAGCGTGCTCGGCCTCAGACCCATCGGGCCACAGGTCCACACGCATTCGAAGCCAGGCTGCAGCGTCGCTCGGCAGAACAGGTCGGACTGCGATCATCCAGATCCTCTCATCCGCTTGTTCGCCCAACGCTTGAGTTGAGCCGAGGGCGAGTCATATAAGCGCGCTCGCCGTAGGCGAGCGCAACTCCGCAGCTCGCCCGGGGTCTTGCCTCAGATCTGTTGACACCGATGGGGCTACGCGGCACGGAATTCGAATTGATTGGGTGAGCGATAGTCCAGTGCGCGCTGGCGAAGAAGTTGAACTCGAGCCAGTCGCGGGTGGCGAAGCTGGAGGCGGCCGATCCCAGCACCTCGCTCGATCTCCTGCTGCGCGCCTACGTTGCCACCGTCGCGGCGAAGCGGGATCTCGCAAAGCTGCTCGTCTCGCGTCGACGTCGCGTGGCGGCATAACGGATCGCGCGTTAGCTGCGGCGCCCCGCCCGGCCAGGCGCCCCGATGATCAACCGCTCCACAGATGAATCGGGTGCACAAACGCAATTCTACCTTGAAGACGACGCGCCACCAGCTTCACGCGCTTGTTAGGCCGCACCCACAACACGAAGCAGGGCCAGATGAGCCAAAGACAGACGTTCGACGAATGCCCGCATGGCCGCTTCGATCTCGACTTCGCGCGATCCGGATCTCATCAGGTAGCCGCGATGGGGGTCTGCCTTCTGCGCAGCAGGAGCGCGAGCATTAGCATGAACAGGGGCGCAGTAATTGCCCAAGGGAACCCGAGAAACAGGAGCCTGGTGGAATACGTTGGATAGAAATACACGATGCTGATGAGTGGAGTCACCAGAGCGTTGGCGATAAGTGAGAACCTGACCCATCTCTCAAAGCCGACGTTGCGAAGCGCAGGAACGGCAACCAGGGTTGCCAGGCCCATCGCTATGTAGCCCACCGCGTCATAGTCCCAGAACAAGGAGTGCGGGGTCTGTTCGAGAACGCGAATAGCTTCAGCTGCCCCGCTTAGCTTTGCGGGGATTACTGTTGCGAGCTGGACGACGTAATTGGCAGTAACAAAAACGGCATAAATAGTCGTGAAAATCAGGGCTGCGTGGGTCCAGAAGCGCTTGTCGTGCGAGGTGAGATGGTGGAGAGCGAGCATTTCGAGAACGAACGGCACGACAATGCAGAGGGACGTTCCGTAAATCAGAATCTCGTCGAGGGGGAACCGGAGCACGCCCAACATCTGTAAGATCTGCACCACATCGTACGCGATGGCCGACGCGAACGCAGCGAAACCGCACCAGCACCCCACTTCGTTAATCCTTCTCGCCAATGGCCCTCCGGCTCAGAATCATTTGTGCAGTGCGGCCGAACGCGTACGTTTCTGCTCCCCATACACCCCAATCCTCTCCAAGCTACTCCGAGCAGCCTAATCCGAAATCCCTGCAACCAGAACCGCCAGCCCTCCCCGATCCGCCGGACTCCGCACGCCGAGACCACCACGGTTCAGAACGTGCGTGTGCAACATCGTGGTCGACACATCTCGATGGCCTAAAAGCTCCTGCACCTCCCGGATATGCGCACCGCCCTCCATCAAGTGCGTCGCGAGCGAGTGGCGCGGTGTGTGGCACGACGCCCGCTTCGTAATTCCACTCCGCTGCACGGCATCCGCCATCTCCCGTTGCACGGACGTCTCATGGAGATGATGCCGATACCGGCGACCCGTCCCTACATCGATGTACTGCCGCCTCGCCGGAAGGACCCGTTGCCACTGGAGCGAACGTCCCGCCTCCGGATACTTCCGTTCCAGCGTATCCGGGAGCGCCACCCAACCGCCGTTCTCGCCAGCACCGCCATGTTGTAGATGCACTCCGCGCACTTGCGCGATCTGCGCCAGGAGCGCGACCAGGCGCGTCATCCCGCGCATCTGCTCCAGCACCTGCTTCACCTCTTCCATCGTGAGCACGACCAGGAGCCGCGTCGGCGCGCGTGCGCGCGGAATCTCTCCGAGCCCCGTCACTGGCCGCGCGAGTACCTCCCGGTACAGGAAAAGCAATGCCGCCATGGCTTGAGCGAGGGTCGAGGGCGCCAGCTGGCGGTCCTGCGCAAGGTGCGTCAGAAACGCCTTGACGTCCGTTGCATTCAGATCGGCAGGATGCCGGAGTTGGTGGAAGCGAACGAATCGGCGCGTCCACGCGATGTAGGTCTCCTCGGTCCTGAGCGAGCAGACGCCGAAGACGCAGATTCGCCCGCATGGACTGCAGTAGTCTCGATTTAGGCATCGTACGGCCGACATACGAACGGCCGAGCCACACCATCATTCCGCTGCAACCGGAATCAATATCTTCCCGACCCGATCGCGGAACGGAATCGGAACGCCGTCAGCGGACGGCAGCGTTCATCGCGTGCGCGCAGATTTCAAGCGGTGGATGGGTTCGCGTCCGCGCACGCATGTCGCACCGCGTGTCCGGTCAGCCTAACGACGCTAAGGATTGTTGGGGCGGTCCTTGGAGCGGGTGTGGGTTACGGCGCTCAAGATCCCGATGCCGAGCAATATGACGCACGTGATCATCACGTAGGTCGTGCGCACGTGCACGGTAACGAGCGCCCATGCCACGCCAGCGATGACGATCACAATCCCGATGATGTAGAGCGAAAAGGACATGTCACAGCCTCTTGGCGGTCGGACCGCCGGTTCAAGGAATCTGCATCCGCTGTTGGAACGGCTGTCCGCTTCTTACCGTCTCACGAGGATCAAAGCCCCGGCCACAATGGCGAGGAGAGCCATGAGCGTGCCCAGTCCCTTAAAACTCACATTGAGCAGCGGTATGAGTCCGTTGATGATGAGCCAGATACCCAACAGGAGCATTCCGAGGTTGGTGGTCAGTTTCATCGAGTTCATTTTGAGACTCCCGTGAGGAGGGACTCCTGAGAGGCGAGCAGCCGCCCAACTTGTGGTTGACAGCGAGAAATCGGGGATGATAGGCCGCGACCAGCCTGCAACTACCGCGAGCGCACGGCGGCCTATTTGTTTGCGCGATCGAATCTGCATGCCCGCTGACGAAGCGACAAGAACTGCAAGACGCAACTCCGATCGTGGTGCTCGACGAGGGCAGTCTCTGACGCGCGCGTCAAGCATGGTACGCCGTCGATCCACCATTGCAGACCATTTGTGGAGGTCGTTCTGTCCACATCACGCACGCGAAAAGACGACCTGAGTTTTCCTACATCCTCAACGCCCGCAATCCTGCTGCGGCGCGAGTACAACGATGCGGCTGGCGAATGGTTTGGGCCAGCCGCGCACTGCAGCGTGCGCCGCCAGCAGCAATCGCTCGTTAGCTCGCTGCGAGGGCACGGACCGGGGACATAGGTAACAGATCAGACCGGAGACATAGGTAACACGTTCCGGCATCGTAGGCACGCTCGGAGGTGCACGATGCCATGGAGTGAGAAACCACCTATGTCGGAGCGGCGGCGGTTCATCGACGAGTACTTGCGCGGCAGCGGGACCATAGTGATCTCTGTGCGAGCTACGGCATCAGCCGCTTCGTCGGGTACACGTGGCTCACGCGATTCCTGGTCGAGGGCGACCGCGCGCTGGCGGACAGCGCTGTTGATCACGGCGCGCCGTCGGCACCCGACGTGGGGGCCACGGAAGATTCTCGACTCCCGGCGACCGCGGCACGGGATGGAGCTGCCGGCGACCAGCACGGTCGGCGCGCTGTTCAAGCGTCACGGGCTCGTGCGGCCGAAACGACGCAGACCCCAGCCCGGCCACCCTGGCCGGCCTACCACACGATCTTCGCTCCCAATGCCGTGTGGACAGCGGACTGCAACGGCCACCTCGCATTGGGCTCCGGCCTTCGCTGCCACCCGCTCACGATCGTCGACGGGTACTCCCGCTTTCTGCTCGCGTGCCAGGCCCTCGCACACCCCACGCGGCCCCGAGTACCCCAGCCACTACCTCACGCGCTACGTGAGCACCAACGGCGGCGTACGCTTTCACAATCGCTACATCACTGTCGCCCCAGCACGCATCGGCGAACACATCGGGCTCCAGGACGTTGCCGACGGGCGCTGGGCCATCTAGTTCTACGACCACTTGCTCGGGCCCCGCGATGAGCGGGCGGGTCACATCCACGGAGTTCACCTCCACAGAAAAGCGACCCGATCCAACCCCTAGACTGTTACCGATGTCTCCGGTCTACGTGTTACCTATCTCCCCGGCTGTTCACGAGTCTAGGCGCATCCTTCAACGTACGCGACTTGCGGGAGCTGTCCGGCGCGAAAACGTTGGATGCGAGTGCCGTTGGTCTCAAAGATGAGCTGATGCAGTGTGTCTCGTGGCGATGCTGAGCGAACCGTGAGGTAGTGACCGCTAGTATACTTGTGAGGCGTAACGGTTAGTCTCGGTCCGTAGAGTTCGCGAACTCGCTGCTCGGAATCTCCTACGCGTGCGCCCTCAGCGGTCGAGACGACACTGGAGTCGATGTCGAGGCGCACAACGATGCCATCTTCGATCATCACGGAGACGCCTGGGGGTAGCCGCGGAACGGTTGCATAATCGCAGCCCGTCTTCTCAGCGCCAGCAGCAACTCGAAATCCCGGAACTGCGCGCTGCGCCTCTATGACGGTCATCCCGATGCGCAACGGACCGATGCCAGTGTCGGTCACCGGCCCAGCGATCGCCAAGGAAGTGGGCGGGGCGACACGGGCAGTGTCGACTGGTCGCGATTCGTTTTTGGCGCACGCGGCGGCCGACGCGAGAACGCCAACCATCGCAAGTTGACGGATCATTGGAGCCCCTTATGTCGAGCTAGAAAATATGACTGGGCTGGCTCCCGACTTTCGCGTGGGTTAGCTCCTCGCGATGAGAGTCGGAGTTGCCAGAGCCACCTGCGACGATGTTCGTGTCGCACTTCTTCGGAGACCAGCCCATGTCCTCATCCCCTGCCATTGCCTCAATCATTTATCTCGGCCTCGATGTGCACAAGGACACGGTGACGATTGCTGTCCTCCCGGAGGGCGCGCCGACCCCGACGCGGATCGATCGGTATCCGAACGACTTTGCCAAACTGCGCAAGGTGTTCGCCCGGCACGCGCAGGAGGGCGAACTCCACGCGTGCTACGAAGCGAGTGGGGCGGGATACGTGTTGCAGCGGGCGATCCTGGCGTGGGGCTATCACTGCGACGTGATCGCGCCGTCGCTGATTCCCACGAAGCCGGGAGTGCAGCGGAAGCATGACAAGTACGATGCGGGGCAGCTCGCGCGCTTGTATCGTGCTGGCGAACTCACGGTGATTCGCATTCCGAGTGAAGTCGAAGAGCGCGTGCGGGATCTCGTGCGGTGCCGCGAGACGTTGCAACGCGAAGTGGTCAAGTCACGACACTACATCCTCAAGTTTCTCGCGCGACGCGGCTTCATCTACCGCGACGGGATCAACTGGCGGCAGGGTCACTACGGCTGGTTGCGTCACCTGGTGGCCTCGACGTCGCCCCTCGCGAATGAAGATCGGATCGTTCTGGGCGAGTACCTGGGATTGCTGGAGTACAAATTGTCGCGCCGCGAAGAGCTCGATCACCACATCGAGGACCTCGCGCTCACGCCGGCCTACGCGCCCGCGGTGGCCACGCTCCAGTGTTTCCGCGGGCTCCAGGTGCATGGCGCCATGGTACTCGCGACAGAGCTCGTCGACTGGCGCCGCTTCGCGTCGCCGCGGCAGCTGATGGCCTATCTCGGGTTTGTGCCACGTGAAGATTCGAGTGGGCCGCGCGAACGGCGCGGGTCGATCACGAAAGCCGGCAACGCGCATTGTCGCCATGTGCTGGTGCAAGCCGCGTGGGCGTATCGCTACCCGCCGAGGGTCGGGCCGGCCCTGCAGGCGCGGCAGCGAGGACAATCCCCGCAGGTGATCGGCCACGCCTGGAAGGCGCAGCACCGCTTGTACAAGATCTACCAGCGGATCGGGCTCCGGCGTGGACCGCAGATCGCCGTGGTCGCCGTGGCGCGCGAACTCGTCGGATTTCTGTGGGCTGTGATGCGCGAGATTGCACCTGCCACAGCCATGCCGCGTGAACGCTCCGCTACGCACCTAACGACACGGAGGCCCAGGGGTGTCCGTCGGCACGAAAGGAGAATGCTCGCCTACGTTATCGGGTACGTCGGACCGTTACCTCGACGGAATCCCCGCGCCTAGAATGAGCGTGCTCCAGACGAATCCAATTCTTGCCGCTCCGGTGCGCTGCCCACTGACCGGCGTATATCAGCAGGATTCATCGTCGAAGCCGCCGCCGGCGCCCTTGGCCTCTTTCTGTTTTCCGCCATCAAAAGACAACAGCAAATGCGTTACTGACACGCTCCCCTTGACATCAGCCCAGTCATATCAACGTAGCTGTAGAAAAACCTTCCGTCGCGGCGGAACTCGCCGCGTGATGACGGGTGGAAGGTGGATCGAATTTGTCGCGCCGGCGCTTCCCCGTCGAGGATCCAACGCTTCGCCTTCAGCCGCAGCGGGATAACATGAGAATCGCGCGGCGGGAGCGCAGCGCCCGCCGCGCGCACTATGGCCCGGCTGTCTGCTGCAAGGCGTTATTATGCCGCGCCTCGTTTACTGGGCGTCCGCCAATCCATCGCAAGGCGACGGCCCGTGCCGGCGCACTCCCGCAGATACAGGTTAATGAGTGTCTGATACGGGATTTCGGTCTCGGTGGCGAGCGCCTTGAAGTAGTCCACCGTGAAGGCGTCCAGGCGGATCGTGATCGAACGTTTCAGTTTGGCCGCGTAGGGATTGCGCCGACCTTTGGAAAAGTCGAGGGAGCGTTTCATCGGGTCCACCTCGTGCCGTATTGGGCACGCTCGGTTGGGGTCGCGGAACGGGCCGAGATGATGCGAACGGTCGTCGCGTCCTCCCGGTAGCAATGAATGACGACGAGCACGCGGAGCCGAGCACTCAGCCCGAGCAAGTGGAATCGTTCCTCCTCGCCGGAATGCGCGAGATCGGGGAGAAGGATGGCATGCTCGTCCGCGAACACAGTCTGCGCCTCGTCGAAGGCGATGCCATGTTTGCGCTGATTCTCGCGGCCTTGGCCGCATTCCATGTGAACCGCAGGTCATCCACATTTCCAAGGTACGCATGTTGTATGTACGCCGCAAGGACAGCTTGGTCAGGGCGGCATAACGCGAATTAAACTGCAACGATAGACTGCAGACGTGGCGATAGGCTGCGACCGCGGGCCCGCCTAAATCGCCGCCACCTGAAAGTATTCACTTACCCTATCGCCCGCGCCGGCCAGCAGTTGCGCCCCCGCCGCGAAACCGCTGCTGCTGCGATAGACTGACAACGTGCGTGTGGCTAACACCCTCCACATGCCGAGGAGCCTGCAAAGGCAGCCCGCTGCGCGATGGGTCAACATCCGCCGGACTCCTCACGCCCCGCCCGCCGCGATTCAATACGTGGGTATAGAGCATCGTCGTACTTGCGTCGCGATGCCCCAGCAGCTCCTGCATCGTCCGGATGTCATAGCCAGCCTCCAGAAGATGCGTGGCGAAGGAATGCCTGAACGCGTGACACGTCACGCGCTTCTCCACGCCGGCCCGCGTCGCGGCGGCGCGCACGGCTCGCTGGATCACGGTCGGATGGATGTGATGGCGCACCCAGTGCCCCGAGACAGGATCGCGATAGCCCCGGGTGGCCGGGAAGACCCAGTACCAGCGCCACTCACGCGCGGCGGCTGGCGACTTCCGAGACAGGGCGCCCGGCAGCATCACGTACCCGCGACCCGCGGCGCCATCGCGCTGATACTGCTGCTTCACCCGCTGCAGGTGCGGCAGCAGCTCCGCCGCCGCGGAATCCGCAAGCACGGTTACGCGGTCTCTCCCTCCCTTGCCACCCCGCACGAGAATCTCCCCTCGCTCGAAGTAGATGTCCTTCACGCGAAGACCGCACGCCTCGAGCAGCCGCAGGCCACTTCCATACGACAAGAGTCCCACGAGCCGGGGCACGCCGCCGAGGGCGTCAAGCATGGCGTAGCGCGATGCGGCCGCGGCTACCCCGGGTCGTGGCAGCCCCATCGGCACGCGACCAACTACCGCCCCCTCATCCCCGCCTTGCCGTCACTCCCCGCACCCCGCATACTCCTCGCCACGAGCCGCCAAGCGACTCCCATATTATAGATGTGGCGCCTCTATCTGACCCTCAGCGCCCCGAGCCGCGTCACTCCTGGAGACCTCCATGCGCAAATCCCTGGTCCTCTCGCTCGCCCTCGCGTCCGCCCTCGCCCCAGCCGCCGCTGCCCGTGCCCAGGACGAAGGGACACCCGTCCCCCAGATGGACAAGAAGCATGGCGGCAGCGAGAAGATCAAAATGCTGGGCCATGTCGTCAGCCACCCCGGTGCGTGGAAAGCGGCCGACATCGAAATGGAACAGGACCCCGGCCGCCCCTACGTCTATGTGTCCGGATTCGTGAACCTCGACGCGCAGATCTACGACATCCGGGACCCTGCGCATCCACGCAAGATCTTCGACTGGACCATCGAGAATCCGGAGCTGCACCGCGGCATCGGCGCCATGGACGGCAAGTACTTCAAGATCCGGGGCCGCTACTACTACGCCCAGTCCTACCAGTTCTTCCAGGGCAGCCCCGACGCGGATCTGGGCGCGGTCATCTTCGACGTCAGCGGACTGCCCGACACCTCGAAGGTCAAAGTCGTCGCCCGCATCCGCTACCCGCAGTCGCCGGGCGGATTCCACAACAGCTTCGCCTACAAACACTCCGACGGCCGCGCGCTCTACTTCGCCACCGTCAACAAGCCGGTCGCGCTGATCTACGATCTGGACCGCGTCGTCAGCGGCGCCGACTCGAGCACCTGGCTGATCGGCGAGATTCCCAACCCGACGCCCTTCAAGCAGATCGGAGCCGGCGGCTACCACGACTTCTACGTCGGCTACGACCCGGCCACGCAGCAGGACAAGTTTTACGGGGCGGGCCTTGGCGGATACTCGGTGTGGGACGTCACCCATCCGGAGACGCCAAAGCAGATGTTCACCATCACCAGCCTGGGGATGGACATCGCACACACGTTCACGCCGTCCCCCGATGGTCGTTATGCGGTGACCGAGACGGAGTACCAGTACACGCCACTCCGCATCTGGGATCTCGAACCCGGACAGCAGGGGAAGACGCAGAACATCGACCTTCCCATCAGCGCCTGGACCGCCGACTGGCACGACCTGTCGCATAACCACGAGGTCCGCTGGCCCTATGTCTTCGTCTCCGCGTACGAGGACGGGCTGCAGGTGTTCGACCTCAAGGACCCCAAGCACCCCAGGACGGACGGCTACTTCTTCACCTGCGAGTGCGAGCACGAGCACGGCTTCGGTGGATCGCCGGAAGTCGGCTGGCAGAGCACCACGAGCGTGGAGCAGGGCGCATTCGGCGTGGACGTCCGCAACTACGACGGCCTGGTGGTGTTGTCCGACATGCGCAGTGGCCTCTGGCTCTTCCACATGGACGGCTTCAACGGGTGGAACGGGCACGACTACAACATGCCGAACATCTCCAGCGTCCAGGATTGGGACCACGGACCGGAGAAGGTCTTCAAGACAAAGGCGAACGACGGGCCCGCCCGCCGGTGAACACCCGAAGGACGCCGGCTACGAATTACCTCACGCGCCACCAGCCCCGCGGGCCGCGCCCAGGGGCATGGACGCGGCTCACGGCGACACTCGGTGCCGGTGCGTGTCTCGCCATGGGCGGCGCGGCCGGGCCGTTCTTCGACATCATCCTGCTGTCCACACCACAGGCGCCAACCGCACGGGGGAGCGCGCGCCTCGTGTTCGCCGAGTCGCCGTTCGGGGTCGCGGTCACCGCGGACGGCCGCGCCAGCTACGACGTACAGGTCACCGCGTCGGGTCTCCCTGACCCAGCGACGCTGGGCACGCTTCGCCTCGTACGTCGCGTGGGAAGTCTCGACCGACCTGAAAGAGTGGCATCGACTCGGCGCCGTCGCGAACGGGACCACCACCGTGGGACGCGCCGAGATGAACAAGTTCATCCTCGTGATCACGGCGGAGGCCGCTGCTTCGGCCGCGGCCCATGCCGGACCCACGGTGCTCCACGGCATCTCGCCCAGCGGATGGATCCAGTCATTCCTCACCCACCCGCTCTTCCGCGGAATTCCGCCCTGATGCCGGTGAGCTGGCCCGGAGACTGTGCGTGCAGGCTGCGCCACGCGGCGCTCATGGCGGCGGTCGTGAGCGCGCCGTGGTCCGTGGCGTGGGCGCAGGTCAAACCGCCCCCGAAACCTCCCCCGGCCATGCCCGGGATGCCCGGGATGGGCGCGGACTCGTCGAAGAAGAAGGAGGCCGCCACCGCGGCGATGGACATGCCCGGCATGCAGGGCGACAGCATGGCGATGGCGATGCCCATCCCGATGCCGAAGGGGATGCCGATGATCCCGGGCCTGATGGGACTCACGCCACCGGTGACGCCGTTTCTCCCGGGGGCCGGCGTCGATGCGGCGGCGCTTCCCGCGGCCAAACCGTCGAAGATGGTGCCGCTGCGCGATGGCGACACACTCGACCTCACCGCGATGCTCGTCAGGCGCACGGTCCGCGGCCACACGTTCGTGATGTACGGCTTCAACGGCCAGGTGCCGGGACCGCTGATCCGCGTCAGGCAGGACGCGACCATCACGGTTCGCTTTCACAACCGGATCGACCTGCCAAGCACGGTGCACTGGCATGGCGTGAGGCTCGACAACCGGAACGACGGCGTCCCCGACCTCACGCAGAAGGCGGTCGAGCCCGGTGGGGACTTCGTCTACCACGTTCACTTCCCCGACGCCGGCATCTACTGGTACCACCCGCACGTGCGCGAGGACATCGAGCAGGCGATGGGGTTGTTCGGCAACATGTTGGTCGACTCGCCCGATCCGGACTACTACTCGCCGGTGAATCGCGAGCAGGCGCTGGTGCTCGACGATCTGCTCGTCCACGGCGACTCGCTGATCCCGTTCGGTCTGGAAGGCCCGGACTACGTGCTCATGGGACGCGTCGGGAACGTACTCCTGGTGAACGGCGAGGCACGCTACGCGCTCACGGCGTCCACGGGTGAAGTGATACGATTCCATTTCACCAACGTGTCGAGCTCACGCACCTATAACGTCTCGTTCGGCGGCGCGCCGATGAAGGTGGTGGCGTCGGATGTGAGCCGGTTCGAGCGGGAAGAGCGGGTGACCAGCGTCGTACTGGCGCCGGCCGAGCGGTACGTGGTGGAGGTCCGGTTCCCGCGCGCCGGGCAGTACGCGCTCGTGAACGCGGTGCAGGCCATCAACCACTACAAGGGTGAGATCGAGCCCGAGGTGGACACGCTCGGCGCGATCACGGTGAACCCCACCACGGCGACGCCCGACTACGGCGCGCAGTTCGCGACCCTGCGGCATAACGAGGCGGTCACGCGCGACGTGGACCGCTATCGCCCGTACTTCGACAAGCCGCCGGACAAGAGAATCACCCTCACGGTGCAGACGAACGGCCTCCCGCTCGCCACCGTGCAGTTCATGACCATCGACACCGCCTACTTCGCGCCGGTGGAATGGGTGGACGGCATGCCCGACATGAACTGGCTCTCCACCAGCAAGCAGGTGCGCTGGATCCTGCGCGACGACGACACGGGCCGGGAGAACATGGACATCGACTGGCACGTGCCGCAGGGGTCGGTGGTCAAAGCTCCGGATTTTCAACGATCCGAAGTCATTCCATCCGATGCAGCACCCGATCCATCTGCACGGCCAGCGGATGCTGGTGGTGTCGCGGGACGGTGTTCCCACGAAGAACCTCGTGTGGAAGGACACCGCCATCATCCCGGTCGGGTCCACGGTCGACCTCCTCATCGACGCGTCGAACCCCGGGGCGTGGATGCTCCACTGCCACATCGCCGAGCACCTGGGTGCGGGGATGATGGCGGTGTTGCACGTGGACCCGGTGGCGGGGAAAGGCGGTCGATAGCCGGTGCGCGATGGTCCGGTGGGTGCGATTCGGATCCGGCGCGCCACCGTCGGCGATGCCGCGTCACTCGCGCGGCTTCGTCTGGCATTCCGGCGCGAAGTGGCGTCGCTGCTCGAAGGCGAGACGGACTTCGTGGCACGCTGCACGGTGTGGATGTCGTCGCGACTCGAGGCCCTCGAAGCAGACGACGGAGAACCCACGGGGACCGCGGCCTGGCACGCCTGGGTCGCCGAGCGCGCGGGCGCGATCTGCGGCACCGTGTGGCTTCAGATGATCGAGAAGCTCCCGAACCCGGTTGGGGAACGCGAGTGGCACGGATACGTGTCGAGCCTGTACGTCACGCCGGACGCGCGTGGCGACGGGTTGGGTGAGAGGCTCCTCGAGGCGGCGCTGGATGAGTGCGAGCGCCGCGGGGTGGACGCGGTGCTGCTCTGGCCGACACCACGCAGCCGGTCGCTCTACGAGCGGCACGATTTCCGCGTGCGAAACGACGTGCTGTCGCGACGGGGATTGATCACGGCTTTCTACTGACTCCTGTCCTTCCATGGTAAAGACATTCGGGTTGACCCATGTCGCGCTCGCCGTGCGAGATCCGGCGCGATCGGCGCGATTCTACCAGCGCGTGGTCGGCGCCGCGATCGTTTACCGATCGCCCGACTTCGTGCAACTCCAGACCCCGGGCGCGCGCGACGTACTGGTGCTGGAGCGATCGCCGCGCCTTGCCGGAAAGCCGGGAGGCGTGGTGCACTTCGGCTACCGCCTGCGGGATCCACGGGACATCACGAGTGCGGCCGCGGCGGTGCGCCGTGCAGGAGGCATCATCGTCGAGCAGGGCGAGTTCGTGCCGGGTGAGCCATTCGTCTTCGCCCGGGATCCGGACGGCTACACGGTGGAGCTCTGGTACGAACTCCCGACGCCAATCGATCCTGGACGCCGGCGCGACCGGGGTCGGCCCCGGACGACGACGCGCGCCAGGGCAGGGGCGCGCTGATTCGACCAACGGTCCCGATGACGGGGTCGTGGGTGCGGACGCAGGGGCAATCCGGACGGCCCGCAGGCGCCTAACGCGGCGGCCGGTCCCCGATCCAGTACCGCGGACCGGGACCGAGCCTGGCCGCGCGGTCTCCCGGATTCGACATCCGGCATCGATCGAGGGACAGGCAGCCGCAGCCGATGCATTGCGTGAGTCCGGCGCGCAGGCGCTGGAGCTCGGCGATCCGCGCATCGATGCGTGACGTCCAGGCTTGCGACAGCCGCGACCAGTCGCGGCCGGTGGGGGCGTGATCCGGCGGCAGCTTTGCCAGCTCGGCCGCGATCTCGTCGAGACTGAGCCCCACTCGTTGGGCGAACACGACAAAAGCGATCCGCCGCAGCACCGCCCTCGGGTACCGACGCTGGCCTGACCCCGTCCGCTCCGATGCGATGAGCCCGCGAGCCTCGTAGAACCGGAGCGCCGACGCCGCCACGCCGCTGCGCCGCGCCACGTCGCTGATCAACAGGAGTTCGGCCATGGGACAACCTAATGCCGCGCAGGACTTGACTTCAAGCTCACTTGAACTTGTAGCTTGGCCGCAGTCTCGATCCGGTGCCGTGACGACGGAAGCCGCCTCGGGCTCCGCACTCCGGCGTGCCGCGTGTGCAGGACGCACCACCCGTTGCCTCGCTCCTGGGAGGATGTATGAAGGATCCAATATCCGAACGCACTGCCCTCATCACCGGCGCTTCACGCGGACTCGGCCTGGCGCTCGCGCGCGGGCTCGCGGCCCACGGCTGGAACCTCATCCTCACCGCCCGCGACGCCGACCGGCTTCGGACCGCACGTGACGAACTGGCAACCCGAACCCACGTGGCCGCGATCGCGGGCGACGTCATCGACCCGGCCCATCGCCACGCGCTCGCGGTGCTCGCACGCGGTCACGCCGGTCTCGACGCCGTCATCAACAACGCCGGCGCCCTGGGGCCGAGTCCGCAGCCGGACCTCCTCGACTATCCACTCGACATCCTGCGGACCGTGCTCGAGACCAACGTCATCGCGCCGCTGGGTGTGCTGCAGGCGGTCCGGGCAGAACTCAAGCCGCACGCGCGAGTGATCAACGTCACCAGCGACGCCGCGGTCACTCCATACGCCGGATGGGGCGGCTACTCCGCGAGCAAGGCCGCGCTCGAGCAGCTGTCCGCGGTGCTCGCCGTGGAACACCCCTCCATCAGAGTGTACTGCGTCGATCCCGGCGATCTGCGCACCGACATGCAGCAGGCCGCGTTTCCGGGTGCGGACATCAGCGATCGTCCCCTCCCCGCGATACGCGTACCCGCGTTCATCGCGCTCCTCGACGGCGACCTGCCGAGCGGACGCTACGTTGCCGCAGCCCTCGGCGACGCCACCGCCGAGGCAGCATGATCGGCGCGCGGCGACGGGTACGAGTGGTGGTCGGCGCACCGGGTGGGGAGCGCGAGCCATCGACGGTCACGACCGGTCCCGGTTTTCGCCTCCCTGAGGAGCTGGCGGCGCACGAGCCACCAGAGGCGCGCGGCTTTGCACGCGACGAGGTTCGACTCATGGTCTCGCGCACGGCGGACAACGCCATCACACACGCCAGGTTCGCTGATCTGCCGAGCTTCCTGGAGAGCGGCGATGTGCTCGTGGTCAACACCAGCGCGACGATCAACGCGGCGCTGCCCGCAGTGCGCGATCGGCGCGGGGGCGATGCGCGGAAGGTGCTGCTTCATCTCTCTTCGCCACTCGACGATCGGCCGCGAGCGCTCAGCGATCGGCCGTCAGCAGATCGCCGAACCTCTGAGCCCCGGTCCGACCGGAGAACAGACGGGTTGCTCCACGAGGCGTGGGTGGTCGAGCTGCGTGAGGCCTCGGTGAACTCCGGCGGTCCGGTGCGCGACGCCGAGTCCGGCGAGCTCCTGCGGCTGCCGGCCGGGGCGATAGCGCGGCTCGTGCGGCCCTATGCGCCTGACGCCGCCGTTGCGCGAGGGGTGCAGGTGCGGCTGTGGGTGGCCGAACTCGCGCTCCCGGAGAACGTCGTGGCATATGCGGCGCGACATGGATCGCCGATTCGTTACGGGTACGTGCCGCAGCCGTGGCCGCTCAGCGACTACCAGACGGTTTTCGCGGAAGAGCCCGGCAGCGCGGAGATGCCGTCGGCCGGGCGACCGTTTACGCATGAGATCGTCATGCGGCTGACGGCGACGGGCATTCAGGTCGTGCCGGTGACGCTGCACACCGGGGTGTCGAGTCTGGACACGAACGAACCGCCGTATCCCGAACGCTTTCGTGTGCCGGCCCCGACCGCGCGTGCCGTGAACGAGGCGCGCAGCCGGGGCTCCCGCGTCATTGGTGTCGGAACGACGACAGTGCGCGCGCTTGAAACCGTGGCGTCGCTCGATGGATACGTGCATGGCGCGCAAGGGTGGACCGACGTCGTCGTCACGCCCGCTCGCGGGATCCGGGTCGTGACCGGGATGCTCACCGGCTTTCACGCACCGGGCGCGTCGCACCTGGCGATGCTGGAAGCGATGATGGGCCGGCAGCATCTCGTCATCGCGTACCAGACGGCGTTGCGGCACCGCTATCTCTGGCACGAGTTCGGCGACGTGCACCTCGTGCTCGGCGTCGTGCCGTCCTGGGGAGCGCCACGCGCCGGTTGGTAGTGGCGCACGGATGAGTGCGTTTTCCGACATCGGGCGACGCAACTGCTCGACCTGTCACATGCGGCGCCCGGACCCGTCTTCGATGGTAGCGCGGCGTCGATTTTCGAGGGCCTGGTTCGACAAGTAGAGGGGGCCGGAGGTCCCGCTCCCGGATGGATACGCAGACGAGAGGATAAGGCGATGACGACTCAGGACACACGCGCCCTCATGGCGCTCAGGAACCACGCCCTCGATGCGGTGCGCGCCGCACAGAAGGAGGTGCGGATTGCGCTGGCAGTGTACACCGCGACGACACTGCACCGTCAGGGTGACCGGCAGACGCTGCGATTCGTGCGGCTGCTGCCGCACGATCCGGCAAAGATCTGGCGCGCCATCACGGACTGCGCCGAGCTCGCGCACTGGGTCCCCGAGAACGTGCTCCGGGGGCGCAAGGAGATTCTCACGTTCGATCCCCCGCGCGTGGTCGAGCTGGCGCATCGCGGTGAACTGCTACGATTCGAACTTGTGCCACAGGCGGCCGACGACCACGCCTGCCCGGCGGGTGCCGACGGCGCATTCGTGCATCGCACCGAATTGATCTTCACGCACACCTTCGACGACGTCACGAAATCGGCGCATAACGCCTCGCACTGGGAACTCTGCCTGGCGAATCTGGAGAAGCGGCTGGCGGGGAAGCGTCCGTCACCTCACTCCCGGAGCCGGTTCAGCGAAGTGTTCGCGAAGTATGCCTGGGAGTTTGGTCCACAAGCGTCGGCGCAGACCGCTGAAAGCTGACCGCTGAAAGCTGGCCGCTCAAAGCTGATGACTGATACCTGACCGCTGCATTTCTGGAGACTCCAATGCTTACTGTTCGGCCGTCGGTATGCTCTGGGTGATGATCAACAAGCCGGGCTACGCGCAGTCGCTGGCCGTGGTGCTCTCGCTCTGCGCGCTGGGCGCGGCGGCGGGGTTCGCATCCACGCGCGCGGGTGCGCGTCGTGCCGTGGCGTCGCGCGCGGAACCCGAGCACCTCGTGCCGCGCCCCGCGCTGCGCGCCGACCGCGCCCAGGCGATGCCGATCGGACGTGACCGCGGTGCGCCGTTTGCGAGTCGTGGAGAACGCCCGGCCAGGCGCTAGTGCCGGTCCGCGCCGCGCCGCCTAACGATTCGCTAGTGGCGGTTGGCGACGCGCTGCCTACCGATCAGTGGTGGCGGTCGGCGCCAGCGGCGCGGAGGACCCCGGCGTGCCGGCGGCGACGATCCATCGCCGCACGGTGCGCACCAGCTGCTCGCCCACCCGCTTGAGGCCGATGCACTGCATGCACGAGTGCGCGCCCTCCAGCAGGAAGAAGAACTGATCAGCACGCAGCTCGGGTTCGGGGAAGCCTGCCTGCCGGCAGAGGCGGAGAATCCGCTTGTGCTCCCGCATCTTGTGCGACTCGATGATCTTCCTTGCCGGATGATCCTTCTCCGGAAGCTCGGCCAGCGACAGCATGAGCGTCGAACCGCGCTCGTCCAGCTGCGCCAGCTTGCGCGCCACCCGCTCGCTCCACTCCACCAGCTGCCCCTGGGGATCGTCGGGATGATTCGCGGCGATCTCCTCCCACATCGCTTCCTTGCCGGCCACGATACCGCGGATCCACTCGGCCACCAGCTCGTCCTTCGACGCGAAATGACGGTACAGCGTCATCTTGTTGGTGCTGGCCGCTTCGGCGATCGCTTCGACCCCGACCCCGCGGATGCCGTATCGATGAAACAACTCGTCCGCCGCCTTGAGAAGGCGCTCCCGCGGAGGGGGAGGCAACTGCTGGGATCGAGTCATTTCGTTACGCCGCTCTCGACAGAAAAATCGTGACTTGACATCCGGTGGTACCGATCGGTAACATGCCCGCAACTCAATGTTACCGACCGGTACCTCATGACGCTACCCACTGTTCCAATCCGATTCCGTCACCCGGCCGCGTCCGCCCGTGCCGCGGCGGCCATCCCCGCTCCGCTGCCGCGTGGCAGCACGAGCCTCATCTTTCATACGCTCATCGCGGCCGCAGCGCTACTGCTTCTCGCCTCCTGTCACGCGCCGCCCCCGCCCCCGCCGCCGCCCCAGGTCACCGTCGCCCAGGCGATCGGCCGCAAGGTCGCCGACTGGGATGAGTTTACCGGCCGGTTCGAGGCGGTCAACTCCGTCGAGGTGCGCCCGCGCGTTTCCGGCTACGTCCAGCGCGTGGCATTCAGCGAAGGCGCCACCGTCCAGCAGGGCGAGGTGCTCTTCGTCATTGACCCGCGCCCGTACGAGGCCGAGGTCGAGCGCGCCGAGGCCGACCTGGCGCAGGCGCGGACGCGAGAGAAGCTCGCCGCGTCGGAGCTGCAGCGCGCCGGGGAGCTGCTGCGCACGCAGGCCATCTCGCGCGAGGAGTTCGACGCCCGTACCAGCGGCCGCGCCGAGAGCAGCGCCGCGGTAAGCGAGGCCGAAGCGGCGCTCAAGACGGCACGGCTGAACCTCGAGTGGACGACGGTGCGCGCGCCGATCTCGGGCCGGGTCGGCCGGGCCGAAGTCACCCCGGGCAACCTGGTACAGGCCGGTCCACCGTCGGCGACCCTGCTCACGACGATCGTGTCGCTCGATCCGATCTACGTCTACTTCGACGCCGACGAGCTGGCGTATCTCAAGTTCCTCAAGTCGGTCTCGGGCAAGCAGGCGGCGGCCGCCAGAGCGCGGACGCTCCCGGTTTCGATCGGCCTGGCGAACGAGACGGGCTTCCCCCATGAGGGGCGGATCGACTTCCTCGACAATCGCGTCGACGGCACCGCGGGCACGATCCGCGTCCGCGCCGTGCTGCGAAATCCAGACCGCCAGTTCGCGCCCGGTCTCTTTGCCCGTGTCAAACTGGTGGCCGGAAATCAGTACGCCGCCACGCTCATCGACGACCGTGCGGTCGGCACCGATCAGGACCGGAAGTTCGTGCTCGTTCTCAAGCCCGACAGCTCGGTCGAATACCGCGCCGTGGAACTGGGCCCGACCGTCGATGGGCTGCGGGTGGTTCGCAGCGGCCTGCAGCCCGGCGAAGACATCGTTGTCAACGGGCTGCAGCGCGTGCGACCGGGAATGAAAGTCGTCGCCTCGCGCGCCGAGATGTCCGGCAACACCGTCGCCCTCCTTCCTTCCGGGCGTTAGGCGCCCGTCTCTTCAGCGGAACCGACTCCCGTGCGATTCTCCCGCTTCTTCATCGACCGGCCGATCTTCGCGGTGGTGCTGTCGCTGATCGTATTCGCCGCCGGCCTGATTGCCATCGTGTCGCTTCCGGTGAGCGAGTACCCGGAAGTCACGCCGCCCACCGTCGCGGTCCGCGCCATCTATCCGGGCGCCAACCCCACTGTGGTCGCGCAGACCGTCGGGACGCCGATCGAGGAAGCCATCAACGGCGTGGATCACATGCTGTACATGTCGTCGTCGGCCACCGCCGACGGCGTGCTCAACCTCAGTGTCACGTTCGAAATCGGCACTGACGTGGATCTGGCGCAGGTGGAGGTCCAGAACCGCGTGAACCAGGCGCTGCCGCGCCTGCCGGCGGAAGTGCGCGCGCTCGGCGTGGTGACCGAGAAGCGGTCGCCCGACATCACCATGGTCGTGCACCTCGTTCTCGCCCGACGGCCGCTACGACCCGGTGTACCTGCGCAACTACGCGTTGCTGCAGGTGAAGAACGAGCTGGCGCGCATCCCGGGCGCCGGGCAGGTGATCGTCTTCGGTGCCGGCGACTACGCGATGCGCGTCTGGCTCGACCCCAACCGCGTCGCCGCGCGTGGGCTGTCGGCGACCGACGTGGTCCAGGCGATCCGCGGACAGAACCTGCAGGTCGCGGCCGGTGTCGTCGGCGGGCAGCCGATGCCGACCCCGGTGGCGTACCAGCTCACGGTGAACGCCCACGGCCGGCTGGCCGACGAGAAGGAGTTCGGCGACATCATCGTCAAGACCGGCGCGAATGGCGAGATCACGCGTCTGCGCGACGTGGCGCGCGTGGAACTGGGCGCCGGGGACTTCGGGCTCCGCGCGCTGCTCGACAACAAGCCGGCGGCCGCGATCGTGGTATTCCAGGCACCGGGCTCGAACGCGCTGGCGCTGTCGCACGACGTGCGCGCCACGATGGACGAACTCAAGACGCGTTTCCCCGAAGGCGTCGACTGGTCGGCGGTCTACGATCCAACGCGGTTCGTGCGCGACTCCATCCAGGAAGTGATCCGCACGCTGCTCGCGGCCACGCTGATGGTGGTGATCGTGGTGGTGCTGTTCCTCCAGACCTGGCGGGCGTCGATCATCCCGCTGGCGGCGGTGCCGATTTCGATCGTCGGCACGTTCGCGGTGATGCTCGCCTCCGGATTCTCGATCAACACGCTGTCGCTGTTCGGGCTCGTGCTGGCGATCGGCATCGTGGTCGATGACGCGATCGTGGTGGTGGAGAACGTCGAGCGCCACATCGAGGAAGGGCTCAGTCCAGTCGCGGCGAGTCACAAGGCAATGGAGGAGGTGAGCGGACCGATCATCGCGATCGCGCTGGTGTTGTGCGCGGTGTTCGTCCCGGTGGCGTTCATCAGCGGTCTGTCGGGGCAGTTCTACCGCCAGTTCGCGCTCACGATCGCGTTCTCCACGCTGATCTCGGCGTTCAACTCGCTCACGCTCTCTCCGGCACTTGCCGCGGTGCTCCTGCGCCAGCGTGGTGCGCCGGCTGACGCGCCGACCCGCGCGATCGACCGCCTCTTCGGCTGGCTGTTCCGCCCGTTCAACCGCGCGTTCACGACCGCCTCGGGTCGGTATCGGAACGCGGTGGGTCGCATCGTCCGCCGGACGGCCGTTCCGCTTGGCGTGTACGCCGGGCTCGTGGCGCTTGGCGTGGTCGGGCTGCTGCGCGTTCCGCCGGGCTTCGTGCCCAGCCAGGACAAGCAATACGTGGTGGCGGTGGCGCAGCTCCCCGATGCGGCGTCGCTCGATCGCACCGAAGTCGTCCTGCGGCGGATGGCGACGATCGCCCTCGATCAGCCGGGCGTCGAGGCGGCGGTGCAGTTCCCCGGCCTGTCGATCAACGGCTTCGCCAACAAGCCGAACGCGGGGGTCATCTTCATCACCCTCGATCCGTTCGACGAGCGCAAGGGCAAGGCGCTCAGCAGCGACGCGATCGTGCAGGCGCTGAACATGAAGTTCGCGTCCATCCAGGACGCGTTCGTGGGCGTCTTTCCGCCGCCGGCGGTGAATGGTCTGGGCGCGGTGGGCGGGTTCAAGCTCGAGCTCGAGGACCGCGCGGGTCTCGGCGACTCGGCACTCTACGCCACCGCGCAGGCGCTGGTGGGGCGGGCGTACCAGACGCCACAACTGGCCGGGGTGTACTCGGGATTTCAGGTGAACGTCCCGCAGCTGTTTGCCGACGTCGAACGCACCAAGGTGATGCAGCAGGGCATCGCGCTGGCCGACGTCTTCCAGACGCTCCAGATCTACCTCGGCTCGGCGTACGTGAACGACTTCAACAAGTTCGGCAGGACGTACCAGGTGATCGCCCAGGCCGACGCGCCGTTCCGCGCGACCGCCGACAACATCACCCAGCTCCAGGTGCGGAACGCGAACGGCGACATGGTGCCGCTGGGGTCGGTGCTTCGGGTCGAGCAGTCCCACGGCCCCGACCAGGTCACCCACTACAACGGCTATCCGGCGGCCGACATCAATGGCAGCCCGGCACCGGGCGTCAGCTCGGGCGAAGCGGTGGCCACCATGGAACGCCTGGCGCGCGAAACGGTGCCTAACGGGATCGGCTACGAGTGGACCGAGCTGACCTATCAGCAGAAGCTCGCCGGGAATACGGCGGTGATCGTGTTCCCGCTCTGCGTGCTGCTCGTGTTCCTGGTGCTGGCGGCGCTGTACGAGAGTTTCACCCTGCCGTTGGGAATCATTCTGATCGTGCCCCTGTGCCTGGTGTCGGCGATCGCCGGTGTCTGGATCACCCGGGGCGACAACAACGTGTTCACGCAGATCGGCCTGCTGGTGCTGATGGGGTTGGCCTGCAAGAACGCCATCCTGATCGTGGAATTCGCGCGCGACCTCGAGCGGCAGGGACACGATCGGTGGGAGGCGGCGCTCGAGGCGGCCCGGATCCGGATGCGCCCGATTCTCATGACATCGTTCGCGTTCATCATGGGGGTGGTGCCGCTGGTCCTGGCGAGCGGCGCGGGCGCCGAGATGCGTCGGGTGATGGGCGTGGTGGTGTTTTCGGGGATGCTGGGAGTAACCTTCTTCGGTCTCTTCTTCACGCCGTTCTTCTACGTCCTGATCCGGGGCCTGCGGGCGCGGCGCGTGGCGGCGGCGGCGGTGCTGGCCGCGAGCGTGACGGCGTGCGTCGGCACACCCGAGTACCATCCCTCGGCGGTTGCGGTTGCCCCGGCGTATCACACCGCGCCCGCGGCGATCAGGGCGACGGCGCCGGACTCCGGGTCCGCGACGGTTACCGGCCAGGCAGTGCCTGACGTCACTGCCGCCGGTGGGGTGCGGGCGGCGTCGGCGCCGGGGCTGGTGCGGTCCACGCATTACGCCCCGGGATCTCCGTCGCCGTCGTTGCTGAGCGAGCTGGGCGACACGACACTCGCCAACCTGATCGACCAGGCCTGGCGGGCGAACACCGATGTCCATGTCGCCGAGGCGCGCCTCACGGACACCCGGGTCTCGCGGCGCCTGGCGATGTTCGACCTCGCTCCGACGATCACCGCCAGCACCGGGGCCACACGGCAGCAGCTGTCGAGCGCGACGTTCCCGGGGTTCACCAACCGCTTTCCGAGACAGGACGTCTGGGACGCGGGGTTCGATGCCTCGTGGGAAGTGGACATCTTCGGCCGCGTGCGACGGAATGTCCAGGCGCAGGGTGCGTTCGTCGAGTCGGCGCAACACGCCCTGGACGACGTGCAGGTGAGCATGGCGGCCGAAGTCGCGCGCACCTACTTCGAGCTCCGGGGCGCGCAGCAACAGTTGACGGTGGCCCTCGGGAACGCCGAGAACGAGCGGCGGACGGTCGCGCTCACCGAGGATCGTCTGTCGGCTGGTCGCGGGACGGCGTTCGACACGGAACGGGCGAAGGCGGAGCTGCAGCTCACTCTGGCGGCGGTGCCCGACATCGAGAAGCGCATTTCCGCGAGCCAGAATCGCATCGCGACGCTCCTCGGACGCACGCCGGACGAGCTGCCGAAAGCGCTCCATGTTGCGACCGACCTGCCGGTGCTGCCGGACTCGCTGAACGTGGGAACGCCGCAGGAGCTGGTCCGCCGGCGCCCGGATGTGTTGCGCGCCGAGCGGGAGGCCGCCGCCGAGGGACTGCTGGTGGATGCCGCACAGGCGGGCTACCTGCCGCGATTCTCGATCGACGGGGGACTGGGCTATGCCGCCACGGCGTTCGACTCGTTAGGTGGCGCTGGGACGACGCGGTTCCAGCTCGGCGTACGGATGTCGTGGCCGCTGCTCGACCTGGGGCGGGTGCGGGCGCGCGCCGAGGAAGCCGAGGCGCAGAGCGACCAGGCACGATCGCAGTACAACGGCACCGTGCTGCGTGCGGTGGAAGAGACGGAGACGGCGCTGGTGTCGTACGATCGCGCGCACGCGCGGCTCGCGATTCTGAGCGAAGCGGTGCGCGCGAGCGCGCGGGCCCTAGAGCTCGCCCGTCAGCGGTTCGACGCTGGGCTCACGGACCTGCTGCAGGTGCTCGATTCGCAGCGGACGCTGCTCCAGGCGCAGAGCCAGCTGGTCCAGGGGCGCACCGATGCGGCCACGGCGCTGGTGGCGGTCTACAAGGCGGTGGGTGGGCCTCACAGCGGCCATAGGCCATAGGAGGCCAAAGGTCAAAGGCCAAAGGCCAAAGGCCAAAGGCCAAAGGCCAAAGGAGCAGTCCAGTGTCGATCAGCTGATAGCTGATAGCTGAACGCGCAATACCGCTTTTCGGGTGCGTGACGCCCGTGCTGCCGGCGCCGATGACCTTGGCCCCGGACGGTGGTGGAGTGTACCGTTGGGGCATCGCAGCCCGCACTGCAGACACCACCATGGCGCTCAGCCGAAAGGTCAACTTCGACACCGTCCGCCGCATCGCGCTCGAGTTTCCCGGCGTAGAGGAGGGCGTCTCCTATGGCACCGCCGCGTTCAGGGTGAGGGGAAAGTTCCTCTCGCGACTCCGGGAAGATGGAGAGACGCTGGTAGTGAAGTGCGGGTTCGACGAGCGCGATTTCCGCATGCAGGCGGATCCGCAGACCGCAGAATCCGATTTCTGACAACTGGTCGCGCATTTCATGGCTGAAGGAACCGAACGAGCCGAGGCATTCAGTGACGGCGTGTTCGCCATCGCGATCACGCTGCTCATCCTCGAGATCCGGGTCCCGCATGCCGGGACCGGGGGTGCGGCGGCCCTGTGGGCGGGGCTGGTCGCGCTCTGGCCATCGTATCTCGCCTTCCTGCTGAGTTTCCTCGTCATCCTCATCATGTGGGTGAATCATCACGAGCTCATGCGGCTGGTGCGTGGCGTGGGCTATCCCTTCCTGTTCGCCAACGGCTTTCTACTGCTGATGGTGACCTTCGTCCCCTTTCCCACAGCGGTGCTGGCGGAGCACCTGGCGACCAGTGCGGCCACCGCGGCGGTCACGTTCTACTGCGGAACGTTCATCGTCATCAGCCTGACCTGGAGCGTGTTGTTCGCGACCATCGTCCGCGGCGGGTTGTTGCATCCCGAGGTCGACCAGGCGACGGTGAAGCGCATCCGCAACGCGTACGTCGCGGGTCCCCTTGTGTACACCCTGGCGACGCTCGTCGCCCTGGTGCAGCCCGTGATCGGGCTGGCGGTCAACTCGTCGCTCTGGCTCCTCTGGATCCGGCTCTGCTACCGTTCGACACACGAGGCGGCAGAGGAGCTCGACGAGGAGCGCTCCGGCGCCGTGCTTTCCGGGGCGAGGGCGCGCGGCTGACGCGCGAGACCCGCGACTACCTCCGGGCGCCGAAGTATCTTCCGCGGGTCTCACTTTCATTCGTGACCACGCCGGTCGGCGTCGTTCCCGCGACACATCCTTGCCGCGACCTTCCATCATCCATGCGAACCAGGGCCAGGACCACACGAACGCCGCGGCAGCTCCCGTTCGAGCTCCGCAACTCGCCTATCCAGGGGACCGGCGCCTTTGCCACGAGACCCATCCGCAAAGGCGCGCGCATCATCGAGTACAAGGGAGAGCGTGTCAGCCACGACGAGGCGGACAGCCGCTACGAGGAGGACGGCGATCATCCGCACGTGGTGTTGTTTGTCGTCGACAAGCGCACGGTGATCGATGCCGGGGTTGGCGGGAACGAGGCCCGGTTCATCAACCACTCCTGTGATCCGAACTGCGAAGCGGTCATTCAGAAGGGACATGTCTATCTCGAGGCGACACGCGACATCGCTGCGGGTGAGGAACTGGCGTACGATTATCACCTCACGCGCGACGATCCCGACGACGCGGAAGTGGAGAAGCAGTTCGCGTGCCGGTGCGGCTCCCCGAAGTGTCGCGGGACGATGCTGGAGCCCGCGCCCCGCAAACGGAAGCGTGCCACGCGCAAGGCCCCGGCCAGCCGGCGGAGGTGACTCATGATGCGGCATCGTGCAGGATCGGCAGCGGCATGCGCCTGCCTGACGCTATTGCCTGGCGCAGGCCCGGCTGCCCAGAACGACGGGGAATGGACCGATCGCTTCACGGTGAGTCCCGGGGAGCTCACGTCCACCGGCCGGAATCCGTACTTTGTGCTCGAACCCGGCCATAGGCTCACGCTCGAGAGCGGATCGGAGCGGCTGGTGATAACCGTGCTCGCCCGGACGAAGGTCGTGGCGGGCGTGGAGACGCGGGTGGTGGAGGAGCGCGAGACCAATGCCGGCCAGCTCGTGGAAGTATCGCGCAATTTCTTCGCCATCAGCCGGCGCACCAACAGCGTCTTCTACTTCGGTGAGGACGTGGACATGTACAGGAACGGGAAGATCACGAGTCACGAGGGGAGCTGGCAGGCCGGCTCGAACGGCGCCCGCTTCGGGCTGATGATGCCGGGGATGCCGCTGATCGGCGGCCGCTACTACCAGGAGATCGCGCCGGGAATGGCGATGGACCGGGCCCGCATCGTGAGCCTGAGCGACACCCTCAAGACCCCCGCCGGTACGTACGCCAACGTGCTGCGGACCGAGGAGACGAGTCCGCTCGAGCCCGGGCAGCGCGAGGTGAAGCGGTATGCAGCCAACGTCGGACTGCTCCAGGACGGCTCGCTCAAACTGGTGAAGGTGGAGCCCCGGGGCCGAGGCTGAGCGGGCGCCATGGCGGACCTCGTCGGACCCGGCGAACGCGGAGACAAAGGCCTCCAGGAGGGGCTGCAAGCCGCGCTTGGCGACGCGTACGTCATCGATCGTGAGCTGACCGGCGGTGGCATGAGCCGCGTCTTTCTCGCCGATGAGGTGACGCTGCATCGGAAGGTCGTCGTGAAGGTGCTGCCACAGGAGATGACGCTCGGCCTCGGCGTCCCGCGCTTCCAGCGGGAAATCCAGCTCGCCGCGCAGCTCCAGCACCCGCACATCGTTCCCGTGTTGGCGGCGAAGGCCGGCGGAGGGCTGCTTTACTACACGATGCCCTTCGTGTCAGGCGAATCGCTGCGCGCGCGGATTGCACGCGACGGTGCGCTGCCGGTGAAGGATGCCGTGGCGATCTGGCGCGACGTGCTCGAGGCGCTCGCGTGCGCACATGCGAGCGGGATCGTACATCGCGACATCAAGCCGGGGAACGTGCTGCTGTCGGGTCGGAGCGCCGTTGTCACCGACTTCGGGATCGCCAAGGCACTCGGCGAGGCGCGCGTCGCCGACGAGCCGGAGACCCTGACGCAAGCGGGAATGGGCATCGGGACGCCGGCGTACATGGCGCCGGAGCAGGTAGGGGGCGGAGGGGTCGTGGATCATCGGATCGACCTCTACGCGGCCGGGCTGTTGATGTACGAGATGCTCGCGGGCCGCGGACCGTTTGCTGGCCTCTCGATGGCGGAGACCCTGATGGCGCAACTGGCGCGGAGCCCGGCTCCGCTCGCGAGAGACGACATGCCGCCAGCGCTGGCAGCGCTGGTGTTTCAGTGCCTGGAGAAGGATCCTGAGCGGCGTCCCCGGAGTGCGGCCGACGTGCTGGACGCCCTCGAGAACGTCACCACGCAGCCGGTGGCGTGGGCACGTCGACGACCGCGAAGACTGGTGGTGACCGGCGTCGGTGTCGCGGCCGTCGCGGTGGCAATCGCCGCCTGGCTTGGGCTTCGTCCTGCGTTACAGCCGATCACGCTGGGAGCGGTCCCGTTCCTCAACCTCGCCCGCGATACCGCGCTGGACTACCTGAGTGACGGAATCGCCGACGAGATCCTCACCGCGGTGGGGAAGGACCCCGGCGTTCAGATCATCGGCCGCAACGCCGCGTACCGATACAAGGGGCGGAGCGATCTCGATCCGCGGGCGGTCGAACGAGAGCTGGGCGTGCGGGTGCTGGTGACGGGCACGCTGCGCGAGGACGCGGGACAGGTGATCATCTATGCGCAGCTCAATGACTCCGTGACGCGCGGAGAGCTGTGGAGTGGGAAGTTTTCCCGGGCCCGGAAGGACTTCGGCTCGCTCACCGACGACATCGTGCGGACGTTGGGCGATACGTTGCGGTCGCGCTTTCCGGGTCGACTCGCCAGGAAGCAGCAGGTCGTATCGACGGCGGGGACGACTAATTCCGAGGCGCTCGATCTCTACCTCGTGGGGCAGGAGCTGCTGAAGCGGCGCGGGGCCGGGGTGCTGCTGAGCGTGCAGAACTTCGAGCGCGCGATTGCGCTCGACCCGAAGTTTGCGCGCGCGCATGCGGCGCTGGCGCTGGCGCTCACCTTCGAACCGTTTTTCCTCGGTATCGCACCGGCGCAATTGGAGCCCCGCGTCGTCAGCGAGGCCAAACTGGCGCTGGCGCTCGATCCCGCCCTTCCGGACGCTCATACCGCGCTCGGCCAAACCTACGCGAACGCCGGCCAGTGGGAGGCTTCAGACGCGGAGTTCCGGAGCGCACTGGCACTCGAGGCCGGGAACTTCGAGGCCCTCCACACGTGGGCGCGCAACCTGGTCGTGCGTGGTGAGACCGCCCAGGCGCTCGTGCTGCTCGCGCGGGCGGGGAGGGTCGAGCCCGTGTCGCCGCTGGTCTCCGCCTGGACGGCGGCCGCCCTCTTCCACAGCGGCCGGGTTGATTCCGCGATGACCCAGATCGAGCGCGCGTTCACGCTTGATTCGACGCTGCTCGCAACGGCGGACCTGGGTGCGGAGATCTATGTCGGACTGGGGAGGAGTGCGGACGCGCGCCGACACCTGCCTGCGCTCGTCCGGGCGGGAGGCATGTCGCTTGCGCCATACGTGTACGCCAAGCTGGGAGACACGACGACCGCGAATCGGATGATCCGCGCCGTGGATGCGAGTACCCCGCGCCCGTGGTATGCCGACATGGAGAAGGCGACGGTTCTGCTGGCGCTCGGAGACACCGCCGGTGCGCTCAGCGCAATGGAGCGGACCGCACGAACGGCGGGACCGCTGTGGATTGGGTTTGTCATTTTGCTCGATCCGATGTACGACCCGGTGCGACAGAGTCCACGCTTTGCCGCACTGCTGCGTGAGGCGAACCTGGACGTGGCGCGGTTCACGGCGCTGCGTGGCGGACGGAAGGGGTCCTGAGGTCCGCGATGCGGCGTTGGAGTCGTCGCCTCACCCCGATTCCACTTCTTGTTGCCCTCCTGCTGGCAGCCGGTCTGCGTGAGCTGAGCGCCCAGCGTGTGACCGGCATTGTGCGCGACAGCGTCAGCAGGCTTCCAGTTCCCGGCGCGGTGATTACAGCACTCGACTCGGCCGGCAACGTCAGCGTACGGACCATTGCGAACGAAGTCGGCCGATTCGCAATCATCGTTCCAGCGTCCGTCACGCGACTTCGCGTCATTCGGCTGGGATTTCACCCGCAAGAGCTCCCGCTTGCGAGTCCGCGGGCTGACACGCCGGTCGACGTCTTCATGGCGCACCTGCCGTCCCTGGTGAGCACGGTGCGGGTGTCGGCGGGGAAACTGTGTCCGGGATCGAGCCCGCGGGGAGACGCGTTTGAACTCTGGGATCAGGCGCGCGCCGGGTTACTGGCCGCCGTAGTGGCGCGTGAGTCGAAGCCCGCGATCGCCACCACGCTGGTCTACGAGCGCACGATGAATCCTCGTGACGATCTTGTTCGCAGTCAGGTGGTGCGATTCCAGTCTGGTCGTACCACCAGACCATTTCTCGCCTCGGCGCCGCCATCGGAGTTTGTGGCCAGGGGCTACATGCAGGAGGACTCGACCGAGCGAACATATAGCGCTCCTGACGCCGACGTCCTGCTCGATCCGACGTTTGCGTCGACGCACTGTCTCGGGTTCCAGCGCGCCAACGCCTCGCACCCAGATCAGGTGGGCCTTGCCTTCGATCCGATCCCCGGGCGCGATTCACTTGTCGACGTCGCGGGTGTGTTGTGGCTCGACGCCAAGGTGCCGGCCCTTCGTACGCTCGAGTTCCGGTTCACGGGTCTCGAGAAGGCGGCGCAACGGAGCGAGGCCGGTGGCCAGCTCACTTTCCGGTCCATGCCTAACGGGGTGGTGTTCATCGAGCAGTGGGTGATGCGCATTCCAATCATGAGTCCGCTCCCACCCGCGATTCGAGCCGCGACGCGGGTCTACGTCCGCGAGGATACGCGACGGACCGAGCGGCTTGATCTCCAGGTGGCCGAAGTCCGCGAGAAGGGGGGAGAAGTCATGAGCGCCGCGTGGCCCGACAGTGCACACTGGGCTGCACCGACCAGTCGCGTGACCGGACACGTGTCGGACAAGGGCAGCGGCCGGCCGATGGACAACGTCATGATCTTTCTCCGCGGCACCGCCGACACGGTCACCTCTGACGCCGACGGCGCATTCTCTCTGTGGCCTGTAGTCCCCGGCCACTATGTGATCGAGGCGGTGGACACCGCTCTGGTCGAATATGCCCCAGCGCGGACCGCTTCGCGGAACATCGACTTGCGTCGCGCGCAACAGAGCGACGTGACCATCCGCCTCTCTCCCCTGATCGAGAGTCTGCGGCAATCATGCAGGGGCCAGAAGCTGCCTGAGCGTTCATCGATCGTCGTTGGGCGACTAACCACGTCTGACCGCCGTCCTGTTGCCGATGCGGAGGTGTGGGCGGCATGGCAGGCGGACTACAAGGGCGACGTCCGGATCGATTGGGCGACCGAGACCGCAACGGGGAACCTGGGGGTCCTCGGCGCGGGTCAGATGGTTTCGGTGGATCCGGAAGGACGGTTCAGGCTGTGCGGCGTGGTACGCGAACGACCGATTCGCTTGCAGGTGCGCCACGGTGCGACCTCGATCGCAGACACGATTCTCACCGTATACGACAGCCTGGTGAAACGAATCGAATGGGTGATCTCCGGCCGTCCACTCTTGTATTTCCCGGAGTTCGGCCCGGAAGGGTACAGCACGGGTCGCGGGAACTCGCCTACCCTAATTGGATATCCAGCCGGCTCACTGACGCGGCCGGAGCGTGATAGACCAACACGCCCGCCGCGGCCGGAGCGTCCGCCTGACGCGGCTCCACCACGTGCGGCTGGTCGAACGTATTGTGGGCGTGCACATCGGCATTGGTCAGCACCGTGGCCTGAACCGAACGAGCGGTCCCTCCGCGCACCACGATCTCCACGTCGCACGCCTCGCTCAGGTGTGGGTTGGTGATCGTGAGCGTCACGACGTGCTCGCGAAGCGACGCCGACCCCGCCAGCCCCCAGAACTGCTGCGGTCGATGCTGGGTGTCGGTCCATGAGATGACCGGCGCCGAGATGAGCGTACGAAGCGACTGTCCTCCGTGGTGCGGCGTGTACATTCCGAACACGTGATACGTCGGCGTGACCACGAACCTGTCTTCGTGCGCCAGGAAGAGCGACTGGATGCAGTTGACGAGCTGGGCGATGTTGGCCATCCCCACCTTGTCGGCGTGGCGGTTGAAGATGTCGAGCGTGAGGCCGGCCACCAGTGCGTCCCGCACGGTGGACTGCTGCCCGAAGAGGTGCGTGGGGTCCACGTTGGTGGTCATCTTGTGCCACGCTCCCCACTCGTCCACCACCAGCTTCACACGATGCTGCAGGTCCGACTCGCGCATCACCTGCCAGTGGCCGGTGATCAGCGACTCGATCCGGTTCGCGCTCGCCAGGAGTTCGTACCAGTCGGTGTCGCTGTAGGCGACGGCCTCGCCCCCGGGGGCGCTGCAGTAGTGGTGCAGCGCCCAGCCCCACATGCGGCCCAGGTCGTTGCGCTCGGCGAGCGCGCGAAACGCCCGGCGCGTCCACTCGTAGTCGCCGCCGTTAGGCCCTGATCCCACGAAGGCCAGCTGCACGCCGAACTCCGGGACCGACCAGGTGGCATAGCGCCGGAAGTTCTCGGCGTATTCCTCGGGCGTGAAGTTGCCGCCGCAGCCCCACGACTCGTTGCCGATCCCCCAGTAGCGCACGCCCAGCGGATCGCGCTCGCCGCCCGCCTCACGCAGCCTGGCGAGGGTGGTACTCCCGGCGGGCGCGTTGCAGTACTCCACCCATTCGTGAAACACGCCGGCCGGCTGGGTGCGCACGTTTGCGCCAAAGTAGGGCTGGGCGCTCACCTGGCTGCAGAAGCGCGCGAATTCGTTGGTGCCGAACCGGTTGGGCTCGTACTTCTGCGGGACGTTGCCGAGCGTCTTGAGGTGGGGATCGTCGGACCAGAAGTTGACGCGCGTGGGACGCTTGTCGCGGGGGCCGACCCCGTCGCGCCAGTCGTAGGAGTCGGCGAAGCACCCGCCGGGCCAGCGGATCACGGAGGGATGGATCGCACGCAGGGCGTCCACCAGGGCCTTCCGGATTCCGCCGACGTTCGGGACCCGTGAATCCTCTCCCACCCACACGCCGTCGTAGATCACGCCGCCCAGATGCTCGGTGAAGTGCCCGTAGAGCTCCGGGGCGATGGTGCCGATGGGTTCGTCGAGGAGGATCTCGATGTGCGCGTCGGCGAGGGTGGCGCGCCGGGACTGGCGGGCGGGCCACGGCACGCGGATCGGGGCTGTACCGGCCCCGCCGATCGCGGCCAGCCCGCCTAACGCTGCAGCCTCTTCGAGAAAGCGACGACGATTCACCCGCCGCCCTCGACCCTGCGCGTTGTCACGAAGAAGTCCGCATCGACCTTGAAATCGTCCGGGTTGGTGAGATGCACCGACATCGACTGCCACGCCTCGGTTGGATGGATCAGCGCGAACCCGGAATCCGAGACGGCGACCTTGAGGGGCATGTCGAAGCCGTCGATCACACCGCTCCACCGGTAGGCGAGAGTAGCCTGCGGACCGTCGGGAATGGCCTGTGGCCCTTGAGCTTTGGCCTGTGAGCTATCCCCCACGGCCTCTGGCCTCTGACTCATGGCCTGTGGCCTCTCAATTCGATACTCGAATACCGGAACGTTTGGCGTGCGCAGATACTGGGTGAACACCTTGCTCAGGTCCACCCCCGCCTGCTGCGAGATGTAGTCCTCGATCTGGCTCCCCATCACGGTCTGATGCCAGAACGTCTTGTTCAGGCCGCGCAGGATCCCGCGCCACTTCTCGTCATCGTCCACGATCTGGCGGATGGTGTGGAGCATGTTGCCGCCCTTGTAGTACATGTCACCGGATCCTTCCTCATTGACGCCGTAGGTGCCGATGATGGGGCGGTCGTTCCGGATGTTGCGCCGTGACCCGATGACATACTGCGCGCCGGCCTCCTTCCCGAACAGGCACTCGGTGTAGAGGTTCTCGGCGTAGTTGGCGAAGCTCTCGTGCACCCACATGTCGGCGATGTCCCTGGTGGTGATGTTGTTGCCGAACCATTCGTGGGCGCTTTCGTGCACGATGATGAAGTCGAACTTCATGCCGAGGCCGGTGAACGAGACGTCGCGACCCCGATACCCATTGGCGTAGCCGTTCCCGTAGGCCACCGCGCTCTGGTGCTCCATCCCGTTGTGCGGCACCTCGATCAGCTTGTAGCCGTCCTCGTACCAGGGATAGGGACCGAACCAGTGCTCGAAGCACTGGAGCATGGACTGCGCCTGCTCGAACTGGCGCCGCGCCGCCTCGGCGTGGTAGGTGAGCGGCCAGAAGTCGAGCGTGAGCGGACCGCTTTCGCCCCTGAAGACCTGTGAGAAGTGGTCGTAGGTGCCGGCGTTGACAGCGATCGCGTAGTTGTTGATCGGATTCACCACGAACCACTCATACGTCGTGGTGCCATCCGCGTTATGCACGGTGCTCCGGAGGCGGCCGTTGGAGACGTCGATCATCGGATCGGGCACCGTGAGCGCGACGCGCTGGCTGTCCGGTTCGTCCGCCTGCGTGTCCTTGTTGGGCCACCAGACGCTTGCGCCCAGCCCCTGATCGGTGGTAACCACCCAGGGATGACCGAGGCTGTCGGTGGTCCAGGTGAATCCGCCATCCCACGGCGGTCGCTTCGCGACCTGCGGATGGCCGTGATAGTAGACGGTGATGGTGTTCCGGTCGCCCGTTCGTTGCGGCGAAGTGAGGGTGGCGAAGAAGGCGTTGCCGTCGCGACGAAAGGCGACCGCATGGCCGTCCTGGATCATGCTGTCCACCTCGAGCGGCACCATCAGGTCGATCTGCATCTCGCGCGCGGGCTGGAGCACGCGGTAGCTGATGGCGTTGTAGCCGCGGATGCTGCTGTCGGACGGACTGATCGCGACGTGGAGATCGTAAAAGGCGACATCCCACCACGCACGCGCCGGCGTGTCGAACGATCCGCGCAGCGTGTCGGCGTGGGTGAAGACGCGCGCGGGCTGGGCCGCGAGCGACCCGAGTGGCAGCAAGGAGAGAACGATGGCAAGGCGAGGGAACATTCGAGAATCCGCTGAGTGCCGACCGCTTGATAGCTGACTGCTGACCGCTGACCGCTTGATAGCTGACTGCTGACCGCTTGATAGCTGACTGCTGACCGCTTGATAGCTGACTGCTGACCGCTTGATAGCTGACCGCTGACTGCTGGTAGCTGAACGCTGACCGCTGACCCTTTACTGATTACTGACTACTGGCGCCTTCGCGCCTTCATCCACCCGTAGCTGAAACACGTCGGGGCGGGCATAGTGCCCGGTGACATCGAAATCGAACTTGCCACGTGCCACCTCGCCCATGTCGAGATCGGCGATCAGTACGCCTTCCTCATCCCACAGCGGTCCGGCAAGGCAGTCGCCCTGCGGCGAGTAGATCGCGCTCCCGCCGCGGCAGAGCGGGTCGGGCCAGGCGTCGAGCTCCGCCGCGACATCGAGGTCCCTGGGAAAATCGCGCTTCCGCACGACCTGATTGCAGCCCAGCACGAAGCAGCGTCCCTCGAGCGCAATGTGGCGGAGCGTTGCCTGCCAGCGCTCGCGTGCGTCGGCCGTGGGGGCCAGGTAGATCTGCACCCCCTTGGCATACATGGCCATCCGTGCCAGCGGCATGTAGTTCTCCCAGCAGATCAGCCCTCCCACTCTGCCGAGCGGCGTGTCGAGTACCGTGAGCGTACTCCCGTCGCCCTCTCCCCAGATCAGTCGCTCGGCGGCGGTCGGTTTGAGCTTTCGATGTGTGCCCGCCAGAGAGCCGTCCGGACTGAAGTAGAGCAGGGTGCAGAAAAGCGTGCCGTGCGAAAAGGTGGAGTCGCGTTCGATGACGCCGACCGCGAGGTGCAGACCATGCTCCCGAGCCGCCTCGCCCAGCTGCACCGTCTCGGGCCCCGGCACCTCGATCGCGCTCGTCCAGTACCGCTCCCAGGTGCGCCGGCCCTCTGGCGTGCGCCGGCCCATGCTGGTGCCGAAGACAAGTCCCCAGGGGTAGCCGCCCACGAACGCCTCGGGGAAGAGTGCGAGCTGCGCGCCGTCCCGCGCGGCGGTCGCGGTGAGCTCCCCCACGCGACGCACGGCGCCTGACGCGTCGAATGGCATGCCGGTTGGCTGGACGACGGCGGCGCGGACGATGGAGGTGGCTGTCATACGCGAGGATGCTCGTTTGCCGGTTGCTGAAAGTCCGAACCTGGCTGCTGGTTACAGCGCACAACGTTGGTTGCTACAGGCTCGCCCTGGTTGATAGGTGCCAGTCCCCGACCGCTGCCGGCCAGGACTGTCCGCTGCCGACTGATCGCTGAGAACTGCCAGCTCTACTTGACTACCGTCTACTGACTGCTGCCTACTGCTTTCCAAACCCGAACACCGTCCGCGACTGGAACGCCTCGCCCGGCCGCAGAATCGTGGGCGGGAAGCGCGGCTCGTTAGGCGAATCGGGAAAGTGCTGCGTCTCCAGGCAGAACCCGCCTCGCCGCACGTAGGCATGTCCGTTCTTCCCCTGCACGGTCCCATCGAGAAAGTTACCGGTGTAGAACTGCACCCCCGGCTCGGTGGTCCACACGTCGAGCGTACGTCCCGACGTCGGCTCCGCGACGTGGACCGCATGTACCAGCCCCGTGTCGCTCCGGTTGAGCACGAAGGTGTGGTCATAGCCATGACCATCCGCGAGCTGCATGTCGGCCGCCTCGATCCGCGCGCCGATCGGCGTCGGGGTACGGAAATCGAACGCGGTACCCTGTACCGGTTGGAGCTCCCCGGTGGGGATCAGCGTCGAATCCACCGGGACAAACCGGTCGGCGCTGATGGTCAGCACGTGACGCAGCACATCGCCCGACCCTTCTCCCGCCAGGTTGAAATAGCTGTGCTGCGAGAGATTCACCGGCGTCGCCTTGTCGGTGGTGGCCGCGTAGTCCACTTCCAGGCGATCCTGGTCGGTCAGGGTGTAGGTCACCCGGACCTGCAGCGTGCCCGGATAGCCTTCCTCTCCATCCGGGCTGGTGTACCGCATCTCCACGCCCGCCGAGCTGTCGTGCTCGAACGGGGACGCCTGCCAGAGCACCTTGTTGAATCCGCGTACGCCGCCGTGCAGCGCGTTGACGCCATTGTTGGTGGCGAGCCGGTAGGTCGTGCCATCGAGCGTGAACCGTCCCCGCGCGATCCGATTGGCGTAGCGCCCCACCAGCGCCCCGAAGTACGGCGCGTTCTCCTCGTACCCCGCCAGCGAATCGAAGCCGAGGGTGATGTCGGCGAAGGCGCCGTCGCGGTCGGGCGTGCGGATGGAGACGATCACGGCGCCGAACGGAATGGCGCGCACCTCCAGCCCGTGCCGGTTGGTGATGGTGTAGATCGGCACCGAATCGCCGCTCGGCAGGACGCCGAACGGCGCGGAGGCGACCGACGGGTGGTTCGTCATCGTGCGATCCGCGCTGCGGTCTTTCGAAGAGGCGTCCTGATCGCGGGCGCCGCCGGTACAGCCGGCGGCTCCGAGCATACATAATAGAAGGGCCGTCGAGCTGAAGTGCCGGTGCATGGGCCGCGGTGGATGGTCGTATCGGCCTCGCGGAGAGGCGGTCGCCCCTACATTATCGAGGCGTCGCCGGACCGCAATGCGCCCGCGGTAGCCGGTTGCGCCGCCGGCCACGTGCCGTTGGACGGAGGGGACGAGCGTATGGATGAGTCGATCTCGCGCCGCGACTGGATCAAGGTCGTGGGAGCAGTGGGAGCGGGGAGCCTGATCCCGGACCCCGAGGGGGTGCTGGGCGACGTGGCGCCGTCCGGACCGGTTCGCGACACGCCTCGCATCCCGGCGCCCCATGCGCCGGGGGACATCGTCCCGCTCACGTCCACGAGCGACGTGTTCGTGCCGCCGCGTGGTCGCGCGTACATGAAGTTCAGCTTCGACAATCCCGAGCCGTCGGTGGCCTTTGCCGACTTGCGTTTCGGCTTTCTCGTTTTCACCGACGAGAACACCTACTGCCTCGACCGCGACGCGATGGCCGCCACGGTGACGGGCGACGAGCTGCGCCTCACGTGCGACGGATTCGTCTGGGCGGGCGGGCAGGAGAAGTCACCCGGGAAGCTCACCGCCGCCTTCCGGAAGACCGGATCCGTGGTGGAGTGGGATGCGGTGGTCGAGATGCGGCGGCCCGTGAAGACGGTCACGACGATCATCCGCGATGTGCCGCGCGGGCAGCTTTCGCTGGGCGGCGGCAACTTCTTCGACCCGCGCGATGGGGAAATGCTCGGCGGCTACACGTTCGGCGCCGGCGATCTGCACGGACCGGGCGCCGCCTCGGGCATGGCCACGCCGCTGGCGATGGTGCAGCCTGCGGGTGGACAGGAGGTCTTCTTCTTCTGCTCGCTGGACGATCGCGTGCGTCCCAAGCGATTTCATTTCCAGCCCGGCGAGAGCGCCTATCGGGTGGAGGCGATCTACGAGCACGACGGATGGCGCAACGACACGCGGGTGGAGGTGCCGCGGTGGCGACTGGGCCGCGCGGCGTCGTTCGACGGGGCGCTGGCGCCGCACATCGCGCACGTGGAGCGGGCGCACGGCCTGCGCGAGTGGGACGTGCGCGATGACGTGCCGGCGTGGATGCGCCAGGTCGCGATGGTCACCACCCTGCACGGGATGCACTACACGGGCTTCATGTTCAACGATTACGCCCGGATGCTCGAGATCCTGCGCTGGATGGCGACCCAGATTCCGGCCGACCGGGTGCTCGCTTTCATCTCGGCGTGGGATGGGCGGTACTACTGGGACTATCCGGAATATCGCGCCTCGGACCGGATGGGGGGTGAAGCCGGCTTCCGCCGGCTGATCAGCGAGGGGCAGAAGCTCGGCTTCCGGATGATGCCGATGTTCGGCACCAACGCGGCCAACCGGAAGCTCGCCAGCTGGCCAGGCATCGAGAGCGGCGCGACGCACAAGATCGACGGCGACATCTACAATCTGAACTGGGTGGACTGGAACAACGACCGTCACCAGGACGGGTGGCTGACGTACATGAATCTCGGCGCGGATTCGTGGCGCAACTGGATGGAAGGGCGGATCGCCGATGCGATCGACCGCTATGGCGTGGACGCGTACTTCCTCGACATCGTGGGCGGGCACGTCAACAGCACCACCGGCGACATGCACGAGGGGACGAAGCGGCTGGTGACCAACCTCCGGTCGAAGTACCCGAAGGTGGTGTGCGTGGGCGAGATGCCGTACGACGCCCTGTACGGGTTCATTCCGATGTATCACGCGGGTGGAGGTGCCATCTGGCGCAAGTACGCGCGGTTCTTCCAGCATTTGAGCAGTCCGGCTCCGGGTCGGGGCAGCAGCGGGGTGCACGAATCCGGGTTCGGCCGGTTCAATCCCGAGACGCTCAACCTGTCGCCTAACGCCATCCCCACGCTGCAGGTGGTGGACGATACGTTCACGAAGTACCGCGACGTGATGGCGGCGATCATCCGGAAGGCGAAGGAGCGGGCGGGGATCGCATGACGCGCGCGCTCCGTGACCAGGTGCTCGAGGCCAACGCCGAGCTCCAGCGCCGCGATCTGGCGCACTTCACGTTCGGCAACGCCAGCGCCATCGATCGTGGCAGTCAGCTGGTGGCGATCAAGCCGAGCGGGGTGCCTTACGAGAGCCTGACGCTGCGGAACATTGTCATCACCGACCTGAAGGGACAGGTGGTGGAGGGGAAGCTCCGTCCGTCATCCGATCTGGCCACGCATCTCCAGCTGTACTGCGCCTGGCCCGCGATCGGGGGGGTGGTGCACACCCATTCCCCGTACGCCACGGCGTGGGCTCAGGCGCGCCGCCAAATCCCGTGTCTCGGAACCACGCACGCCGACTACTTCAACGGCCCGGTCCCGGTCACCGATCCCCTCGAGGACCAGGAGATCGAACGCGAGTACGAAGCCAACACCGGGCGGGCGATCGTGCGGCGGTTCGCGACCATCGAGCCGCTGGAGATGCCGGCAGTGCTGGTGGCCGGCCACGGGAGTTTCTGCTGGGGACGCTCAGTGGGCGATGCGGTGGAAGCGGCGTCGATGCTGGAGGAGGTGGCGACAATGGCGTATCGCACGCTGACGCTCGAGGCGGGAGCGGAGATGATCGCGCCGGCGCTGCTGTCCCGGCACTTTCATCGCAAGCACGGCCCCGAGGCGTACTACGGCCAGCGGATGGGGGAGTCGGCCGCGAGGGAGTGAGGCCGAGGCGGGGAGCCGGAGCGCGTCGTGGTGAGTCCACGACGCGTGCCCGGCGGATCGCTACCGGCCTCCCTCCCGCGGGCTCGAGTTCTTCACCCGAACCTCCTGACGAACGCCAGCGCCGTGTCGGCCACCTCGCGCCATCCGCTGTCGATGGTCAGCGCGTGCCCGCGGTTCTTCATCTTCACGATCTCGGTCACCCCCGGATTGCGCTTCTGCTTCTTGTACGACGCGTTGGCGATCGCCCACGGCACCGTGTGATCCTGCTCGCCGGAGATGATGAGCATGGGCCCACGCTCCGGGTTCATGGTATCGACCCTGACCTCGGTCCACGGGTTGATGTTCGCGGTCGCGGCCTCGAAGACCGGGGCGCCTGACGCGGGCACCGCGAAACTCTGGTAGAGCGATCTGGCCTCTTCCTCGCTGACCGCATTGGCGAAGCCGAATCGGAACTGCTCGAAGGTGAGCGGAACCGCGCGGTGCACGTTCGCCGGATTGCTCAGCACGGGCCACGCCGAGCGGAGCGCGGAATAGGGAAGGGGGAGCACTCCGCGAAAGGGCGCCGGGTCGATCGCCACCGTGGTCCGCGCCAATCCGCGCCCCGCGAGAATCTGGGCGAGCAGTCCGCCAAACGAGTGGCCGACGATCGCCGGCTTTCGGTCGAGGCCGCGGATGATTCTCTCCAGATGATCGGCCACCTGACCGACGGTCTTGTGTGCAAACACTTCGGGATGCGCGTTCGCCTCTCCGACCGTCTCGGGATCATCGGGCCATCCGGGCGTGAGCGTGGCGTATCCCGCTTCGTCGAACAGCGCTGCCCACCGGTCCCAGCTGCTCGGAAGAAGCCACAAGCCGTGCACGAACACGACCGGCTCGCGTCCGGTGGCGTTGGCGTGTTCCACTCGTCGCGCGTCGTGGTCGCTGATCGACGGCGTTCCGGTCGGCGGAGTCTTGAGGGGGGCGCTTGTCATGATCTCCTCCGGTGCGATGCGTGGACGCCGGCTGGTGCGAGGTGAACTCCGGACCGAGGGGTTCCTTGATATGGCGATGGAACGGAAAACGCAACGTGCCGTGCACGCTCAGCAGGAGACTGATACAGCGCGCATGAGGTCGCCGACACGCGTTTGTTCACGCGACGAAGGAATCCGAGGAGTCGGTGGCGCGAGCTTCCAAACCTTCGAGCAAAGCCTCAGTCTGCGAACCACTCGTCGAGTGGAACACGAGCCGCCAGCGCGGACAGGTCGCCCGAGTCGCGAATGCCCACTGCCGCGTTCGCCATCGCCTGTACGGCGGTCCACGTGAGCGCGCCGCCCACGCTCACCCGTTGCGCTCCGGCGTCGAAGATCTCACTCAGGCGAAGATGGGGCCGTGCCAGCACGTTGACCGGCCCTGACACTGCGCTGCACACGGCGCGAATCTCATCCACCGTCCGCAACCCCGGCGCATAGAGCACATCCGCCCCCGCCCGCTCGAATGCCTGCAGGCGCGCAATGGTGTCGTCGAGATCGGGATTCCCGCGGATGAAGTTCTCGGCGCGCGCCGTGAGAGTGAATGGGAACGGGAGTCGGCGGGCCGACTCGACCGCCGCCGATACGCGCTCCGCGGCGGCGCCGGCGTCGTACAGGAAGTCACCGTCGCGGTCGTAGTCCTCGATTGAACCGCCAACGGCGCCCGATCGTGCAATCGTCACGATGGCGTGGGCCGCAGCTTCCGGTGCCGCACCGTACCCGTTCTCCAGATCGACCGACACCGGAAGGTCCGTCGCCTCATCCAGCGCCTGCACATGCCGGGCCATCTCGTCGAGCGTGACGCTGCCGTCTCTCCGCCCCAGCGTGAACGCGAATCCGGAGCTGGTGGTCGCCAGCGCGTTGAACCCGAGCGCGGCAAACACCCGCGCCGAGCCGGCGTCCCACGGATTCGGAATCACGAATGGCGCGCCCGTGTGGAGCGTCTGGAACGCGAGCGCCTTACGCGCTTGTCTGGTCATTGACGTTTTCCACCTCGGTGTTTCCGCATCGTCCCTGCCCCGCGACGCGGGTTGCGACGAAGAACGTCTGCTGCACCCCTCACCGTCAAGGAGGGAAGGGCCAGGCCCGCACCAATGGCGATCGCGCGTCGCCGGTGATCTACCAGCGCAGGGACCAGGACAGCAGCGCGCCGAAGACCTGAATCGTTCGCGGCGTCAGCCCCACGGTGAGCGACGGCTGCTGCGGCAGGTAGCGCGTCTCGAAGCTCGTGCTCAGGCGGAACCGGTTGCCGAACCGCCGTTCCAGACTGGCGCCCGGAATGACGAACGTGGGACGCACGTCCGCGACCACGAATGTCCGCGAGTCGGTGTACTTGCCGATGCGGATTTCAGTCCCCCGTACCAGCGCACCAAGACTGCTGACCGACAGGTCCGCCGGGAGATCGGCGGGCGTGATGTCCACCACGTCGGCTCCGGTCGTGGCCACGAGGTCGGTCCTCGCCTGATCGAGGAGGGCGCCGAGGGCGATGCCGGCCAGCTGACGGGTGGCCAGCGCGCTCACGTTGCCGGCGAGCGACGAACCGGACTGTCCGCCGCCCTGCAACCCGTTGGCCTGGAACTGCAGCAGCGAAGTTGACGACTGTCCAAACGCCAGGAACGCGATCAGATCGCTCTGCGACAGCGTGGGTTGCGCATCGCTCTCGAGCGTGAGGTTCGGGCGCCGCATGGTGCCGCCCATCACCACGCGGATATCGAACGGTGGTCGTCCCGCCTGCCGCACCTGATAGGTGGCGAGTACCTGGAGCGCCGGGTTGATCGACGGATCGCCGGTGAACCGTGCCGACCCGCGCGTGACCGTAAACCGCTTGCCGTACGCCACGTACTCACCGATGCCCGTCAGCAACGTTCCGCTGAGATCGAATCCACCGGCGGCCGGATCGCGGCGCACGCGCACATGTCCGTACACCTCCACATTGACCTGTTGCGACCGTGCCCAGGTGCCGCGGTTCACCGTGAGGTCGACGTCGGCGCGCAGGTTCCTCGCAGCCGCGGACGTCGAGGCGAGCGCCATTTCCGTTGCCGACGTACTGTCGAGTGATGCGAGTATCGCCGGATCGCCCGTGTTGATGAGATTGACGTCCTCCGGCTCGGGGAGATACACGACGCCACGGGTGACCGTGGTGGTGCCGGTGATCGAGAGCGTGTCAATCGGTCCGCGCACCATGACCCGCGCGTCCGCGAAGAGCTCACCCTGCTCGTTGTTCAGCACGCGCGCGTCACGTGCGTCGATCTGCACGTTGAGAACCGGATGCAGCAGGTCAGCGAGCACCACGCCACCGCGAGCGCTGATCGGACCGCCGCTTCGCGCCACGACGGAATCGAGGACGAGCGTGTCGCCCGACATGTGGAGCCGACCCACGGCATTGGTCAGGGTCACGCCGTTGGCTGCGATGCCCAGCCGGTTCACGTTCACGTCCAGCGCTCCCTCCAGCCGGGGATCCTTGTAGGTGCCGCGCACGCCGAACGTGCCATGGGCCCATCCGTTGAGGGCGGTGAGCGCGCTGATCGGTTGCGCGAGGGGCGACAGGGGAATGCTGTCACCCGTGATGTCGACCTGAATGGGTGCATCCGGGAGCAGCGGGGACGTCGAATCGGCACGCGAAAGATCAACCGGCAGCGTGCCCGAGATGCGCGCCAGCTCGTATCCGGTGCTTCTCCGGAGACTCCCATCGACGGACAGGTGTCGCGCGTCGTAGGTGAAGGCCACCCGAACATCGGGGAACGGGGCGTTCGCGTACTGCGAGTTGCTGAGGGTCAGTGCACCGTGTATCCGTGGTTCGGCTCGGGTGCCCTGCAACCGGGCCGTGAACGACAGCTGGCCGTCGGCCGGAATATCGCTCTGCAGCAAGGTGAGCCATGGCGCGACGCGCATGCCGTCGATCTCCACCAGCAGCGTCCCCTGATCGACGTCGGGCACATCGCCGTTGACCAGGATGTGACCCGCGCCGCGCGTGGTCCGGAGCTCGAGCGTGTCGATGGAAAGGCCGTGGCCGCGCCAGCTGACGGCGCTGGGATGCGGCGAGACCCACGTCACGGAATCGAATCGCAGGCTGAAATCCTGCAGGTGGATCTCACCCTCCTGCGGGTGCAGCACGTAGTCGGCGCGCGCGCGGTACAGGGCCGTATCGCCAGGGAAGACGGAGACCTCGATGTTGCCGCTGCCGCTGCCGCTTCTCCCGCGCCACGTGCCGGTAACGCGGGTGCTGTCGAACGCGAACCCGACTGCCCGCAGCGAGTCGACCGCCAGATCGGTGCGCAGTTCGGCGTCGCTCGTGCCGAGAGCCGCGTACGTGTAGTTCGCGCGCCCACGGCCGATTTCGCTCCCGTTCCACACCACGCCCGACGTCTGGGCTGTGCCGCGCGCAGTCAGGTCGCGCAGCCGGCCGGTCAGGGTACCGTCGACGCGCACCGCGCCGGAGAGCGAATCGCGCCGCAGGGGAGGCACGTCAGGCACCTTGACCGGCGCGGCCCGCTGCGCCGGCGACTGCTGGGCGAGCAACGCCACGTCGGTGGCCACCTGCGCCGCGCGGCGCGCCGAATCGGTACTCTGCGCCAGGAGCGCGAGTCGCTGCTGCACGCCGGGCCGCGAGGCGACAAGGCTGGTGTCACCGGTGCCGATCCAGCGGCGCAGTCCCGACACGTCGCGGAGGTCCACTCGATAGGCGATCGTCCCTTCTCGCGAATGATCGAGCCCGAGGCGTCCCGAGGCGCTGGCCGACGCGAACGCCGTGCGCACGTCCAGCGTATCCAGCGTCAGCATTCCGTCGCGCGCAGACGCCCGCACCGCGACGCGCTGAACAGCGAGGCTGTCGACCGCGACGTCGCGGAGCACGGCGTTCAGGCGTGCGTCCATCGTCGCCGGATCGGTGCCCGTCCCGCCGAGGGAGACCGTCCCGTTGACCGTCGCCGGCGCCAACGACGGATCCACGGCGTGGAGATCCACCGACTGCAGGCGCACATCGGCATCGTACGAGGGTGTGTTGGCGCCGGTGTTCAGGTGCCCGTCTGCCACCACCGTCCCTCCTCCCGGCACCACCAGATCGGCGTGCGCGGTCAGCGCGCGCGGCGTACCCTCCACTCGCGCGGTTCCGCTCACGGTGCCCTGGAGCGTGCTCCGCGGTGCGAAGTCGCGGACCAGCTCGAGCGAAACGGGGTCGAGATGGAGGTCGGCGCTGAACCACGTGGTGGACCCTGCGCGTGCGGTCGCGACGCCGTAGACGCGCGACGAGACGCCGCGCTCGCGATGCACCACATTGAACGGCCCGGTGAGCGTTGCCGATGGCGATCCGGTGATCGTGGCCTCGGCGGTCACGCTGCCATCCACGGGAAGGTTGGGCGCGTACTCGCGAACCAGCGCGACGGGCACGTCTTCAGCCCGCACGTGAAGCGCCGCCATGCGGACCGGTGCGCTCAGGCCCAGACCGCCGCGCGCGCTCACCCGAAAGGGCGCCTTCCGGGAGGGATCGAAGGTCCCCTCGGCCGCGACCCGCATCGCCGGAAGTGGCCCCGCCGCGGACAGGGAGCCGGTGAACGTCCCGGGTGGCTGGAGCCGGTGGCCGGTGAAGCGCTCGACGAGTGTGGTGGGGACCTGCCGCAGGTGCAGCTCGGTGTCGTGGATCCGCATGGTGTCGCCGTGAATCGCGATGCCGAACGACCCGCCAATGCCCGCCGATTGCACCGTGAGCCGGGCATTCTTCGCGACATAGTCGCTCGGGCCGTCGGTGCGGATGACGCCGTCGAAATCGAGCGGGCCGCCCCCGCTGTCGGGCAGGGGCGGATACAACCCGCGCAGGTCGGCGAGCGCGACCGGCCGTCCGGTGAGCGACACCGTGGCATCGCCCGACGACAGGAGGTACGCGACCCGGCCGGCGATCCGCGATCCCGGGAGCTCAAGTGCGAGATCGGGAATCGTGACGGAATCATTCGTCATGCGCACGGTGCCGGTGGCGTTCCGCACGTCGAAGACCGGTGGACGGAACGGAGCGGCCGTCATCTGCAGCCGTACCACCTGCAGCGTCATCGCGCTCGATCGCGGGGTGGCGAGGACCACGTTCGCCAGATGCCCGTTCACGGCGAAGAAGTCCATGGTCTTCTCCAGTCCGCCGGCTACCGAGTCCACCCATGAGCGCGACGCGCCGGAGAGTGCGAGCCGGACCACGCTGTCGCGTGCGGCCGGCGCGAGCGTGGTGTCGGGCGCCCACGGGATCTGGACGACGAGCTGTCCGTTCCGCAGGCGCACGTCCTGAAGCCAGATCCAGTCGCCGAACCCGGGCGCGGTGTCGGCGGGTGCGGTCGGCCTCGCCGGAAAGATGCGCCGGTAGTTCCACTCGCCGGCCGGCGGGCGGACAAGCCTGATGACGGGACGCACGAGCTCGAGGTCGGTGATCGTTATGCGCCGCGACAGAAGCCCGAGAGCGTCGACGGCGGCAAACGCCGTGTCCGCAACGAGGAGCGAGCTCCCGGCGCTGTCGGTGATCGAGACGTCGATCAGCGCGAAGCGGCCGAGGAGGTTGCCCTCGATGCGGCCGATGGAAACGCGGCCGTGGACGTGACTGGCCAGCGCCGCGAGCCCGGCGCGCCGCACGCGCTCGCGCCCGACGTTCGTGCCGGTGAACACCATGAGTGCGGTGACCGCCAGCACCACGATGCCGGCCACCAGGGCGAGGCCGATCCGGAAGGCGCGCTTCATCAGTACGGCGGGCCGATGGCCAGGTGGAGTTGGAGTCGGTTCAGCAGGCCGCGCAAGGCGCCCCCCGATCGCTGCACCGGGTTGTATCGACGCAGTGTGCGCAAGGTGACCAACCGTGTGCCGCCGGCGGAGTCGGGCACCTGTGTGACCACGGGAAGACTCTCGACCAGCGATGGACGTACGCCGAGATCGAGGCGCACCGGCCCGACCCGGGTGTCGAAGCGGATCCCGAACCCCGGGGTCACCGCGCCGGTGGCACGTACCAGGGGCGAGAGCTGGCTCGCGCCCACCACCGCGCCGTCGACGAAGACGGCGCCGGTGAGGCCGCGCGCCAGCGAAAGTGGAAAGCGATACTCGATGCTCGCCTCGGCGAGCGTGGTCCCGCCTACCGGCTGCGGCTGGAACGAACGCGCCGATACTCCCACCGTGTTGGGATCGCAGCTCAGATCCTCCAGCTGCGCTTCGGTGCACGGGCTCGCCAGCGCGGTATCGGTCAGTGACTGCGGCGCGATGGTGAGCACCCGCGGGCCGAGCTGATTCTCACCGTAGCCGCGCACCGAGCGCGAGCCGCCGGCGAAGAATCGCTCGCGCGGATGAATGATCGGCGTGCCGTCCTGCGGGCTCAGCCCCAGCGCGCTCCCGGTGCCGCCGAGGGCGTGGACCCATCCGAACCGGACCTGTCCTGCGAGGACGGAGTGCGGTGACAGTGCGCGATAGGCGCTGGCCGCGAGCGCGGCGCGATTGAAGTGGAAATCCGACATGGTTGCGCGCGACGCGTGCTGGAGATCGACGCGGAGGCGGTACCCATGGGTCGCAGCGAACGGGTCGTCGGTCTGATCGACCTGGGTGACCCAGGCCACCGGCGAGAGACGGCTCCGCGCGCCGATCACCCGGATCACATCGGGCTGGCAGACGCCGAAGCTGACGCAGAAGTAGGCGTCCGAGGCCTCGACCCGCGTCGACTCGTACGTATATCCGAGCGTGGAATTGATGCGGGCGCCGATCTCGCGCGTGAACGCGATGGTGGCGCCGGTTCCCAGATCGATCACGACCCCGGGCACGCTCCTCCGGTGCGCGAACACGGAGGTGCCGAGCTGGTTGTGCGGGGAGCCGAGCCACGGCTGGTTGAATTCCAGGCTCACCGCCCATGCCGGCCGCAGGAACCGGTTGCGGGCGCTGCCCTCCGCGCCGCTGGTGACGTCGTAGAACACGCCGGCGCCGTTGAGCTGTCCGGCGAACAGATTGCTCAGGGTGGAGCGCAGCGTGAGGCGCCGCGCCGAGCCGAAGACGTTGTAGCGGGTGAACTGCGCATCGAGCTGCACGAAGTCCGCGGTGGTGATGCCGGTTCCCAGTTGCAGCCGGTGCAGATCGGACTCGGTGAGCTGAAGCGTGAGGACGCGCTGGCTGTCGCCCGCCGCCCTGGTGGTGAAGTCCACCGCTGAAAAGAGCCCGGAGAGGTAGAGGTTGCGCTGGCTCCCGAGCACCGCGCTGCGCCGGTAGAGATCACCGGGGTGCACGTCGAGCAGGCGGCGGACGGTCCGGTCACTGACCTGCCGGTTCCCCTGGAGGTCGATGGCCTGCACCGTGGTGATCGGGCCGGGCGTGACCACGAGGCGGACGGGTCCGCGATGCAGCGCGCGCGAGATGGCGGTGGTATCGAGCGCCACCTCGGCGTTCGCGTAGCCCGCTTCCCAGAGGGCGTCGCGGAGCATCAGGCGCGTGGAGTCGACGGCGATCAGGTCGAGCGGTTGCCCTGCACGGATGTGCATGGCGTTGTCGATCGTCCGCTGCGTGAGCACGCTGTCCACCTGCTCGACGGTCACGCGATCGACGATCGTCGGCTGGTTCTCGGTCACGTCGAAGATGGCGCGCACGCCGCCGCGGCCAGGCTCGGTCCGCGCGGTGACCATCGCATCGCGATAGCCGTGCTGCCAGTAGTAGATGCGGATGCGGATCACGTCGCGCTGGAATTCCTCGGGATCGAGGTACTCGCGCTCGTAGAAGCTCGGCGCATGGCTGAACAGGCAGAACGGGGCGTACAGCAGGCCGCGGCACTTGCTGGATTTGGTGGCGAGTCCGAGGCGCAGGGCCGTGGGGTCGACGTGTTGCACGCCGCGCAAGACGACCGTACTGATGAGCGGATGGGCCGGCCCCACGGTCTGCGCGGACGCGGCCAGCGACGGATCGATCGCCGGCGCCAGCAGCGCCAGGAGGCCGGAGAACACGCACGCCGCCCGACGCAAAGGTGAGGAAGAGAGAGGGTTTGCCGGCACCGGGACCTCGCGACGGAGTTCACGACGTGCTGGCCACTGCGTGCATTGCCGCACCGTCTGCCGGTGCCCCACTGCGACGCGACGACCTCAACCGTTAGGCATCACGCGCCAACGACGGCGCGAGACCACTCATACTGCGATACCGACACTCCGGTTCCCCTGACGGCGAAGGCGTGGCGTAGCGCTATCGCGAGCGCGGCTTGCGCTGGTGACGCCGCGCACCGTTCCGGCGCGGACGCGAACGCGGCGGCGGATCGGTCGCGTCGTCCGGGTCGCCCGCCTGGTCTTCCAGTTGAGTCCGCACCCGCTGCAGATCGTCGTCGTCGAGCCGGTCGAGCAGCATCAGCGCATTGCGCGCGGACTGATGCGTGCGAATGAGCTCGTCGAGCTTGATGTGGATGGCCACACTGTCGCGATTCTGCGTGTTCTGGATGAGGAAGACCATCAACAGGGTGACGATGGTGGTGCCGGTGTTGATGAACAGCTGCCAGGTATCGCTGAAGTGAAACATCGGGCCAAGCGCGGCCCACACCACGAGGGCGAAGACGGCGCCGAAGAACGCCGTCGGCCGTCCGACCGCGTTGGAGATGCGGAGCGCGAATCGCGAGAACGGATGACGCGGGAGGGGTGGATCGGTCTCGGGGATCATCGGAGGTGCCGCCTCGACGGCGAGAGATCGGTCGCGCTGTTGCCGTGACGCGCTCGGCCGCCCATCCCGGGTGGACGAGCGGCCGAGTGCGTTTGGGTGCATCGCGCCGGGATTGTCCTGGCGCGATCGTCAGACGACGGGGCGCCGCCCGCTGATGATCCGAACCAGGAACACGATGATGGCGAGGATCAGCAGGATATGGAGAAACCCACCGAACGTGTACGACGAGACCATGCCGAATAGCCACATCAGCATGAGGATGATTGCAATGGTGAGCAGCATATGCGGACCTCGAAGAAGAATGGACGTAGGACGTCGCGTGAAGTGCCGAGACCCGGTGCGGTGCGGTTCGGGCACGGGCTGCGTGAAGCAACCGAGCTCCGGAGGTCCGGACCTCTGTGTCGTCTCACGCCTCCCGTGCCCTGTACGCGGAGCGACCCGTCAGGAAGCCGTTCCCCCCGCACGAACCTCGACGGTTCGCCCGACCTCCGGTCCGAGTGCGCTCACTGGGGAGACAACCTAGGCAGGGGACCCTGCCCGGTCTATTCGTCAGACGGGGCATCCGGACCTGCGGCCCGCGGCGCGGGGCGACGTCGCTCCGCCGGACCGCATCGGGATGCCTCGTTAGGGTTATGCGACGGCGGAAGCCCGCCCAGGCCACACAGATGGGTGCACGGCGGCCCCGGCCGGTCGCAGCCCACCCTGTTTGGGTCGGCGCTGGTGATCGTGGGCGTGGTGGACTGGTTCACCGCCGCCGCCGCCGCGAGGGTCGCGCGCCCCGGCAGCCTGGTCGCGGCGGTCCTCCCATTGACTTTCTATGGAAGCGGCTCCAGTATGTCCCATAGAAACTCTAGGGAGAGGTGATCGGTGGCTCCGGTTCCGTCGGAGATCCTGCGCGGTACGCTCGACCTGCTCATCCTCAAGGCCCTGAGCTGGGGGCCGGCCCACGGCTATGCCGTCGCGCGCTGGATCGAACGCGCCACCAGCGACGCGCTGCGGGTCGAGGAAGGCTCGCTCTACCCGGCACTCCACCGGCTTGAGGAGCGGGGCTGGGTGAGCACCGAATGGGGCACGAGCGAGAACAATCGCCGCGCGAAGTATTATGAGCTCACCGCCCTCGGGCGACGCCAGCTGCGCGCCGAGACGGCGAGCTGGGAGCGCTACGCGCGGGCGGTATTCGCCGCCCTGCAGACGTCGTCCGCGCCCGTCCCGGCCTGATCATGCCAGGCCGGGAGCCACTCTGGCGGCGGTACGCACGCTTCGTTCGTGGCGACGTGGCTCGTGACGTCGACGACGAACTGCGGTTTCATTTCGAGCGGTTGGTCGAGTCCGAGGCGGCCGCGGGGTTCGACGCCGACACCGCGCGCCAGCGAGCCCTGGCCCGGATGGGCGACCTGCGTCGAACCCGCACCGAGTGCGAACGCATCGATACGCGGCTGGTCCGACGCGACCGGCGCGCGCTGTGGTCGGCGGGTCTGCGGCAGGACCTGCAGTACGCGGTACGGGCGCTGCGGCATGCGCCGCTGTTCACCACGATGGCGGCCGCGACGCTGGCGTTAGGCATCGGGGCGAACACGGCGGCGTTCAGCGTGGTGCAGGGCGTCGTCCTGCGACCCCTTCCTTACGGCGATCCCGACCGGCTGGTCGCCCTCTGGGAGCACAACCTCCCGCGAAACCACCCGCGGAACGTCGCCAACCCGCAGAACGCGTACGACTGGCTGACCCGCTCGCATGTGCTCCAGTCGATGGCGTTGTACTCGTGGTCGGGAATCATCTTCACCGGTGGGGGTGAGGCCGAGCGCGTTCCGGCGCGCGTGGTCACGCCGGATTTCTTCGACGTCCTCCGCGTTCGACCGGTGCTCGGCCGCGGCTTCATCACCAGCGACAGCACCGCCGCCGCCGGCCGGGTGATCGTGCTGAGCAACGGACTCTGGCGGCGCCGATTCGGCGCCGACTCCGGGGTGGTGGGATCGACGGTGGCCGTTGCCGGCGGAACGGCCACCGTGGTGGGGGTGATGCCGGCGGGATTCCGCCCGATGGGGGACGAGGAGGTCTGGGAGGCGTCGTCGTTCAGTGAGCCCGGCAGCCAGCGGCGGGGCCGCTACGTGATGGCGGTGGCGCGGCTGGCGGACGGCGCAACGGCAGAGCGTGCCCAGGCGGAGCTGCGTGATATCGCGCACACCCTCGAGCGAGAGTATCCCGATTTCGACACCGGGTGGACGGTGGACGTGGTGCCGCTGCGGGACGACGTGGTAGGAGATGCCGGGAAAAAGCTGTTCATCGTGCTCGGCGCGGTGTCGCTGGTGCTGCTCATCGCCTGCGCGAATGTGGGCAATCTGATCCTCGTGCGGGGCGGTGCGCGCCAGCACGAGATGGCCATCCGCGCGGCGCTCGGCGCCGGGCGGGCGCGGCTGACGCGGCTGTGGCTGGCGGAGTGCGCGCTGCTCGCCACCGGCGGAGTCGCACTGGGCCTGGTGGTGGCGTGGGCGTGTGTTCGAGGACTGGCGGCCCTGGCACCGCCCGACATCCCCCGTCTCGACGCGGTGCGGCTCGACTGGCCGGTATTCGGTTTCGCCGCGCTGCTCGCCGCAGTGGTGACGTTCCTGCTGGTGCTCGGCGCGTCGTTAGGCATGTCGGTGCGCGCACTGGGGTCGCTCCGGGAAGCGGCCGGCCGGCACACGCCGGGCGTGCGCGCGAGACGCATTCGCGGCGCGCTGGTGGCGGGCCAGGTGGCGCTGGCGCTGGTCCTGCTGCAGGGCGCTGGCCTCCTTACCCGAACGCTCCTTCGGCTCCAGCGGGTGAGCCCAGGCTTCGATCCGGCGCAGATCGTGACGACGGACGTGGTGCTCCCGAATGCGGTCTATCGCCAGCCCGCCGACTGGACGCGGTATTTCCGGCAGGCGGTGGAGGCGTTGCGCGCACAGCCGGGGGTCACGGACGCCGGCTTCGTGAACGCGGTTCCGCTCACCGGCATTCAGTACGGGACGTCGTTTCGCGCGCTCGACCGGCCCGAGCCGGCCCCGGGACAGTCGCCGGTGGCGGACATTCGCGTGGCCGACGAGGGATACTTCCGGACGCTCCGGATACCGTTGTCAGGCGGGCGCCTGCTGGAGCAACGCGACGACTCGCTGCCGTACGTGATGGTCAATGCCACCCTGGCGCGCGAGCTGTGGCCGGGGGCAGACGCGCTCGGGAAGCAGATCAAGGTGGCGTGGTACCCCCAGGCGGACCGGGTACTCACGATCATCGGGGTCGTGGGCGACACGCGCAGCGAGGGACTCGACACCCCCGCGCGTCCGACCATCTACTATACGCCCGAGGCGACGCCGAACAGCGGCTACTCAGTGGTAGTGCGCGGGACGCTGGCGGCCGGAGCACTCGCGGCGTCCGTTCGCGGCACCCTGCGTGGGCTCGATCCCGTGGTACCCATTCGCGACGTGGTGCCGATGGAGCGGGTAGTGAATCGATCCCTCGCCGGGCGTCGCTCCCCGGCTTTCTTCGTGTCGCTGTTCGCCGGACTGGCCATGCTGCTGGCGATCGTCGGACTGTACGGTGTGCTCGCGTACGTCGTTGGCCTGCGGCGCCAGGAGATCGGAGTGCGCGTGGCGCTCGGCGCGCGTCCGGGCTCGGTGCTGTGGATCATCGTGAAGAGCGGACTGGCGTTATGCGGTGCGGGCCTGGTGGTCGGCGTGGTGGCGGCATTCGCGGCGACGCGCGTGTTGCGCGGGATGCTCTACGATATGAGCCCCTCGGATCCGGGGACGCTGGCCGCGGCGGGAGGGCTGTTGCTCGCGGCGGCGTTGCTGGCGAGCGTGATCCCCGGATGGCGCGCGTCGCGGTTGGATCCAACCACGGTGATGCGATCGGAGTAGCGCGATCCTGAAGCCCGGGCATGAACAGGAACCGTTCTTGATCGGCGAGGTGGCGAACCAACCCGACCTCTGTGTCCTCCGCGCACCCTGTGGTAGAAGACCTCATCACTCCGGACAGCGATTGATGCCCTCGCAAAGCGGGCGGGAAGTGCCGGCGTGGCCTGCGACCGATCGAACGCGTGCTCTAACCGTTGAGGACACAGAGGACACCTCCGCGAACTCTGTGGTGGAAACCGCCAATTGATTGTCAGGTGAGCCATGAGCGACGATCTCCGTGGTGTCGCCCAGGGCCGCGCCTCTCGACCGCCATTCCGCCCACGCGTATACTCTGCCTCACCATCGGTCGCACACCGTCCACCCCAGCATCGCCGCCCATGACACGTACCGCACTCGCGCTGACCGTGGTCGTTCTGGCCGCGCCCGCCGCCTCGGCGTCCCTCGCCGCGCAGGAACGAGAGGACCGCACGCTCCTCACCCAGGAGCAGATGACCGCCATCATCAACGAGGTCTCGGGCGAACGCGCGATGCACCACGTGCTCGAGCTGGTCCCCTACCAGCGCGTGCGGCTGCCCGAGGAGTACTCGGGTCCCTACCGCGAAAGCCGCGTGATGGCCGACTTCGCGAAGCAGTACGGCTTCAGCAACGTATCCATGAGAAGTGTTTCAGTCGGGCGGAACCGCCTGGCAGCCCACCCAGGGCGAGCTGTGGATGACCGCGCCAAAGAGCGTGAAGCTGTTCGACATCCACGACATCGCGCTCGCCGCTCGCTTCGCTCAACGCCAACGGCGACCTCTCCGCGGAGCTGGTGGACGTCGGACCGGGCGCGCCCAGGACTTCGAGGGCAAGGACGTCAAGGGGAAGTTCGTCCTCTCGTCCGGGTCCACCGGCGCGACCTACGCCCAGGCGGTGCAGCGAGGCGCCATCGGCGTCCTCGGCATCAGCGCCATCGGCTACCAGCGCGCCATCGACTTCCCGAACCAGATCGTCTCGTCCACCGTCAACGCGCAGCCCGGCACGGTGGCCTGGTCGGTTACCCCGGAGGTGCACCATGAGCTGGAGGCGCAGCTGCTGCGCGGCGACCACATCACCATCCGCTCGATCACGAAGAGCGTGGAGGTGCCCAGCAAGGCCGAATACGTCCACGCCGAGATTCCGGGCGACGGCAGCACCACCCAGGAGGTGGCGATCAGCGGGCACCTCTACGAGGGCGTGATCAAGCAGGGCGCCAACGACGACAACTCGGGCTGCGCGCTCACGCTCGAGATCGGCCGCGCCTACCTCAAGCTGATCGCCGACGGGAAGCTGCCGCGTCCGAAGCGCACGATCAACTTCCAGTGGGTGCCCGGAGATCTCGGGCACCAACGCGTATCTCAACGCGCATCCGGACAAGGCGAAGAACATCATCGGCACCCTGAACTTCGACATGGAGGCGATCCGCGTCGGCGACAGCCGCAGCTACTGGGTGCTGCAGCGGACGCCGGACACCTTCCCGTCGTACCTCAACGACATCGCGCAGAGCATGATGGAGTACATCGCCGACATCTCGCGCGAGCGGGTGCGCTTACCGGCGTGCCGGCTATGCGCCCGTCGGAGCCGGTGGAATCGCCGCGCGGCAGCAAGGACGCGTTCTACATCAGGATCGACAAGCACTACGGCTCGAGCGACCACGTGACGTACATGCAGCACGGCATTCCGGCGGTCATGTTCATCACCTGGCCGGACATGTGGTACCACTCGTCGGAGGACACGCCCGACAAGCAGGATCCCACCCAGTACAAGCGCGCGGCGGCGGTCGGCCTCGGCGCGCTCGCGGTCGCTCGTCCACCGGCACCGACGAGATGGCGGCCCGGGTGGTGAACGACAACCTCGGCCGCGGGCTCTCCCGCATGGGCGAGTCGCACACCAAGGGACTCGGGCTACATGGCCGACGCGACCGATGCCGGCGTCGCTGATGCAGGCGTACAAGGAAGCGCGCGTGGCCATCCAGCACCAGGCCGGGATCGAGAAGGGGGTGGTGCGGTCGGCGAGCGTGCTGTGGACCAACGTCGACGAGGGACGGAAGACGCACCGCGGCGTTCGAGCCGCTGATCGACCAGCGCGCGGTCGGTCTGCTGAATGAGGCGAAGGCCGCCTATCAGCTCCAGGCGACGCAGCGCGGCGTGCCGGCCACCGAGCCGATGATGACCGCCGAGGAGCGGGAGGCGGCGGGCCTCGTGGTGGAACAGGTGCCTAACGCGGGAGGCCGTGGGGGACGGGGAGGCGGGGCGGTGGCGGCGGCGGGAGGGGAGGGCGCGGCGCCGGAGGCCCCACGCTGCCTGACGAGTTCAACGCCGAGTTCAACATTCTGCTCGGCAAGCATCTGACCGTCCTGCAGATCCGGGATTTCCTGTCCGGCGAATTCACGCCGTTGCCGCTCGGCGACGTGATGGCCGTGCTCCGCGCGCGGGAGGCGCAGGGAGCGATCAAGCTGGTGCCGAAGAAGTCCTGAGCGCAGGAGGGCTTCGGTGAAGTGGGCGCCGTGGCGCATTGTGCTGGTTGTCGGCGGCACGGCGGTGCTGGCGGGCGCGGGATGGCTCGCCACACGGCATCCGTCGAACGCCCGGGACTGGAAGGCCGACGAAGCAAGGCTCCCCGCGGCCACGTTTCGCGGCGACACGGTCGTTGTGCAGAATGTGCGGAATTTCGACTATCGGTCGCCCGACAATGCGGTCGCTCGATGGGAGGATCGCACGTTGCACGTGTCGCGGTTGAGCTCGGTGTGGTACGTGGTGGTGCCGTTCACCGGTGAACGCGCGGTCGCCCATACGTTCGTCAGCTTCGGGTTCGCGGATTCCGAGTACGTTGGGATTTCGGTCGAGGCGCGCAAGGAAGTCGGCGAGGAGTACAACGCGCTCGCCGGACTATTCCGGCGGTACGAGCTGATGTACGTGGTGGCCGACGAGCGTGACATCCTCCGGGTGCGTACGAACTTCGGTCGGGACAGCGTCTTCCTGTACCGCGTGAACACCACGCCGGAGCGCGCTCGAGACCTGTTCGTGTCGATGCTCCGGCGCGCGAACGCCCTGCGCCACCGGCCGGAGTTCTACAACACCCTCACGCAGAACTGCACCACCACGATCGTCAGACACGTCAATGGTCTCGTGCCGGGGCGCGTCCCCTTCAGCTACCGGTTCATCCTGCCGGGATTCGCCGACGCGCTGGCGTACGATATTGGCCTGCTGGACACCACCCTGGCGTTCCCCGAGCTGAGGCGACGCGCGTATGTCAGCGATCGGGCCCGCGCGATTGGGGACGCGGCGGATTTCTCCAGGCGGATTCGCTCGGGAGCAGCGGAGGGCGGGAAGGGATGGCGCGACGTAGCACGGTAACAGCTCCGTCGCAGCTTCATGGCCGATCGGCGTGGTCGCGCGACAAGCCTTACGCGCCGGTTCTGGCGAGGTATGTTTGGCGCCTGCCGGCGGTCGCGGTGAATGCTTCAGGCGGACGGAGGTCACGGGTCAACCCCGGGCCCCCTGGCGTTGAGGCGGCCGCACTCCTCCCGGTTTCGCTCGCGCAGGACCAAACGCCGACCTCCTCTCTGTCCCAGTCATGCGACGATCACACCTGATTGTTGGCGCCGGCGTCCTGGTCGCCATGGCCTGCTATTCGCCGTCGGAACCGCATGGACGTCCCGGCACGTTGACGGTGCGCGCCTACATCGACCGCGATGCATCGGGCACGTACACGTCTGGGGATTCTGTGCTGGCCGGCATCACCATCACGGTCTCGCGCGACGGCCAGACCACGACTGCTGCGACCGAGGCCGACGGGGTGGCCACGTTCAGCGATCTCTCGCCGGGCAGCTATGAGGTGGGCGCGCCGGAGGACGCCGTCAGCGGTGGTGTGCTGGCGTCGAACGCGTCACCGGCGGCTGTCATCTCGTTTCAGGGGAGCGACGCGACGGTGGAATTCCGGTATGCGTTTTTCCCCGGCAGGGTCTCCGGTGTCATCTATCGCGACGACAACACGAACGGCACACTCGACCCCACGGACACCAGGGGAGCGGGACTCACCGTCTATCTCCGGATTGACGACAATGGGACGGCGGGCGCCAAGGTCGATTCCGTGCTGACGGCCGCGGACGGCACGTACGACTTCGCGCGAGTTGCGCCTGGCAAGTACTTCGTCGAATTCGAGAATCCGGCGACCATCACCTATGCCGGTGGCGCTCTGCGGCCGGTCACCGTCGTGCCCCTTGGCGCCGTGACCGAGAGCGCGACGTACACGGGGTCGCTGATTCTGCCCATCCTCGACGTGCGGGCGAAGTCGCTTGGGTCGGTGGTGGCGGTGCGCGGCAACATGACCGTGCTGCCCGGCATCTTCCCGGTCGGGTCGACCGGAACCTCCGAGGTATGGATCGAGGATGCGTCGAGCGGCATCGCGGTGATCAACGTCCCCACTGCCGATGCGGGACTCTACGCGCCTGGCGATCTCGTCGAGGTGAGCGGAACGCTCTCCGTGTTCAACGGGCAGCTCCAGATAAACTCCACCAGCGTGACTCGGCTGGGTGCCGGCACGGTCACGCCGAAGGTGCTGACCGTCCCCCAGGCCGTGACGCGCGCGGCGGCCGACGAAGGGCGGCTGATCACGCTTGCCAACGTGACGGTGAAGACCGTGGGCGGCGGCACGAGCGCCGCCTTCAACGTCACGGTCAGCGATGCGGCGAACAACACGACCACGGTCCGCGTGAATGGCGCGCCCACCGGCCTCACGCGTGCCAGCTTCACGGTCGGCGACCGGTACAACGTGACCGGGGTCCTGACGCAGTTCAACGGCTCGTCGCAGATGAAGCCGCGCAGTCCCGCCGACGTGGCGGTGGCGGCGTCGTTCACGCCCATCGGCACCGCGCGCGCGGGAACGAATGGCACCGTCTACACGGTCACCGGCAACCTGACCGCGGCGCCGGGCGCGATCGTGAGCGGCACGGGAGGCGTGAACTCCGAGATCTGGGTGCAGGACGCGACCGGTGGCATCTCTGTCTTCACCGTCCCCACCGCGGATTCCGTGACCCTGAAGGTTGGGGACAAGGTGGAGATCACAGGAACGCTCGCTGCCTTCAGCGGCCAGCTGGAGCTCACCTCGCCGTCGGTCACCCGGGTTTCGGCGGGCAGCGCGCCGGCGCCGAAGATCGAAACCGGGACGTCGGTAAATGCAAAGACGGACGATGGGCAGCTCGTGCAGCTGGACAGCTGGATCGTGACGACGGTCGGCGGCGGTACGGGCGCGTCGTTCAACGTGAGCGGCACGGCGGCCGACGGGCAGACGGTCGTGGTGCGCGTGAGCAGTGCCTTCACCGGTCTCTCGCGCGCGGTATTCACCGTGGGTTTCACGTACAGCGTGGTGGGCGTACTCAGCCAGAATGGCGGCAACGCCCAGATCAAGATCCGCACCCGGAGTGATGTCATCCCATGACGCTACTTTCTTCCCTCGCGATGTCCGGTGTGCGCCGGCGGGCTCGCGCTGCGGCTGCGGCAGTACTCACGGTCACCGCCGCCGCCTGTTCGGTCGATCTCGCTCCCCAGTTCGCGCCTGACGGGAATGGCACGCTGACCGGAATCGTGTTCTACGATGCCGACAATGACGGGACCTACAGTCCGGTGGTCGGCGATTCCGCGCTGGCGGGCGTGGGTGTGCAGCTGCGCAACCGGGGCACCGACGAGACCCTGGCGCGGGTGACCACCGACGCGAGCGGACGCTTTTCGCTGTCCGTCCCGGTGGGGACCGGCGACCTGTTCGTCGAGAGCAGCAGCGACCTCACGGCGCGCGGCTTTGTCTTCTGCGGCGGGCGGGCGACGACCTATCTCGACGAGCAGACGTTCGTCAACGTCCCGATCAAGCTTGGCTGCGTGATCGATATCCTCGACGCCAAGCTCTCGGCGGTAGGCGCGCGCATCACCATCGCGGGGGTCGTCACGGCGCAGCCCGGCCGGTTCCGGGCGCAGGGGGACAACCTCTACATGCAGGACGCCAGCAGCGGCATCCAGCTGTTCGGCGGCAGCGTGGCGGGTCTCGGTATCGAGGAGGGCGACAGCATCGAAGTTACAGGTGACTATTCGCCCTTCAGCGGCGAGCCGGAGATCGGCAGCCCGCAGATCGCGGCCAACATCAAGAAGGGCGTTGGTGTGCCGGCTGCGCTGGAGCGCACCGTGGAGCAGCTCGCGGCCATCAATTCCGGGAACGCCGCGGACGTGGGACGGCTGGTGGTGGTTCGCACCGTGCGGATCGGCGAGCTCACCGGAACCGGCACTGGCCGCAACGCGACACTGACCGCGGTCGCCGGACCGCCCGCGACCAGTCAGGTTCGATTCGATGGCAATGTCTTCACCGATCTTGGAGCGCAATTCACACCAGCCACACAGAAATGCTACGACGTCACCGGCGTTCTCGGCTTCTTCACTTCGGCGGTCCAGTTGAAGCCCCGCTTCGCGGCGGATTTCGTGGAGGTCCCGTGCAACTGAACCGGCGTCAGATCGATCCGGTGCCGGCCCAGTGCGGCCAACTGCACGAGTGTGCCGTCCGTTTCGCGCCAGCGCCGGACGTGGGGACATCGTGCTCGGCGCCGCGCTGGCCTTCCTGCTGGCGCTTCCCCTTCAGATGGGGGCGCAGACCTCGCAGACCGCGGGGGCGATTCGGGGCCGGGTGCTGGGGGCCGGCGATGCGCCCTTGGCCGGCGCGATCGTCACCGTGGTGAACAGCGAGACCGGACTGTCGCGCAACGCGGTGGCGGCCGACGACGGGAACTACGTGGTGCGCCTCCTGCCTCCTGGCTTCTACCACGTGAGTGCGCGGCGTATCGGCAGTGCACCGGGGGAACGGGACAGCATCCGGGTGGTGGTCGGCACTGCGACCACGGTAGACTTTACGCTCACCGAGGCGGCGGTCGCGCTTGCCGGAGTGCAGGTGAGCTCGGCAGCGCGCGTCGACGCCACACGCGGCGGCGTGAAGCAGGACGTGTCTACCGAGGAGATCCAGAACCTGCCGACGCTGGGGCGCGACTTTACCGATTTCATCAACCTGAGCGGGCTGGTGAGCCCGACGCCGGAAACCACCACCGGCGGCCAGTTCTCGATTGCCGGCGCGCGGCCGTCGCAGACCAACCTGCAGCTCGACGGGGTGGACGCGAACAACTCGTTCTTCGGTGAGAACCGCGGCGGGAGCCGGATTCCCTTCAACTTCTCGATTGAGTCAGTCAAGGAATTCCAGATCATCACCAACGCGTTCGACGTGGAGTACGGCAACTACGCCGGCGGGGTGGTCAACATCGTCTCGAAGGGCGGCACCAACAGGCGTCGTACCAGCGTCTACGGCAACTATCGTGGTGAGCAACTGACCGCGAAGAACTTCGACAATACGAAGCCGAACGATTTTCAGGTCGAGCAATACGCGATACAGACCGAAGGGCCTGTGATCCGCGACAAGATGTTCTACTTCCTGTCGGTCGACGGGCAGCGCCGCCGCGAGCCGTTCGTCCCGGTATCGCCGGGGACGCTGCGGGCCACCGGCAGCGCCACGGACAGCGTGACCGCGGACAGCCTGGAGCGCTTCTTCTCGATTCTCGGCAACAAGTACGGCATCCAGAATCCGGGTCCGGGCTACGACCAGTTCAGCACCACCAACGACGTGCTCACGTTCTTCGCGCGCGGCGACTGGAACATCAACCAGCAACACCGCCTGTCGCTGCGCAACAACTATTCCGGCTATCACAACCTGAACGAGACGTTTTCCGCAGTCACCACGGGCGGTGTGTCGAAGGCCGAGAACTTCAAGAACTTCACCAACTCTGCGGTGGCCGAGCTCACGAGCGCCTGGTCGCGCCTGGCCAACGTGCTGCGCGTCCAGTACTCACGCGAACGCCGCCCCCGGGTCGGCAACAACCTGCTTCCCGAGCTGCGGGTCACCAACGTGGCGAACGGGCGGGCATTCGCGTACGGCGGAGCATCCATCTCGTTCGACAACGAGCTCGACGAGGACAAGTGGCAGGTCGTCAACAACGCGACCTTCGACCTCGGTCTCAATCACACCATCAAGTTCGGGACCAACGATCTGTTCTCGCATTACCGCAACTGGTTCTGGAACAACGGGTCCGGGTTCTACACGTTCGACAACCTCGCGGCGCTCGAGGCGATGAATCCGTCGCGCTACACGCGCAGCGTGCAGGCCGATGGCAACGAGCCCTACGCCGCGTTCGGCACCCAGGAGTACTCCGCCTACGCGCAGGATGCGTGGAAGGTGGCGCCGCGCTTGCTCGCGACGCTCGGCCTGCGGTACGACGTGTCGCGGTTCGGCCGGCGTCCCGGTCGCGTGATCGACGTCGAGCGGGCGTTTGGCATCAGGACCGGCATCGCGCCTGACGACAACAACAATGTCTCGCCGCGGCTGACGCTGGTCTACGACGTGAAAGGCGACGCATCGCAGGTGGTGCGCGCCGGGAGCGGCTACTTCTATGGGCGGGTGCCGGGCGTGCTGGGCGGAAACGTGGCCGGCACGGAAGTCCCGCTGTTGTCGCTCGACTGCTCGGGGTCGGCCGCCGAGCACGATCCCACCGCGCCCCCGCCGGTGAGCGGATACACCAGCTGGTCCGCCGACGGCGCCGGGAATCCCAGGAACTGCGCCGGCAACGCGGGAGTGGGCGGTACCCCTTCCTATTCGTTCTGGACCTCCGACTTCGAGCTGCCGGAGACGTTTCGCGCCAACGTCGGCTACGAGCGCCTGTTGCGATCGGATACGCGCATCTCGATCGACTACATCCTCACGCGGACCTCCAAGCTGTACACCGTGCGTAACATCAATCTGCGTCCGGCGCAGTTTGCTCTCGATAACGAGGGCGGGCGGGAGATCTTCGTACCCGCCGGCTCGTTCTCGCCGTCGTCGGCCGCGAACGCCGATCGCCTGCTCAACACCGACTTCTCCGATGTGTTCGTGAACTACAACGACGGCCAGGCCCGGTCTCAGTCGGTCACCATCAACCTCGATCGTCGGTTCCGCGGCGGGTCATCGATCCGGGGTTCCTACACCTACACCACCGCGTCGGACAACAGCTCGTTCTCGTGCTGCACGTCGTTCGAGGGGTTCCAGAACACGCGGGTGGGGGCGCTGGGTCCGAACGTGATCGGTGCTGCGGGCGACGAATCGGCTGGATGGGGGCCAACGTCGTACGTGCGCAATCACACCTTCGTGCTGTCGGGCTACACGCAGCTTCCGCTCGGCTTCCGGGTGAGCGGAGTGTGGCGGCTGCAGAGCGGCACGCCGTGGGGCCCGGAGCAGAGCGGCGACCTGAATGGCGACGGCGTGTCGTTCAACGACCGGCCGTTCATCTTCAAGCCCGAGGATCTGCCGGTTGCGGTCCCGGCGTCGCTCTCCGGGGCCGACGCGGACGCCTACGTAACGGATCAGCGGGACCGGTACGCGGGTTACCTGGCGTCGCACGAGTGCATCTCGAAATACGAAGGCCAGATCATCCCGCGGAACACCTGCCTTCAGCCCTGGTTCAACCGGCTCGACCTGAGCGTGCGGAACCGCATCAACACCCGCCGCGGGCAGTCGGTCGAGATCTCGGTTGATCTGTTCAACGTGTTGAACGGCCTCAGCTCCAAGTGGGGACGCTACCGGGCAGTCACCGCGGCCAGTCGCGATCTGGTGAGCCCCTCCAGCTTCGACCCGTCAACGGGGAAGATTCTGTACACCGTGCCGAGCGGCTTCGGCGTGTCGCGCACGCTGGGGACGAACCTGCTGCTCCAGTTCTCCGCGCAGCTGGGAGTGCGGTATACCTTTTGAGGCCAGAGTCCAGTGAGCACCCTGGTGCTAGCGCCACGTGTCGCCTGCTGATCCCTGCTTCAGCACATCTACTCCCCTGACGAACGCCGGCCAATCGACGAACGGATTGCGATTGCCCTGCGCGCGATAGACCAGGGCGTTGCGCGTGCGTTCGTCCGCGCTCACCGGATCCTCTTCGCTCCACTGGAGCAGCACGGCGCGTTCGTGATCGAAGTTCTGCAGCGAGAATGACGGCGTGCGGTGGGTGTTGTAGCGCGCGTAGAAGTAGAGCAGCGCGCGGGCGATGTCGCCGCGCCGCGATGGGCGCGGCTCGAACACCACGACGCCGGACGCATCGACGCCGAGCCGGCTGACGTCGCCCGGTACGACCGGATTCGTGCTCTGCCAGAGCATCCCGCCGGTGACGATCCCGAAGGGATAGTTGAGCCGGATGGCGTTGGCGGTGGAGTCGCTGGCGAAGATGATGTTGAGGTCGCTCATCGCCGGATCTTCATTGGCGCCGCGGCTCTGGGGCCAGGTGTGCTCGGCATCGATGTGCGCCAGGAACGCCGTGGCGCGGCTGTTGACGGCGCCGGCGCGGCGGCCGGTGTAGAGGTCCTCGATCACGTCGTCATCGTTCAGGTCATCCACGTACGCGTACATGGAATCGCGGGCACTGGTATAGCCGAGCACGCGCTGGGAGCTGGCGATCGCGGCCAGGGCGGTGAGGAGCTCCGGGCCGCACCGGTCACGGGCCTGATCGTAGTAGCCGGCCGGCAGGCCTAACGAGGTGGCGTCGGGGAGGGTTCCCGGGCAGGCACCGCCCGGTGGTGTAGGGACGTCACAGGCGCCGCTCTCCAAGGTCCAGCACCCGTTGTACTCCCCGGCGCCCGTGACCGCCGTGACGCGCACGCGGTAGGTGTGCCCCGCCACCGCCGCGATGATGACGTGCTCGCAGCTCGACGACGTGCTGGCGTGTTGTCCGGCCACATCGAGGTCGAAGTTGGTCGCCACCGGTCCGCAGATGCCGACCGTCAGGGTTCCCCCGGTCGCCAGCACGACGGTACTGGTCGAGTCCACGCCGCTCGATGCCACGCTGCCACTGAAGGTGCCGGACGTCGGGCCGCTTTTCAGGCCAGTGGACCCCTCGCCGCCGCAGCCGAGGATGAGCACGACGGCGACAGCGGTCTGCGCGGCGCGCATGAACCGACGGCCGCCTGGCACGGTCGCGTCGATCACCCCGTCAGCGATCCGGCGTTCGCAGCGGGCGCTCCGAAGTTGGCCCATCGGGATGCGTCAGTGCTTGAGCCAGATGAACACGTTCACGCCCGGCCGCCCCGGGTAGTCCACGATGACCGGCATACCGCCCATGGAACGACCCGAACAGACGCGCACACCATACACCTCGACCATCGACACCTCGTCGGCGCGGAAGTCGCCGAGACGCCGGATGATGTCCGGGCGACCATCCACTACAATGTTGCACACGTTCAGCGTCCCCGTCACGAGTCCCTTGACGAGGACCGATGGAGCGTAGCGCAGGGCCGTCTCCAGCGATTGGTCGTGCATCGATGCCAATTCCTGCCGGCCCACGATCGCCGAATTGGCCATGCTCCGCCAATGGATCCGGGACTCCATGTCGCGCATCAGGTGCTCGGCGATCTTCTCCGCCTTGGTCGTCAGCGTATCGAGGGTGATCGCCACCTCGGTGGCTCCTTCGCGCGCCACGGCTGCGGAGATGACACGCGTCTTGTAGCCGTCGTGGCGCGCCTCGATCGCGTACGCTCCCTCTCCGAGCTCCGGCAGATCGAACCGGCCATCGGCCCCGGTACGCTTCTTGTACCGGGTCCCCAGCGCCTCGGCCTCGGCGTCGGCGATCGGGCGAAAGCTCGCGTGCGAGAGCACGGTTCCCTCGATGCCGCTCCGCCGGGCGCGGATCTCCAGCGTGTCGAGCTGGTAAGGAAGCGGGACAAGGACGATCTCCAGTTGCACGACCGCTTCGGCGACGTCGATGGATCGGTCTTCCGGTCGATATCCGAGCCAGGTCGCCCGCAGCGCGTGCACGCCCCGCCGCACCCGATCGAACCGGAAGCGGCCTGCCGAATCGGTGCGCGTGGCCCGGATGTCGCCGCCGGGATCCAGCGCGACGACCACGTTGGTCAAAGGAAGGCCCGTGGTGTCGCGCACCACGCCGGTCAGGGTGCTCGTGGGTCCCTGCGCCTGCGCACCCACCGGGCCCAGCGCCAATCCGAGCACCAGGGCCGCGACCCAGCCCGGGGAACGGCTCCTGTATCGAGGCTTCAACAAGCACCTCCTGAACCGATCGCCGCACTCGGAGAAGTTACGCGATACCAGGCCTGCTCCCGGCAGATTACAGCAATTCCGGGGCGGGCGACACCCGGAAGGGTCAGGGTGACCGGCGAGGATGTGGCCCGAATCGGGGCGCGTCGCCATCATCATCGGATTCCATCACGACGAGAACGCGGGCATGCACGATTCCGATGAAGAGCCACGAGGAGAGGCACCGGGCAGTCCGGGCATCGCACCCACCTGGTGCAGCAGCGCCAAGGATGTCGTCGGCTGCGCGCTGGGTAGGTCGCGCGTCTGGTTCACGCTCGGCTTCGGGATCGTCAACGAGGTCTACTACCCGAGAGTGGATCTGGCGCAGATTCGGGATCTCGGGTTCATCGTGGGCGACGGACGCGGGTTCTGGGTCGAGGTCAAGCGCCTCGAGAACTATCGAGTGCGGCTGCTCGGTCCAGGAACGCCGGCGGTGGAAGTCGTCCACAGGCACGAGCGCTTCACGCTCACGCTGCGGGTGACGCCAGACCCCGACCGGGATGTGCTGGTGATCGAGGTGCGTCTCACTGGTGACGCCGATCTTCGGCCGCACGTGCTCATCGCTCCGCGGCTGGGCACCAGTGGCCGAGAGAACGTCGGGGTCGTCACGCGCTTCGGAACGCGGCGTGTGCTGGGAGCGGAGCAGGGGCCGTTCGGCCTCGCGCTGGCCGCTGTCGACGACGCGCAGCAGGATGCGTTCGGCGCGGCCAGCGCCGGATATGTGGGCGAGACCGACGGCTGGCAGGATTTTCAGCGCAACGGCGCGCTCACGTGGCACTACGCCACAGCCGGTCCTGGGAATGTCGCGATGATCGGCGCGCTGCCGCGCTCGTCGGTCCTGGGGCTCGGCTTCGGGAGCAGCATGCACTCGGCGGCCACCCTCGCCATTTCGACCCTGATGCAGCCGTTCGATTCCATTCTCGAGGGGCAAGTGGACATGTGGCGCCAGTGGCATGCGCGGCGCGAGCGACGCACGCTGCTCCGGCCCGACGAGGCAGACGAGTTCGCCGAGCAGCTCCATCTCTCGACCATGGTGCTTCGCGCCCACTGCGACAAGACGTTTCCGGGCGCAATGGTCGCGAGCCTGAGCGTGCCGTGGGGCAACAGCAGCGACGACCGCGGCGGCTATCACCTGGTATGGCCACGCGATCTCGTGCAGTGCGCGAGCGCCTTTCTCGCCCTCGGCGCGGAGAAGGAGGCGCGCAATACGCTCCGCTACCTGATCGCCACGCAGAAAGTGGATGGAAGCTGGAACCAGAACCAGTGGCTTGGCGGCACTCCGTACTGGCAGGGGCTGCAGCTCGATGAGATCGCGTTTCCGGTGCTGCTGGCGGCCGCGCTGGCGGAGCGTGATGCCCTCGGGGGCATCCAGGTGCACGACATGATCGGGCGGGCGCTGTCGTTCCTCGCGACCACGGGACCATCGACCGACCAGGACCGGTGGGAGGAAAACGCGGGGATCAATCCGTTCACGCTGGCGGTGTGTATCGCAGCCCTGGTGGCGGGCGCGGAGTTCCTGCACGCGTCGGCCAGGCGGTTCGCGCTGGCGCTGGCCGACTTCTGGAACTCCCGCATCGAAGCGTGGATGGTGGCGCGAGGCACGCCCCTCGCCGGCCGCGTGGGTGTGGAGAGCTACTACGTGCGGGTGGCTCCGCCGGAGGTGCTGCACGACCGGGCGTCGCTGGAGGCCATGCTCGAGATCAAGAATCGGCGACAGATGTCCAGCGTGCCCGCCGACGAGCAGGTGTCCATCGATTTCCTTCAGATCGTGCGTTTCGGGCTGCGGGCGCCGGACGATCCGTGCATTCGCGAAAGCGTGAAGGTGGCAGACACTCTGCTCAGGGTGGAGACGCCGAATGGACCCGCGTGGCATCGCTACAATGGCGACGGGTACGGCGAGCATCGCGACGGCCGCCCATTCGATGGGAGTGGCCGGGGCCGTGCGTGGCCGCTCTTGACGGGCGAGCGCGGGCACTACGAGCTCGCGGCGGGGAACGATCCGTCGCCGTGTCTGAAGGCGATGTCGAAGATGGTGGGACCGGGGGGAATGATGCCGGAGCAGGTGTGGGACGTGGATTCCCTTCCGTCGCGCCGACTCTTCCCGGGCCAGCCCACTGGTGCGGCCATGCCGCTCGTCTGGGCGCACGCAGAGTTTCTGAAACTGATGATCTCGCGTCACCTGGGATATCCGTTCGACCGCCCGGCAGCGGTGTGGCGGCGGTACGGTGGCAGGCGGCCGGATGCCCGTCGCGCCATCTGGTGCCCGCACGCTCCCGTTGGCCGGATTCGACGCCGGTCGGCGCTGGTGGTGGCCGTGCCGCGCGCAGCCCGGATTCGCTGGGGTGTGAACGGCTGGCAGAATCCGGTCGATGGCGACACCGGTGATACGGGACTTGGCCTCCACGCATTCGAGATCGGCGCGGCTGCCTTGTCCGAGGCGCGGGTGGTGGACTTCACCTTTCAGTGGCGCGACAACGAGGAGTGGGCGGGCCGGGATTTCCACGTGGCCGTCAGCGATGACGGGTGAGAGGCTGGCCTTCCCGGATTCGCCTTCCCCGCCGAATTCCTGGAGCCGGGCAACCGCTGGCGTGGACGCGTGGACCGGCATATTCATCACCCCGGCGTTGCCCGTCGCCACCTGCGCGCATGATGGCGCGGCGCCGGCTCTCGCCGGAGTGCATTCTCAGGAATCGGTCCCCAGGTGAGCACAACCATCGAAGCGACCCCGTTGATCCGGAGTGCCGCACGGGCTCAGGTCACCGAGCGAATGTGGCCTCTCTACGCGGTGCTGTTCGCATCGGTGTCGATCGTAGTCGGGCTGATCTGGGACATATCGTGGCATCGGACCATCGGGCGCGATACGTTCTGGACCCCCGCGCACCTGCTCGAGCAGCTGGCCGCGATCGTGGCGGGCGTAACCTGCGGCTCGCTCGTGTTGCGCACGACCTTCGGCGATCCGGCCGGTCACACTCGGGGCGTGCGCTTCTGGGGATTCAGGGGTCCGCTCGGCGCCTGGTTATGCATCTGGGGGACGCTGATGATGATCACGTCAGCGCCGCTCGACAACTGGTGGCACGACGCGTACGGCCTCGACGTGAAGATCATGAGCCCGCCACACATGGTGCTCGCCTGGGGCATGATCGCCATCGAGATCGGCGCGATGCTGATGTGCCTCGCCAGGCAGAATCGGGCGACGCCTGACACCCAGCGACGCCTCGGCATCCTCTACCTGGCATCGGCGGGGATTCTGCTCACCATGCACGCGACCGTTCTGATGGAGTATGCGGCGTTCCCGAACGACATGCACGCCGGACGCTTCTATCGGCTGACGGCCATCGGCATGCCGCTCATCCTCACGGCCACCTCCCGGCCGTCGCGGCTGCGGTGGCCGGCCACGACCATCGCGACGATCTACATGTCGATCGTCCTCGTGATGATGTGGACACTGCAGCTCTTTCCGGCCACGCCCAAGCTGGCGCCGATCTACAATCCTGTCACCCACATGGTGCCGCCCCCGTTTCCGCTGCTGGTGGTGGTGCCGGCGTTGGCGATCGATCTGCTGATGCGCCGGCTGCGCGGCCGCGACGGGGTGTTGGCGGTGACGATCGGTGTGACGTTCGTGCTCCTGATGGCGGTGGCGCACTGGTGGTGGGGCGAATTCCTGCTCACCCCCCGCGCGCGCAATTTCGTCTTTGGCGCGGACCAGTGGGACTACTATGTGCGGCTCGGTGCCTGGCGGTACCAGTTCTGGACGCCCGAGCCCAACGCGATGGCGTTCGTGCGGGCGTTCGCCATCGCTCTCGTCACCGCCGTGGTCACATCGCGGCTGGGATTGTGGATCGGCGCGGGCATGGCGCGCGTGCAGCGATGACGCGCCGTCGCCGGCCGTCGCCGGCCGCGCCTGTGGCGCACCCCGCAGGGACGGGACGGCGCTACCAGCAGTGCTTCCGTCGCGGCGGCGCTCTGGCGCTCGTCAGGCGGGTCGCGATGCTCACCGCAACGGTGCTGGTGTGTTCGGCGCACGTGGGCAGTCCCGACGCGTGGTACGACGGACCGGCGGGTCCGTACCATGTGCTGGTGCACATCCAGGCGCCGGCGGTGGTGCCGGGCATCGCGATCGTGAATGTGCGGGCGAACGAGCCCGGGGTGGAGCGGGTCACCGCGTTCGTGAACAAGTTCGACGCCACCGGTGGGGCGCCGCCGCCAGACGTGGCGGCACCGGTCCCCGGCAGTCCCGGCTGGTATCGCACCCGGCTCTGGGTGATGAGCGCCGGCTCCAACAGCGTGACGGTGGCGGTGCACGGGGGGAAGGGAAGCGGCGAGGTGGTGGTGCCGCTGGTGGCGGTGGCGTCGCGACGACTGGGGTTCAGCCGGCCCCTGGCCGCGTTGCTGATCGTGGCCGGGCTCGTTCTCGCGTTAGGCGTGGTGTCGATCGTGGGCGCGGCGGTGCGCGAGAGCGTGCTGGCCCCGGGCGATGAACCCGATCCCGCGCGCCGGCGTCGGGCCCGCCTCGCCATGGTGCGCGCGGCGGTCGTGATCGCCCTGGCGCTCGCCGGATCGGCGCTCTGGTGGCGTGCCGCCGACGCGAGCTTCGCCCGCACCCTGTACCGCCCGATGACGGTCAGCGCCCGCGTGGATCAGGGTCCGCGCGCGTCACGCCTGTTGCTATCGATCGAGGACTCGGTGTGGATCCATCGCAGCGATGAGGTCTGGCTGCGGGCGCGCGGACTCCGGCCGCCGGGTGAGCTGATCGAAGATCACGGCAAACTCGTTCACCTGTATCTGATCGCGGCCGGCGGACGCGCGGCGCTCGCACACATCCACCCCAGGACGGCGGATTCGGTCACGTTCGCGGTCACGCTCCCTCCGCTTCCCCCAGGTCACTACCGGGCGTACGGCGACATCCTGCACGCGAGCGGCTTCGCGGAAACGCTGACGTCGGAGGTCGATCTGCCTGAACCAGCAACCAGCGGCGCGGCCGGATCTTCGGAGCAGACGCCGGACCCCGACGATTCGTGGTCGTTGGGATCGACGGGACCTGACCCGCGCGCCAGCACGCTGGCGGACGGCAGCACGATGACCTGGCTGCGGCCGGAAGCCCCGCTGCACGCGAACGATGAGGCAGACCTGCGGTTCGCCATCTCGCCGCCGGCGGGCGACGCGGCTGGGCTGGAGCCGTACATGGGCATGGCGGCGCACGCCGCTGTCGTGCGGAATGACGGCCAGGTGTTCGTGCACCTCCACCCGATCGGGACCATCTCGCTCGCGGCCCAGGCGCGGCTCATGCTCGCGGCGCCGGGCGCGCCGATGGACATGACCCATGCCATGGCCTCATCGGAACCAATGAGCGACACCCTGTATTTTCCGTACGCGTTTCCGCAGCCGGGCGAGTACACGATCTGGGTCCAGGTCAAGCGGCATGGACACGTGCTCACCGGCTCGTTTCCGATCAGCGTGCTGCCGCTGTCCAAGTGAGGAGCTCCCCATGACCCCCGTCTCCTTCGGATTCCGCGGCCGCCGACCGGCCGCCGACCCGTCGCGCGTGCCCCCGGGCCAGTACGTCACCACCGACTTTCCGGTTCTTTCGGCGGGCCCTACTCCGCGCACGCCGCTCGAGAAGTGGAGCTTTGCCATTCGTGGCGCGGTGGCGAACCCGCGGTCATGGTCGTGGGACGATTTCATGACCCTCCCTCGAGAAACCTTCACCGTCGACATCCACTGTGTGACGAAGTGGTCCAGGCTGGACACGCAGTGGACCGGGGTCTCGCTCGATGTGCTCCTGGCGCAAGCGGTGCCTGACGCGAGCGCCGGGTTTGTCGTCGCCTGGAGCGACGGCGGCTACACCACCAATCTCCCGCTCACGGAGATCACCGGCGGGAAGGCGTGGATCGCGGTCGAATACGATGGACAGCCGCTGCACCCCGAGCATGGAGGGCCTGCCCGGCTCCTCGTCCCGCGCCTGTATTTCTGGAAGAGCGCCAAATGGGTGCGCGGCATCGAGCTGCGTGAGGACGACGCGCCCGGGTTCTGGGAAGTGAACGGCTACCACAACTACGGAGACCCGTGGCGGGAGCAGCGCTACCAGGGCGATTGAACTGGCACGTCGCGAAAGTCGTCGATGTGATCGATGAAACCAGCCGCGTGCGCAGCCTTGTCCTCGAGATGCCGGAGTGGCCCGGGCACCTGGCGGGACAGCATGTGGACGTCCGCCTGACGGCCGAGGACGGATATCAGGCGGAGCGGAGCTACTCGATCGCGTCAGCGCCGGAGGACGAGATGGTCGTGCTCACGGTCGAGCGCCTCGAGGAAGGAGAAGTGTCTCCGTATCTCTTCGATGTGCTCAAGCCGGGTGGGGAGCTCGAGCTGCGCGGGCCGATCGGGGGGTACTTCGTCTGGCACGATCCGCTCGGCGGACCGCTGCTCCTGCTGGCCGGCGGCTCCGGCATCGTACCGCTCCGCGCGATGATGCGGCACCGGGCGGCCGTGCGAAGCACGGTTCCCGCTCGACTCCTCTATTCGTCGCGATCGCTGTCGCAGGTCATTTATCGGGATGAGTTCGCTCGCCTGGCTGCCAACCATGAGGCGGACATTCGCTTCACACTCACGCGGGAGTGGCCGGAGGGGTGGGCCGGATACCGGCGACGGATCGATCGGGATATGATGCGCGATGTCTCGTGGCATCCGGAGGAACGGCCGCTGATATACATTTGCGGTCCGACTGCGTTTGTCGAGGCGGCGGCGAACGGACTTGTCGAGCTCGGGCACGACGCAACGCGGATCCGGACCGAGCGATTTGGACCGACGGGGACCTAGATGATTTCAGATCCGGAGTGCCCGCACCTGGGCGCGATCACGACCGTCAGGCACGAGAAGAAGCACCAGTGCGACGAGTGCGTGAAGATGGGGGCCGAGTGGGTGCACCTGCGCACTTGCCAGGAGTGTGGCGCAACGCTGTGTTGCGACGAGTCTCCCAATCGGCACGCGAGCCGGCACTCGCGCGCCAGCAGCCACCCGGTCGCGTGTTCGTCGGAACCAGGCGAGCGGTGGCTCTACTGCTATCAGGACGACGCGTACGCGGAGTACTGACCGCTGGCCAGGGCCGTGATATCGGTAATCCCGCTGCCGGGTGGGTCGCTGCTGCGGCGGTGCGGTGCGCCTTTCTAGCGAGAGCCATCGCGAGACATTATCGGGGGCCCTGCCAGCACCTCCTCGCCATCGAGCTCTCCATGGTGCGAGACAACCGACTGAGCCCGGTCCCCACCGAAAACCTGCGCTTCCGGCGTGACGGGTCCATCATCCAGATCAGCCGCCCGCCCGCTTCGAGCCAATCCGCGACCTTGGCGAGCAGGGCTCCGGGACGATCTGTCGGGGGAAAGGACTTCGACGACCAATTCCGGCCCCACCCAGGGTAGCCCGGCGGAAGGGGGTGCCGAAGACGCCGCGAGTGACGAAGGCGATATCGGCTGCCAGCACCGTGTCGGGGCCGCTCGCCAGTTCGAAGCCCGTTTCCGAGGCGAACACCGGCCGGGGTCGTGTATCTTCACGAAGGCGGCGATCAGGAGCGCCAGCTCCATCACCACCGCACCGTGCTGGGAGGCGGGCGGTTCGATGACGATCAGGCGCACGTACGAGCTCGGGGTGCTTCCCCGGTATGCCCTGGCGCAGGAATTCATCCGAGGTCAGGATCGATCCGGATGCCATCTGCGCAATGTACGGCCGGCCATTTGCCATCGGGAGTGAAGTTTGTGCGCGCGTAGGGGCTTGAGTTCCCCTGTACCTGCGAGATGTGTCGCCGCTCTGCCTGTCGACGTGCGCACGGGCCGCGATCGCCGTGCGCGAACGAGAGACACCGTGCTTGCTCTTCGTCGCTGCGCACGTCATGAGCAGGGCGTTGTGCGCCGGTGCCGGTACGAGTATCCCCAAAGAGACCTGACACCGTGACAAGAACCGGCTGTGACTTGTCACAGCCCCTACGTTCGCCTGACTGGAATCGGCTGCCAAGTGGCCGTTCCTGGATCGCCGCGTCGAACATCGCCCCCAGACCCCGACTCGACAGATCAATGGTGACAGGAAATCTGCTGTTTCGAGACTTCGTCTATGACTCGACCCTCACGGCGAGAGGACCCAACGTATACACCGGGAAGGTAAGCTATCTGATCCCCCAGTTTCTCCGACTATGGCGTGGACTTCGCGTCACGGCTATTACTCGTAGGTGGAGGGGTCGAACTCGGCCATTGAAAGGACCGATGTCGTGGTCTTCGCACTGTCGAGAGCATCTGAAGTAGTCGGGATCGCCCTGCAAGGAGAACCCGAACCTGCGATGTTGGAGACACTTCTCGGCGGTTGCCGGTTCAGAATGTACGACCGGTGGTCTCAGTTCGAGACTGCAGCCATCCGCGCCGATTGCGCCGTTGTCATTCTTCGCTGGCTAGGGGACGCGCTCGTAGCGACGCGCGTGCATACACTGCGGCGGCGAGCGCCAGACACTCCCCTCGTGGTTGTCATGAACAAACAATGGCAAAACGCGCAACTTGCCTTACAGATCGGGATTGAGGCGATTGTCGGAAGCGACGAGCTACGCGCGGAGCTGGCACGCGCTGTGAAGGAAGCTGGCGAGCGTACATTCTTGCGGCTGGTGGCACGGAACGCCGAGCTGGCTGCACAGTTGGATCCGGTTGCCCGCTTGGCCATTGCGGCGGCATGCCGGAGCACGAGGTCGATTCACTCTGTCGCAGAGCTCGCAGCCGTCACAGAAGCGACCTCGAGCAAACTGCGCCGGGCGTGGCGTCACACCTCTCCGCCGGGACTCGGGCTAAAGACGTTTCTGGACTGGCCGGCACCTATCTCAGATTACCGCAGCTGCTGTTCCGTTCCTCCGCGCTCGTTTCCGAGAGGAGGTTCTCACCCCACTCAGCATCAGAGCACCAAGGCGCTGTTAGCGGCGGAGTGAAATTGCACAGAATCGGCGGCTGAAATTGCACACGGGCCGATACCGCGGCCAGCGACGCGTTTGAGGCTGAAGACCCCCGGGTGGGGGACCGAGCGAAGGTTCGCCGGAAAATCGACCGCCGTATTTGCCCCCAGATCGACGATCGGCGGTCGAGGCATATCCGGGGACGTTCGTTCGATGCCCTTGCCCCAGGCCCGGAGAGCCTAACGAGTCTGCTGGCCCTCGTGCCAAGTTTGCGCCTCTCCTCTCGCGGACGGGCGCCCGTGTACGGATGGGACACTCTCGTGCTACTCAGACATCTTTGGGAGCAACAGCTCACAAAGACGGCGATTGCCCGACAGCTCGGCGTCAGCCGCCGGCTGATCTACCACTTGATCGACACCGGTCAGCTCGATCGGGATCTGTCGGAGCCGCTGCCGCCCCGGACGCGGCCGCGGCGGCCGACGAAGCTCGATGGGTACAAGCCGATTATCACCACGCGTCTGGAGACCTACCCGGAGCTCTCGGCCGTCCGGCTGTTCGAGGAGTGCCGCGCCGCCGGCTACGCCGGGTGTCTCACGCAGCTCAAGCACTTCGTCCGCCAGGTGCGGCCGCAGCCCGAGCCGGAGCCCGTGGTGCGGTTCGAGACACCGCCCGGGCATCAAGCCCAAGTGGATTTCGCCGATTTCCACTTTCCGTGGGGGAAGCGGTACGCGCTGCTGGTGGTGCTCGGGTATTCGCGCTTGCTCTGGCTCCGCTTCTTTCCGCGCAAGACGATGCGGACGCTGATGGCGGGCTTGGAGGAGGCCTTCGCGTACTTCGGCGGCGTGCCGGCCGAGCTGTTGTTCGACCAGATGAAGGGCGTGATCCTGGAGGACCAGCGCGCCGTCGGCGGGAAGCTCTTCGAGAATCCGGAGTTCCTCCGGTTCGCCGCGCACTGGGACTTCCGCATTCGCGCCTGTCGCCCCTACCGGGCCCAGACCAAGGGTAAGATCGAACGCCCGGTGGGCTATGTACGCGGCAATTTCATCTACGGCCGCGACATCTTGGGCGATGGCGACCTCGATGCGCAGCGCCTCGTGTGGCTGGACGAAACGGCGAATGCGCGAGATGCCCGGCGCCCTGGAAGCCCTCGACGACATTCTGCGCGGCATCGATGGCGGCACGCTCCAGGCCCCGGCCGCCATCGAGGCGCTCCTCGGCGCCCAGATCACGCTGCGCAACAATCGCCGCCTCACGGCGGCGATGCGCTCCTCCCGGCTCCCCGCGGTGAAAACGCTCGCCGCCTTTGACTTCTCCTTTCAGCCCAGTGTGAAGCGCGAGCAGCTCGAAAGTCTCCATACCTTGGGCTTCGTCGAGCGCCGGGAGAATGTCATTCTCCTCGGGCCCCCCGGCGTCGGCAAGACGCATCTCTCGATCAGTCTCGCTGTGGCGGCGGCCCAAAGCGGGCGCCGCGTCTACTATGGCACGCTGGCCGATCTCATCACCTCGCTCGAGGAAGCCCAGCAAGCGGGGCACCTCACGCACCGCCTCAAGACCCTCGTGTTCCCCTCGCTGCTCGTCGTCGACGAGATCGGCTATCTCCCGCACCGGCGCGATGCTCTTCTTCCAACTCATGGCGAAGCGCTATGAACGGGCGAGCACCGTCCTCACCTCCAACAAGAGCTTCGCCGAATGGGGCGACGTCTTTGGCGATGAAGTCATGGCCGCGGCGCTCCTCGACCGGCTCGTGCATCACTGTCACGTCGTCAACATCCGCCGGAACAGCTACCGGATGCGGCATCACGCGGAGCTCCGGTCCGCCCTCGCGCCTCACTCCGGCGCGCGGGCCCGCACCCCCCTCAAACCGCGATCAAGTCCATCAGGTCGCAGGGAGGCGCAGGCGTCCTGAGGTTCGCCCCCCGCACGTGTGCACTTCTAACCCGCCGAAAGTGTGCAATTTCAACCGCCGTTGACAGCGCTCCTGATCGGAACTTCGGTGTGGTGTCCATTTCTTCGGTTGCGTGACGAGCGCACGCATTCAAACTTCTCTACCTGATTGTCTTGGCATCCTTGAAGACTGTAGATCCAGGAACAAGCCATTGAGAGCCGTTGTCCGCTCGACCGCCCAACCCATCGCTCACTAAACGTTCAACACACCCCAACGCCTAGGAATCGGGAGACATCATGAGCAAGAGTCGAATTCGAATCTACTCGATGATCGTTCTGACTATGGGAGCAGCAGATGTAATTTCTTCGCCTCCGGCGGACGCGATGACGTTCGGCTTCTGCACGCAGGACTGTATTCCTTCGTTCTACTGCCCGGACCCAGCGGAAATCCGCAGCTACTGCCAGTCGCAGGGGTGCCCAGGGAATGGCTCGTGCGCCACTGAACAGTCTCAATGTGGGGGTCTCGCTGGGATAATCTGTTTCGACTCGTAGCGCAACGGGTTCCCGCGCTCAGAAGGCGAAGCGCCAGCGAACATCTAGGCGATTGTCAGTGCCCTGAGGCGGGCGACGCGCCATGTAGGACCGGGGGCTCTCTCTTCTTCGAGTGAACAATCAGCAAGTGGTGAGTAAATGCGCGATCGACTCGAATCCGTTCTTCTCGGTTCTACTCGTCTGTTCTGCGACGGTGTTGGCGGGGTCAATTGCTTACCGTACGTTGCACGTGAACAGGCGACCCTCCCTTGCGTTAGCGCCGCACGCGCCGCCAGAGTATGTGAGCAATTGGCGTGATCTGATGTCACACGGTCTGCGCGTTGGCGCCACCCACGCAAGGGTGGAGATCGTGGAATTCGCCGACTTCGAATGTCCAGCCTGCAAGGCTTTCCAGGGATCCCTGAGGGAGTTGCGGAGGCGACTACCAAATCAAGTCGCAGTCGTCACGGTCTTTTACCCGATCGCCGGCCACCGGTTTGCGCGACCAGCTGCGCGGGCAGCCGATTGTGCATACCAACAGGCGCGCTTCGAACAGTTCCAAGATCTTGTATACGAACGCCAGGACTCATTGGGCCTGAAGAGCTGGAACGCCTTGGCACATGAAGCTGGGGTGTTGGACACTCTGCGCTTTGCGAAGTGCGTTTCCAAGATGCACGAGTCACCGTATGTTGAAGATGGCTTGGCCATTGGCTCAAGAATAGGGATCCGCGGAACCCCGACTGTGATCATCAACGGCTGGCGATTTTCCGAACCTCCGACCTATTCGGAGCTTGAGAACGTGGCGCGACGACTCTTGGCAGGACGAAGCCCCACGTCGGGCGTCCACGACTGAACGTGCGCCCCCTCCGTCTCTAGGATGAGCGTCATCAGTCTGGCGCGTTTCGCCGTGCTGAACGTTTGGAATGGGGTGCTGGTTGCGTGGAGCCATCGGTGACGCACCGTTGGTCGGCGCCGATGATTTGTCGATCTCCTCAATCAACGATGCATACCCTGGGCGCGGGAATGGTGATCGCTGCATACGTGCTTCGCCCTGTCCAACTGACGGCGCAGGTTGCCGGACCACTGGTGGTACGTGACTGCGCCGTACACTGCGTGCTATCGGTGAAGAGAGCGCTCCGTATCGGCGATGCACCAGGTACGGAATTGGCGGGTTTCCCGCAGACTCTGGCCTCCGATCATCACGGCCGAATGTTCGTTGTCGAGATGCACAGGGGATTCCCTCAGGGCCCGCCGATTGTGTTCGACTCTCTGGGACACCGCGTCGGAATGCTCGGGTCATTCGGTCGCGGTCCAGGAGAAAGCGAGCATCCCACTTGGATTGACGTGTCCCTTGGAGACACGATCCGAGTTTTTGAGACGGCTCGCATCGCGATATTTGGCCCGGATCTTGGACATCTTCGCACGACCGCCGAGCCTGGCCTCTCCGGTTTCCCGTACGAGGTGGTAGTCCTGAACGACAGCTCGTGTGTCACGCTCGGAAATGAGTTCCTCTCTCCAGGCCAGGCGCGCCCGATTCATATCGTCTTGAAGGGGCATCCCTTCTATCGCACAGTCCCAGAGTACGGATTACCGACGCCACTAGGGCCCCTTCGTGTCCTGGCGCGCGCAACCGGGGATCGCAACGGAGCCTTTTGGATGGCGGAATTCGACGCGAATGAAGGACGCGGCTATGACCTCCTCTTGATTGACGTGGCCCCGCGAGTCTACTGGTCCGTGAGAAGGCTTCCCGAATGGTGGAAGTCCGCAGCGATCTACGGCCCGGTGCGGCATGTTCCGACGTCCCGCATCCAGGACATACGTGAGATCTCAGACGGCGTAGTGGCTGTGATGATTGCTCAACCCCGCGACGATTGGAAGCGCATCGCGGTCGACGCCCAGACAAACGCCGGCTTCTGGAATCGATACACGACCGTGATCGAGCTCATCGATGTGAAGCGCCGACTCGTCATAGGCGACGGTCAGGCGGCTGGGTTTCCAGTTCGCATTCTTGGTGACAGCCGACTCGCGACATTCGTGGAGGGGGAGGACGGAGTCCCTCACTTGGACGTGTGGACAATCAGCTTGCCTCTTCAGGGGACGGTCCGGCATCCCTGATACATCGCCGATCCTCAGCCTTCTGCGCGCGCCAATAGCACTTGTCAGGGATAGCTGCCATTCCGCGCCTGCGCCGCAATCGCCCGCAGCCTCGGAAGCACATCCCCAAGCGGCACCAAAGCCGACTGCCGGTCTCCCAACGCGAAATAGAGCGAGCGGTACATCTCGAACAGCGGGGCGTAGCGCTCGTGCTCGGCGGCATCCGGTGCCACAGTCCGGTAGGGAGGACAGAGCGCGCGCTGCGCCTCCTCTATAGTAGGGAACGCGCGCGCCGCCATGAACGCGAAGATCGCCGACCCCAGGCTCGTGATCGGCCGCTCGGGAACCAGCACCGGCACGCCAAGCACGTTGGCGTAGACGCGATTGAGGACCTCGTTCTTCTGCGGAATGCCCGCCGCCGTGGATGACGCGCCGGATCGGAACGCCGTGCTCCGCCATCCGCTCGAGGATGATGCGCGTGTGGAACGCGGTCCCCTCGATGGCCGCGAACAGCTCGTCTTCCGCCGTGTGATTCAGCGTCCACCCCAGCGTCACGCCGCCCAGGTTCGCGTTCACCAGCACGGTCCGGTCGCCGTTGTCCCACGTCAGCCGCAGCAGTCCCGTCTGTCCGGCGCGGTAGGTGCCCAGCGCGCGCGTCATCGCCTCCAGCGGCGTGCCGGCCCGGCCGGCGATCGACTCGAACAGGTAGCCGCAGCCCGAGAGCCCCGCCTCGATGCCCATGAACTCCGGGTGGATCGATCCGCGCACCACGCCGCACACGCCGGGAACGCATGCCGCCCGCCTGCGCCATCGCCATGATGCAGGTGGAGCTGCCGATCACGTTCACCACGTCGCCCTCGGCGATGCCGGCGCCGATGGCGTCCCAGTGCGCGTCGAACGCGCCGACCGGAATCGGAATGCCGGCAGCCAGCCCGAGCCGGGCGGCCCACTCCGGCGCGAGCCGGCCGGCCAGGTGGTCCGATGTGAGGTACCGGCCCCGCAGCCAGGACGGCGGCGCCGTCGAGCAGCGGATCGACCCGGCGGAGGAAGTCGTCAGGCGGAAGGCCGCCGAGCTCGGCGCTCCAGAGCCACTTGTGCCCCATGGCGCACACGCTGCGCGGCACGCTCGTCGGGGTCGGTGATGCCGCACAGCACCGCCGCCACCATGTCGCAGTGCTCGAGCGCAGCCACCAGTGCCCCGCGCCTGGCCGGATTGTGCCGGAGCCAGTGGAGCAGCTTGGCGAACCCCCACTCCGACGAGTACACGCCGCCGCACCAGTCGATGGCGGGCAGCTTCTCCTGATGCGCCACCTCGGTGATGCGCGCCGCTTCGTTCGCTCGCGCGATGGTCGCACCAGAGGTAGTAGTCGTCGAGCGGCTCGAGCCCCTCGCCCACCGGGATGACCGTCGAGCCGGTGGTGTCGAGCGCCAGCGCGCGCACCGTGCCGCCGTCGACGCCCGCGTCGCGCAGCGCGATCCCCATCGCCTCCACCAGCGCATCCATGTGCGCCGCGTGCGACTGGGTGGCGAAGTCGGGATCGGACGCGCGGCGATTGACGGGATACTCCGAGACCCCGTGCCCGATCACCCCCGCCTCCCGTTCAACGATCGACACGCGCACACTCTGGGTGCCGAAGTCGACGCCGGCGACGATCGTCATGCGGTGGGGCGATGCCGGTACACGTCCCAGCCGAGGTACCGGGTGGTCGCCTCGTGCACCACGCCGGCCACCGACGAGAGATTCGCCGCCACGTGGTGCTCGAAGCCGTTGGAGCAGATGAACTGCAGCAGGTCCTGCAGCTCGCCGATCTCCACCACGCCGGCGCCGCCGAACGTCTCGAGCGGATCGTCGGTGAAGCGCCCCTCCCCCACGTACCCGCGGATGCGGCCGGTGCGGTCGTCGGTGGAGAATCGCGCGAAGCTCATCGGCGACGCGCGCACCCGCCCCACGCAGGTGCCGTAGGTGTTCTCGCGTCCCACCGTGCCGGCGATGATCTCCTGGTAGTCCATGCGCACGTCGTCGAAGAAGTGCTTCGGCAGGTTGCTGCAGTGGAAGCAGACGGCCTTGTCGGGATCGTCGCCGTAGTTGTTGTTCCAGTCGAGCAGCGCGCTGGGGGTCTCCGAGGCGAGCGCGAGCGCGTACATGCTGAGCGTGCCGCAGACGTCCACCTCGCACGCGCTCGGCGCCAGCTCGTTGCTCATCATGCTCATGAGGGTGCATGGCACCACGCCGAAGTACTCCTCGATGGCGGTCCAGCACTGCACCGCGGTCACGGTCACGTCGGCTTCGGCCATCCAGCCGTCGAGCACCACGCCGAGCTTGGCCATCTTGGTCAGCGCGCTTGCCGGGATGCCGTCGGTGGAGACGTAGGCGCGCATGGCGTCGAGCTTGGCGGTGGTGGCGGGATCGTCATCGGACAGCCGCTGGATGCGGCCGAGGATCTCCGAGAGGTCGATCGTCTCGACCGCGATGCCGGTGCCCTCGAGGATCTTCTCGCTGTACCGCACGGTCTTGAACGCCGCCGGACGCGCGCCGATGGCGCCGATGCGCGCGGTGCGCAGTCCGTTCACCACGCGGCACACGCCCAGGAACCGCCGCAGGTCGCCGCGAAAGCGTTCATCGTCAGGCGCCACCGTGTGCCGCGAGGTGAGCGAGTACGGGATGCCGTACTGCGTGAGGACGTTGCACACCGACATCTTCCCGCAGAACGAGTCGCGACGATCGGCGATGGTCATGCGGCCGGCGGTGTCGCCGGTGGCGTGAACGAGCACGGGAACGTTCAGGCCGGCGAGGCGCATCGTCTCGGCGATCGCGCGTTCGTCGCCGAAGTTGGGCAGCGTGACGAGAATCCCGCCGATGCGATCGCGATGCTCGCGCAGGAGTGCCGCGCACGCCTTCGCCTCGTCGCGACTCTCGACCGCGCCGTACCGGGAGTCCTGTTCGCCGAGCGCGACCACCTCGAGCCCCTCCTCGGCCAGCACGCGGAGCATGTCGGTGCGGCCATCGCGCACCAGGTGGCCGGGAAAGAAGCCGCGATTCCCCACGATCAGCGCGATCGCGCGCCGCACCGCGACCGCGGGCCGCCGGGCCGGAGCCGGCGAGGGAAGGCGGGACGTCGACGCCTTGCCGCCGGCGTTGGAGACCAACTGATGCAGAGCCATGCGCTCCTCGGACGCGGGTTTCGTCTACAGAGTAGCGCGCGCGCAACGATGAGCGGAAGCCCGCGGCAAGTCGCGTTGACACCCCGGTCACCCCCCGGTAACGTTGCACACGCTTACCGCCAGAGCCGGCGCATCCGTGATCCCTTCCGTCGACGCGAACTCACCCGCGATTCCGTCATCCGGCACGATCGAGGCGACAGCTCCCACGGAGCGGGCGGCGGACACCCGCGAGACGGAACGGGACTCCATCGGACGGCGGCTGATTCGTTCGCAACAGGCGGGGCTGCTGCTGGTGCTGCTGGTGCTGGGGGCCGGATTGACCATGGCGGCGGGGTCGCACGTGGACCCGGAATCGGGACGCCGGGTGAACAACTTTCTGAACGAGTACACCCTCATTCAGATGGCGACCGATGCCAGCGGGTTCGCCATCATGGGGGTCGGCGCCACGCTCGTCATCATCGCCGGCGGGATCGACCTCTCTGTGGGCGCCGTCTACGCGCTGTCGGGCGTCATCATGGCGATGGTGCTGCGCGCGGCCGGACCGATGAGCGGTGGCGCGACCGTCGCGCTGGGCCTCGCCACCTGCCTGTCGGTGAGTCTGGCCGCGGGGCTCGCCAACGGGCTGATGGTCATCGGACTGGGCGTCCACCCATTCATCATCACGCTGGGGACGATGTGGATGTTGCGGGGCGTGGCGTTCGTGGTGAGTCATGCCGAGAGCATTCTGGTGCCGCAGTCGCTCACCGGGGTGGCCAAGGCGTCGCTGGGACTCGGCGCCTCGCTCTATCCGGTGCCGCTGCTCGTTATGCTGGCGGTGACGGCGGCAGGGGCGCTCTATCTCACGCGGACGGTGATGGGGCGGCACATCTTCGCGGTCGGCGGCAACGCCGAGGCCAGCCGGTTTTCCGGGCTGAGCGTGAATCGCATCCTGCTGGGCGTGTTCGTGCTGTCGAGCCTGACCGCGGGGATCGCGGCGTTCCTCGGCGCGGCGTTCTACGGGTCGGCGACGTCGTCGGATGCGTCGGGGTACGAGTTGTACGTGATCGCGGCGGCGGTGGTGGGCGGGGCGAGTCTCAACGGCGGCCGTGGGAGTGCAGTGAGCGCCATGCTGGGCGCACTCCTGATCGTCGTGATCCGGCAGGCGATCCGCACGCTGCATCTGGACCAGAATTACGAGTGGATCATCATCGGGGGCGCGCTGATCCTGGCGGTCGTCATCGATCACAGCGGATCCCGGCTCGTGGCCCGGCGCCTCGCGCGCTCCGCCGCCGCGCGCGGGCCCGAGGGCACGACATCGGGATGACCCCATCAACCGTGGAGAATCGGCATGTCTGACGTGACTGTGCTGGGGAGGCGCGGCGCACTGGTCGCCGGCGCCGTGGCGATGGTGCTGGCGGGCGCCTGCTCGGGCGCGAAGGAGGGCGGCACCACCGATTCCTCGTCAGGCGGTGCGGCCCCTGCCGGCCGCGGGGGCACCTTTCGCATCGCCATGATCGCCAAGAGCTCGACCAATCCGGTCTTCCTCGCCGCCCGCACCGGCGCCGACCGCGCCGCCGCCGAGCTGTCGAAGCAGTACGGCGTGGATGTGCGGGTGGATTGGCTCACGCCGCCTAACGAGGACGGTACGGTGCAGGCCCAGCGGATCGCCCAGGCGGTGAACGACGGCGCCAACGCGATCCTGGTGTCCACCAGCGACGCCAACAAGGTCACGGGGGCGATCGATGCCGCCGTGGCGCGCGGCGTCCCGGTCATGATGTTCGACAGCGACGCCCCGGACTCCAGGCGGTTTTCATTCTATGGCGGCGACGATGTGGCCATGGGACGCCAGGTGATGTCGGAGCTGGCGACCCAGATGGGCGGCAAGGGGAAGATCGCCATCCTGGCGGGGAATCAGAACGCCCCGAACCTCCAGAAGCGGGTGCAGGGCGTGAAGGAGGAGGCGGCGAAATACGCGGGGATCACGATTCTCAACACGTTCTACCACGCCGAGACGCCGCAGGACGCCGCTGCCGAAGTGCTGAGGGCGCAGAACGCGTATCCCGACATTCAGGGGTGGGCAATGATCGGCGGGTGGGCCCTGTTCACCAAGGCGCTGCTCACGGACCTGAGCGCCGCGAAGGTGAAAATCGTCTCGGTAGACGCGCTCCCGGCCGAGCTGCCGTACGTTGAAACAGGCCTGGCTCCGGTGCTGCTGGCACAGCCGGTCTACCTGTGGGGCGACGTGTCGGTGCGCACGATCTTCGACCACGTGTATCTCAAGAAGGAGGTCCCCGCGCACGTGCAGATGGACCTGGTTCGCGTGACGAAGGACAACCTGGGGACCTGGGCGCGGCAGCTCCGCGACTGGGGTTTCGAGAATGTGGATGCGAAGTACCTGGCGCTGCCGAAGTGAGGCGAGGGTGAGGGCCGAATACTGCCCGGAAGGGACCACGCCGCCGGGCCGCGTGGGGAGCGATGCGTGCCGCCTGAACGCCGCGATCCCGGCGTGACTGCGCCGGCGGTGCGTTTCGAGAACATCACCAAGCGCTTCCCCGGAGTGGTGGCACTCCACCAGGTCACCTTCGACGTGGAGCCCGGCGAGGTGCACGCCATCTGCGGCGAAAACGGGGCGGGGAAGAGCACGCTGGGACGAATCCTCGCGGGTATCCACACGCCGGACGCCGGTCAGGTGTACCTCGACGGGCACGCGGTGCGCTTCGCCGGTCCGCGCGACGCGCTGGCGGCACGAGTGGCGATGGTGCACCAGGAGCTGGCCTTCTGCGACAATCTCACCGTTGCCGAGAATCTCTGCCTGGCGCGTCTGCCGTCGCGGTGGAGCTTCGTGGCGCGGGGCGAACTCCACCGCCGCGCCGCCCGGCTGCTGGCCGACGTCGGCGCCACCGGGATCGATCCCGATCGTCCGCTCAGGTCGTTAGGCATCGCCGGCCAGCAGGTGGTCCAGATTGCCGCCGCGGTGGGGAGCGGCGCGCGCATCATCGTCTTCGACGAGCCCACCAGCAGCCTCGGCGAAGCGGAAGCCGAACGCCTCTACCGCCTGATCGCCGTGCTGCGCGAGCGGAGCATCACCCAGCTCTACGTGTCGCACCGGATGGCCGAGATCTTCCGGCTGTGCGATCGGGTCACGGTGTTGCGGGACGGGCGGCACGTGTGCAGTCGGCGAGTGGCCGAGATCGACGAGGGCGCGCTGGTGCACGAGATGATCGGCCGCCGCATCGAGCAGTACTTTCCCGCCCATGTGCAGACCGGGGTGGGAGACGAGCTGCTCTGCGTCGATAAGCTGTCTTCACCGGGCAAGTTCGCCGGAGTTTCGCTTTCGGTGCACGCGGGTGAGGTGGTGGGCCTCGCGGGGCTGGTCGGGGCGGGCCGATCCGAAGTGGCCCACGCGATCTTCGGTCTCGATGCCGATGCCACCGGCACCGTGACCGTGCGTGGCCGGCGCGTACGGATCCGGTCGCCGCGGCGGGCCATGGCCCTCGGCATCGGCTACGTGCCGGAGGACCGCAAGCGACAGGGGCTGGTGCTGTCGCTGGCCGCGCGCGAGAACGTGACGCTGCCGACGCTCGCGTCGGTGGCTCGGTTTGGATGGGTAAACGTTCGCCGCGAGCGCGACCTGGCGGCGCGCTACACCGGACCCTTGCGACTGCGTGCGGCCACTCTCGACGCGCCGGCGGTGGAGCTGTCGGGGGGCAACCAGCAGAAGCTGGTGCTGGCCAAGTGGCTCGCCGCGCGGAGCGAGGTTCTCATCCTGGACGAGCCGACCCGCGGGGTCGATGTGGGTGCCAAGGCGGAGCTCCACGCCTGGGTGGACCGCCTGGCGTCGGACGGAGCCGGGGTGCTCCTCATTTCGAGCGAGCTGCCCGAGCTGCTCAACCTGTCGACGCGCATCCTCGTCATGCGTGGCGGCCGCATCGTGGGCGAACTGGCGCGCGGTGAGGCGACCCAGGACAGGCTGCTGCGACTGATGGCCGGCCTGGATCGGGCCGATGTCGCGGCGCCGGGCGTCGAGCCAGCATTGGACCGATAGCGACGCGGCAGGAACTGCCGCTCGAGCGATCCAGGATCCCCGCGGACGGTGATGTGCCCTGCGCCTCCGCGCTGGTCCGCCGGAATTGGGTCGAGTGCGACCGTCGTTGACCACCCTCGTCCCGAAGATCGTGTGACCAGTCAGGTGCCGCGGTTGTATGGTCGAGCACGGCACGCCGCTCCGTTGGCTGTCACTGTGTGAGCCACTGTCCTGGCGGTGGGGCGCGACAGTTGCCGCTCCCGCTGCCGGGTTGCATTATCGCGGCTGAACTCTCCTGTCTGCTTGGGCCCACGGCTGGTCCGAGACCAGGGGACGACGGCTCGTCAGCCTGTTCACGGGAGCGCACATGGACGTCTTTCGAACCAACCCTCGCTCGGCGGCGACCGCCGTCGTCCTGGCCTTCACCGTTCTGGTGACGGCCTGCTCGGACGGCCCCGATGGTCGGATCACCGGTCCGGCTCCCGCGCCGTCGCTGTCGGTCACGCAGGGCCAGCAGGGCCTTGACGTCGCGATGGCGGCACACGCCCGGCATGGCGACGCGCTCAGGCGGATCGCCGGCGTCGTGGGGACCGCGGTCACGAGGCTGCCTAACGGGACTCCGGCGGTCGAGATCCTGCTCGAACACGGCGGCATAGCCGGCCTGCCGGACGCGCTGGACGGCGTCCCGGTGGTGCAGAACGTGACCGGCCGGATCATGGCGTTCAGCGATCCCACGACGCGCGCGCGTCCTGCGCCGCTCGGATATTCGGTGGGTCACCCGGCCATTACCGCGGGGACCATCGGCGCGCGGGTCGCCGACGGCTCGGGCAACCTGTACGTCCTGAGCAACAACCACGTTCTGGCGAACGCCAACAACGCCAGCATCGGCGATCCCGAATATCAGCCGGGCACGTACGACGGCGGGACCAGCGCCGACATTGTCGCCAACCTGTCGGCGTTCAAGACGATCAATTTTTCCGGAGGGTCGAACACCATCGATGCCGCGATCGCCATCACCAATGCCGGCAACGTGGGCAATGGCACGCCGCTCGACGACGGCTATGGTGCGCCCGACAGTCACATCTTCGGTGACGCAAACAACGACGGCGTGTTCGACAACGAGAACAACCTGCTCAATGTGCCGGTCAAGAAGTACGGCCGCACCACGAAGCTCACGCACGGCACGATCACCGGGATCAACGCCACGGTGACCGTGTGCTACGAGGTCGTCTACATCTTCTGCACGAAGCAGGCGACGTTCGTCGACCAGCTGATCGTCACGCCTGGCGCGTTCAGCGACGGCGGCGATTCGGGCTCGCTGATCGTGACCGACGACGCCACCTCCAATCCGGTGGCCCTGCTGTTTGCCGGGAGCTCGAGCGAGACAATCGCCAACCGGATCGACTTGGTCCTGAATTACTTTGGCGTCCACGTGGACGGCGGCAGTGGTTCGCCGCCCCCGCCGCTGACGGACATCGCGATCACCGGCATGACCGCCCCGTCGTCGGTGACGCAGGGGAACTCGGCGAACATCGGTGTGATCGTGCAGAACGTCGGTAGCCAGAATGTGCAGTCCTTCGACGTCAGGTTGCGTGACGTGACGGCCAGTGCGGTCATCGGCACACAGACCGTGGCCGGCTTGAACGTGGGTGCCTCGAAGACGCTGACGTTCACCTGGAACACGTCGACCAGCACGTCCACCGGCAGTCACACGCTCCGGGCACGCCAGAGACTTGCCGACGACAACGCCGGCAACGACGTGGGCACAACTGCGGTGACGGTCAATGCGCCAGGCCAGTCGGGCACCATGCACGTCGGCGATCTGGACGCCGTGTACGTGGTCGACAACGGGAAGCGGTGGGCGGCGACGGTCGAGATCACGGCGCACGACGCCAGCCACAACCCGCTGAACGGGGTCGTGGTGCAGGGATCGTGGAGCAAAGGCGAGTTCAACGTCAACCAGTGCACGACCAGCGGAGCCGGACAGTGCATCGTTCTCGCGCCTTCGATCCGGGGCAGCCTGTCGTCGGTGACCTTCACGGTGACGAGCCTGACGAAGTCCGGCCTCACGTATGCGGCATCGGCGAACCACGACCCCGACGGAGACAGCAACGGGACCAGCATCACGGTTGCCAAGCCGTAGTCGGGCTGCCAGCCTTGCATCGCGCGGACGCCCCCGGGCCGGGAGGGATCCCGGTTCGGGGGCGTCGCCTGGGCGGGATATCGGAGTGGCGGATGATCGTTAGGCGCGCACTGTCGGCGCTGACGTTCGCGGTCGCCCTGGCCGCGTCCTGCACCCGTGCCCCCCACGCCAACCCGGAAGGCCACATGCCCGCCAGACCAATCGCCGACGTGCTCGCGGCGCATACCGACTCGCTGATGGCGCTGCCGGGCGTGACCGGGACGGCCATCGCCCTTTGCGACGGCGACCCATGCATCCGTATCATGCTGGTGGACTCCGCCGCCGCTCGGCGCCTGCATCTTCCCGAGGAGCTGGAAGGCTATCGCGTGAGGGTCGACGTGACCGGTCCGTTCCGCGCGACACCACACGACACCTCAACGTAGCTTGGCCTTTGGCCTTTGGCCTTTGGCGGTGGCCGTCGGCCTCTGGCCGCCGCAGGAGCGTTGAATTTCCCCTCCCCTGGCTGCACTTTCGCTTCGTCCGCTTCCGAATCCAAGGAGCTCGCACGATGAAGGTGCGCACCACCCTCGTTGCCGCGAAGAATAGGGGTCTGACCCCAATTACGAGCGTCGTCACCGTCGTCACCGTCGTCGCCGCCGCAATCGTCGCACTGCCCCAGAGCCTCCCCGCCCAGGAGACCACCGGCAAGCCGTGGACGGTGGATGACGTCCTCGCGATGAAGTCGGTGGGCGGTGTCACCATCAGTCCCGACGGCAAGTGGGTCGCGTACGTCGTGACCACGAGCGACCGCGACGCCGACGTCAATCGGTCCGACATCTGGATCATCTCCACCGACGGGGGGACGTCGGTGCAGGTGACCTACGGCCCCCGCGCCAACCGTGCCCCCCAGTGGGTGGCCGACGGAAGCTGGCTGGCGTTTCTGTCGGATCGCGCCGAGAAGGGGAAAATGCAGGTGTACGGCATCGACCCGTCGGGCGGCGAAGCGTGGCCCGTGACGAAGCACGAAACGAGCGTGTCGGACTTCGCGATTTCTCCGAACGGCGAACGAGTTGCCTTCCTCGCGACCGCGCCCGAGCCCAGCGCCGACAAGGATCTTGAGAAGGAGCGCGGCCGGCCGATGGTGCGCGACAGCGCCTACGCGAACGACTGGACGCGCGTCTGGACGGCCGACCTCGTGAACCGGACGGCCGGCATCGTCAGGCCAAGCTCACCGGACAGCCTGGACGTGACGAGCCTGGTCTGGGCCCCCGACTCCCGCGTCCTCGCCTGGTCGGCGAAGCCCTCCCCGGTGCTCCGCACGTACGAGATGGGCAACGTCTTTGTGCAGAGCGAAGGCGGCGCCGAGGCACGCCAGGTCACGCACCTGGAAGGTGGCGTGGACGTCGTTGGCTGGCCCGAAGGACTGGGCCTGATCGTGGCAGCCTCGGGCAAGCTGCACTCGACCGACAACGAGCGCCTGTGGGTCGTCCCGATCACCGGAGCGGACCCGGTCGCGCTCACCGACGCACTGGACGAGAACGCGCGGTATGTGGCTGCAAACGCGAGCGAGCTGCTTGTCGAGGCAGCGGTGGGCACGGGCCGCGCGCTCTTTCGCATTCCGCTCGCCGAAGGCCAGGTCGCCGGACCGCCGCAGCGCTTGAGCGATTCCACGTATTTCTACAGTGGATTCTCGGCGGCAATTGCTGGCGGGGCGATGGGTCCGACGTCGAAGCCCGCGGCAGCGCGGACCCGAGGATCGCCTGCCCGGGGGGCGCAGAAGGCCACGCCCGCGACGACCGGAGACATGATCGCCTTTCTGGCGGAGTCACCGACCCAGCCGCCCGACGTCCATGTCTCGTCCATGGCGACATTCAGTCCCAGGCGCCTGACGAGCGTCAACCCCCAGGCGACCACGTTCGCGTACGGCGCGCAGCGGGTGGTCAGCTGGAAGTCGAAGGCCGACAGTGAGACCATCGAGGGAATCCTGACGCTGCCGGTCGGATACGAAACGGGGAAGAAGGTCCCGTTGCTGCTGGTGATTCATGGCGGTCCCAGCGGAGTGTCGGCGAACCGATATCCGGCGATGCGCGGCGCTTACCCGGTCACCGTGTTCACCTCACTGGGATACGCAGTCCTGCAACCGAACTACCGCGGTTCCGCGGGTTACGGGCAGCGCTTCCGCGGACTCAATGTCGGCGACATCTCGGGGAAGGACTGGGTCGACGTCAACTCGGGTGTGGATGCCCTCATCAGGATGGGCATCGTCGATTCCACGAAGATGGGGATCATGGGATGGAGCTTCGGTGGGCATCACACCTACTGGGGAATCACGCACACCCCGCGCTTTGCGGCCGCCAGCGCCGGCGCCGGCGCCAACGACCTCATCTCCATGTACTCGGAGACCGACATTCCGGAGTTCTACCAGACGTATCTCGGCCCGCGTCCCTGGGAGAACTTCGACCTCTACGAGCAGCGATCGGCGTACCGGTTCGTGAAGAACGTGACCACGCCCCTGCTCATCCAGGTGGGCCAGGCCGATCGCCGCGTTCCAGCCGAGCAGAGCATCGAGTTCTATGAGGCTGTCAAGGAGATTGGAAAGGTGCCGGTGAAGCTGGTGATGTATCCGGGTCAACCACACGGCATCAGCGATCCCCGGTTGAACCGCGACCTGATGCAGCGAAACGTGGAGTGGTTCACCCACTGGGTGCCGGTGACCGGCCAGAAGCCGCCGGTCCGCGTGGACGGCGGGATGCCGTAGCGATCGCCGCCGCGTGGCGGTCGTCATGGGGGCGGGAACACAACGGGTGAGCGCGCCATTCGACGTCGCGGTGATCGGGCTCGGCGCCATGGGGAGCGCCGCTGTCTATCACCTGTCGCGCCGCGGCCTGAGGGTGGTTGGCTTCGATCGCTTCGACCCGCCTCACGAGAAGGGATCGTCGGTGGGACTGACGCGCATCATTCGCGAGGCGTACTACGAGCATCCCCTCTATGTACCGCTCGTGCGCCGCGCGTTCGCGCTCTGGCGCGATCTCGAAGGGGACGCCAGAGGGACGTCGCTCCTGGTGCGCAACGGCGGGCTGACCATCGGTGCGCGCGACCGTGCCCTGGTGCGCGGCGTCCTGGCCAGCGCGGACGAGCATGGGGTGGTGCATGAGGTGCTGGCGCCGGGACAGCTCTCGGCGCGGTTCCCGGCCTATGTGGAACGCGACGACCGGGTCGCGGTGTGGGAGCCGGGCGCGGGCTTCCTGCGGCCCGAGGCGATCATCGAAACCCACCTTGCGCTGGCTCGGGGCCTGGGCGCCGAGCTGCGCCCGGATGAACCGGCGACGGCGTGGCGGGCCGCGAAGGGAGGTGTGACGGTGCGCGGTGCCGGTGGCGACATCGACGCGTCGCATCTGGTGATCGCGGCCGGCGCGTGGATCCCGTCGCTGCTTGCGGGGTTGGAACTGCCCCTGCGCGTTGAGCGCCAGGTCAGTCACTGGTTCGCGCCCGCCGGGGCGGCGCGGTTTGGACCCGGCGAGATGCCGGTGACGATGTGGGAACTGGATGGTGAGCGTATCTTCTACACCACGCCTGACGTGGGGCGCGGCGTGAAGGCGGGAATCCACCACGGCGGGGAGATCACGAGTGCCGACACGGTCCGCCGCGAGGTTCAGCCTGACGAGATCGAGGAGGCACAGCGGACACTCCGCGCACTGGTGCCAGGGGCGGCCGGTCCGTCGCGGGGATCGGCGGTCTGTCTGTACACCGATACACCGGACGAGCACTTCATCATCGACCGTCATCCGCGGGACGACAACGTGGTGGTGGTGAGTGCGTGTTCGGGTCACGGGTTCAAGTTTTCGTCGGCCGTTGGCGAGATCGCGGCCGACCTGGTGGAAGGGAAACAGCCATGTATCGATCTTGGGCCGTTCAGCCTGGCGCGGTTTCAGAAGGGCTGACGGGGCGAAAAAATGCAGCGATCAGTCTTCAGCGATCAGCCATAACCACTGACCCCTTGTAATCCAGCAGCCAGTTCTCAGCAGTCAGCCCTCCGCCATCAGCGTCATGCCTCCTCGCGTCCACCCCAGCGTCCCGCTCGACGAGCCGTCGCTGCTCGCCATCGAGCGGGATCGCGCCGAGCGGCTGCTCAACGGCGTGCGCTTGGTGGTGCTGGTGTTGCTGGCCATGGCCGCGATGGCCTACGCACCCACGCTGCCCCCGGCGCTCAACCGGGTCAACGTGAGCCTGCTGATCCCGACCATCGCGTGGACGCTGCTGCAGTACCGGCTGTTGTACGACCGCGCGATGTTGCCCGGCTGGCTGTCGCTGGTGAATCCGATCGTCGATCTGAGCGCGGTGAGCACGGTGCTGGCCGCGTACGGTATCGCCTATGCGCCCGAGCTGGCGCTCAAGACGCCGATGTTCGCGGTCTATTTCATCATACTCGCCGCGTTGCCGGTGGCGTCGTCCACCCGCAAGGCGGCGGCGGTAGCCGCCCTCGCCGTCGCCGAGTACGCCGGGGTGATCGCCTGGTTCTACGGGAGCGGCGCGTTGACGACGGTTCGCAGCCCGCTGCAGGCCAGCGCCACCGCGGCGGTGTCGCCGCTGGACGAGGGCGCGAAGATCCTGCTGCTGGCCTGCGCGGGGGCTGTGGCCACCTATGCCACGCGCTGGCAGGAGCGACTCACCATGCGCTACTCGCAGGCGGCGCACGAGAGCGAACAGCTCCAGGCGCGGCTCGATCAGGCCCAGCTCCAGGCGCTCAAACTCCAGCTGCAGCCGCACTTCCTCTTCAACACCCTGAACACGATTACCGCGCTGGTCCACACCGACCCTCAAGCCGCCGAACGGATGGTCTCCGGCCTGAGCGAGCTGTTGCGCTTCTCGTTAGGTAGCGCGGGGGAACAGGAGGTTCCACTGGAGCGGGAGCTGGAGATGCTGCGGCACTATCTCGACATCCAGCAGGTGCGGTTCCACGATCGGCTGAGCGTACAGTTCGATGTGGGCGACGATGCCGCCCGGGCCTACGTCCCGAACCTGCTGCTTCAGCCACTGGTGGAAAACGCCATCAAGCACGGCATCGGGCCGCGGGCGGCGGCCGGCTGCATCACGATTGCCGCGCACCGCGACAACGGCGTGCTGGCGCTCGAGGTGAGCGACGACGGTGTCGGGGAGCCACGCGACGTGGTGCGGCGCGAGGGCGTCGGGCTCGGCAATGCGCGCGCCCGACTGCGTTCGCTCTACGGGGATCGAGCATCGATTCGATGCCGGTGTGCCCGCCGGGACTGGCACACAGGATCGAAGGGGCTTTCGCGTCTACATCGAGATTCCGTTCCATATCCGGGCGCCGGAGGGCCGGGACGAGGGCGCCGGCCGCGTCGCCCGGCGGTGCGGACCAATGACCGATTCGCCCCTGCGCGCACTCATCGTCGACGACGAGCCGGTGGCGCGCCAGCACCTGCGCACGCTGCTCGAGTCGCGCGGGGACATCGAGGTAATCGGGGAGTGCGGCGACGGCAAGTCGGCCGTGGCGCGGATCCGTGCCGACGGCCCCGAACTCGTCCTGCTGGATGTCCAGATGCCTGAGCTGGACGGCATCGACGTGGTGCGGGCCATCGGCGCCGAGCGCATGCCGCCGGTGGTGTTCGTCACGGCGTTCGACCAGCATGCGCTCCGGGCGTTCGAGGTGCACGCGATGGACTACATCCTGAAGCCGGTGAACCGGACGCGCTTCCATCGCGCCATCGACCGCGTGGTACGTCTGGCGCGCTCGGGGCGTGAGCATCAGGACACCGCGCCGCGCGCGCCGGCGCAGCTCGCCCAACTCGTGGAGGAACTGGCGGGCGCGAAGGCCGCGGCCGCGGATCGGCTCACGATCAAGGTCGGCGACCGCCTGCTCTATCTCCGGATCGCCGAGATCGATTACATCGAGGCCGCCGACGACCTCGTGCGCATCCACGCGGGTCGCCATGTCTACGAGCACCGCTCCACCCTCTCGCAGATCGAACAGCGCTTGCCGGCCACGTACTTTCTGCGAATCCACCGATCCACGGTGGTGAACGTGGACCGGATCCGGGAATTCCAGCCCTGGTTCCAGGGCGACTGGATCCTCGTGCTCGCCGACGGCACCCGGCTGCAGTCGGGCAAGAGCTACCGCCAGCGCATCCGCCAACTGATCGAGCGCTGAGCGGGGGCCGAACCGACGGACTTTCACCGGCGACCGGTAGCCCTTTACCGGGCGCCCCCGTCCTCTCGCCGCTCAGGCATTGTCGGCTGCCACGGGCGGCAGGTAACGTGTCCCGCGACGACCAAAGCGCAGACATCGTCTTTCAGCGGCGGTCGATGCTCCACACCTTGCGAGGGACTCGTTATGACACTGCTTCGTCGGATTCTGACGGTGACCGCGGCGGTTCTGGTGGCCGGATGCGGCGGGGGCGGGAGTACGGGCCCGAACGACAACAACAACAACAATAACAACAACAACGGCGGCAACACCCAGACGCTGGCGTCGATCTCGACCAACGTCCCGTCACTGACCCTGTCCGCCGGGCAGTCATCGACGATCCTGGTCAGCGCGCGCGACGTGAACGGCGCGACGATAACCGGGCTCATTCCGTCATACTCCTCCGACGATGTTGCGGTTGCCGACGTCGCGGGCGATGGAACCGTGACGGGATACTCGGCCGGCACCGCCCACATCGAGGTGTCTGTCACCAAGGGATCGGTGACCAGGACGGCCACGGTGACCGTCGACGTGTCGGGGTCGCTTCCGACCGCTGCGGTCGTGGTGGCAGGGTCGAGCTATTACGCGTTCACCCCGGATCACATCGCGATCAAGGCGGGCGGCACCGTGACCTGGCAGTTCGGCGCCATCGAGCACACCGTGACGTTCCAGAGTGGAGGCGCGGGTACACCGACCAGCATCGGCGCCTCCTACGCACAGGACGTGCAGCGCACGTTCAACACTCCGGGGACGTTCTCGTACGCCTGTTCGATCCATTCGGGCATGACGGGCCAGGTTGTCGTTCGCTAGGCAGGCAAGCCCTGGCGGGTCAGGGAGAACAAAGTCATGCAACCCGGCATGAGGCGGCTGGTGATGGTGGGCTGAGCGCAGCGAGCAAGCGGGAACAAGGAGAGGAACACAACGTGTCGTCGCCGACCGCGGGGGTGGAGCAGGCAGGTGGTCGTCGGCGGCACGCTGTTCTTCCCGCCACGAGGTGCCGAGTGCAGCAGAATTCACGTCCCGAAGCGGAACCGGTGTGATGTCGACGGCGACACTCCCGCGCGAAGAGGAAGATCGTGGCATCCGACTCGACGGCGAGAACACCGCGGTCACGTTCGCCGTGCGTTGGCTGGGCATGCTCACCGTGCGAGGACGATTCACGCAGGTCGACGGGTCGATTCAGGTCGCCGACGGCTGTGTGGATCGATCGACGCTCCGCGTCGACGTCGTCGCCGCCAGCCTGCGCTCGGGGATCGGATTGCGCGATCGGCACCTGCGGGGTCCGCAATTCCTGGATGTCGCGCGCTTCCCCCGGATCACGTTCCGCAGCACGCGGATCGAACGCGCCAGTGGACTCCTGATCATCACCGGGACACTGGCACTCCGCGGAACCGAACGCGAGATCCGGGCCACCTGCCCGATCGATTTCGACGGTGCGTCGGGGATCTGCGCGAAAGTGCGGCTCTCGGCGAGCTTCAGCGTCCCGCGTCTCGAGCACGGCATCGGTGTGGCGCGCGGGATCGAGCGGCTCAATCCGCTCCTCTACGCCATCAGTCCCGTCGTCCACGTCAAGGCCGACGTCCTCGTGCCCGCTAGCGAACTCCTGCCGGCGCTCCTCCCCTCCCTCGGGCGCTGACCGGCCAGCTGGTCTCGACCACGTCGTCGCGCATACCATAGATGACGTCGTTGAGATGCACGACCACGCAGACGTGGTTCGGCACGATGCGCACCACCTCGCCCACCCGCGGCCGCCAGTGCGTCCCGCGCAGATCCAGGATGCCGTGTTCCTCCGACATCCGGCTGACGATCACTGCCGGATCGTCGAGCAGGGCGCCAAACCCCTCCCCCTCGACGCCGCGCATCGGTTCCCGTCCCAGGGCCTTGCTCCCCGCGTCCACCACCGCCTGATCCGGAACCGCCGTACTCACCACCGTAGCCAGGACGGTGAACGCGCAGTCGTCCCAGGTGCACGCGCCGATGTCGGCCGTCCCGCGATCGTTGTAGACGTAGGTGCCCGGCCGCACCTCGGTGATGCCTTCCACTTCGTGCATCCGCCAGGCGGCCGGTGTCGATCCGCCGCTCACCACGTCGGGCGGCAGGCCGGCGTCGCCGAGCGCGTCACGCAGGGCTCGGAGATCGCGTCCCAGCTGCTCGAGCTTTGCGCTCTGCTCGTCCACCGAGTCGCGAATATGGCCCGGGTAGAACGTGATCCCGCGATAGACGAGCGGCGACCGCGCGCGTACGCGGCGTGCCAACTGGAGCGCCAGGTCCCGCGTCGGAACTCCCACGCGGTGCATGCCGAGGTCGACCTCCACGTACACGCCCACCTCGCGCCGCGCGGCGTCGGCCGCTTCGGCGAGCTGTTCGATGGCCTCGATCGAATCGACCGCCACGGTGAGTCGCACGTCAGGCGGCAGGGCGAGCACCCGACTCAGCCTGGCAGGACCGATGAGGGGATAGGCTAGGAGCAGGTCCTCACACACGTCGCTCATGACCTCCAGCTCGCGCGGTGTAGCGCAGGTGAGTCCCACGGCACCCAGACGGAGCTGCTCGGCGGCGATGCGTGGCGACTTGTGGGTCTTGACGTGCGGGCGGAGGGCGAGGCTGTGGATGGCGCAGTACGAGGCCATCCGGTCGAGATTCGCCGCCAGACGGTCGAGGTCGACCAGCGCCGCGGGCGTCTCGAGGTCGGAGACGAACTGCGGGGGTGCGGTGGCTCCCCTCTGGCTGGGCAGGACGCTGCGGGCCATGAATGAGGGTCGGGGTCGTGGGGGAATTGGGGTCAGACTCGAATTTCTGCCGAATTGGGGTCAGACTCGAATTTCCGGCAAATCGGGACAGGACCCGATTGCCGGAAATTCGAGTCTGACCCCCATTCCCCGCCAATTGTCGGGATCGTGACTCTCCAAGTATGAAGCCCGAGAGCAGGATAGGACAGGCGCGGTGGCGCCAGTTCCCCTTGGGCACCGACTCGACCCGCCCGCCACGCAACCCAACGGCCCCGGCCCGTGTCCCAAGGGCGTCCAGAACGGCGACATCTGCCGGACCGGACCGTGGGAAATCGAGCAGCCATCGGGATTTGACGAGCGGCCTTCGGCGGCGGAAATGTCCAGGAGCCTGGTATTTGGAAACGTGGTTCGGCGGATCGACCCGGCACGAGGCGACGTGAACGAATCGAGTCTGATCGCCCGGGCAGTGGCCGGGGAGTCATCGGCGCAGCGCGCGCTGTACGACGCGCACGTCGACCGCGTCTACCGGCTGGCCTTCCGGCTGGCCGGCGAAGATGACCTGGCCCGCGATTTCACCCAGGAGACGTTCATTCGCGCGTTCGAGCGCCTCGACGGCTTTCGCGGGGAATCCGCCTTCGGCACCTGGCTCTACTCCATCGCCATGTCGGTCTCGCTCAACGGACTCCGGTCCATCCGGCGCCTTCGCGCCCGCGAAATCGGTATCGACGCGGCGGAATCACTGGGCACTTCCCGCGGTCCGGCCGATCCGGATCTGAGAGAGCGGCTGCACCAGGCCATCGACGAGCTGCCGCAGGGATACCGCACGGTGTTCGTCATGCACGACGTGGAAGGATTCACCCACGAGGAAATCGGTGAGGCGCTCGGCATCCAGGTGGGCACCTCCAAGGCGCAACTCTTCCGCGCCCGCGCCAAGCTGCGCGAGGCGCTGGCGGACTTCGCAGGAGCATGGTCGGCATGAGTGACGATCGGTTCGACGAGTGGGTGCGCGAGGCGGCGCAGGACTACAATCGGCCGCCCGACATTCCCCCCCGCGACGCGATGTGGGATGCAATCCAGGCGCGACGGTCGGAGACCGATGCGCCGGGCGACCGCACCCCACCAGCTGCCGCCGGGGTGGTGGCGCTGGACTCCAGGCCCCGCGCGAGGTTCGCCGTGCGGCCGTGGATGCTCGCCGCCGCCGCCGTGCTGCTGGTCGCGACCGGGATCGGCATCGGTCGCCTGACGAGTGCTCGCCCCGGAGCGAACGAGGTGGCTGGCGTGCAGTCGGCGGCGCAAACGCCGGCGCCGGTCGTACCGTCCCCCGACACGTCCAATCGCGTTTCGGCCGCGCAACCGGCCGCCGGTCCGCGCACCGGCGAGCAACTCACGCCGTCCAGCGGCAACAACATCGGTAACGGCTCCACCAACGCTGCCGGTGCGATCGCCACCGGCTATGACGTGCTCGCGGCGCAGCACCTGTCGGCTGCCGAGGCGCTGCTGGTTTCCTTCCGCGCCTCGGAAGACACCGCCATGGACGTGGTCATGCGCCGCTGGGCGCGCGACCTGCTCTCCACCACGCGCCTGCTGGCCGACTCGCCGGCGGGGCAGGACCCGGCCCGTCGCCGTCTGTTCAACGATCTCGAACTCATTCTCGTGCAACTCTCCCAACTCCCCGCGCACGATGCCACCCTCGACCGCGAGTTGATCGATCAGGCCATCTCGCGTCGACAAGTGATCACCCGCATTCGCACGTCCATCCCTCCAGGCTTCGTCAGCGGGACGTGAGGAGTCACCCGTCATGAACAAGGCTCTTACTGCCATGCGCACACTCTGTCTCCTTGCGGTGTCCATCGCGTCGGTGACGCCGCTCCTCCTGCCCGCCCAGTCGCGCGATGTACGACGCGCCGACGCAGTCGTTTCCACCCGTCTGCCTGCCAGCGAGCGGCAGGCCGATTCTGCGTATCGCGTGGCCATGAACGCGCTGAGCGATGGGAACTACAGCCAGGCCGCGACGCTTTTCCAGCACGTGGTGGATCGCTACTCGGGATCCAGCCGCGCCAGCTCGGCGCTGTACTATCGTGCCTTCTCGCTCTACAAGGCCGGCGGATCGACCAACCTGTCGAACGCGCTCGGCGCCCTGCAGAAGCTGCACGACGAGTACTCCGCCGCGTACCAGCGCCTGGATGGCAGCACGTTGCGCATCCAGGTCTGCGGTGAGCGTGCACGGCAGGGTGACGAGCGATGCGCCAGCGAAGTGGTCCGGGAAGCCGATCCGGCGCGCCCCGCCGCTACCACGGCGGCCGCCCGACAGCAACAGACGTCATGCCCGCGCGAGGACGACGACAACGACGATCGCATCGCCGCGCTCAACGCACTGCTGCAGATGAACTCCGACCAGGCGCTCCCGATTCTCGAGCGGCTGCTCGCCAACCGGCAGAGCTGCGAGGTCCTGAGGAAGAAGGCCGTGTTCCTGGTGTCGCAGAAGCGCAGCGACCGCGCCGCCGACATCCTGATCGACGTGGCGCGCAACGATCCGAGCGCCGAAGTGCGCGAGCAGGCGATCTTCTGGCTCGGCCAGTCGAACACCGAGAAGTCCACGGATCTGCTCGCGGAGATTCTGCAGAAGAGCACCGATTCCCTGGCCAAGGAGAAGGCCATCTTCGCGCTGTCGCAGCAGCGAAACAGCCGGGCGCAGCAGCTGATCCGCAACGTGGCGTCGGACGACAACGCTGCATCCAACGTCCGCGAGCAGGCCATCTTCTGGCTCGGCCAGCGACGCGACCCCGACAATGCAGCAGTTCCTGCGCGACCTCTACGGCCGCCTCAAGAGCGTCGACCTGAAGGACAAGGTGCTCTTCTCGCTGTCCCAGCAGCGCAGCGACGACAACGCAGAAGTGGCTGATGACACTCGCGCATGAACGATCGCGAGGACATGGACATGCGCAAGCAGGCGCTCTTCTGGGCCGGCCAGTCGGGCAACGTGAGCATCGCCGACATCGGCCAGACTGTACGACACGGTCAAGGACCGCGAGATGAAGGAGCAGGTCATCTTCGTGCTGTCGCAGCGAGCGCGATGCGGACGCGGTCGACAAGCTGATGGCCATCGCCAGGAGCGATTCCGATCAGGAGTCTGCGCAGCAAGGCCATCTTCTGGCTGGGGCAGTCGCGTGATCCGCGCGTGGTGAAGTTCCTCGAGGAGCTGATCAACAAGTCCCCGGACCGCTGACCGATTTCAGTCAAGGAGACGCCTGCGATGACCTCCATTCAGCTGACCACGGCCGCGGCCGCCGCGCTGTTCCTCGCAGCGGCCGGCGCCGCCGGAGCACAATCCCTCGCGAGCCGGGTGAGCCGCGTGCACGACGGCGACGTGCGGTTCACGTTCACCCTGCGGCCCGAGGTCTGCGGGTCCGGGCAGTCGATTTCCTGGAACAGCGGCCGGCACCAGACCAACTGGTCGGACAATCGTTCGTCGCGCGATGTGGAGTACGACGTGGATTGCCAGTCCGGTCCCGGCCGCGTGGTCATCGACCGGCGCGACGGGGAGGTGGCCGACCTGCGGTTCTACGTCGGCGGACGGTGGCGCGCGTCGACGACGGCGACCGATCTGGGGCAGGTGAGCACGCGTGAGGCAGCCGACTACCTGATCTCGGTCGCCGAGACGAATGACCGGGGCCCCGCGCGCCAGGCGATCTTCCCCGCGACGCTGGTGGACAGCGTGACTATCTGGCCCGATCTGATGCGCATTGCGCGGAATGAAAGGCGCCCGAGCGAGACGCGCAGCCAGGCCGTCTTCTGGCTCGGACAACTGGCCGAGGCGCCGGCAACGAAGGGACTGACCGACCTGGTGGGTGAGGACAGCGTGGATCGCGCGGTGCGCAAGCAGGCGATCTTCGCGCTCTCGCAGCGACACGACAAGGAGGGCATCCCTCCGCTCATCAACATCGTGCGGACGAACAAGGATCCGGAGCTGCGACGCCAGGCGCTCTTCTGGCTCGCCCAGTCGCGCGATCCGCGGGCGCTGGAGTTGATCGAGGAGCTGCTGGCGACAAAGAAATAGGGGAGGTAGAGGCCAAAGGCCAAAGGCCAAAGGTCAAAAGGCAAGGGCCAGAGGTCGGATCGCCATCCCGCTGGGACTCTGGCCTCGGTGCCGCTGGGCTCGCCGGAGTGACGATCGCGGCGCCATCTTTGAGGCGGCGCAGCGATGTCCCTCACTCCCTCCGACCATGTCCAGCACGTCTATCTCAATGGCGAGTTCCTCCCGCGCGACCAGGCCAGGCTCTCCGTCGACGAGCGGGGTTCTTTTTCGGCGACGGCGTCTATGAGGTGACCCGCGCGGTCGAGGGGCGGCTCTTCGAACCGGCTCGCCACATGCAGCGACTGGCGCGCGGGATGCGCGAGCTGCGACATCGATCCGCCGCTCTCCGGTCGACGCGCTCCTCGACATCCATCACCGGCTGCTCGCGCGAGAACGGCCTCGACCACGGCCAGGCGACGGTATATCTCCAGATCACCCGCGGCGCCGCCCCTCGGGCGCACGCCTTTCCTCCTGCCGGGCACGCCGCTCACGGTCTTTCTTTCGGCCTCCGCGTTCTCGCCATCCGACGAGACACGCGGGCGCGGAGTGGCGGCGGTGACGCTATCCCGACTACCGGTGGACCCGCTGCGACCTCAAGACCGTCAACCTCCTGCCCGCGGTGATGGCCAAGCAGTACGCCGTGGATCACGGCGCCTACGAATCGATCTTCCTGCGGGACGCGGCGATTACCGAGGGTCGCACACCAACGTGTTCGGTGTCATCGATGGAACGTCCGGACGTATCCGGTCTCGAACTACGTCCTGCCCGGGGTCACGCGTGACGTGGTCGTGGAGATCGCGCGCGAGGTCGGGTATCCTATGAGCGAGACGCCGATCTTCACGCACGAGATTCCGCGCCTGGAGGAATGCTTCGTCACCGGGACCACGAGCGACGTCATGCCGGTGGTGAAGCTCGACGGCCAGCCGATCGGGAAGGGAAGTCCTGGCCCTATCACCCTCGCCCTGCACGAAGCCCTGGCCGCGCGGCTCCACGCCGTCCCGGCGGGGGCGGGGGCCGGGGCGGGGCCGCGATGAGCGCACACGGCAAGTCCGACGGGACCGTGTCTGAGTATCCGGCGGGGGAGCAGCGGGGCGCGGATACCGGAGCGTCGTCAGCGCGCCGTGGGGCGGGACGCCGGCCCAGCCTCGCCGGGATGATCTCGCGCTCGAGCCTGACGCTTCTCGCCATGGCCGCCTCGACTCTCGGGGCCCAGCAGCCGCTGCCAACTCCCCCGCCCACTGTGAAGGCGGCGCTCGACGCCGTGCGCACCGGCAACGCGTGGACCCTCGACCAGCAGGTGTCGATCTGCGAGATCGCGGCCCCGCCGTTCAAGGAACAGCAGCGGGCCGCGGAAATGAAACGGCGCTTCGAGTCGTTAGGCCTGCGCGCCGTCCGGATCGACTCGGTCGGTAACGTGATCGCCGAACGGCCGGGATCGGGCTCCGGGCCCACGGTGCTCTTCTCGGCGCATCTCGACACCGTTTTCCCGGAGGGCACCGACGTCCACGTTCGGAGGGACGGCGACGTCTATCGCGCACCGGGGATCGGCGACGACTGCCGGGGACTGGCAGTGCTCCTCGCCGTGGCCCGCGCGATGCGCGATGCGCAGGTCACGACCGCCGGCAACATCGTGTTTGTCGCCAATGTGGGCGAAGAAGGGCCGGGGAACCTGCGCGGCATGCGCTATCTGTTCGCGCACCCGCCGGCCCACATCGATTACTTCGTCGCCATCGACGGCACCGGACTCGGGATCACCTATCGCGCCGTCGGGAGCAACCGGTACAAGGTGTCGTTCAAGGGACCCGGCGGCCACAGCTACGGCGCGTTCGGGATGCCGAGCCCGATTCACGCGCTGGGACGCGCCATCGCGAAGATCTGCCGATCTCCAGGTGCCGAAATCGCCCAAGACCACGTTCAACGTGGGCGTGATCGAAGGTGGCACCTCGGTGAACACCATTTCGCCGCTGGGCGCGATGGAGGTCGATCTCCGGTCGGAGTCGCCTGAGGAGCTGGCGAAGCTGGATGCGAAGTTCCGCCAGGCGGTGAACGACGCGCTGGCCGAGGAGAACGCCCGCTGGCCGGAGTCGCCGGTGAAGATCACCGTGGACGTGGCAGTCGATGGGCGTGCGCCCGGCCGCCGCGCCCGCCCGACACCAGCCACATCGTGCGGACGGCCCAGGCGGCCGGCCGCTCGTTAGGCTTCGAGGCGCGGCTCGGAACCTCCAGCACCGACGCCAACATCCCGATGTCGCTCGGCATTCCCGCCATCACCATCGACGGCGGCGGCGACGGGCGCGGCGCCCACTCCACCGCCGAATCGTACAGCGACGGCGATCGCGGCTGGCTCGGGCCGCAGTGGGCGCTGACGATCGTCTGGGCGCTGGCCAGCGTGAAGTAGCGCCCCGTATTGCGCGCCGACCGCGTGCCGCGGTCGGCCGCGATCAGCCCGCGGGGCCAGGGACGATCCACCCCGCGGCCACCGGCTGGCTCAGCGCTCGGGACCGAGCCCGTACCCCCGCATCTTCCGCCACAGCGTCGTCCGCCCCATCCCGAGCAGCTCGGCCGCCCGCGAGAGCGTGCCGCCCGACTGCGCCAGCGCTGCCTCGATCGCCGCGCGCTCATCCTCGGCCGGCTGGTCCGACCGGTAGCGCGGCACCGGCGCATCCAGGTCGTGGGCGCCGCGCACCTCGTCAGGCAGGTGCTGCGCCTCGATCCGGCCACTCCCGGTCGAGATCGCCGCGCTCTCCAGCACCGCGAACAGCTGTCGCACGTTGCCCGGCCAATCGTAGCGGCGCAGCAACCGCATGGCGAGCGGAGAGCAGGTGAGGTTCGCGCCCTCGGGCAGCCGCTGGCGCAGTCGGGCCAGCGCGTGCTCCACCAGCAGCGGGATGTCGCTCGCCCGTTCGCGCAGCGGTGGAACCGCCAGCGGAAAGACGGCCAGGCGGTAGTAGAGATCTTCGCGCACTCTCCCTTCATCCACCAGTGCGCGCAGGTCGCGGTTGGTCGCGGCGATCACGCGCACGTCCACGGGAATGGCAGTCGTCGACCCCACGCGCGTGATCTCGCGCTCCTGCAGCGCACGGAGTAATCGTGATTGCAGCGCCGGCGAGGTGGCGCCGATCTCGTCGAGAAAGAGCGTCCCCCCGTGCGCGGCCTCGAACACGCCGGCGCGATCACGCATCGCGCCCGTGAAGGCGCCTCGCACGTGCCCGAACAGCTCACTCTCGAGCAGACCCTCGGCGAGGGCCGCACAGTTCACGGCGAGCAACGGCTCGTCCCGTCGCGGCGATCCCAGATGCACCGCTCGCGCCACCAGCTCCTTGCCCACGCCGGTCTCGCCGGTGACCAGCACCGTGGTTTCCGTCGGCGCCACTCGCGCGATGCGCTCGAGCAGCGCGCGCATCGCCCCCGACCGTCCCACAATGCCGGACGCCGTCGCCTCCTCGGGCTTCGTCTGCGGACGGCGCTCGAGGAGCTCGCTCACGCGCGCGCTCAGCACATCGGGCTCCACCGGCTTGAGCAGAAAATCGTCGGCGCCGAGGTGGAGCGCGCGCACCGCGCTGTCTACGGTGCCGAACCCCGAGATCATCAGAATCGGGACGCCGTGCCCCCACAGGCGCAGCGCCTCCACCAGCCCCAGCCCGTCGATGCCGGGCATCCGGAGATCCACCAGCAGCAGGTCGTAGCGCGTCTCCCCCAGGCGATCCACCGCCTCGCGGCCGTCGGCCGCGGTATCCACGATGAACCCGTCGGTCGCGAGGAGGGCCGCCGTCGTGAGGCGGAAGGTGGCGTCGTCATCAACCACCAGCAGGCGCGCCGGTGCCGTGGTCATGATGTTGCGCTCGCCGGCGCGGACTGGGCAGTGGCCGGGGCGGAGGTCGCCGGCGGCAGTTCGATGACGAAGCGCGCGCCGCCGCCCGGCGGGGTCTCGAGAGTCAGCCGTCCGCCGGCGCTGCGCACCAGCCCCTCGGCCACGAACAGGCCCAGGCCCACGCCGTGCACCGCGCCCTTGGTGGTGAAGAACGGGTCGAAGATCCGTTCCCGCAGCTCGTCAGGCACCCCCGGTCCGTTGTCCTGGACGGCGATCGACACGCCCTCGTGGGGCTGCGTGATGTCGATGCTGATCTCCGCGGTGCGGCCGCCGGCGTGGGCGACCGCCTCACGGGCATTCTGGACGAGATTCACCAGCACCTGCTTGAGCGCATCCGGAGCCATCGCCGCCTGTGCGTGGTCGGACCCGCGCACCAGCAGCCGCGGCTCGCCGCCGAGGGCGCCGGCGGACGCCAGCCGGGCGACTTCGCGCACCACCGTCACCGCGTCGCACCGCTGAGCGGCCGGATCGCGGGGACGGTTCAGGTCCAGCATCTGCTCCGCCAGTTCGTGCATGCGCAGCAACTCGTCGATGGCCAGGTCGGCGTATTCGATCGCCTGCGGGTCGCCATCGACGCGCCGCCGCACCAGCTCCAGCAGATTGCGCAGATTGGCCACCGGATTGCGGATCTCGTGGGCCAGCTGCGTGACCAGTCGCCCGGTGGCGGCCAGCCGATCACGCTGCATGAGGTCCGCCTGCAGCGACACGAGCCGGGCATTGCGGTCGGCGAGCGCCTCGTTGGCCCGTCGCAGATCGGTCATCTGGCGCCGCAACGTCTCGCGCATTTCCTCGAACCGTCCGGCGACGCTCGCCACTTCGTCGATGCGTGACCCGCGCGGCAGGGGCGCGTCAAAGGAACCCTGCGCGATGGCGGAGGCGGCCGCCGAGAGTTCGCGCGCGGGCCGGCTGATGCGCGTGGCCAGCACTGCGCCTAACGTGATAGCCACCGCCAGGGCCAGGAGCGCGCTGATGAGCGCGACACGGTGCAGCTCCGGGATCACGGCCAGCTCGGCATCGCGATCGCGCGAGAAGATCACGTGGGCCGTGTCGCCCAGCGGCGCGGCGACCGCCAGCAGCGAACGGCGCCCGATCCGGTACTCCACCGCCTGCCCGGTATCGCGCGTCGCGGTGTAGACGCGCCGGATCCCCTCCGCCAGGGCTGAGTCGAGGGTGGTGACGGCGATGGCGCTCTCCGGATCCACCAGGATGGTGACGTCGGCGCGGGTGAGTCGCGCCAGCGCGTCCGCGTCGCGGGCGTCGACCGGGTACGCGAGTCCGGCGGCGCCGGTCCAGGTGCCGCCCATCTCGACCGGGGCGATGGCGAAACTGAACACCGCGCCGCGGGCGACGCCGACCGAGACGGTGGTGCCACCCCGGCGGGTCGCGTCCACCCACGCGCTATCGGGAGGCGGACCCACCAGCGCGCGACCGTCGGACGCGACAACGACTGGTTCACTGCCATCCAGTCCGGGAGTCGCCCGCTGCGCGACTTGTTCGACACCCGGGCGGTCGCCGCGGGACAGCGCTTCGGCGAGTCCCGGCGACCGGGCGAAGTCCATGGCGTGCATCTTGAGCACGTCGGCGCGTCCGGCCATCCGGTCGGCCAGGACGTGCGGCGCCATCTCGAGATCGGAACGCTCCTTGGCGATCAATGCGCCTGCCAGGCGGCGGTCGAGCGCGAAGCCGGCCGGTACGACGCCAACCAGAATGGCGGCGACGACCGTGCCTAACAACGCGCGCTGGAGCGTGATTCGAAAGGCCATCGGAGAAGGGCGCAAATGGCAGGGCGAGGCGTCGCGCACCAGGCGCGTTCGCCTCGCCCTGGCCGGGACCGACGAGCGGTGAGGTGATGTCGTTCCAACTTATCCCGACGCCCGGAGCTGAACCAGAATCGGTCCCGCCCCGGGCGCACGGGGTGCGGAGCCCATGCTATCGTGCCGCCAGGCCGTTGGCCGACGCCGGCAGACCGCTCGCGCCGCCGGACAGCGACGACAGGGAGCCGTCGGCGCCGACCGCGAACGCCGAGATCGCGTGCGTGCCGCTCGCCAGCGCGTACAGGAACCTGCTGTCGCGCGACATCGTCATGTCGATCGGCGACGTTCCTCCGCCGACGTTCCCCGTCACCCCGCTCGCGTCCAGCAGCGTCAGACCGCCCTGATGGACACCGAACCCGCTGATCGTCCCGCTGGCCGCGTTGGTCGTGTAGGCGAACCGTCCACTGTTCGTGATCACGATCCAGCAGGCCGCCATCTGATGGTCGGGCACCGACGGGCTGATGGCGGACCAGGCACCGTTCCCAGCAGCCGCGTACGACGAGACCGCGCTGGTGCCGGCCGGGCCGCCGCCGGCTTCGGACACTACCAGCGTGCCGTGCCGGGTGAACGCGAACCCGAACGGCGTCGCGCCGCTCGACGGCGTGACCACCGGTCCGGTCGCCAGGCCCGCATGATCCACCGTGTAGGTGCTGAGCGAGCTGGTCGCCTTCTCGGAAACAACCAGCAGACTGCCCATGTGATCGAAGCCGATCTGCGCCGGCCCGGAGGCTCCCGTGCTCAGCGGCCGCGCCGAACCCGGGATCATCGAGAGCTCACCCTGCGGCGACAGGGTGAATCCGACGATGTTGCCGCTCCCACCCGCGTTCAGCACGTACACCAGCTTCCCGGCGGTGGTCACGCTGATCGGCGTCGTGCCGCCCGATCCGACCGTGCTCGCGAGCGCGAGGCTGCCGTCGCCATTCACGCGGAACGACGAGACCTCGTTGCTCCCGGCATCCACTACGACTAACGTCTTGCCCGACTCGTCCAGCACCATCCCGCTCTGGTTCCCCAGGCCGGCGCCGGTGCCCAGTCCGCCGGTGGCGAACGATCCCGCGGCCGTGAGCGAGCCGTCGGCCGATCGGTCGAAGACGAGAACGGAGTTCCCGGCGGCGCCATTGTCCATCGTGTAGACGTTGCCGATCACGGCCGACGATCGGTTCGTGAAAGGGGAGAGTGGAAACTGGCGTGACGTGTCCTGGTCGTTGCTGCACGCCGCCACGGCGGCCACAAGAAGCATCGCTCGCGCAACTTTCATTGGATCGCACCTCGCGTTGAAGTCCGGCGCGGCACGCACCGTCGTGCGGCCGACAGCCGGTGATGCAGGGCAAGGGCGGGGCCGTGTCGTGATTGCTCGGTCGCTCTTGGAGGAGTCGAGTGCGCCGGCGCGAGTTACGCAGGCGGCCGCGCCACCAGCGTGCGCGCGCGCGGCGTTCATGAAACGGGAAGTCGGGCGATGAAACAGTACCGACGGAACGCCGAGCGAGCGATCTCGACACGCGATTGTGTCACCTCGTCCCCGGACTCTTCCGGCCCGCGACGGAATGCCTTCGCTTTCGGCGCTCGGGTCGGGCTCACAAATAGGGTCAGACTCGAATTTCCTCGCGTGGTGATCGCCCCAAAAATGGGGTCAGACTCCAATTTCCTCGTGTAGTGATCGCCGACATTCGCGTCGAGCCTGCGAGAGGGGTGCGACACCTGTTCCATGCCGGTGGTGCCTCGTCGTTATGTCATCCTGGGTGATCGCGAGCGCACGGGGCGGCCGCAACCAGTCACATTCTCCGGGACCCACTAGCGCCTGACCGCTACCTCCAGAACATCCGGGCCCATGACCACACATCGTCCGTTCTCGCTCACCTGTGCCCTTGCGCTGAGCACACTGCTCCAGCGGAGCTCGCCCGCGCAGTCGTCCTCGTCGCGCGATGCCGTGGAGTCGCTGGTAGCGGCGGTGGCGCAGGAGCGTGGAAGGTGGCACTCGACATCGGGATCAGCCACGGCGCGGTCGCGCCGGACAGTCTCGCCGTGCGGAGCGCAGGCGCGGGCGCCTTCTCCGATGCCGCCGGCCAGCGCGCGGCGCTGCTGCGGGCGGACTCCTCGTTAGGCGCGAAGCCGGCCGCGCTGGCGACCCTGCTGGCGAGTCGGCTGGCGGCGGACGCGCGCCTCTATCGGGACGGCACGCCGCCGGCGATGGGTCAGGGCGCAGTTCGCGCGGCGCTCGCCGCCGACAAGCGCCTCTATAGCTCGGCGCCGCTGGGTGGCGGCGTGGCTGCGGCCGGGGACTTCGGCTACACGTGGGGGAGTTATACGCTCACCGCGGCGGGGAGCGACCAGACTGATGCCCAACACGAGTACTGCCTGCGCATCTGGCGGCGCGAGGGGGACGGGCAGTGGACGATTGTGCTGGATTTGACGAATCAAGTACAGTAGTACAGTAGCGATCAGCTTTCAGCTCCCAGTTGTCCGCGTTCGACTTTCCGCTCATAGTCATCAGCTTCATCCGCGCACCATGCGTCCTGTTCGAACACCGCGCAGACTCGGCGGTATTGTTGGGATCCGCTGACCGCTGACCGTGTTGATCTCCTCCCTCCACATCTACCCCCTCAAGTCGGCCCGCGGCGTCGCGGTCGACGAGCTGGAGCTCGACGACCGCGGCGCCGCGGGCGACCGCCGCTGGATGGTGACCGACCAGCACCACCGCTTCCTCTCGCAGCGCGAGATCCCGCGGCTCGCCCTCCTCGTGCCGGCACCCCACCACGGCGGTCTTCGCGTCGAGGCGCCCGGCATGGCGCCGCTCGAGGTGGCCACACCGAGGGAGTCGTCAGGCGCGGAGGCGGTCACCGGTCACGTGTGGGATGGCGCGTGCCGGGTGCTGGTGGCGGACGCCGGCGCCGGGGACTGGCTCTCGCGGTTTCTCGGATGCCCGTGCCGCCTCGTCTATCAGCCCGACGACGCCAACCTCCCAATGGCCCGGAAGTACGCCGGAATCCTGACAGGCCCGAGACAGATTGCCCTGACCGACGGCTCGCCGCTCCTCGTGATCGGGGAGTCATCGCTCGACGATCTCAACAGCCGGCTGGCGGCGCCGCTCCGCATGGACCGGTTCCGGCCCAATATCGTCGTCCGCGGCGCGGCGCCCTACGAAGAAGACGCCTGGCAGACCGTTCGCGCTGGCGGCGTCCTCCTCGAGATCGCGAAGTCATGCCCGCGCTGTGCCACGACCACCGTCGATCAGTCCACGGGCATCAGGGGCCAGGAGCCCCTCCGGACCCTCGCCACCTATCGCCGGAACGGGTCCGACGTGTACTTCGGCCAGAACGCAACCCACCACGCACCGGGGCGGCTGTGCGTGGGGGATCGGGTGGAGGTCGTGAGCCGGCGCTCCTGATGCATCGCGCAGGGTCACGCGGCACTCCGACAGGCGGGAGCGCCGACATCCGGCGTCCAGCTAATTCGAGTCTGACCCCAATTTCTCTCGTCGTCGCCCGGCCCGGAAATTCGAGTCTGACCCCAATTTCTCTCAATTTCTCTGGCCTGTGGCCGGCGGAAGAGTCCGCCCCCAGCGAGGTCCGCAAAAGCCGCGTATGTTAGGGCGGCGGCGGGAGTCGGGACCGGCGTACCCCAGGATCCCGGTCGGCCGCCCCGCTCGGCCCCACCCCCAGAGGATCCAACGATGCGTCCCACGCTCCCCTCTCGTTTGGTGCTCCGATCGCTGCTGGCGGTCCTCGTCGCCACCGGCTCGCTGCGCGCGCAGCAGGCGCCCCCACAGAACCCGAACGACGTCCCGCCCTGGCTCGCCGCCGACCGGGCCGTGCTCGACGCGGAGACGTATCAGGTGCCGCCGCCAGAGATCCAGAAGCTGGTCACCGCGCCGCGCTTCCAGAACGTGACGCTCGCGCAGCCCAGCCCGGACCGGCGTCACTTCCTCAAGCAGGAGAGCGAGGGACTGCCCAGCGTGCAGACCTTCGGAAAGCCGCACTACTACTTCGCCGGGCTGCAGGTGGACTTCAAGGCGAATCGCGCGCGCACGCTCACCACGCGCGGCTCGGCCGGTCTGGCTCTGATAGACGCGCTCACTGGCAAGTCCATGTCGATCGTGACCCCCAGGGGCGCGACGGTCAGCAGCCCCGCGTGGTCACCCGACGGGAAGCAGCTGGCCTACATCGCCAACTTCGACGACGCGTCGCAGATCTACGTGGCCGACGTCGCCACCGGCAAGTCGGTGCAGGTCACGAAGACGCCGCTTCTTGCCACGCTCGAGACGTCGATCGACTGGACCGCGGACGGCAGGAGCATCATTACGGTGCTCCTTCCCGACAACCGCAAGCCCGAGCCGACGCGTCCGGCGATCGCGACCGGTCCCTTGGTGCGCACGTGGACCGATGGAAAGAAGGCCGCCGAGCGGAACTACGCGAGCCTGCTGGAGGATCCGTTCGAAGCCGAGCTGATGGAGTACTACGTCACCGGTCAGTTGGCGCTCATCGACGTGAAGACGAAAGCCGTGAGGAAGATCGGCGCGCCGGCGATGATCTCCAACGTGGACGCCTCGCCCGACGGAGGGTATTTCCGCGTGACCACGATGCACAAGCCGTTCTCCTACGTCGTGCAGTACAATGCCTTCGCGAGCACCGAAGAGATCTGGGACGCGAGCGGGAAGGCGCTGGCCGAGCTGTCCAAGCGAGGGCTGCGTTTCGCCGGCGACACCTCGGGCGGGGGCGGGGGCGGGGGCGGACGCGGTGGCGCCAGCACCGGATCGAAGCGGGGGCTGTCGTGGATGCCGCAGGGGCCAGGCCTCTACTACATCGAGCAGGTGCCCGGAGGACGTCGCGGCGGGAGTGATTCCACCGACGTCGCGGCCGGTGGGGCGCGGGGTGGCCGGGCCGGAGGGGGCGCGGGCGGGCGTGGGGCGCAGGGTGCGACGCGACCCGACCGCCTGGTGCAGTGGGCGCCACCGTTCGGACCTAACGACACCAAGGTGCTCTATCAGAACGACGGGCCGATGTCGCAGGTGATGTTCACCGACGACGCGAAGACGATTTTCGTGGGGACCACCACCGGCGGGCAGGGGGAGATCTTCGCCGTGAATCTCGACGATCCGGCCACGAAGCACGTGATCGTCAGGCAGCGGGCGTACACGCCGGCCTTCGCCGGCGGCCGGGGGGGACGGTTCGGCGGTGGTGGGGGCGGCGGTCGTGGCGGAGCGGCCGCGGACGACTCGCTCTCGTTCTACGGCAACCCCGGCGCCCTCGTCACCAAGCGCGGCAGCGCCGGCGGCGAGGTGGCGATGGTCTCGTCCGACGGCGCCGTCTTCCTTCAGGGGACGCGCTACTACAAGGACTACGAGCAGCAGCCCCCGGTGGAGTTCGTGGACAAGGTCAACATCGCGACGGGGAACAAGACACGCGTCTTCGAGGGTGCGAAGGACGCCGACGAGTCCGTCGGTGGGGCGCTCGACGATGACTTCTCCAAAGTGATCGTGAACCGCCAGACGCCGAAGGACGTTTCCGATTCGTACCTGCGCGACGTGCAGTCCGGAACGATGACGAAGCTCACCACCAACACGGACTACACGCCGGAGTTCACCAACGCCGTCCGCAAGCGGATCACCGTGACGCGTGCCGACGGGTTCAAGTTCCTGGTGCGCCTCACGCTGCCCGCCGGCTACCAGGCGGGAACGCGGCTGCCCGGCATGTTCTGGTTCTATCCGCGCGAGTATACGGAACAGAACGGGTACGACCGCACGCTACGCACCACGAATCTGAACAGTTTCCCGAACGGCGCGCCGCGGACCATCGAGTACCTCGTCACCCAGGGATACGCGGTCGCGGACTTCGACCCGCCGATCGTGGGCGAGCAGGGCGCGATGAACGACAACTACGTCTCCGACCTGGTCATGGATCTCTCATCGGCGATCGACGAGCTGGACAGGGACGGCTACATCGATCGCACACGACTGGGGATCGGCGGGCACAGTTACGGCGCGTTCAGCACGATGAATGCGCTGGTGCACACGCCCTTCTTCAAGGCGGGGATCGCGGGCGACGGGATGTACAACCGGACGCTCACCCCAGACGGATTCCAGACCGAGCGGCGCGACCTGTGGAGCGGGCAGAAGACGTATCTCGACATGTCGCCGATGCTCTACGCCGACAAGCTGCAGGGTGCGGTGTTGATGTACCACTCGATGGAAGACCAGAACGTCGGCACCGATCCGATCAGCTCGATCCGGATGATGCAGGCGTTGCGGGCGAACGGCAAAACCGCCGCGCTCTATATCTATCCATACGAGGATCACGGCCCGCTCACGCGCGAGACCGTGCTCGATCAGTGGGCGCGGTGGGTGGCGTGGCTCGATGTGTACGTGAAGAACGCGGGGAAGGGGAGCGCGAATACGAAGGCGGTGGTGCAGCCGTAAAGCGGCCAGAGGGCATAGGCCAAAGGCCAGAGGGCATAGGCCAAAGGCCAGAGGGCATAGGCCAAAGGCCAGAGGGCATAGGCCAAAGGCCAAGAAGGCCGCAGCTGAAATAGGCCAGGGGCCGGAGGCCTAAGGCCCGCGCGCACGGTGACGGGGAGCGTTCACTTGCTCCCCGTCTCTCGTACTGTCTCGTTAGGGCTTCTTCGTTCCTTCCTGCGACAGCATGCGCACCGAGTCGGCGGTCTTGACGCCGGTGTAATGCGCGGTGGTCATGCCCTTCAGCATGCCGTTATCGAGGTGGAAGACAGTGTGCGTCGACACCTGGACGCCCTTCTGCAACACGCTTTCATAGGGGCCGGACTCAACGACGATACTGTCGCCGCCCACGCTGATGATGCGCGCGGGCACCGGCGGGCGATTGGCGAAGTTTACGGTCCACCCGGTGCCGTCCGGGGTTGCCATCAGGTCGTACGTA
>CAVUFA010000028.1:0-17247 GCA_963740565.1 uncultured Gemmatimonadaceae bacterium | reverse complement strand
AGCGCCACGTTCGGCGTGGGAACGGCGATTCTGATGGAATCGGCGCTGTCGTTTCTCGGTCTCGGGGTTCCCCCACCGGCCGCAAGCTGGGGGAACATGCTGAGCAACGCGCAGAGCTACCTCTCGTCCACGCCGTGGCTGGCCCTCTATCCGGACTGCTCATTCTCGTCACCGTGGTGGCGGTGAACGTCTTTGGGGATTCGCTGCGCGATGCAGCGGAGCCGCCCGCGTGAACGACCGCCGCAAGGAGGTACGGGCTGCACCGCTGATCGCCGAAAGCCGACCGCTGATCGCTGATCGCTGATCCCTGAAAGCTGATCCCTGAAAGCTGATCCCTGAAAGCTGATCGGTGATGGCTGATAGAGCTGATAGAGTTGATAGCTGGTTTATCGGACCGCCACGTGTTGATCGTCCCTCGTCCTCAACGCCGAAAACCTATGCGTCACCACGTCATCACCCGCGCTGCGCTGGCGGGACTGTCGACACTCCTTGCCGCCGAACTGCCGGCGCAGAACGCTCCGTTCAACGTCGTCGAGGCGACGATCGCCGACATCCACGACGCGATGCGGGCGCGGCACGCTCACCTGCCGCGCAGCTCGTCGAGCGCCTACCTCGCGCCGCATCGACGCCTACGACAAGAACGGTCCCGCCATCAACGCGATCATCGCGGTGAATCCCGCGGCGCGCTCGACGTCGCCGACTCGCTCGACCGGCGCTTCGCGCGGGCGGACTCATCGGGCCGCTGCACTGCATCCCGATGATCGTGAAGGACAACTTCGAGACCATCGGACCTGCCGACCACCGCGGGCTCGCTGTCGCTCGCAGGGTGGCATGCCGAAGCAAGGACGCCTTCGAGGTGCGCCGCATCCGCGAGGCCGGCGCGATCGTCCTCGCCAAGTCCAACATGGCGGAGTTCGCGTTCATCGCCGTACGAGACGGTGAGCTCGATCCTGCCCGGCTACACGAAGAACCCGTACGCGCTCGACCGCGTCACCGCGGGCTCGAGCGGCGGCACGGCCGCCGCGGTCGCCGCCAGCTTCGGCGACCGTGGGGCTCGGCACCGACACCGGGAACTCCATCCGCGGCCCCTCGTCGCACAACGCGCTCGTCGGCATCCGTTCGACGATGGGGCTGACGAGCCGCGCCGGCGTCGTGCCGCTCTTCTGCTCGCAGGACATCGCCGGCCCGATGGCGCGCACCGTCGCCGACGCCGTCGCCGTCTTCCAGGTCGATCGTCGGCGAGGACCCGGACGACCCTGCCACCGCCGCCAGCCGCGGCCACGCCATCCCGACTACGCGGACTCGCTCGACGCGGAACGGCCTCGCGCGGCGCGCGCATCGGCATCCTGCGCCAGGCCTACGAACGCCGCACCGCCGACAGCCGAAGTCATCGGCGGTCTTCGCCGCGCGCTGGACGACCTCGGCGCGCCGGGCGCCACCGTGCTCGACCCGCGTGCGATCCCGGCGCTCGACTCCGCTGCGCGCCGCAGGCGGCGGCGGCCTTGCGCGCAGCTTCAAGTACGACCTCAACCGCTATCCTCTCGGCGCTAGGCGCGACGGCCCGCCGGTCCACTCGCTCGACGAGATCATCCGCTCGCGACGCTTCCATCCCATCGATCCAGCGCGCCTGCGCAGCAGGCAGGCACGCGCCGAAATCGGCCCCGAGACCCCGCCCGGCGTGCCGGGCGCGCGAGCATTCCGCGCGGCCCTCCGCGCCGCCGTCGTGCGGACGATGGACGCCAGCACCTCGACGCGTTCGTCTATCCGACCTGGAGCAACCCGCCGCGCCTCATCGGCGATCTCAACACGCCCGCACGGCAACAACTCGCCAGTTCTTCTCGCCGACCACCGGCTTCCCCGCCGATGCACGTCCCCATGGGATACTCGCGTGGCGTCGCTGCCCGCCGGCATGCACCTTCTTCGGCCGCCCCTGGAGCGAAGCAACGCTCATTCGCCTGGCGTACGCGTACGAGCAGGCCACCCATCACCGGCGCCCGCCGGCCAGCACCCCACGGCTCACGGGCGCGGCGCGCCCGCGCTAGTTTGCGTGCTGGAAGACAGAGCCCTCTCCACCGCCCGGAGTCCCGGTCCGTTGCCTGACGCGTCACTGCCCGCCAAGACCATCATTCCGCTCTTCGGGCATGAGGAACTGCGTGAGCGCCTGCTGCGTGCCGTTCGCGCAGGCTCGTTGCCGCAGAGCCTCCTCCTCCACGGACCGCCGGGTGTTGGGAAGCAGCGACTGGCCCTGCTTGTCGCGCAGGCCCTGCTCTGCCGCGAGTCTGCGCCGCCGTGCGGCACGTGTCGGCACTGCCGCTCTGCGCTCGAGCTGGTCCATCCGGATCTCACGTGGATCTTCCCGCGACCACGGCCGAAGGACTCGGACCTCGCGGTCGACGACGTGAAGAGCGATCTCGCCGGTGCCACGCTCGAGCGCGCCGGGGCGCATGGCCTCTACGCGGCGCCCCCCGGCTCCGAAGGCATCTACGTGGCGACCGTGCGCCACGTACTCCGGCGGGCGGCGCTCACCCCGGCCCTGGCCGCTCGCAAGGTGTTCGTGATCGGCGATGCGGACCGGATGGTGCTGGTGGAGGGACAGGAGTTCGCCGCCAACGCGCTGCTCAAACTGCTCGAGGAACCGCTGGCGGACAGCTGGATCATCGCCACTACCAGCGCCGTGGGGGCGATCCTGCCGACCATCCGCTCGCGCACGGTGAGCATGCGTGTCCCTCGGCTCACCGAAACCGCGATGCGCGCATTTCTGCGCCACTCCACCGTCTCCGCCGCGCTCGACAAGCTTGGCGTGCCGAAAGGGGAGGCCGCCCGGCTCGACCTCGCCGGGGGCGCCCCGGGAGCACTGCTGTCATCCGGGGTGCGCCAGCCCGCGATGGACGAGGCCAGGCGCCTGCTCGATGCCGCCGTGGCCGGCCGCCGCTCCGAGTTGTGGCGCCTGGCGTTCTTCCAGGGACACCGGGGCGCTCGCGGCGCCTACTCCGATCTCCTCGACGCCCTCACGCTGGCGCTCCACGATCGGATGCGTGGCAGCGCCGAGCAGGGAAACACGCGACAGGCGCTCGCCGCCAGCCAGGCGATCGATCTGGTGGAGGATGCCAAACTGCTGGCCGACGGCAACGTGAGTCCGCAGCTGATTACCGCGGATCTCCTGCGCCATCTCGCCGCCACGCTTGCCTGACGACTCGCGCCAACCGCCTCTCATGCCAGACCTGACCCACTCCGACGATGCCGGCCGGGCGCGCATGGTGGACGTCTCGGACAAGCCGGTCACCCAGCGACTCTCGCGCGCCAGCGGCATCATCCGCATGCAGGCCGCGACCCTCGCCGCGATTCGCGCCAACACCATCGCCAAGGGCGATGTGCTCTCGGTCGCCAGGGTCGCCGGCATCATGGCCGCCAAACGCACATCCGAACTGGTGCCCCTCTGTCATCCAATCGCGCTGACCGATATCGACCTAACGATGGTGCTCGAAGATGCGCCGCCCGCGGTCCGCGTAACCGCGACCGCCAAAACGACAGCACAAACCGGCGTCGAAATGGAGGCAATTGTTGCCGTCAGCGTGACCCTTGTCACCATCTGGGATATGGTCAAGGGCGTAGATTATGCACTGGAGATCGGCGAGATTCGTCTCAACGAAAAACGCGGCGGGAAAAGCGGGGACTGGGTTCGGGGATAGGGAGCCGGCGCGTTCACAACCGTCAAACGCGGTCCTGCCTGGGGTAGAACCGCGTTTGCAGTTCTATAGAGGTTCACATGAAGGATCTGCGCGGAACCTATGTCCACCGGGGAGATGAGGAACGCCGACGTCGGCGCGTCCGCATGACGCTGCTCCTCGCTGGTCTGGTCGCGGCGGGGGACTTTGCCATCCGGAGCCTCGCGCCCAGCGAGGCCAACGCCGAGGCGCTCGGCGCGGGATCGGCCTGGGTCCCACCCTCCGAGACCCAGCTGGGTGCGAGATCGATGCACGACGAAATGCGCGTTGCGGGCGCCCAGATCGAGCGGCTGAATCGGATCCTCGAGTATTCGCGTCGGTATCGCATTCCTTCTGAACTCTCCACGGCGGTGTACGACGCCGCCCGTGCCGCGGCGATCGATCCGGCACTGGCCTTTCCGCTGGTGCGGCTCGAGAGCGAGTTCAAGGACCGCGCGACGAGCCCGGTGGGCGCCATCGGCCTCACGCAGCTGATGCTCGGCACGGCCCGAGGCTATGTGCCCAGCGTCACGCGCGAGGCTCTGTACGACCGCGAGCTCAACCTCAGGATCGGGTTCCGTTACCTCCACGACCTGATCAAGCAGTATGGGAGTGTTCAGCTCGCGCTGCTGGTCTACAACCGGGGGCCGGAGGCGGTGAGCGCGGCCGTGGAACTCGGGATCGATCCGTCGAATGGCTACGACCGGATCGTGCTGCGCGGCTACACGGGCAAGGGGATTCTCGAATAACAGCGGTCAGCGGATAGCTGATCAGCTCTTCTTCCTGGCGCTCCGCCTGACGCCCGCGCGCACCGCGATCGCCTGCCCCGGATAGATGAGGCTCTTGTGCAGCCCGTTGAGCCGCATCAGGGTCGCGACCGTCGTGTGATTGGCCACGGCTATGCCGGAGAGCGACTCGCCGTGCCGGACGATGTGAATGCCGCCCGCCGAGGTGCTCCCGTAGCGCGCGACCGCCGGATCCGGGACGTCGAACGCTGCCGCCACCACGTCCGCCTCGGGCACGAGAACCGTCTGACCCGCTGACAGGCGGCCGCTCCTCGTGCTGGGGAGCTTCGGGTTGTACCATCGCAGCTGGGTGACCGTGATGCCGGCCTTCTTCGCTTCGCCGGTGACCGTGGCGCCCTTCTTCGCCGTCACCCGGTGCACGGCGACGCGCTCGGAGTCACTGATCTGCGCGAACCCGCTCTCGAACACGGCGGCGGAGCCCACCGGCACCCGCACGACCGCCGAGTCCCCCGGCGGCGTCATGCCCCGGAGGATCTGCGGATTGAGGTCACGGATCGCCTGCAGGCCGGTTGCGGTGGCTCGCGCCACGACCGCGAGCGGCGTGGCCGGAGGGACCCACACCGAGTCGTACGCAAACGGCGCCACCGAATCGAGCGTGATGCCGTAGTGCGCGGGATTCTTGCCGATCAGGGCTGCGGCAATGAGCTGGGGAACGTAGTTCGACGTCTCGCTGCGCAACGCGCGCCGGTCGGCCAGCACGAAGAAGCGATCGTCGCCGTCCGTGTCCTCCAGCGCGCCGGCGTACCGGGTGAGGCCGCGCGATACGCGCGCCGGGCCCCCGTTGTACGCAGCCGCCGCCAGGTAGAGGGAGCCGAACTGCTCGCGCAACCCGGAGAGGAACCGCGCCGCCGCCACCGTGGATTTCACGGGATCGCGTCGCTCGTCGATCCACCAGTCTACGCGCAACCCCATCCCCTTCGCGGTCGAGGTCATGAACTGCCAGATTCCCACCGCAGCCGCTCGCGAATACGCATGGGGATCGTAGCCGCTCTCGACGAGTCCCAGGTAGTACATGTCTTCCGGTATGCCGGCGGCGTGGAAGGTGGAGCGGATCATCGGCTCGTACCGAAGACCGCGGTCCAGCCACGCCACCACCCGGTCGCGCGCTTCCCCTGTGAAGCGATCCACGTAGTACTCGACGCGATCGTGCGTCACATACGACGCCACATCGATGTCCCAGCTCACCTCCGACTCCTCCGGCAGCCCCTTTGTCGCGATGACGGCCACCGGGCCCACCGAGGTCGTGTCATCGCTGGTCACCGCGGCCGGATCGACGGCGAGCGACAGCGCGGCGGAGATGGAGTCCGCCGAGGGCCGGAGGGCGTCGCCTTCCCCGGCTCCTCCGTTCCGTCGCGAGCCGCTTTCGCGTTCCTCGATGCCCCTCCCCATCGGGAATGGCACGGGGGCGGCGTCGGGAAGTGCCGACTTCGCGCACCCCGACACAGCAGCGACCAGAATCGCACGACAGGCCACACGCGCTAACGAGGCGATACTATCCTCCCGTGTCGGACGAGCAGGTGTGAAGGTCCCATAATACTCGCGATCCGGGAATTCGTAACCCGGACCGTGTCGTCAATCCCCGACGACCGTCCCGATGACCCGGTTTGTGGCCTGCAGGGTGGCCAGCACGGCGCTCCTCAGCGAATCTTCGTCCGCCAGGTGGCAGCCCAGCAAACGGCGGTCTCCGCTGGCCCGCCGCGCGAGGACACTCACGATGACGACGTTCGCATCGAAGGCCCTCAGTGCTTTGACACCGATCAAGTCGAAAGAGATTTCCCCATGGGCAAAGGCCGCAATCGCGCGCAGGGTCGCCTCGGAGGCGAGCCGGAGGTCGCTGTAGGGGCTCGTTACCCCCTCCGCCCGACCGGAATAGCGCTCGCCATCGGTCCATTCCAGCTCCACCTCGGCGATGCAGAACGCGGACGGCGAGCGTTTGAACGCGAACGAGCTGAAGCGCAGGCGCTCGCGCTTTGCCTCGGCGCTGCCGGGGCCGGGCGCGACGGAGTCGGACTTGTCGGCGAATTGCGGGGACGTCATGGCCGGACCGGTCCCGGGGCGTGTTGGGGAAGGTACCTGCCATGAGACACGATCCAGCGGGACTCGGGCAACGCCAGGGGCGACGATTGCTGCCCGGCTGCCGGCGTTGCTTTATTCAGCCATGGCTCTCGCGGATCTGGGTCGCCGAATGATCTTCGCGTTCTGGCCTGCGGTATTGGCCGCACAACCGGCTGTGGCGCAGCCGGACACCAGTGGCCTGCGCGCCAGGGTGCTGCATCGCATTGCCGATGTGCCGGGGGCCACTGTCGCGGTGGCATATCGCGATCTGGCCACCGGGGCGGCGCTGACCATCAATCCCGACAGCGTCTTTCACGCCGCCAGCACCATGAAGGTGCCGGTGCTGATCGAGTACTTCCGGGCCGTGGACGCCGGGCGGCTGGGCGCCGACCAGGACGTGTTGCTGGTGAATCAGTTCGCCTCGCTGGCCGACGGCTCTCCGTTCTCGGTGAGCCCGGGTGACGACTCCGACAGCTCGCTGTACGCGCTGGTCGGGCGGCGAGTGCCGGTGCGTGACCTGGTGGAGCGCATGATCACGCGGTCCAGCAATCTCGCCACCAACAGCGTGATCGCGCTCGTGGGGGCCGCCGCCGCCGATTCCACCGCCCGTTCGTTAGGCGCGCGGCACATGCGGGTACTGCGCGGGGTCGAGGACTCGAAGGCGTTTCAGCGCGGTCTCAACAACGTGACGTCGGCGCCCGATCTGGCGGCGCTCCTCGAGGCAATCGAGAGTGGCCGCGCCGCGTCGCACGCGAGCTGCCAGGCGATGCTCGAAATCCTGGCCCGCCAGGAATTCAACGGCGAGATCCCGGCCGGCGTGCCCGCCGGCACGCGCGTGGCCCACAAGACGGGCTGGATTACCGGCGTTCTCCACGACGCCGCACTCGTCTACCGGCCGGGGCGCCAACCGTACGTCCTGGTGGTACTGACCAGCGGGATTCCCGATCAGAGCGTGGCGCGACGGCTCATCGTCGACGTGTCACGGTTGGTGTGGCAAGCCACGGTGGGCTCCCCGCCGCAGGAAGATCGGATCACCGTACCATGAGCATCGCTCTTCTGATCGCGCGACTCTACTTCGGCCTCGGACTGGCCGCCCACGGGGCGCAGAAGCTCTTCGGGTGGTACGGAGGCCACGGCCTGAAGGGGACCGGCGAGTACCTCGTGAAGCTGGGCTTCCCGTGGAAGCGGTTCTTCACCCTGACGCTGGCCCTGGCCGAGACGACCGGGGGCCTGCTCGTGGCGCTCGGATTCCTGGGACCGGTCGGCCCCGCCATCATGATCGCCGTGATGATCGTGGCGGTGGTAACCGTGCACGCGCGCAATGGCTTCTTCGCCGCGAAAAACGGCGTCGAGATCCCTCTCCTCTATGCCACGGGCGCCCTCATGCTCGCCTTCACGGGACCGGGCGAATACTCCGTCGATGGGCTTCTGGGCCTTGGGACGCTCGGCGGCGCGCACCGCGCTGCCGCCGTAGTGGGTTTGGGGCTGCTGGCGGCGGTCGTGGCGCTGGCGATCCGCCAGGTGGCGAGGCCCCGCACCGACGCGCGGCGTTAGGCAGCAGCCGGCTGATCGCTGACTGCTGCACCCTGATAACTGCCTGCCGTGGTTTGACAACTGACCGCTGACCGGCGATCGCCGATCGCTCCAATCGATGCCTGACCGCTGCCCGCGAATCCCTATTTGCGCCTGGCAGCCGTCTTTTCCAGGAGATCCTTCACCGCGTCGAAGGAGAGCTGGGCGCGATCGTCGCTGCGCGCGGTGAGACTCAGATAGCCGCCTTTGTCGAGGAAGCAGGTCACCGCTGGCAGTTTCGTATTGTCGCCCATCTCCAGATCGTCATCGTAGCACGCGGCGTCGCCGAAGTCCTTGACCTTGGCGCCCTTCTTGTCCAGCATCGGCTTGATCGAAGCCAGGCGCTCCTGGACCGTCACCGAGACCGGGCCCGCCCGCTGGCTGAGCAGATTCACGCCGTGGCGACGATCCTGAATGTCCACCGCGCACATCGAGACCGATGGCGTATCCGATCCCCGGACCGAGCTCGCCTTCTGCCCGAAGTGGGATTCAATCGCGGCCATTGGCAACAGCCCACAGACCTTCGCGGTGGAGGTCGCCTGGCTCCGCGCTGCGCGCCCGGGCGCCAGTGGTGCGATAGCCACGAGAAGGGCCGCCATCGTTCGCGAGGGGTTCATGGTGATGCTCCTGGCCAGCGCTCGCGCGCGTGACTGAACTGCGCCTTGTGCGATCGGGTCCACCATCGACAAGCTAAGGTTGCGCCGGCAGCCGACCGCCCGCAATCGGGCGCCGATTACGCACGAGTACGCCAGGGATCTCGTCATGGCACTTGGCAACGCGATCCAGGAATTCCTTCGTGCGCTCGCCACGGAATGGCCCCCGGGGGGACGCGTGCTGGGCCGGTGGTTTGCACCCACTGCGGCCGGTTTGATCGCCGCCCTCCGCGATGCCGGCGCGGTCAGTCCGTCCACAGCGCAGCGGTTCCACCCGCACTCGAAGGCTGAGGAGGAGGCGTTTCTCCGGCTGATGCGGCGCCGTGTGATCCGGCAGGTGACACCGGGACACTACTATCTGGACGCCCGCATCCTCGAGGAACCGCGCCGATGGATCGTCGACGCCGACTGACCGACACCGGCGTCCCGGCGGGCAGCCGCGCATGACCATGACGCCCACGGGCGGAGCCGGGCCTGACGTCACGAACCTGTCAACATCGTGTCGACGGCTCGTAAAGACTCGTCAGGCACCACGTTAGGCCCGACCGAGTCGCGTTAGGTTTCCGAGCGGCTGCGAACTCATCCGAGTCCCCTGGAGCCGCTTGGCCACACCGACCCGCTGGCGCGCAATCTGGATCTCCGACGTGCACCTGGGCACCCGACATGCCCAGGTCAGCGCCCTCCTCGACTTCCTCCGCGACACCGAGTCCGAGTACCTCTACATCGTCGGCGACCTGGTCGACGGCTGGGAGCTGCGCCGCCGCTGGCACTGGAACGAGCACCACAACACCCTCATCCAGAAACTGCTCCGCAAGCAGCGCAAGCGCACCAGGGTCTTCTACGTCACCGGCAACCACGACGAATTCCTGGAACCGTTCGTCGGCTTGCGGTTCGGGGGCATCCAGCTCGCCCGAGAGGTCGTCCACGAGGGCATAGATGGCCGTCGCTACCTCGTGGTCCACGGGCACCAGTTCGACGGACTGACGCACTTCAACCGCTCGCTCGAGCACGTCGGATCCCACCTCTACAGCGTCATCCTGGACCTCAATCTCTGGCTCAACCGCCTGCGCCGTCGATTCGGCCTCGGCTACTGGTCCGTCGCTGCGTACCTCAAGGGGCGCGCCAAGCAGGCGGTCCAGTACATTACCCGCTACGAGAACGCCATGACCCGGCTCGCCGAGGCGCGCGGCGTGCACGGCATCATCTGCGGGCACATTCATCGCGCCGAGATCCGTCGCATCGGCTCCCTCGAGTACATGAACTGCGGCGACTGGGTGGAGAGCTGTACGGCGCTGGTCGAAGACGATCGCGGTCACTTCCGCCTCATCCACTTCAATGAGAGTCCTGTTCACAGTGCAGGGCGAAGGGCGGGGTCACATGACGCAGGCACTCGGCGTGCGCCAGATCCTGTGCCGGTCGGGGCATGAAGTCGTCCGCGTCGTCGTCGGCCGCAACGGATCGCGGCTTCTTCCCGAGTACGTCGTGCAGGGCCTGTCCGCCCCGATCGTGGAACTGCCGAGCCCGGGCTTCGCGGTGCGCGCCGGACGCTCCGTCAACATGGCGGCCACCGCGTGGCGCACCCTGGCCGCGCACCGGACCTGGCGCCGGAGCCTGACGAGCCTCCGCGCGGCGGTCGCCGACGCCCGCCCCGATCTCATCTTCAACTTCTTCGAGCCGCTCACCGGACTCGCGCAGTCCTTCTCACCGCTTGGCGTTCCGGTGATCTCGATCGCTCACCAACACATGATCGGGCATCCGGCGCATCGCGCGCCTTTCTCCGCGCGGGCGGACCAATGGTCACTCCGGTTGTTCGCCGATCTGGTCGGCTCTCGCTCGTGGAAGCTCGCCCTTTCGCTCTACCCGGCGCCGGATCAGCCCGGACGACGCGTCGTCGTGGGCCCTCCCCTGCTCCGCCGTGAGCTCTTCGACATGACGCAAACGCAGGGTGACTACTTCCTCGTCTACCTGGTGAATCACGGATACCATGAGGATGTGCGCCGCTGGCATCGCGCGCATCCCGAAGTGGAGCTGCACTGCTTCTACGACCTGCCCGGAGCGCCGGAAGTGGAGCAGGCGGCGCCGACCCTCACGTTTCACCGCCTGTCGGGTGAGAAATTCCTCCGTTTCATGGCAGGATGCCGGGGCGTGGCGACCACCGCTGGTTTCGAGTCGGTCTCGGAGGCGGCCTGGCTGGGCAAGCCGTTGTTCGTCGTGCCGGTGGAGCGTCACGCCGAACAGCGGTGGAATGCGCGCGACGCCGTGCAGGCGGGCCTCGCCATGAGCGCTGAGCGGTTCGATCTCGATCGGCTGGCCTCGCTCCCGGCGCAGATGGACAACGCCTGGTTCCGCGACTGGGTCGCGCGCGCCGAAGAGGTACTCGAGCGGGCGATCGCGGCGGCGCTCGGCGATCCCGAACCGACGACACCGGCGCCAGCCGAGGACGTGGGCTGAGGGCGGTCTGTTCCCGAAGCGGGCGTCTTCCCGAACCGATTCGGCGCCCGCGTGGCTGGCTATCCCGCCCTGGATGCGCCATGATGCGGAGGTCAGGGGCCGCGACCAATCTCCGTGAAGACGATGAGCGCTGCGCCGTCATTGGCGCCCGAGGAGGGACAGTGCGCCAGCTCCGATCCAACCGGGCGATCCCTTCGCTGAGGCTCCTCGCCGGGATTCTGTGCGCGAGTGGGACCTGCACCATCGCCGCGCAGTCCGCGCCCACCGTCGTGGAGTACGCGAACCCCACGGCGATCCGTTCGTTTCCGCATGGCGCGCCACTGCTCGACCTTGGCGGGGCGGCCAGCGGCGCGATGGACTTCCTCCGCGTCGTGACCATCCTGCCGCGCCACGACGGTGGATTCATCGTGGTGAACGGTGCGACCAGCGAGTTGCGGTTCTTCGATGCGACGGGGCGCCTCCTGGCGTCTGTGGGGCGCAAGGGGCACGGTCCGGGTGAGTACACCGGGGTGCGCGAAGTCGGCTTCCTGCCTGGCGATTCGATCGCCGTCTTCGACGCTTCCGAGCGACGGCTGTCGATTCTCGGGCCCGACGGCGCGTTCGTACGTTCGTTCCCCCTCAAGGCGCCGTTCGATGGCGGTGGCTCGCCTACGCACATGGTCGCGCTGCCGGACGGCACGCTGCTGATCGGATATTCGGAAGTGCGGACGATGGCTCCACAGCCCGACGCCGTGACATTCTGGCAACGCTTCTTTCGCTATTCCGCGACCGGCGAGGTCCGTGCGGAAACTCGGCTTCGCCTCCTCGACGGCGACCATTTCGTCCAGGCCACGACGCCACGCCGGGGGGGAGTGGCGTACTGGAACCTCGCCTTCGGCCGCGCGATGACAATTCGCGCCGGCCCTCATTCGATTCTCGACGGCGATGGCAGCGACTGGTCGGTCGAGGAGCGGGCCCTCACGGGCGGCGTCATCCGCACCCACCACCTGCAGCGTGAGGTCTCTCCAGTCACGGCGCGCGACAAGAATGCGTACCGGGAGAAATCGCTCGAAGGAAGTGAGGGCGGGGACCGGGTGATCGGGGAGCGAATGGTTTCCGAGATGCCGTATCCCAGGACCAGGCCCGCGTATCGGCGGTTCGAGACCGACGGTGCGGGACGACTGTGGCTCGAAGTGTATCCTGGGTTGGATCAGCCGGAGAATCTGTGGATACGCCTGGACTCGCGGTCACGCATCGCGGTGGCCGTCGCGCTGCCTGAGGGGCTCCGTCCGCTCGCCTTCACAGCATCCCGGGTGTACGGCGTCTGGCGTGACCGTGACGACGTGGAGCACGTGCGGGTGTATTCGCTCGAGGGAATCTGAGCGCGCAGTGAGCCGTTCGCGTCGGACGTGCTCGGCGATCGCGCACCAGCCGACAGCGCCGTCGATGTGTTGCTCTCCCGGGACTCGAACAGCCTGACGTTCCTGTCCGTCGCCGCCCGCGTCGGGTGACGCCGTTGTGACGCGCGCGCCCGAAATTGCCTCCCCATGTCGACTGCTCCGCGGTACCTTCCGGATATGCCGCCCAACGCGCTCGTCACCGCGGAGGAATTGCTGCAGATCGACGCGCCGGGCAAGCGGACCGAGCTCGTTCGCGGGCGACTGCGGGTCAGCGAGCCGCCGGGATCCCGACATGGCGCCGTCTCCCTCGAGCTGGCAGTGCTGCTCGCCAATCACGTCAAGGCGCAGGGTCTGGGGCGTGTCTTCGCCGCGGAAACGGGGTTCCAGCTTGCGCGCGATCCGGACACGGTACGGGCCGCGGACGTGGCATTCGTCTCCACTGACCGTCTGCCTTCGCCTCTCCCCGCCGGTTACGCCTCCCTGGCGCCCGACCTTGCCGTCGAGGTGTTGTCTCCAGGGGAGCGACCCGCGGCAGTGCTGTCGAAGGTCGCCGACTGGCTCGACGCCGGAAGTCGCCTCGTGTGGGTCATCGATCCGGCTCGCGCGCACGCGAGGATTTATCGCGCGGACGGAAGCGAGTCGTATGTCGACCACAGCGGGGCATTGGACGGCGAGGATGTGCTGCCGGGGTTCGCGTGTGAGCTGGCCGACTTGTTCATCTAATCGTCCAGCACTCCCCCCCCACAGCGCCCTTCCCTGCACGACGTCGACGCGAACCATTCTGCCGCGAACGCTCCCAATTGCGCGCGCCACCCGCCGCGAGGTGCAGCGCAGCGCGACCGCTTGGCGCACGGAGCATGACCCGGGCGGGGGTCGAACCCGCGACCTACGGATTAAAAGTCCGTTGCTCTACCAGCTGAGCTACCGGGTCGAAGACAAACGAGGAACGAAACATAGTTGCTGCCGCGTGAAGTCGGCTACACGGGCGGCCCCCAGCTGCGCCCGCTGGCTGACTCGCGCCGTCAGGGGGTAGACGCCCGCACTACCTTACGAACAGGAGTAATCCCGGCCTCCTGGCAAAGCCGGGACGCGTGAGCGCATGATCGAATCCGCACCGCGCATCAGTATCAACAAGCGCGTCATGGTGCCTAACGTGAACACGACCATCGAAACCGCCGTCCTCCCCCTCGCGCACCCCGAGCGGATCGAACAGGTCTATCCGACCCTCTCGGCCGCCCAGCTGGAGCGGATCGCCAACCACGGCCGCCGCCGACAGGTCGCACACGGCGAGGTCCTCGTGGAACCGGGGAAGCCCGTCGCGCACATCTTCGTGGTCGTATCCGGCACCATCGAGCTTCTCCGGTCGTCCGCCGGGGGCGGTGACATGATCGCCGTGTTCGGTCCCGGCAAGTTCACCGGCGAGGGCAGCATGCTCTCTGGACGGCCTGGTATGGTGCAGATCCGCGCCGGCGAGCCTGGCGAGGTGATCGAAGTCGATCGCGAGCGCCTGCTCGCACTCATCCAGACCGACGGCGAGCTGAGCGACATTCTCATGCGGGCGTTCATCCTGCGGCGCGTGGAGCTCATTGCGCGCGGCATCGGTGACGTGGTGCTCATTGGCTCGAGTCACTGCCAGGGCACGCTGCGGGTACGCGAGTTCCTCACCCGCAACGGTCATCCGTACACCTCGCTCGATCTGGACCACGACCCGCAGGTGCAGGAGCTGCTCGATCGCTTCCACATCGACGTGCACGACGTCCCGGTGTTGATCTGTCGCGGCCAGATCGTGCTCCGCAATCCATCGAACCAGGAGATCGCCGACTGCCTTGGCTTCAACGAAGACATCGACCAGACTCAGCTGCGCGACGTGGTCGTTATCGGTGCCGGGCCCGCCGGCCTCGCCGCGGCCGTGTACGGAGCATCCGAAGGGCTCGACGTCCTGGTCCTCGAGTCCACCGCACCCGGCGGCCAGGCGGGCTCCAGTTCACGCATCGAGAACTACCTGGGATTCCCCACCGGCGTGTCCGGCCAGGAACTGGCCGCCCGCGCGCACGTGCAGGCTCAGAAGTTCGGCGCGCAGGTCATGGTGGCGCGCAACGCCACCAGGCTTTCATGCGATCGACGGCCCTTCGCCCTCGAGATCGGCCACGGCGAGCGCATCCCCGCGCGTGCCGTCGTGATCGCCACCGGAGCCGAATACCGGCGACTCACCATCGACAACCTCGCGCAGTTCGAGGGCGCCGGCGTCTACTACGCCGCGACGTTCATGGAGGCGCAACTCTGTGATGGAGAGGACGTGATCGTGGTCGGCGGAGGCAATTCGGCCGGACAGGCGGCCGTCTTTCTCGCCCAGACGGCCCGCAGGGTGCACGTGCTGATCCGCTCGTCTGGTCTGCACGATACGATGTCGCGCTACCTGATCCGGCGCATCGAGGACCACGCCGGCATCGAACTCCATCCGTACACCGAGATCGTGGAACTCGACGGGAGCATCCATCTGGAACAGGTACAGTGGCGTAACAACCAGACCGGCGACACCGAGACTCGTCGCGTGCGCCACGTGTTTTCCATGACCGGCGCAGCGCCGAGCACCCAGTGGCTCGAGCAGTGCGTCGCGCTGGACGCGCGGGGATTCATCAAGACGGGAACCTCCCTGACTCCGGAAGACCTCGCGGCGGCGCACTGGCCACTCGCGCGTTCGCCCTTCCTGCTCGAGACCAGCCTGCCGGGGGTGTTCGCCGTGGGCGACGTCCGATCCGACAGCATCAAGCGCGTCTCGTCGGCCGTCGGGGAGGGCTCGATCGCGATCTCGGCCGTACACCAGTACCTGGCCGGGTAGGGGTACCCGATGCGAACGGGGGAAGCGGAGCACGCTCCCGGGGCGTTCGAAGCGGAGTCGGCGTTTCCCGGTCGATCCGCCGGGCATCGCGCGACTGCATTCGCGCGCGATCATGCGTACCACTTATGATGCGGAAAACCGAGGGCACGGAGAGACAAGCTCTGCCAGGCTGAACCAGAACGGGAGTGGAGACAATGAAGAACAACAAGAAGACCCGGGACGCCGACGCCGTGATCACGCGGGCGCGCCCTGTCCTGAACCAGCATGCGCATGAAGTGCAGCCGTATGGGCACATCGCCAAACGGCCGATCGCCTTGTCGCAGAAAGTCTGCGCCGAGTCAGCGGAAAACCTGAATCAACTCCTGGCTGACACGATCACCCTGCGGGATCTGTACAAGAAGCACCATTGGCAGGTGAGCGGCCCCACGTTCTACCAGCTCCATCTCCTCTTCGACAAGCACTACGAGGAGCAGAACGAGCTCGTGGATCTGATCGCCGAGCGCGTGCAGCAGCTGGGAGGCGTGAGCATCGCCATGGCACCCGACGTTGCCGAAACGACCCTGATTCCGCGTCCTCCGAAAGGCCGCGAGGAAGCGCCGGTGCAGATCTCGCGCCTGCTCCACGCGCACGAGATCCTGCTCGAGGAGGCGCGGTCGATGGCGCACCGCGCCGCGAACTCGGGAGACGACGGCACCAACGACCTGATCGTGAGCGACATCGTGCGACGCAACGAGATGCAGGCCTGGTTCCTCGCCGAACACGTGGTGGACGTGCCGGTGGTGCGCGCCTGACCCACCAGGCGCTCCCGCGTCTCACGCGGGGGCCTCCAGCGCACCCACGTGGGAGGCCTCTGCGGACGGCGGCCCGGTTTGGCCGGCGGTCATTCCGGGCCGCCCGGGAGAGGTAAATTGACGCTGCCAGGAGGCCGCCTGAAGACGGTTACGTGGCCGATATGCCGGAGCCGCAATGCGTGACCCCGGTCAGCGCGGGACGTTCCGGCGGGCGTGCTCGTCGTCAAGAGGGCCTTATCTCAGACCGATACATGTTACCTCGTGTATCGAAGGTTCCCCTGGCGTGTCGGTGGCAGGTGGTGACGACACCGATCTTGTCGCGTCTCCACCCCCAATCGCACCATGACCTCGCATCTCACCGGCCAGCCCCCTGATCTCTCGTCCCTGGAGCGGGAGAATCAGCGACTGGAAGAGCTCAGCACAAGGATCGCGCAAGCCCTCATCAACGCGATGGAGGCCAAGAGCCCGTTTCTTCGCGGGCATTCCGAGCGTGTGGCCGCGACGGCGGCCTCGATCGCTTCCGAGCTCGACCTCGGTGACGACTTCGTCGAGCAGGTGCGCCTGGCCGGCCGGCTGCACGACGTGGGGAAGATCGGCATCCGCGAGGAAGTGCTGAACAAGCCGGCGGCGCTGACCGACGAAGAATACGCGCATGTTCGCGATTCGGTGCGGATCGGCCTCGACATCCTCGCGCCGCTCACGCATCTGGGGCCGGTAATCGAGTTCATTCGGCACCACCAGGAGCGCCTTGACGGCAGCGGCAATCCCCAGGGTCTCAAGGGCGACGCGATCTCGTTGGGGGGTCGGATCGTAGGGGCCGCCGACGTATTCGATGCCCTGACGTCGCCACGGGCGTACCGAAGCTACATGACGAGCCAGCAGGCCATCGAATACCTGCGGGGGCTCGATACGCCGGTGGTATGCCCTTCGGTGCTCCCGGCCCTCGCCCGCGTCGTCGCCAGCGGGCGCGCGCTGGTCTTCCTCGACGAAGGGTGAC
>CAVUFA010000027.1:0-282488 GCA_963740565.1 uncultured Gemmatimonadaceae bacterium | reverse complement strand
ATCATGGTGCCCCTGCTCGCATGGGCGGTGGTTGAGGCGCTCGACCAGGGGACCTAGGTCGGCACGCGCGGGTCACCCGGGTGCTCGCCCCAGACGGTGCTACTTTCACGAATCCTGTAATGCCGGAGGGGCCGGATTCGATCCGGCCCCTCGGTCCCAGGAATTCCGCTCATCCGTATCAACCGGCGCGGGCTCCGCTCCGGGCCGCCGATCGGGTGCGGCTGCTCACATCGCGTTACCCGACCAGCGCTCCCGCAGCCGGCGTGCCGTCTCGGGACTGACGATCCGAATGATCAGGTACAGTACGGCTCCGACGATCGCGGCGAGATACTGCCCAACGCAGCAACAGCATCAGGATCACGAAGAAGACGCCAAATACACCAAAAGCCAGCTCAGCAGAAACAAGCCTCCGAGTGCGAAGAGGCCGATCATGAAGATGGTGCGGAGTAAACGCAGGTTCCCCGGTTACAGGTCTAGGCATCCTACGCTGTGATACGTTGCGTGGTTTCATCGCGCTGCAACGCCCGACTCGCTCAGGCGGGCTTCCTCCTTGGCCTTTGCCCTTGGCTTTGCCCTTTGGCCTTTGCCCTTTGGCCTTTGCCCTTTGCCCTTCGCCTTTGCCCTTTGCCCTTTGGCCTTTGCCCTTTGGCCTTTGGCCTTTTTGTGGCCTTTGCCTTGGCCTCTCTCTCCAGTGTCACCCTTCGATAACTTTCAGTCTGACAGATAGACGGTTATTCGACTGCTCCACCCTTAATCTGACCTTAGATTGCGCGTCCGCCCGTGCCGCGCTGACCCCGCTTCCCACATCGTAACCACCGAATCAATGAGGAGTCGCTGATGTCCGAGACTCTCTACCAGATCATGGGCCGCCATCGCAGCACACCGCTCCCGGAGCGGAAGCCGTCGTGGCTCAAGGTCAGGGCACCGGGTGGTCCGAACTACGCCCGGCTCAAGCACCTGATGCGCGAGCTGGGCTCCACACGGTGTGCGAGGAAGCGCACTGCCCCAACGTGGGCGAGTGCTGGGAGCATGGCACGGCGACGTTCATGATCCTGGGCGACGTGTGCACGCGGAACTGCGGCTACTGCGCCGTCGCGCATGGCCGGCCGCCCAAGTACGACCTCGAGGAGCCCGAGCGCGTCGCGTCAGCCGTGGCCGGGATGCGGCTGCGGCATGCCGTCATCACGTCGGTCGACCGCGACGACCTGCCGGACTTCGGCGCCTACATCTTCGCCGAGACGATCCGCCAGATTCACGAGCGGGTGCCTGGGTGCTCGGTCGAGGTCCTGGTCCCCGACTTTCAGGGGAACGAGGCGGCCATCGCGCCGTGCTCGATGCGCGCCCGGAGATCTACAATCACAACACCGAGACCGTCCCGCGCCTGTACAAGCGCGCGCGTCCCGGCGGCCGCTACGAGCGCGTGATGCAGATCTTCCGCGTCAAGCGAACGGCGCCCGACATCCCGACCAAGACCGGCATCATCCTCGGCCTCGGCGAGACACCGGACGAAGTGCTGGCGGTGATGCGCGACCTGCGCGCGGTCGACGTCGACATCCTCACGCTCGGCCAGTACCTGCGGCCGTCCAACGACCATCTTCCGCTCGACCGGTACTACACGCCGGACGAGTTCCGCGAGCTGCGCGACGCCGGCCTGACGATGGGCTTCCGGCACGTGGAGGCCGGCCCGCTGGTGCGCTCCAGCTATCACGCCTGGGAGCAGGTGCAGGCGGCCGGCGTATGAGCCCCTGGCAGGGAGCCCGGGCGATCGCACACGACGAGGTGCAGCGGGCACCATGTTTTTCCGGCGCGGCTGGCCGCGGTCACCTGGGAAGCGTGACCTCGGCCTACGGAAAGCGAAGCAGAAGCCTGACCCGGTGCCGACGCGCCCGCCGCCGCGACGCCGCGCTGCGGCAGCGACTGCTGCGGACCATGCTGCTGCAGCGCCGCTTCGAGGAGCGCTGCGCCGAGGCGTACGCGTTCGGCCGCATCGGCGGCTTCTGCCATCTGTACATCGGGCAGGAAGCGTGGGCACCGGCGCGATCTCGTCCCTCCGCCCCGACGACTACGTCATCACGACCTACCGCGACCACGGCCAGGCGCTCGCGCGCGGCATAGCGCCGCGGGCCGTCATGGCCGAGCTGTTCGGGCGCGTGGACGGCTGCGCGCACGGGAAGGGCGGCTCGATGCACCTGTTCGACCGCAACTGAACTTCCTCGGCGGACACGGCATCGTGGGTGGACACGTTCCGCTGGCCACCGGCGTCGGCTTCGCGATCAAGTACCGCGGCGGCGACCAGGTCTGCCTCTGCTTCATGGGCGAATCGGTGGTCAACACGGGCGCGTTCCACGAGGCGCTGAACATGGCGGCGCTCTGGAAGCTGCCGGTGGTGTACCTCATCGAGAACAACCGCTACGGGATGGGCACGGCGCTCGAGCGCGCGTCGTCGATCCACGACATCTACAAGCGCGCCGCGGCGTACGACATGCCGCGCGGCGTGGTCGATGGCCAGGACGTGCTGGCGGTCCGCGAGGCGACCGCCGAGGCGGTCGACCGCGCGCGCGCCGAGTCCATTCCGACGCTGCTCGAGGTGCGCACGTATCGCTTCATGGGCCACTCCATGTCGGACGCCGTCAGCGGCACGTATCGCACAAAGGCAGAGCTCGAGGAGTACATGAAGCGCGATCCGATCATGGTGCTGCGGATGCGCATGCAGGAGGCGGGGGAGATCGACGACGCGGGGATGAGCAAGCTCGACGAGGAAGTGAAGGCGGAGGTGCAGGACGCCTGGGACTTCGCCGAGGCGAGCCCGGAGCCGCCGCTGGAGAGCCTGTTCGAGGACGTGCCCGTCGACACGACGACCTGACGCGCGACGGCGGCCGTGCGGCGCGAGACGGGACACGCGTGGCGACGTCGCGGACCCGCGATGCGGCGTCTGCCATGCCGACCATCACCTATCGCGACGCCCTGAACCACGCGCTCCGCGAGGAAATGCAGCGGGACGACCGCGTCTTCCTCATGGGCGAGGAAGTCGGCGTCTACCAGGGCGCGTACAAGGTGTCCAAGGGACTGCTGCAGGAGTTCGGCGAGATGCGCGTCGTGGACACGCCGATCACCGAGCTGGGATTCGCCGGCGTCGGCGTCGGCGCCGCGATGGCCGGGCTGCGCCCCGTGATCGAGTTCATGACCTGGAATTTCGCCCTGCTGGCGATCGACCAGGTGGTGAACACCGCCGCCAAGATGCTCTACATGTCGGGCGGACAGTACAACATCCCGATCGTCTTCCGCGGGCCGAACGGCGCCGCACTGCAGTTGTCGGCGCAGCACTCGCAGGCGTGGGATTCGTGGCTGGCGCACATTCCCGGCCTCAAGGTCGTCTCACCCGGCACGCCGTACGACGCCAAGGGGCTCCTGAAGAGCGCGATTCGCGATGACAACCCGGTGATCGTGCTCGAGGGCGAGATGCTCTACAACACCAAGGGCGAAGTGCCTGAGGAGGAGTACGTGATCCCGATCGGCAAGGCCGAGCTGAAGCGCGAAGGCGAGCACTGCTCCATCATCACGTACGGCAAGTCGGTGCTCCTGGCCATGCAGGTCGCCGACCAGCTGGCCAAGGAGGGCATCCGCGTCGACGTGGTGGACCTGCGGACCATGCGCCCGATGGACGTCGACGCGATCGCGACGTCGGTGCGGAAGACCAATCGCGCGGTGGTGCTCGAGGAAGGCTGGGAGGTCTGCGGCGTGGGCGCGCAGGTCGTGGACTATGTCCAGCGCTTCTGCTTCGACGATCTCGACGCGCCGGTGGTGCGGGTCACCCAGGCCGATGTCCCGATGCCGTACGCGAAGAACCTGGAACGCGCCGCCAAGCCCGACGCCGCGAAGACGATCGCCGCCGTAAAGCGCGTCATGTACCTCGAGTAGGAGCGGCTGGCGAAGAGCGGGCGAAGCTGCGCGGACTGGTTTCCCGCCCCACTGACCTGGAATTGCCATGGCGACCAAGGTTTTCATGGAGGCGCTTTCACCGACGATGGAGGAAGGCCGCCTCGTCAAGTGGCTCAAGAACGAAGGCGACGCGGTGAAGAGCGGCGAGACGCTCGCCGAGGTAGAGACCGACAAGGCGATCATGGAACTCGTCGCGCGCGGCGACGGCGTGCTGCGGAAGCGCCTGCTCGCCGAAGATGGAACCGCGCCGGTGGGCTCGATCATCGCCGTCATCGCCGCGCCTGACGAGAACATCGACGCACTGGTGGCCGGCGCGGCACAACCGGCTGCGCCGGCCGGGCCGCAGGCGGGCAAGCGGCTGCGGGGTCGGCACACGAGGCACCGCCAGCCACCTGCCGCCGGGGGCCCCCCCCCGCAACGCGAATCTACGCCCTCTCCCGCGGCCAGCCGTCACCAAACGAGCGCGGGCGCAACCGTATCGCCGCCCGAACCACCAGCCGCTCCAGCTCAACCAGGCCCGGCAGCGGTCGGCGCTCCGGCGCCGGGTGACGGCCGGGCACGCTCTTCGCCGCTCGCCCGCAGACTCGCCTCGGAACGGGGCCTCGACCTGCGCGCGCTGCAAGGCTCCGGTCCGGGAGGACGGATCATCAAGCGCGACATCGAATCGGCGCTGGCTTCGGGGCTCACCGCCACCGGTCCGCTGCGCGACAGCGCGCGACACCGGTCACCTCTGGCGCGGACTTCGAGGACGTCCCGCTCACGCAGATCCGCAAGACCATCGCGCGACGGCTGGCGGAGTCCCTCGGCCCGATCCCGACGTTCTATCTCACCGTCGAATTCGACATGGAGCGCGTGGCCGAGATGCGCACGGCGATGGCGGAGTTGGGCGACGAATACAAGGTCTCGTTCAACGACATCGTTCTCAAGGCGACGGCATCCGCGCTGTCGCAGCACCCGGAGTGCAACGCGCACTGGCTGGGCGATCACATCCGGTACTTCAACCGCGTCCATCTGGGCATGGCGGTCGCCGTCGAAGACGGCCTCATCACGCCGGTCATCTTCGACGCCGATCGGAAGGGACTGGGCGACATCGCCCGCGAAGCCCGCGATCTCGCGGCCCGCGCGCGGGAGCGTCGCCTGGCACCCGAGGAGTACACGGGATCCACGTTCTCCGTCTCCAACCTCGGCATGTTCGGGATCGATCACTTCACGGCGATCATCAATCCGCCGGAGTGCGGTATCATCGCCGTGGGGAGCGTGGAGCCGCAGCCGGTGGCGCACAACGGCACGGTGGCCACGCGACGTCGCATGCGGGTGACAATGAGCTGTGACCACCGCGTCATCGATGGCGCGACCGGCGCCCGGTTTCTCCAGACGCTGGGACGCCTGATCGAGAATCCGCTGCTGCTGGTGTACTGACCGATTGCCCGGTGGCGTCCGGGTGCCGCAAGCCATTCCCCCGACGCGACGCCGAACACATCTTTCGAACCGATCACGGCCGTGCGCCGGCGACGGAGGAGCGAAGCGGGCACGTCGTTGCGCGCGCCGGGCGCGGCGCGTCAGCAGAACGCCCACCATTCCGACGCATTTTCCCCCATACATGGCGAACACCGGCCACCGGCAACCCGGGACCTGCCGATCCCCGCGGACGGCGTCCGCGGGTCGCGCCGCACGCCTAACGATTCTGGCCGCGCTGGCCGCGGCGTGCGGGCGGAGCGACGGGCACGGGCCAACCGATCCGCCGCAGGGCTTCCAGACGGCGGCACTCGCCGTGTCGGTGAACGGACTGCCCGATGGCGCCGACGCTGACATCGAGATCACCGGGCCTGGCGGCTACGTCACCTCGGTGACGCATGACCAGACGCTGAACGGACTGACGCCTGGCACCTACACGGTCCTGGTACGGACCGTCCATTCCGGCGGCTTCAGCTACGCGGCGAACCCGTCTTCCCGGACGGTCCCGGTCTCCGCCGGATCCACACCCGCCCGCGTGGCAGTCGCGTACTCGCTGATCACCGGCGCCCTCACCGTCACCATCTCCGGCCTGCCGGATGGTACGACTTCGGCGGTCACGGTCAGCGGCCCGGGTGGATATCACGCGACCTTGTCGCTGAGCACCACGTTGTCCGACCTCGAACCCGGCGCCTACACGCTCACCGGCACCCCGGTGGCGGTGGGACCCGACAGCTATGACGTGCCCGCGCCCGTCGGCGCAAATGTCGTCGCCTCGCTCACACCGGCATCGGCAGCGGTCGGCTATCAGATCACCACCGGCCGACTGAGCGTCTCCGTCACGGGTCTGCCAGGAGGCACCGATGCGTCGGTCCAGGTAGCCGGTCCAAACGCCTTCTCGGCGCAGGTCACGACGACGACGACGCTATCCGGTCTCGCCCCTGGCGAGTACACCGTCACCGCCGCGAACGTCGCCGTTGGTCCGGATTCGTACCGCCCGTCGCCGCCCACGCAGTCGGCAAGTGTCCTCGCGTCGGCGAACCCCACGCCGGTGGCGGTGGCGTACGCCATCTCCACCGGAAGCCTGAACGTCTCCGTGGATGGGCTCCCCAACGGCGCGTCCGGAGACGTGACGGTGACGGGGCCAGGCGGTTTCCACGCGAGCCTTGGGGCCAGCGCGACGCTCACGGCGCTCGTCCCGGGAACCTATTCCGTCGCTGCAGCCAGCGTCCCCTCGGGGGCCAATCTCTACACGCCGTCCGTGACGACACAGGCTGTCACCGTGATCGCATCGGTTACTCCGGCGAGCGCCGTCGTGACGTACGCACTGCAGCCGGGGGCGCTTCACGTAGCGGTCGGCGGTCTCCCCGGAGGTGTGAACGCGGCGGTGTCGGTCTCTGGTCCGGGCGGATTTCAGGCGTCGCTGTCGGCGACCCAGACCCTCTCGAATCTCACGCCGGGAGCCTACCTCATCACGGCCAACAACGTGTCCAGCGGCGGCACGACGTACGACGCGTCGCCGGCGTCCCAGAACGCGACGGTGACGTCAGACGCGACGGCGTCAGTATCAGTGATCTACACGCCAGGCGCCGCCGCGATCAACCTGACCATCGAAGATCTCTACATCACGCAGGTGGTGCAGACGCTCGCGGGAAGCGTTCCTCTCGTGGCCGGCCGCGACGGTCTCCTGCGGGTCTTCGTGCGTGCGACACAGACCAACACTGCGCATCCCGACGTCCGCGTACGCTTCTACAGCGGTGGCAACCTGGCGAGCACGATGACAATTACCGCACCCGGCGCCTCGGTCCCCACCAGCATCGACGAGGGGTCACTGCTGTCAACCTGGAATATGGTCGTGCCGGCCGCGTTGCTGCATCCGGGGCTCGCCGTGGTGGCGGATGTGGATCCGGGAAACGCGGTGGGCGAATCGAACGAGTCTGATAACGCGTTTCCGGTATCGGGAGCGCCCCTCCCGCTCGACGTAGAGGCCGTGTCACCGTTCGACTTCCGCATGGTGCCGATCAACCAGACTGCGAATAGCACTACCGGAAACGTGACCGCGGGCAACATCGATCAGTTCCTGACCATGCTGAAGCAGATCTATCCCCTGCTCAGCGTGGATACGGATCTTCGCGCGACGTACACCACAGCTGCACCGGCGCTGCAATCGAACGACGCCAATGGCGCCTGGCTGCAGATTCTGAGCGAGGTGAACGCCCTGCGTACGGCGGACGGATCGTCCCGCTACTACTTCGGCGTGGTGCACCCCACATACCACTCCGGCGTCGCGGGCCTGGGATACGTGCCGGGACAGGCGGCCATCGGGTGGGACTACCTCCCGAGCGCCACGGAAATCACCGCGCACGAGGTGGGACACAACTTCGGCCGCTGGCATGCTCCCTGTGGCAACCCCGCGGCGGTGGATCCGTCGTATCCCTACGCGGGGGGCGCCATCGGGGCCTACGGGTACGACGCAACCGTGGGCGTGCTCAGGCCTCCCACGACCCCGGACCTGATGGGTTATTGCGCCAATCCCTGGATAAGCGACTACAACTACGTGGGGGTGCTGAACTACCGTACCGCGCATCCGGACGTGCTGGCGGCAAACCTCGGCAATGTGCGGCAGCCGTCGCTGCTGATCTGGGGAAGAGTCCACAACGGGCAGGTCATTCTGGAGCCGGCGTACGAGATCGACGCCCCTCCCCGGCTCCCCGCTCAACCTGGCAGAAACCTCCTCGAGGGCTTCGGGACGTCGGGCGAGACACTCTTCTCGCTGTCGTTCGACGGCGAGCGGATCGCCGACGCCGTCGACCCGAACGAGCAGACCTTCGCCTTCGCCGTACCGCTGGCGACGCTCCGGGGACGAAGTCTCTCCCAACTCCGCCTTACAGCTCTCGGCCAGCAGGTGGAGTTGCGCAGCGCCGGTGCACCCGGTGAACCCGTCATTGCGAGCGCGGCCGGCGCACCAACGGCCACGCGAAGCGCGGCCGGCGCACTGCGTGTGCGCTGGTCGGAGCCGACTGTCAAAGGCGTACTGATTCGCGACGCCCGCACCGGCGAGATTCTGAGCTTCGCGCACGGCGGCGACGTCACCCTCCGCAGCACGAGTGCGGAACTGGAGATCGTCGCGTCCGACGGCGTACGGAGCGAGCACCGCCGGCTCATCCCGCGATAGGGCAGCGGCCAGCTTTCAGCGGTCAGCTTTCAGCGGTCAGTTCAGGGCTGTAAGCTGATAGCTGATTGCTCACAGCTGATTCCCCACCATCCCTGCACATCATGGCTCAGTACGACGTGATCTTCATCGGTGGCGGCCCCGCCGGCTACGTAGGCGCCATTCGCTGTGGCCAGCTCGGACTCTCCACAGCGGTCATTGAGCGCGACGGACTGGGCGGCACCTGCGTGCTCTGGGGATGCATTCCCGCGAAGGCACTCCTGGAAAGCTCGGCGATGGCCACCCGCGTCAGGCACGCCGCCGAATTCGGCGTGAGCGTGGGAGATGTAAAGCTCGACTACGGTGTCGCGATGAAACGGTCGCGCGCCGTGAGTCTGCAGAATTCCAAAGGTGTCGAGTTTCTGTTCAAGAAGTACAAGGTCACGTGGATCAAGGGCACCGGGCGTCTTGCCGGTGGGTCGTCGGTGGCGGTGAAGACGGCGGACGGCAAGGAAGAGAAGCACGAGGCGAAGAAGGGCGTCGTCCTGGCAACGGGATCTCGCGTGCGCGGGCTGCCACAGATCGGCCTCGAGCTCGACAAGACCACCGTCCTGTCGTCCGATGACGCCCTCACGCTCGAGCGCGCACCGAAGACGATGGCCATCATCGGCGCCGGCGCAGTGGGTTGCGAGTTCGCCGACGTCTTCAATGCGTTCGGGACACAGGTGACGCTCATCGAGGTGCTGCCCGTCATTCTGCCGGTCGAAGACGCGGACGCGAGCGCTGACCTGTCACGCTCGTTCCGCAAACGGAAGATCGAGGTCCTGACCGCCGCCAGAATCTCGGGCGCCAAGGTGGGCAAGGGATCGGTGAAGCTCACGGTGGAGACCGGCAGCGAGAAGAAACAGCTCGAGGTGGAACAAGTGCTCGTCGCTGCCGGGCGTGCGCCGAACGTGGAGGACCTGGGACTCGAAAAGGCCGGAGTTCAGCTGACCGAGCGCGGCTTCATCAAGGTCGATACGACGACCTACCAGACGTCCGCCACGAAGATCTTTGCCATCGGGGACGTCATCGGACCGCCGATGCTCGCGCACAAGGGCTTTCGGGAGGGGCACATCCTCGCCGAACGCCTCGCCGGTCAGAATCCGCATCCGTTGACGTACGGCAACATCCCCAATGCCACCTACTGCCATCCGGAGGTCGCCTCGATCGGCCTGACGGAACAGCAGTGCAAGGAACAGAAGCTCGACTACAAGGTCGGAAAGTTCCCCTTCTCGGCGAACGGGCGCGCGCGCACTGCCGGCGAGACCGAAGGATTCGTGAAGATCATCCGCGATACGAAGTACGGCGAAATCCTCGGCGCTCACATCGTTGGCGCGCACGCCACGGAACTCATCCACGAGCTGGTAGTGGCGCGGGAGAACGAGTTCACGGTCGAGGAGGTCGAACTCGCGATCCACGCGCATCCGACGCTATCGGAGGCGGTGAGCGAGGCGGCGCTGGATTCGCTGGGGATGATGATTCATGCGTGAGAAGGCCAAAGGTCATAGACCAAAGGCCAAAGGCCAAAGGTCAAAGGCCAAAGGCCAAAGGTCATAGACCAAAGGTCAACGGCCAAAGGTCAAAGGCCAAAGGTCAAAGGCCAAAGGTCAAAGGCCAAAGGTCAAAGGCCATAGGCCAAAGGTCAAAGGCCAAAGGGAGGTGAGGATGGCGGTTCCGGAGCTCGTCGCTGTCGATCTCGGCCGCATGGCATACGGTCCCGCACTCGAGCTGCAGCGCGCGGTGGCCCGTGAGCGGGTCGCGGGACGGCTGGAAGAGGACGTCCTGCTGCTGGTTGAGCACCCTCCGGTCGTGACGTTGGGCCGCGCGTCCCACGAAGGGCACGTTCTGGCTACGCGCGACGCTCTGGCTGCCCGGGGGGTGGAAGTCTTCGAGGTGGAGCGTGGCGGAGACGTGACCTTTCACGGCCCGGGACAGCTGGTGGGATATCCGATCCTGGACCTCCGACATCATCGCAAAGACCTTCACTGGTACCTGCGTCAGGTCGAGGAAGCGATCATCCGGGCGCTGGCGCCTTATGGCCTTGTGGCGGAGCGCAATCCGGGCTACACGGGCGTTTGGATGAGCGGGAAGGGTACGCCACCATCGGTGGAGCGATCGGGCTCTCCAGGGCCTGTCAGCGCCTCCGAAGAGGCGTGGAGGCCAGTCGGTGATAGCGGTGGTCAAGCGGGGGAGCTTCCGGATTCACGCGGGCAGTCGGTCTCGGCCCTCCGGGGCGGGCCGGCGCCACGAGCGCATCCCCGCCCGTCGCCTCCCAACGGTGCCAGCGAGCCGGGCCCCGGGGCAACGCGTCGGAAGATCGCGTCAATCGGGGTGCATGCGCGCGACTGGATCACCTGGCACGGCTTCGCCCTGAACGTCTCGACGGACCTCTCATTCTTCGACCTGATCGTCCCCTGCGGGATTTCCGACGTGTCCATGACCTCCATGGCGCGCGAACTGCCCGGACTGGGACCTTCGCTGGAGGAGGTGACGCACGGCGTCGCCGGGGAATTCGCGGAGGTGTTCAACCGGGCCCTGCGCTGGGAACGTCGCGAGTCGTTCCAGGACGCCGCCGGGTTCGGTTCCGTACTCGGCGGGGACGCCTAGTCGCCGAGGAAGGCGCTCTCCAGCCGCGGGCGGCGCCTCGTTAAATTCGTCGCGTCGGTCGGCCTTGGCCTGGAGCCGACTGTCTCTCCGCTACCCCGAGGATGTCCATGAGAGCCGTTCCCAGCGTAAAACGCACCCCGTTGATGGTGCTCGTAGTCGCCGCCACGATGGTCGTCACCGCATGCAAGGACTCCCGCATCGCACAGCTTCAGGTCGGAATCAGCAAGGACTCGATGCTCAAGGTGCTGGCGACGGGCGCGCCAGCGGGCGATTCGCTGCCTTTCATCTACCGCCATAACGGTTATCTGACCGGCGGGAAGTTCTTCGACCTGTACTACTATGATCGGAAGAACCGCAAGTTTGCGGAGACAAAGATCATCAGGGAGAAGGACGTGGTACCGATCTTCGTCGTGGACGGCGTGGTCGAAGGCTGGGGGTGGCCCCACGCTGATTCGCTCGCCGCGCGATACAGGATTGCCGTTCGCAACGACCTCTTGAGATAGTCAAGGCAGCCGCGACGCGCGCATAGACAGGCCGCCGCCACGCGCGTAAGGGACGGCGCCCCGAGTGGGCGCCCGTCCCTTTCCCTTGTGTGCCCAGCATGACCATTGACTTGGAGGTGGAAGTCCTCTGGAGAGTTGGTCGCAACGATCCGAGCGAACCGCAAGGCTGGAGTGTCCGTGAGGACCGTGCCGAAAGCAGCGGGGAGCAAGACCTGCGAGGCGACGTACAGAAATCGGATGTGAGGCGGGGCGATTCAGGGCGAGCGGGCAGGTGACCGCGAAGCTCTCGCGACCAAGGAATCGTGTCGTAGATCCGGCGCTTGTGCAGGGACAGCCAATGAGCCTTACCTGGGGAGATCTCGCCTTGCCTCTAAAAGGGGGACGACGCGTCGAGAGACGAAGCGGAGCGAGAAGTCAGCAGCGGCCATAGTAGCGGCGGGCTTCGGGGAGAGTGGACCGCCCCAATGCGAAGGGCCAAACGGAGAGGAGAGCGAATCGACCGTGCATCACGACAAGGCCAGGCATCAGATGTCGATCGACCAGATCGAGCTCCCGCTGGTGGGTAGGGGTGAAGCCCCGAGAGGACAGCGGAGTGATGAAGCCACGTCGACGGCGCAGGGACCGGAGCGCTCAGGAGCCAACGACTGGATGTCCCAAGTCGTCGAGCGGAGCAATCTCACACGGGCGCTCAAGCGCGTGCGGCAGAACAAGGGCAGTGCAGGCATGGACGGGATGACGGTGGACGAGCTGGTGCCATATCTGCGCGACCACTGGCCAGCGATTCGAGAGCAACTGCTCACGGGCCGCTACCAGCCGAGCGCCGTGCGGCAGCACGAGATTCCGAAGGGCGACGGCCGGATGCGCAAGCTTGGTATTCCGACGGTGCTCGATCGCTTCATCCAGCAGGCCGTGTTACAGGTCCTGCAACCGCGATTCGATCCTACCTTCTCAGAGTCCAGCTACGGCTTTCGGCCGGGGCGCCGGGCGCACGATGCGGTGTGCAAGGCGCAGCAGTACGTGCAGAGCGGCCGGCGCTGGGTGGTCGATGTCGATCTGGCGGCATTCTTTGATCGCGTCAATCACGATGTGCTCATGAGTAAGTTGGCATGCCGGATCACGGATCGCCGCGTGCTGGCGCTGATTCGCCGCTATCTCGAAGCCGGGATGCTGGCGAACGGGGTCGTGCAGGAGCGTCACGAGGGCACGCCGCAGGGCGGGCCGCTCTCACCGCTCTTGGCGAATGTCCTCCTGGATGAGGTCGATCGGGAGTTGGAACGACGCGGACACCGCTTCGTGCGCTATGCCGATGACTGCAATGTGTACGTGCGGTCGAAGCGAGCGGGCGAGCGGGTCATGGAGACGCTGGTCGGTCTCTACGCGAAGCTCCGGCTGCAGGTCAACATCGACAAGAGTGCGGTGGCGCGGGTGTGGGATCGCCAATTCTTGGGCTTCTGCTTTTGGGTGGCTCCCGGACGAGTGATCAAACGTCGTGTCGCTCCCAAGGCCCTCGACAAGATGAAGGAACGCATTCGGGAGATCACGTCCCGAAGTGGGGGCCGGAGCATCGCGCAGGTCGTGACGCTGCTGCGGAGTTATCTCGTGGGCTGGCGCTCGTACTTTCGGCTGGCCGACACCCCACAGGTCTTTGCGCAGGTGGAGCAGTGGCTGCACCGCCGTCTGCGCGCGATCCATCTCAAACACTGGAAGCGGGGCTCGACCGTCTTTCGCGAGTTACGGCGGCGTGGCGTCTCACAGCACGTCGCGGCGATGGCGGCTCGATTCACCAGCAACTGGTGGCGGGTGGCGGGCCATGCAGCCCTACATCTTGCCTTGCCCACATCGTATTTCGATCAGCTTGGGGTGCCGCGACTTGCCTCACGCTAACCTCAACTCACCGAACCGCCGGATGCGGACCCGCATGTCCGGTGGTGTGGGAGGGAAGTAGGGGAGACATCCTCTCCTACTCCCTATCCCGATTGCACCGCGCCGCGTTAGACGCGCGTCGTTGCGCCCTCGGACGCGATTCGCGCCGCTCCGACGCCAGGACCCTCCGCCGCAGTACTGCCACAAAAACACGCCGGGCCCCACCCGAAGGTGGAGCCCGGCGTTTACAGCGACTGCTACGTGGGCCGAAGCCTTACGGGACCACGCAACCGAGAGTTGCCAGACCGTCGCCAGCGGCGCTCATACCGACCGCCACGACTGTCTGTGTGCTAACCACCCCAGCTGCAAACGTCGGACTGGTGTACGTCCAGAACCGGTCCGTACCCTGATCGAAGATCGTCGGGTTCGAACCCTGCACGCCAACCGTCGTCCCGAGGAAGTTCCAGTAGTTGCCGTCGAATTCGAAGAAGGCAACCTGTGGGAACGGCATGTTGGTGATGACCGTGGTGGTCCTGGCCTCGGCCTGCGCCGAACTGCCGGCGAGGGCCGCGCATCCCTTGACGTACCACTGACCCACACCGATCGCTGAGAAAATGGTGCCCGGTGTGAGCTGTGCCGGCAGGATCGGAGCGACGAACAAGCCAGACGAATCCGGCGTCGCCCCAGCCAGCGTGGCTTCCATCCGCTTGATGTCGAAGAACTGCGCCCCGACACCTGTCGGACCGTACGTGGCCGACACCGCGGCAGGAGGCGTGGAATCCGCCAGCACCGCGTCGATACCGTTCAGGAAGCCGTGTGGCACGGTGAAGCCGGCACTACCGAACGTCGCCCCGTTACCGACCGGCGTGGCCAGTTCGGCCGCCGTCGTTGCCAGCCACGGAGCATGAACCGCCGGGAAGCCCGAGTACCGCAGCGGGCCGCCAGCCATGTTCGGATAGGTCAGGTACAGCTCACCGCTGATGACTTCGAGATCATCCGAGCCGTTCGGCACGAAGGCCACAGTGCTCGCCCCCGGCAGCGCGGCCGGGAAGTTGATGCCCGTGATGAGCGGGGCCACGATGTCGATGGCGGCACGACGGCTCAGGGTGGGCGAGACGTTACCAGCTCGGTCCGTGACGAACGCCAGGTAGTTGTAGTAGCCCGGCGACGTCGCTGACAGACCGCCCGTGGTCCCGTAGACCAGCACCGAGTCGCGACGGTACGTCGGATCATCGATACCGATCGGGAGGGCGACGTTCACGAATGCGCACGAGACGCCGCCTTCCGCGCACGTGGTGCCCGAGGGCGCCACACGCGTGATCTTGCGGGAGTAGTAGGTGTTGTTGAGGACGTCGAAGCCCGACCGCGTATCGCGAAGCCGCACGCCGAACATCGCGTTGGTCGAGTTCAGGCCCTGGGTATTGTTGACCAGGTCATTCAGGATCGAATCCTGCGTGACATCGACCACGAACGGACTGATCGCGGCGCCTGTCACCGTGCCGGCATCCGTGAACTGGATGGTCGGAGGCGTGGCGTCGACACCGAAGTGCATGGACGTGAGGCTCGGATCCCCGACGAGGTTCACCGTGCGCTTGTTGTGCAGCATGTCCTGCACGGTCAACCGCGCGTCGTACGCGCTGTTCGTGAAGTCGATCGGGTTCTCCGGGATGTCGCTCGGATCCGGCGCGAAGGCTACCCAGGTCACGCCGGCGACGGCGCGATCATCGTACTCGTACAGGTCGGTAGAGGCGGCATCGATGCCGACACCGGTCCCGTCCGTACCGCGGGTCGTCACGTTCAACCAGCTGAACGGTGTATTCGGCGCCGGAACCGTATTGTTGTTGATCCAGTTGTTCGGCGCGTCCAGCAGCGTCAGGAGCGTTCCCGAAGGCGACAGGTTGTCGAGCAGGAAGCCCTGATTGATGGAACCCGAGGCCAAGCCGCCGCTGAGCGGTGGCGGAGCGGGTGCCGGTGCGAACGCATTGGACGGCGCATTCATCACGCCGCCGACCGTGTTCTGGAAGGCCGCATTCGCGTTGAAGAGCATGACCGAGCCGTCGGTGAACGTCACACCGGTGACGTTCGGCAGCTCGCGGAGGCCAACGCCGTTGACCACCTGCGTTGGATCCGACTGATAGCCGCTCGTGCCCTGCGGGAAGAGCAGGGTCGCATCCTGCGATCCGCCGAGGCAGGCGGCGGGCGTACCCACACCAACCGCGGCAGCGGGAACACCAACCGAAGCCGGACCAGGCGTCCACGCAATCATGCGTGTGCACACGGTCTTGGCGGTGCTGCCGTTTGGAGTGGTGGGCGTGTAGACAACCGGCACCGACGTCACCGTGACGTCACCCTGCCGCCATTCCTGTCCACCACCCGGAGCGGGACCCGTCGACACGATGGACTTGAGGCCGCCGTTCTTCGGCGTGTTGTCCATGGTGACGTAGAAGCCGTCGCTGTTGTTGAAGTTCAGCGCAACGGAGTTCGACGCACGCTGCGTCGGGACGGTGGCCGCCACATTCGCGACCGCTCTTACCACGTGGTTGCCGTTGAGGAAGTTCGCGGCGCCGGTGGTGGTGTTGAAGCTGTCGGAGCGGAAGCTGAGGACGATGACATCGCCAACGTTGGCCGCGGCGGAATTCGCAGCGGGCTCGATGCCAGCGGCTTCATACGCCGACCGCTCGCGCATGGCGTTCTGCACCGCGGAGGAGAAGGTCTGCGACGCCACGACCCGGTTGTCCACGAGCACGTCGAGCGACGTCACCGATTCGTCATTCGGCGTCAGATTGACGGCGACGTCGAGCTGACCGAACGCGTTGGCGACGTTCACCGGCGTGTTCAGGTTGCCGAAGGTGATCGCCTGGATGTTGACGTTGGCGGGCACCGGCGGACGCACCGTGACCACGAGCGCCGTGGCGATCGTGGCATCGACCGAGGAGGCGACGGTAAACGTGGTGACCGAGGCCGTTGCGGAAACGCCCGTGACCACGATACCCGAACCCGACTTGGTCGCCGTGGCGATCGAAGGATCGCCGCCGCTGATCGTGAAGTCATGCGAGACGCCCGGATCGGCGGTCACGCTGACGGCAACGCCGATGGCGTTGTTCGCGCCCGGGGCAACGGTTACTGCAGAGGGGTTCACGGAGATGGCCTGCACGCCTTTGCTGGCCGACACCGTGATGGCCGCGGCGCCCTTCTTGTTTGCATCGACCGTGGAGGTGGCGATGATCGACGCGGTACCGGCGGCAACAGCGGTCACATTGCCGTCGCCGTCGACCGAAGCAACGGAAGCGTTGCTCGATGACCAGTTCACAGTCGTCGCGGCGTTGCCGTTGACCACGACATCAGCCGCCAGCTGGAAATGGTCGCCAACGTGCAGCGTAGCAGCCGGCGGACTTACCGTCACGCTGACCACGCCGGCAGCCGGCTGTGTGATGGAGACGTCGTCACCGCAAGCGGCGAAGCTCACTACCGCGCCGACTGCGAGTAACGACCTGAAAAGCTTCTGCATTCTTTCCCCCTTCTGCAGAGTGTGTGTCCTGCTTGACCTGCATTGCCCGCGTTTTCACGTGCTCGAACACTTTCAGCCGACTGCCAGGAAACCTTTGTTACGTGACTGCACAGCCGACGGAGGACGCAATGCGCCCTCCGCCGCTCTGATCGAAAGACCCCGGCACCTTCTCCGGAGTCACCGACTCGCTGGGACACCTCAGGCCCGGCAGTGCCAGACCGGGCTGGAAGGCGCCCAAAGTACAGTGCTGCTTGGAATTAGGTCAACGAACGACGGTTTCTTCGTGCCGCCTCTTCCCGCTGCGCCGGACCTTCAAGAGCCGTGGCGCGTGGATCCGCCGCCGTGGCGTTAGGCCTCAACGCCTCCGCGCCCACGCGCAGACACCACCGGGGACATGCCCGCGCGCGGAGCGCACTGGAGACTCGACCTCGCGACGCCACCCGCCGTCCTGCGGTGGGATCGCGGCCGCCGCGAATCTAAGGCTCCCGGGTTATCCCCGCCAGAGAGAAGTTCAACCAGCACAGAGCGCAAAGCGCCAGGCTATCAGCGCGAGACGGAGCCGAGCTCGACCGCAGCGACGCCGCCCACGACACTGACTCGCCCACCCCTCCCACTCCGGTTGTACCGACGAAGCGATCGTATCTGGGGTCACAAAATAGACGCATCAGCGATCAGCTATCAGCGATCCGCCTTCAGCGCGGCTTTGGCCTCTGACCTCAGACCTTTGGCCTCTGACCTCAGACCTTTGGCCTCTGACCTCTGGCCTTTGGCCTCTGACCTCTGACCTTTGGCCTTTGGCCTTGCCTCTGACCTCTGACCTTTGGCCTTTGGCCTCTGACCTGGACTCCGACCTTTGGCCTCTGACCTTCGGCCTATATTCCCCCCATGAGCGAGGCGCGCATCTACTCACGTTCCACCGACGTCGCGTCGCCGCGCGCCCCCGATCTCGCGGCCTCGCTCAACCCCGAACAGGCAGCCGCCGCAACCTTCGGCGACCAGCCCCTGCTCATCGTCGCCGGTGCCGGCACCGGGAAGACACGCACCCTGGTCTATCGGGTTGCCCACCTGGTGGACCGCGGCGTCCAGCCCGAACGCATCCTCCTCCTCACGTTCACGCGTCGGGCGGCGCAGGAGATGCTGGCGCGCGTCGAGCGCCTCGTTGGCAGCGCGAGCCGCCGCGTGCACGGTGGCACCTTCCACGCCACCGCACACCGGCTCCTGCGCCGGTTCGGGGCCGCGGCCGGCCTGCCCAGCGACTTCACGATCATGGACCAGGGGGACGCCGAGGACCTGATGCAGTTGTCGCGCTCTCACCTGGGGCTGGCCGATACCAAGCGCCGTTTCCCGAAGAAGGAATCGCTCCACTACCTCTATTCCCGCCACGTCAACACCGAGATTCCCGTCTCCGACATCCTCCAGGAGGAGTTCCCCCGGTTCGTCGACTTCGAGCAGGACATCGCCCGCGTGTTCGCCGACTACACGCGTCGGAAAAGCGAACGGAACCTGGTGGACTACGATGACCTTCTGGTCTTCTGGTGCTCGCTCCTCGAGAGCGCCGGGCCTCTGGCGGAGCGAATTCGGCGGCTGTACGACCACGTGCTGGTGGACGAGTACCAGGATACCAACGTCCTCCAGGCGCGCATCCTCCACGGCCTCTGCGCCGAGCACCGGAACGTCACCGTGGTCGGCGACGACGCGCAGAGCATCTACTCGTTTCGCGGCGCCAGCTTCCGCAACATCCTGGAATTCCCAGAGCAGTTCCCGGGCACCACGATCGTGCCGCTCGAGCAGAATTACCGTTCCACGCAGCCTATTCTCGACGTCACCAACACGCTGATCTCGCGCGCCGCCGAGCGGTACACCAAGAATCTCTGGACCCACCGGGACGGGGGTGAGCGACCGTGGCTGGTGACCACCCGCGACGAACAGCAGCAGACGCGCTTCGTGGTGGAACGGATTCTCGAGCTGCACGAGGAGGGAATCCCCCTCAGGGAGATGGCGGTGCTGTTCCGGGCCGGGTACATGTCGGCCGACCTCGAGATCGAGCTCACGAACAGGAGGATCCCCTTTGAGAAGTGGGGAGGCCTCAAGTTCCTCGAGGCGGCACACGTGAAGGACACACTGGCATTCCTGCGCGTTCTCGAGAATCCGCGTGACGAAGTGAGCTGGTACCGGATTCTTCTGCTGCTGCCGGGCATCGGCGACGTCACGGCGCGCTCGTGCGTGGACGCCATGGCCCGCGGAGGATGGTCGCTCGATGCGTTCCGTGACTTCGGGGCGCCGCCGCGCGCCCGCGCTGCGCACGAACGCCTCGCCCAGCTCTTTCGCGAGCTCGAGACGCGTCCCTCGGAAGCGAGCCAGGTGGGCGCCGACATCGCGCGCGTTCGCGTCTTCTACGATGACATTCTGCGCGAGCGCTACGACCGCGTGGAGCCGCGCCTGGCCGACCTGGACCAGCTGCAGGTGATCGCGGGTGGATACCCGAGCCGGAGCGCCTTCCTCTCCGCCATTGCTCTCGAGCCGCCGCAGGCCACACAGGACCTCGCGGGCGGCAGCACCGACGAGGAGGACGCGCTCATTCTCAGTACCGCGCACAGCGCCAAGGGCAAGGAATGGGACGCGGTGTTCGTGATCTGGGCGGTGGACGGGTGGTTTCCCCTGTCGCGCGCCCTGAACGACGACGATGAGACCGAAGAGGAGCGACGCCTGATGTACGTGGCGATGACCCGCGCCCGCGATCACCTCATGGTCACGTACCCGCTGAACGCCTACACCACGCGTCGTGGAGCCGACTACAGCATCGACCAGCTGTCGCGCTTCATCGACCGCGGTGTGCGAGAGCTGATGCAGCGCGTCGTGCCGAGGTTCGAGGACGAACCGCCGGCCGAACCCGCCGTCCCGGCGAGCGGGCTGGATCTGCGGGCGCTGATGCAGAAGCGTTTTGAAGGCGGGGCAAGCGCCTGATCCACACCCCGGCGGCGCCCTGCAACGCCGACCACCGCGACGACCCCGCTCTACCCCGACGGCAGCGGCGGCGCCCCCAATGACCTTCGCAAGGCCTGGAACGCATCGTCGCTTCCCTCGGTCGCCTGACGGATCCTCGCGATCGCCGCCCGGAGATCGCCGTCGGCCCGCTTCAGCACCTCGTCGAAGAGATCGAGGTCGTGCGCGTACGCGCGCCGCGCGAGGAGCACGGCGTTATTGAGCCGAATCTTCGCCATCCGCGACGGCGAGATCGTGCGCAGCAGCGGCGCGATGCTGTCCGTCAGCGCTCGCCGCCAACGCGCGTACACGCTGTCCCTCGCCCGAACGCGGGCTGCGCTGTCGGCCGGCCACGCGGCATAGGCGGAATCGAGAGAATGCGCCAGAGCGCGCCAGAATCCCGACATGACCTTCTCGTCCCCCCACTCCAGCTCGGCCTGTTTCACCGCGCCGCTGTCGCCGCGCGCCCGGAAGAACGCGGCGGCACCGCGCGCGCCCACGAACGACGCGAACGACTCGTCGAACTCCACCTGCCCTTTCAGGAACTCCGTGTTGTGCAGCAGCTCGTGGATCACGGTGTTGGCCAGATCAACCGTATCGCGCGAGAGCGCCGTGGAGAGCACCGGATCGTTGAACCAGCCTAACGTGGAGAACGCGCTCGATGCCCCAAGGACCGTGTCGAAGCCGCGTCGCTCCAGATCGTCGCGCGCCCCCTTGGCCGCGTTGAAATCGAAGTACCCCTTGTAGGGCACCGAGCCGACAATCGGGAACCACCAGCGCACCGGCTGGAGCCGGTCGCGGTACGCCGCCGAGAGCACCAGCACCAGCGTGTCGTGGTCCACCGCCGCGAACGTGGTGAAACTCTCGCCCGCTCGCAGACCAAGGTGGTCCACCGCGAAACCCCGCGCGTCGAGGACCAACCGGAGACGCTCGCCGGATCGCCGGTGACACGCTGCTGTCGGCCACCATTGCCGCGATGGAGCGACGTCGCATCAGAATGCGTCCTTCTTCCCAGGCAGCTCGAAGCAGGTACCGTCCAGCTGGCAGCGCCAGCAACAGCAACAGCCCGAGCGCGACGAGTCCCGCTGCCAGTCGCAGCGCCCGGCGGCCTAACGTGCGAATGTCATCGCGGAACCGCCATCAGGCGCAGGTGCGTCATGAACCCCATCCCGGCGGAATCAGCGGCGTGTTTGATGCCCAGCGGGAGGAAGGGAGGCGGCGACGCATGTCGAATGGAATATGGATGCATCGGTAACCTACATGCTCGCAGAGTCTTACGTTGCGAGCGCGTGCCCACGGTCCGCTTTGCCAGCCTGCCCCTCGGCGAGTAAGTTTGCACTCCCATGTCCTTCGTCCATCTGCACTGTCATTCGGAGTACTCGCTCCTCGACGGCGCCAACCGCATCGACGACCTGATCGCGCGCGCGCTCGAGTTCGAGCAGCCCGCGCTGGCCATCACCGATCACGGCAACCTCCACGCGCGCCTGGGAGTTCCAGGAAAAGGCCAGAGCCGCCGGCCTCAAGCCGATCATCGGCATGGAGGCCTACGTCGCCCCGGGCGACCGCCGGTCGCGGGTCCGACCCGCCCCGGCGCCAAGCCCTACTTCCACCTGGTCATCCTCGCCCGGAACGAGCGGGGATATCGCAACCTGGTCAAGCTGTCGTCGCTCGGCTTACACCGAGGATTCTATGCGCGCCCGCGCGTGGACCGCGAACTCCTCGAGCGCTTCGCGAAGGGCTGATCGTCTCGTCGGCCTGCATGGCCGGGGAGATTGCCACCCATCTGATGGCGGACCAGTGGGAACTGGCCCGTGAAACGGCCTCCTGGTACGCCGAACGCTTTCCGGATCGGTACTACCTCGAAGTCCAGGCGCACGGGAGCGAAGGCCAGGCCGAGCTCAACGAGCGGGTCTTCCGCCTGGCGGCGGAACGGGCCTGCCGGTCATCGCCACGAACGACTCGCACTTCCTCCGCGCCGAAGACCACGACGCCCACGACGTGCTCCTCTGCATCGGGCTGGGGAAGGACCGCGAGGAAAAGGACAGGCATCCGCTACGACCGCGGACTCTACTTCAAGAACACCGACGAGATCCGCTCACAGTTCCCCGACGCGCGCCGACGTCCTCGAGAACACCCTTCGCATTGCCGATGAGTGCGGGTTCGATCTCGAGAAGAAATACTCCGTCCCGTCCTTCCCGCTTCCGGCCGGGGTCGCGCAGCGAGAACGACCTGCTCGTCCGGCTCGCGACCGAGGGGCCAAGCGCGCTACGGAGACCCGCTCCCGGCCGATGCACGCGAGCGGCTGGACTACGAGCTGCGGGTCATCACCGAAACCGGCTACGCTGGCTACTTCCTGATCGTGGCCGACTTCATCCGCGCCGCCACGGGAACGCGGCATCCCGGTTGGACCCGGACGCGGCTCGCCGCCGGATCGCTGGTCGCCTACGCGCTAGGCATCACCAACGTCTGCCCGCTCCGTTATGACCTGCTCTTCGAGCGCTTCCTCAATCCGGAGCGCGTCTCGATGCCAGATATCGACGTCGACTTCTGCTTCGAACGGCGCGGCGAAGTGATCGACTACGTCCGCGAGAAGTACGGGAAGGACGCGGTCGGGCAGATCGTCACGTTCGGCACCATGAAGTCGCGCGCCGCGATAAAGGACATCGGCCGGGTGCTCGGCTTCACGCCGGCCGAAACCGACGCGCTGGCGAAGCTCATCCCCAACCAGCCGAACTACTCGCTGACGGTCAAGGAGGCTATCGAGAAGGTCGGCGAGGTGCGCAAGCTGTACCAAACCGACGAGCGGTATCGGCAGCTGCTCGACTACGCCGTCGCGCTCGAGGGATTGTCGCGCCACACCGGAGTCCATGCGGCCGGCGTGGTCATCGCCCCCGGCCCCCTGGACGACTACGTCCCCATCTGCACCCAGGAGACGAAGGGATCCGGCGGCCGGAGCGGACCGGCCCCGGGATCAGGGTCCGCAACCGCGAGCGGTCGGATCGGCCCGGTGGAGGCACGAAGGACGACCAGCGGGTCATCGTCACCCAGTACGACATGACCGCCCTGGAAAAGGTGGGCATGCTCAAGATGGATTTCCTGGGTCTCACCACGCTCACCGTCATCCACGACGCCCTGCGCGCCATCGAGGAACGCAGCGGAGCGGCCCTCGATCTGGATGCCATCCCGTTCGACGATCCGCCGACCTACGGGATGCTCCGGACCGGCCGCACCGTCGGCGTGTTCCAGTTCGAGTCGCCGCTGGCGACGGACATGCTTCGCAACATGCGGTGCGATCGATTCGAAGATCTGGTCGTTTCCAACGCGCTGATGCGCCCGGGGCCGCTCGACGCCGGGATGCATCGCGTGTACCAGCGGCGCAAGCGGGGCGACGAGCCGGTCGAGTACGCGCTCCCGGAACTCCGCCCGATTCTCGAGCCCACCTTCGGCGTGATCACGTATCAGGAACAGCTGATGCGGATTCGCGCAGGTCCTGGCCGGCATCACGCTCGGCGAAGCGGACGTGTTGCGGAAGGCGGTGGGCAAGAAGGACGCCGACCTGATGCGACGCGAGCTCGGCAAGTTCATCGAGAAGGCGGTGGCGCGCGGTCACGATCGGCGGATCATCGATGAGATCGCGGGACAGATCGAGACGTTCGGCCGCTATGGATTCCCCAAGGCGCATTCGGTCGCGTACTCGATCGTTTCGTATCAGACGGCGTGGCTCAAGTGCCACTATCCGGCCGAATTCATGGCCGCGCTGCTGTCGTCGTCCATCGGCGACACGGATGCGGTGGTGAAGTACATCAACGAAGCGCGGGAGATCGGCCTCGAGGTGCTGGCGCCGGACGTGAACGAGTCGGGATACAAGTTCACGGTGGTCGGCGACCGTCGGCTGCGCTTCGGGCTTGGAGCCATCCGGAACGTGGGCCGTTCGGCGATCGATTCAATTCTCGCCGCGCGCGCGGAGCGCCCGTTCACCTCGCTGTTCGACCTGTGCGAGCGCGTGGACCTGCGCCTGTGCAACAAGCGCGTGTTCGAGGCCCTCGTCTACTCTGGCGCGCTGGACAACCTCGAGGACGGCGGACACCGGGCGCAACAGATCGCCGCCCTCGACGCGGCCCTGCAGGAGGCGTCGCTGCGACAGGGCGAGCGCGACAGCGGCCAGGGATCGCTCTTCGGCAGTCCGCCGGAAGAGACGGCGGCCGACTCGCCGCAGCCGGGCGATCCGGCGCCGTTGCTGCCCAACGTCGCCCCGCTGACCGAGACGGAGCGTCTCACCCGGGAGAAGGAAATCCTCGGATTCTATATCTCGGGTCACCCGCTGGAGCCGTACCGTGCGGAATGTGAGCTGTTCGCCACCCACTCCGTGGCGCAGCTCGGCGCCTGGACCGAGGGGGGCATCACGCTGGGCGCCGTGGTGACCGCGATTCGCCGTCAGGTGAGCCGACGGTCGGGCGCGGAGTTCGCCCGCGTCGTCATCGAGGATTTCTCCGGCACGCTGGAGGCGCTGATCTTCCCGGAGGCGTGGGCGGCGCTCTCCGATCGCATTCGGACCGATGTCCCGGTGCTCATCCGGGGCGGCTATTCGCGACGCGATCAGGGAGCCGAGAACCCGACCTTCATCGTGGAGTCGGTACAGCGATTCGAGGAACTGCGCGTGAGCGGACAGGTCGCCGTGTCAATCGAGTTGACGGACGAACAGCGAACGGCGCCGCCCATTCCCAGCGTCACGCGCACGGATGCGGAAGTCGAGGACGAGGCCGTCGCGCCGGGCACAAACGGGAGCAGGCAGCGGCTGGCGCTCTCGCCCGACGTCTTTCGCGATGTCAGAGCCGTTGTCGATGCGCACCCGGGTGCCGCGCCGGTCGAAGTTCGATGGTCGGAGGGCAGCGGGGATCTCGCGCGCTTGCGCTCCCGGACGCTGAAGATTGCCGCCAGCAGCGCGGCGCTGAACGAACTGCGCGCGCTGCTCGGGCACGAGCGCGTGCGCCTCGTACGGGGAGGCTGACCATGGCGAGCACCCCCACGCTGGAGTTCGAACGGCCGATCTTCGAGCTCGAGAAGCAGATCGACGAGCTCAAGCGCCTTGCTGGCGATCCCCAGCTCCGCGTGGACGAGGAAATCGCGCCCCTGCAGAGAAAGCTCACCGAGTTGCGGCAGGAAGTGTACCGCAACCTGACGCCGTTGCAGAGGCTGCAGGTGGCGCGCAGCAGCAAGCGACCGTTCACGCTCGATTACGTCCGGCTGTGTTTCACCGATTTCATCGAGATGCACGGCGACCGGCTCTTCCGCGACGACGCGGCCATCGTGGGTGGGTGGGCGCGCCTCGACGGCGAGACCGTGATGGTGATCGGCCATCAGCGCGGCCGTGACACCAAGGAGAACCTCAGGCGCAATTTCGGGATGCCCCACCCCGAGGGGTACCGAAAGGCGCTGCGGCTGATGCGGCTCGCCGAGAAGTTCCACGTGCCCGTTATCACGCTCATCGACACGCCCGGGGCGTGGGCCGGACTCGGCGCCGAAGAACGCGGCCAATCGGAGGCCATCGCCCACAACCTGCTCGAGATGAGCCGGCTGGAAGTGCCCATTGTGGCCACGGTAATCGGCGAAGGCGGGTCCGGAGGCGCGCTCGCCCTCGGCGTTGCCGATCGGGTGCTGATGATGGAGAACGCGGTCTACTCGGTGATCACGGTCGAGGGGTGCGCCGCCATTCTGTGGAAGGACGGCAAGAGTCCCGAGATGCGGGAGCGCGCGGCCGGAGCCTTGCGAATCACCGCGCAGCACCTGCTCGATCTCAAGGTCATCGACGACATCGTGCCCGAGCCGATCGGCGGCGCGCATCCAATCACGAGGTGTCGGCCGCACGCGCTGCGGGACGCGCTCCTCCGCCATCTCGAGGACCTGCGCAAGCTCAAGCCGGACAAACTGGTCCGGCGGCGCCGGGAGAAGTACCTGAGGATGGGACAGTGGGCGGAATAGCATCAGCTGTCGGCCAACGGCGATCAGGGACCAGCGAATGGTCATCGGCTAGCTTTCAGCTAACCGCTGTAGCCGATAGCCGATAGCTGACTGCTGATAGCTGATTTCCCCATGTCTCATCTGATCGAGGTCGCGTTCAAGGGCAACCGCAAGGAGTTCTTCCTCTGGGAGGAGGAAGCGCCTCCTCCGGTCCGCGCCCCGGTCGTCGTCGAGGCCGACCGCGGCGAGGACCTGGGGTACGTGCACGCCAACGGCGAGCTGGCGCCAGAAGCGTGCGGCGGGGTGCGCGCACGGTCCAGGGACTGAACCGGTGACGCTCGGGGCGCGGCGCGTTGCGTCGGACGAGGAGGTGCGGCGACTGGAGCAGGTGCGGGCGCAGGACGAGTCGGCGCGCCGGCGAGTGATCGAACGGGTGAAGGCGAACGGCCTGGCCATGAAGATCACCGACGCCGAGTGGCGTTGGGACCGCCGCAAGCTCACGATCTATTTCACCGCCGAAAAGCGCGTCGACTTCCGCACTCTGGTGCGTGACCTCGCTTCGATGTTCCGAACGCGGATCGAGCTCAAACAGATCGGCGTACGCGACGAGGCGAAGCGACTGAGTGGCATAGGTCGATGCGGCCGCGAATACTGCTCGGCGTCGTGGCTGCCGGACCTGCGGCCGGTGAACCTGGGTGTGGCGAAGGACCAGCGCCTGTCGCTCAATCCGTCGCAGATCTCGGGCGCCTGCGGTCGTCTGATGTGCTGCCTCCGCTACGAGCACGAGTTCTACGTGAAGCAGCGCAAGCGCTTTCCGAAGGAAGGCAGAACCGTGGTCACCAGCCGCGGCGAAGAGCGGATCATCGCGAACGACATCTTCCGTGAGCGGGTGACGCTGCGCAACGCGGACGGCGAGCTGCGCACGGTGCTCCTGCCGGATTTCCGCCGCGAGCTGGGAGTCGGCAATACCCTCGAGATGCCCGTCGACGAGGAGACGCCGGTGCTCGCCATGGAAGGGCTCACCGACGAGGTGATCCGCCTCCAGGACACCTCGGAACGTCCGGCCTGGCGGCCGCGGCAACCGGCCGAGCAGGCGCCACGCCAGTTGCCCGTGGTGTCCGCCGAGCCTGACGAGTCGGACCTGGCGGAGCCGGGGGAAGAGGGCCCCGAGCAGGCGAATGTGGCCGGTCCCGCGGAGCCCGAGCGCCGTCGTCGGAGACGTCGTGGGCGTCGCGGCGGCCGCAAGCGAGGCGATCGCCGCCCGCCTGGCGACGAAGAGTCGGGCGCCCCGGGAGCCCCGGCGTGAGCCGCTTCTATCTCACTACCGCCATCGACTACGCGAACGGCGAACCGCACATCGGTCACGCGTACGAGAAGATCGGCGCCGACGTCATCGCGCGATACCGTCGTCTTCGGGGCGACGACGTACACTTCCTCACGGGCATGGACGAGCACGGCCAGAAGGTCGCGCAGGCCGCCGGCGAGCGCGGCGTGTCCCCGCAGGAACTCGTGGACGAAATCGCCGAGCGCTTCCGAGCCATGTGGGAGCGTCTGGGCGTCTCATTCGACCAGTTCATCCGCACCACGGACGCCGCACACGCGCGCGGCGTGCGGGCGCTGATCAAGCGGATCCACGACAGCTCGCCGGACGATTTCTACGAGCGCGCGTATGAAGGCTGGTACTGCGTCGGCTGCGAGCTGTTCAAGCGCGACAGCGAGATCGTGGACGGCAAATGCGTCCTGCACCCCACGCGTGAGCTGGAGTGGACCACCGAGCGCAACTGGTTCTTCCGGCTGGCGAAATACCGCGATTTCCTGCTGCGCCTGCATCGGGAGCGTCCCGAGTTCCTCCAGCCCGAGACCCGGCGCAATGAGGTGCTCGCGCTGCTCGAGCAGGGGCTCGAGGACATCTCGGTCACCCGCTCCCGATTGGCGTGGGCAATCCCGTTCCCCCTGCCCACCGCCGAGGGCGAGGTCCAGGGGACGTGGGTGTGGTTCGACGCGCTCCCCAATTATCTCACCGCCACCGGCTACCCTGATCGCCAGTGGCGGGAACGCTGGCCCGCCGATCTTCACGTGATCGGCAAGGACATCACCCGGCTCCATTGCGTGATCTGGCCGGCCATGCTGCAGGCCGGCGAGCTTCCGCTCCCACGCCGGGTCTGGGCGCACGGGTTCGTGAACTTCGGCGGCGAGCGCTTCAGCAAGTCGGCAGGCGTGAAGCTGGACCTTCAGGCGTCGGTGGATCGTTACGGGGCCGATGCGTTCCGCTACTTCCTGCTTCGTGAAGTGCCGTTCGACGCGGACGGGAACTTCAGCCTCGGCCGCTTCGATGAGCGCTACACGGCGGACCTGGCCAACGCGCTGGGCAACCTCGCCAGTCGCGCCGTGGCCATGGTCGAACGCTATCGGAAGGGACTGGTCCCGGCCGGACCGCGCACGGCGGTGGACGATGCCGACGCCGCAGACTACCGGGCCTATCATCAGTCGATGGGCGAGGGCGGAGGGTACCTGCTCCACGAGGCGCTGCAGTCGGTGTGGCGCGCGGTTCGCCGCGGCAACGAGTACGTCGATCAGCGCGCGCCGTGGAAGCTCGCCAGGGACCCCGCGGCGGCGTCACCGCTCGACGAGACCCTGGCGTCGCTCGTCAGGCAGCTGACCCGTTTTGCCGTGGCGCTCTTCCCGTTCATGCCCGCAAAGAGCGACGAGCTGTGGCGGATGCTGGGGGCGCCGGGCGACCTGGCCGCACAGCGGTTTGACGACCTCATGTCGCTCGACGCGACGGGCTGGCGCGTGACGAAGGGGGCGCCGCTGTTTCCGAAAGCGGAAGACTAGGCGCTGGCACTGGCCGAAGCGGCCGCCGAACTCGCGGCCGTTCGCTCAGGGCTTCTTCGGCGCCCCGAAATCCACCTTGGGTGCGTCGCGCGCTTCGGGATTGGACACCTCGAAGTAGGTGCGCTCCTTGGCCCCGATCACCTTGGCGGTCAGCACGGCCGGAAAACGGCGGATGTACGTGTTGTACTGCTGGACTGCCCCGTTGTAGTCGGTGCGCGCCGTCGCAATCCGGTTCTCGGTGCCTTCGAGCTCATCCTGGAGCCGCAGAAAGGCCTGATCCGACTTGAGCTGCGGATACGCCTCCACGGTGACCATCAGCCCACGCAGCGCAGTGCTCAGCTGCTCGTTGGCATTCGCCATCTCCACCGGATCCCCCTTCTGCACCGCACCCAGCAAGCCGGCCCGTGCCTGGGTGACCTGCGTGAACACGTTGAGTTCCTGCGCGGCCTGTCCCTTGACGGTCTGCACCAGATTCGGCACGAGGTCAGCGCGGCGCTGCAGCTGCACCTCGATCTGTTGCTTGCCCACGTTCACCTGCTCGTCCAGGGTCTGGATCCGGTTGTACCCACACCCGGTCGTTCCCATCACGAGCGCGGCCAGAAACCACCGACGTCGCCCCATTGTCATCTCCAGTTAGGCAGTTGTCAGCTGATCAGCCTTCAGCAGTCAGCTCTATCGCTCTACTCGTTCTATTCGTTCTATTCGTTCTATTCGTTCCATCCGTTCCATCCGTTCCATCCGTTCTATCCGTTCCATCTGCTCCATGCCTCGGAAGATCCGAGTCCGACTCCCTTGTACCGAAATTCGAGTCTGACCCCATTTCATTCTATCCGCTCCATCCGCTCTGTTCTTTCTATCCGTTGTCAGCTCTCTCCCCCTCGAGTCGATCGAGGAACTCCACCAGACCGGTCACGCCGCCGAGATACTGCTCCACCAATCCCAGCACCGCCGGGGCATCCAGCGGCTCGCGGCCCTCACCCCGTCCGCGCACCGCAACCCGCCGGAATGGCTCGACATCGATTCCCGTCAGCACCCCGACGCGATCGAGCATCGACGGGGAATCCGCCGGTGGTTCCTCCCCCATCAGGCGAAGCGTCGCCCGCAGCAGCACCAGCATCGAGCTCACGCTCGCGGCCAGGAGATCGCGGAGCGCCGGCACATCCCCGCCAGCTGACAGCACCGCGTGTCGCAACCGCAGCAGCTTGCTCATCGCTTCGTGCTCGAGCTGCAGCCGGAGATCCCGCCGCTCCACGCGGATGCCGTCCAGCGGAAGCGCGCCATGGAGCACCCGGTGGTGCGCAAGAATGTCCGAATACTCGATGGGGAAGATATCCGCCGAACTGCGCCACTCCGCCAGCGTCAGCGTGAGCGGCGGGGGATTTCCCGCGTCGCGCCACGACCGCGCCACCGCCGATTCCTGGCGCAGGTGCTCCATCGTGATCCGCTCCACGACCACCAGCACGTTGAGGTCGGAGCGCTTCGCCACGTGCTCACCCCGCGCCGCCGATCCGTAGAGCACCACGCATTGGAGCCCGCCCCCGTACGCGAGCGACAGCTGTCTGACGAGTTCGTCCAGTGTCATCTGGGCCATTGGTCACCAACTCCCGCTTGAGCCGCCACCGCTGAAACCACCTCCGCCTCCAAATCCTCCGAATCCCCCGCCGCCCCCGAAGCTCCCGCCCCCAAACCCGCCCCCGCCCCCGCCCCAGTACGAACGCCGCCGGCGGCCGCTGAGCGACGACGCGAGCATGAGCGTGAGACATCCATTGCATCCGGTCCGTCCCCCGCGCCGCCGCCCCGCCACGCTCGTCAACAACACGAAGATCACCACGAACACCAGGAGCACGGCCCCCGGCGGAATCCCGCGCGATCCTGGAGACCGGGGAACACGCCCGCTCGTCTGCGGAGGCAGAACCGCCGTGTCCAGGGAAAACTGGAACTCCGCCGCGAACCGCTCCGCCACCCGGCCCGCGATCAGCAGCATGGCGCCGTCGTAGTCCTGCCGCTGAAAGTACGGAATCGCCTCGCGTTGGATATCTCCCGATTGCGCGTCGGTCAGAAAACCCTCGCTCCCCCGACCCGTCTCGATCCGCACGTGTCCCCGACCGTCGGAGCTGGTTTCCTTGGGTACCACCAGGATGACCACGCCCGCGTTGCGGGCCCGGTTGCCGATCGCCGCATTGGCACCCACACCCCACTGCCTGCCGATCTCGAGCGCCACCTGCGCCACATCGCGCCCACCAAGATCGGGGAGCGAGACCACGGCCATTTCGCCGCCCGATTTCTCGTGAACGTCGAAGGCAATCCGATTGATCTGGTCGATCGTCCCCTGCGAAAGCACGTGCGCCGAATCGACCACCACCTCGGCGGCCGACGTGCCGAATCCCCGCGGGGGCGCCGGAACCTGGATCTGCTGCGGAAGCAGCAGGGTCACCAGCCCCAGCGTCAGGCCCCTCATCGAGGAGCCTCCGGATCCGGAATACGTGCGATCGAGGCGTTCAGGGTCACTCCGGGGTCGAGGTCAGGTTCCAGGGGCGGGTCACGTGCCGCGCGGGCGACACGCCGCCCGCCGGGCAGGTGTATCTTTCGACGATGCTCAACAATACGAAATCGACAGTCGGGGTGTTTCCCATGCGGCCACAATCGAGACTGCTCGCGCTGGTCTGTGCTGCCACGTTGACGGGATGCGCCGGAGGGGCCGACGCCCGGTCGGACTCAACCAGGCCGTCGGCCGCCGAAGCCACTCCGCGCGCGACGGCAGACTCCTCCGATCCACGCGTCCAACGGGCCGACCTCGCGCGTATCACCGGTGACTCCTCGGCCACGATCTGGCTCGTCATCCTCAGCGACTTCGAGTGCCCCTACTGCAAGGAGTGGCGTGACGACACCTATCCCGCAATCAGGCGGCAGTATGTGGAGCCAGGCAAGGTGCGCGTCGCCTACGTGAATTTCCCCATGCCCATGCATCCGAACGCTGTCCCTGCCGCCGAAGCCGCGATGTGCGCCGGCGCGCAGGACCGCTTCTGGCAATACCACGACAGCCTCTTCGCCACGCAAAACCAGTGGGCGTCGATGCCGAATCCGCAGCCCGTATTCGATCGGCTGGGAGCGGAGCTGCAGCTCGACGCCACATCGTTCTCCCAGTGTCGCAGCAATCATGTCATGCTCCCGATGATCCAGGCCGACCGGCGACGCGGCGATGCCGCCGCGGTAAACGGCACGCCGACGTTCCTCGTTGGCGGACGCAAGATCGTCGGCGCCGCGCCGTTCTCGGAGTTTCAGAAGACGCTCGACGCCGTCCTGTCGGAGGCTGCGCGAAAGGGGCGGTAGCTCGTGCACCCTGCCCTGCGGCTGGCGTACGGTACCGCGGGCCAGCTGGCGCGCGCGGCCGCCGTGATCGCGCCGCCGGGCGAGGCCAAATGGCGGCGTTCCCTGCGCGCTCGTCGCGGAATCAGGGCGCGCTACGCAGCCTGGGCGACGCAACGTGACCAGGAGCGCCCGCTCCTCTGGATGCACGCGCCATCGGTGGGCGAGGGGCTGCAGGCACGGGTGGTCCTCGACCTCGTCCGCGAGCGGCGACCCGACGTCCAGCTCGCGTACACCTTCTACTCACCCAGTGCCGAAGCCTTCGCGCGCGCGCTGGCCGTGGACTTCTCCGATTATCTCCCGTTCGACACGCCGGGCGACGCGCGGGCCGCTCTCGACGCGTTGCGCCCCACGGCCCTCGTCTTCAGCAAGGTGGATGTCTGGCCCGTTCTCGTGGATCAGGCGACCCGGCGTAATGTCCGCATAGGCCTGATCAGCGGAACGTTGTCCGCCGCATCCGCCAGACAAGGGAGCCTCGCCGCGGGACTGCTGCGCGAATCGTACCGCCGACTCGATCGCGTCGGTGCAATCTCGCAGACGGATGCCGACCGACTGGTGGCACTGGGGGTCCTGCCCGAACATGTCAGGATCTCGGGGGATACGCGATACGACCAGGCATGGCAGCGGGCGCGCAGTGTGGACCGCACTGCACCGCTTCTCGCCGCGCTCGATTCAGGTCGCGTGACCCTGGTGGCCGGCTCGACATGGCCCGCCGACGAAGCCGTCCTGCTCCAGGCCTGGAGCGCGGTGCGTCGCGAGGTCGGCAACGCGAGGCTGATCATCGCGCCGCACGAGCCGTCGGCTAGCCACCTGGAGTCGGTGGAGGCCTGGGCATCTGCCCATGGGCTCCGGGCGGCGCGCCTGCGCGCGACGGCGGTCGGTGCAGCTGACGTGGTGCTCGTGGACCGGTTGGGAGTGCTGGGGGAACTCTATGCCCTGGCTGAGGCGGCGTTCGTTGGCGGCGGCTTTCACGGAGCGGGCCTGCACTCCGTGCTCGAGCCGGCCGCGTTCGGCGTTCCGGTCGCATTCGGTCCCCGGTACCAGGGAAGCCGGGATGCGCAGCTCCTGATCGATCGCGGTGGGGGCGAGAGCGTCTCCACCGTGGATGAGACCATCGAGCTTCTGCTGCAGTGGCTGGGCAACGCCGCCCTCCGCACGGAGGCAGGCAATCAGGCGCGCGCGCTGGTGGAGAGCGGAGTAGGGGCCGCGGACCGGTCGTTCCAGCTTGTGATGGACTTGTTGGAGGCGTGACGGCCACCTGCCCATCCGCACGCCTGCCTTCGCGCTGAGCGGGAAGTCCGGGCGGATGCGGCACCGACCGGCCCGCTGCCGGACGCCACGAACAGCTCGACGACGATGCGCCGACCCTTCGAGAGCGGATCGCGCAGCGACGCTCGAGCTGCTCCTACCGCCGGGATCGCGACAGTCCGGACGGCGTCCAGGCGAGCGAAATGCCGAAGCCGTCGTCCCACCCTTCCGACCCGGTGAGCAGCACGCCGGCGCGAACGGCCAGGCTTCTGGTGATCTCGAAGCTCCCACCCAGATCGAAATCGACGTTCAGATCAGAGTTGTCGCCGCGTCCGCTGCGCACATCGACCGAGACCCGAGGATGCACGTACGGCGTGAGCGCCATGCCGTCACCCAGGTCGAAGCGGTGCCCCACGGACACGCCGACTGGCATGCGGAACAGGCGATAGTCCCCCGCCGCAAGGTATGCGCCGAAGGTGAACAGGAAATCGAGCGGCATCTCGGCGCTGGAGCGCGCGAGTTGCCGCGCGTACTGACCCCCGACGAAGACCATGGCGTCGGAGTGCGGCCTGTCCGGATCCGCCAGGCCGGCATCGAGGGAAAGCTGGTTCGGCGCGCCAACCTGCTCACGCCACTGGAAGAGCAGTGTGGTTCCCGCGTTTCCCGCGTCCGCGACGCCGAAGTTGAACTCGCGGGACGTAATGCGCGGCGGTTGGAAGGCGGGGTAGGCCCACGCCTGTGCGCGAGCGGACGACGCAATGGATACGGCGAGACAGCCAACACCCAGGACGACGCGAGATCGAGACATTGAAGGTCCGGAAGTCAGTGAGCGGTTGGGTACTGGCACGGCGCGGCACACCGCCTGAGCGGGGGGATTGCGGCTTCGCGGGCTCGCGACCGAATCACCCCGTTGCGACTCACTGCTTCTTAAAAAGGTGACCGCGGCGGCACCAGTGGCGCCGCCGCGGTCAGGGACAGACCCGTAAATCCGAGCTCTGCTATTGCGGACGACGATCCACCACGTAAACGATGGTTGGAGCGGTATCCGTTCCCTTCTGTCCCGCTGCGCTGCCAACGCTGGTTCTGCCGAAGACAAACGCGGTCATGACCGATCCCGGTTCGTTGGACCCGCCGATGGCGGAACCACTCAACTCGGGGACAGCGTCCTCTCCCGTCTGCGCCAGTACGTTCGCCAGTACCGGTGTAATGGTGCCCGCCGCAGTTGCACGCATGGCGAGTCCGCCCGTAGCGCGCGTTACGTAGCCCGTTGCCCCGAGAAACGCCACCCCCGAGAACATGGGAGTCGCTGGCGTCGCGTCGGCTGTGTCGGCCGTCGCGAAGACGTCTACCGAACCGGGGGCGCCGGCATTGAGTCCCGGACCCAGATTGATCACGCGAAGCGCAATGCTCGCTCCGGGATCCGTGAAATCGTCCTCGAAGACCACGATCTTGTCCGCCATGGGGTCGGAGTCGGCCACCCGCGCGAGCCCCACGTGGACGATCGTGTAGTACTTGTTCGCCTCGAAGGTGAGGGTCGCGTCCTGCACGATCTGCGACGTGATCGAGATGTCGGTGCTCGTGGGGAAGATGCGCAGGTGTCTCGCGCCCGGAGCGGTCGCCTGATACGCCGTGAACCCCCGGTACGCCTGACCGAGCGCAAAGGGTGAATTCGCGACCGCGTCGATGAAGCGCCAGTCCATTGGACTGGTATCAGGAACGGCGCTCACGAAGCGCGTGTACGCGAGGGGAACGACCGGGGCCAGGAATGGTCCCTTGTCGTGCTTGCACGCCGTCACCAGCATCGCCGACGTGATCGCCAGCCCAACTCTTCTTACGTTCATTCGCACTGCTCCTCCTCGGAGTAGGTCGAGATCCAGTCTGCTTTCCGAAAGTCGGTTATCTGATTCCGCTCCACACCCGCGATTGGGCTGGTCCTCCCGAATCCGGCTCCTGTGGACCCGTGGCATCAGAGGCACCAATCAGTCCTATCGATTTCGCGAGCAGGTACATTCCCGCGGTAGCTCCGCCTGCCAGCACATAGGTGCGTCCATTCGACAACTTCCGTTCGAGCACACCACCCACAAAGTCCCGGCTGATGCGCACCCGCTCACCGCTCCAGCGCGTGGTTTCACCGTTGATCTGGGCCACCCGCCAGACATTCATGACGTACTGATCCGAATCGTCACCGGTGACAGTCCCTTCGAGCCGCAGCACACCCCCACCCAACCGATCGTACAGCGCCACCCGTCCGCGGTCCGTGAGCTCGAACGCAACGCGCTTCCCCGCCGGAGGCGCTGCCGGGTTGTCCACCGGGACGTAGACATAGCACCCGGCCAACACTGGCACCGCTCCGGCGGTTGCGAACAGCAATCTCCAACTGCGTGACATCTGAAATCACCGAATCTCGAATCCGTAAAGGCTCGCCGGGGAGCTGTAGATGCCGCCACCACCGACGTTGTAATAATGGGCCGCGGCCGTTGCGCCGTATCGCGCGTCGAGCTCCGACACCGACACGGGGTACATGATGGGAGTGGCTTCATACAGGTTCTGCCACCCGCGACTGTCGAAGAACCAGCCGCCAAGCCGTTGCATGGCGGTTTCCATGCGCTTCTCGTACTTCATCGCCTCCATGAGGTCGGCGCACTGCGTGCTGCTGAAGCCGGGACCCACCGCAACCCGCGGTACGCAATTCGGCCCGGGGATCAACTGACTCGTTGACGTCACGACACCGGACAGCGCCGGGAGTCCACCCCTCGACACCCGCGTGTTGTCGATCAGGGCGGCGGCCGCGTTGGCGTTCCCGGTCCGGATGTACCCTTCGGCGGCGAGCAAATCAACTTCGGCCTTCATGAATTCCGGGACAGAGCCACTGTTCCCGGCCGCCTGATAGTACTGGAACCGCTGCCAGCTGTAGTACGACTGGCCCCACGCCTGTCCTGGGGAGTCCTGCACGTTGTTCCGGATGTACGGCCGGGAGAGATACGATCCCGGTGCGACGGACGCGTCCTGCTGGTCCTTGCGCGTCGCCCCCGCCGGCCAACGCAAATCGCTGGTTTGCAGCAGGAAAAGCGGACGGTTGTCCTTTGGCGTCGCCAACCAGCCATCCCACTGACCCGCATTGTCGGCGCCACCGAGGATCATCATGGTCAGCTGGTGCCAGCCGGCATCGACGTACGCCTGTTCGCCTTGCCATCCAAAGCCCCACCCGGTGGAGCCGCCGACATTCACCATCAGGTCCTCCGAGATGCCGTTGGTCGCATCGGCGATCACGGCCGCCCAATCGACGGCGTCGCGCTCCGCCTTCGAGCGCGCGACGTCGGCGCGAATCCGCGCTTTCCACGAGCGCATCAGGCGTACGAACTCATCCTTGCTGAGCGTCGTGCCGCTCATCCAGCCCGGTTCCGTCGGGAACCCACCGCTGCCTGAGGCCGCGGGGAGGCTTGCCATCGCAATCGCGGAATCGAGGTTCGCCAATGCCGCCGCCCCCACATCCTGATATCCGCTCAGCGGTGGAACGGAATCGCTCGGCATGATGTGATCGACAATGGCCGCCGAGTCGAACGTCATCGCCAGATACCCGAGGTTGCAGGCAACGTCGAAGAAGCCGAACGCGCGCGCCCGGGCATCCTGGCCAGGTGTGCCGATCGTTCCGCCCGCCGCGGTGAGACGATCGAGTGCCGCGATGGCGTTCGCGGCGTTGCGCGAATAGTTGGCGAAGTCGTTCCAGGTAGAGCTGGTGAGTGTCTGTGTCGCCTTGGTATTGATCAGCGGCGGGCGCGGAATCGCGCTCACCGGACCCATGTTGAAGTTGTTCAGCCCCGAGAAGATCTCGAAGCTCATCGCCTGCATCTGTTGGAAGGCGTTCGTGCTTAGCGCCCGGTTCCGACACTGCTGGTATCCCGACCCGATGGCGGCCTCGATCGAAGACGGCTGCGAGTACACCCGGACGATATCCGGATTCTGCAGGTTATCCGCCTGGAGAGGATCCTTACAGGCCGTGACCGTCGCCACACAACACGCCGACGCCGCAAGAACTCTAACCCACGTTGTCATGTCGTATCCTCGTTGCGGGGTCGTCATGAGGTGGAAGGAATGTGCCCCTTCCACCCCATCACGAACGTTAGAAGCGAGTCTGGAGCGTGATCGTGAAGGTACGGGTCGGGGGGTAGCCGAAGCTCGTGGCGGCACCCACTGCGTCTGAACTGACCGCACCACCACCGCCCACCTCGGGATCCCATCCCAGATAATCCGTGATGGTCCAGAGATTCCGCCCGTCCGCGCTGATGCTCCAGTCGCCAACCCCACGCACTGGCCCGACGTTGTACGACAGGCTCACCTCACGCAATTTCGTGTATGACCCCTTCTGAATCGTGATGTTGTTGCCGCCGAGCGCGTCGTACATGCCGCCCGTGCCGTTGTTGTTCTCCGGCGACGTGCCGCGCCAGTAGTAGCCCATCGGCTTCGCCGTCTCGACGGTCTTCCCATCCTGGTCTTCCCAGCGGACGTTGAAATCGCCGAGCGACCAGTGAATCTCGTTGTTGTACAGGCGGTTGCCGTAGCTCCCATCCACCAGCGCGTACAGCGTGACCCGCTTGTAGTTGAAGTTCTGCGACAGCGACAGGTGGAAGTCCGGGAGCGTGTTGCCCGAGTGCACCAGAATCTCGGCGCCCGAGGAATCACGCATGCCCATCAGCATCCCCCAGTGCATGGTGTTCTGGCCCATCGGGGTCATCACCACACCACCGGCGTTGAGACAGTTGATGATGCCCGTCTGGCTGACGTTCTTCCCGTTCACCTGGCACCCGTTGAGCTGCGACTGCCACACGTTCCTGGTGATGCCCTCTCCCGGATCGAAGCCACCGGTCCATACCAGGAACCCATCGCTGTTCAACTGATACGACTTCCCGGCCCCGCAGTCCCCCTGGAAGTCCGTCGGCAGTTCCGAGCATGCGCGCAGGAAGTGCTTTCCCCACAGCTGGCCGATCCGCTCACCCACGCGGAACTGGAACTGCGTGTTGCTGTTATCGTCCGTGTAACGCGTGAACGGCGGCACATCGAGACCGGTGATGACGCTGCGCGTGCGGTCATACGAAATCCGCGACGTCCACACCACGTTCCGGCTCGTGATCAACGGTACGTTCAGAGACGCTTCCCACGTCTTCCCATCCAGCTGCCCCGCGTTCCGCCACTGCGTGCTGAACCCCGACGACGACGACACCGGCACCGACAACATCTGATCCTTCGTGATGTCCCGCGCGTACGTCAGCGTCAGCCCGTACTTACTGAACAACTCGGCGTCGATCCCGTACTCCGTCTCGGTCGTGTTCTCCGGCTTCAGATTCTTGTTCCCGAGCTGGCTCGCCGACAGCGTCCCGCCCGTCCCGATGTTGAACGTCTCGTACTGGTACGTCTGTCCGGGCCGGCCCCCGGCCGTCCCCACCGAGGCGCGCAGCTTGAAGTCGTTGAGCGCGCCCTTGAAGAACCACCACGGCTCATCCGACAACCGCCACGCCATCGACGCCCGGTAGTACGAGTGCCACCGCTGGGCCACCCCGAACAGCGAGCTGCCGTCGCGCCGGTACGTCGCATCGGCCAGATACCGCCCCTTGTAGTCGAAGGCAATCCCGCTCAATACCCCCATCGCCCGCGCCGACACGTTGCTCGACTGGGGCGCGTTCTGCACCACCGCGTTCCGGATGTAGAGCACGCCCGGCACCGTCAGCGTGTTGCCCGACGCCGAGACGTCATGCCCATCCTGCCGCTCGAAGTTGTACGACGAATTGAGTCGCACGTTCAGGTCGCGGAAGCCGAACGGATTGTCGAACCGCCCCGTCCCCGTGAGCGACACGTTGTACGCCTGATCGTTGGTGTTCCCGTGCGAAATGGACCCCAGGTAGTCGTTGCTCTGCGAGGCTGACGTCACCCGATAACCCTTCTCGGTCAGCGAATAGTTGTCGTTCCGCCGCACGTCGAGACTCGTCACCGACTGGAACTCGAGCCACGACAACGGCGTGTACCGTCCCGTCAACGACCCGAGGTACCGGTCCACGTTGGTCCGCGCCTCGGCGTTCTCCGTGTCGTAGAGGAAGTTCTCGTTCTGCTTCCCCTGGTTCATCGGGTTCGAGCGGATGAAGAGCCGCCCGTAGTCGTCGCGCCGCAGCAGGTCGACCCCGGCTGGCGCACGCGTCAGACGGAAGAACGATACGCTGGGATAGTTGGTCGTCTTGGCGAACGTGGTCGCCATCTGGAAGCTCAGATCCTCACTGATGGTCTGATCGGCATTGAGCCGCGCCGTCTTCCGGCGATACCCCTGCAGGCCGCGAATCGACCCTTCCTGGTACAGGCCACCCAGGCTCGCAAACACGCCGGTCTGCCCGAACCGCGCCGTCATGTCCAGGTGGGTGTCGTTGTACGCCCCGGGCAGCACCGCCTGCGCAATCGGGTTGTACCGCACTGGCCACGGATTGATCTGGAACGTGCCCTTGAGATAGGGCTTCTTGGCCGTCGCCGAAATCCCGAAGTCGTTCAGGAACAGGTAGGGATCCAGCGCGTCCGGCGTCGGCACGTTGTTGATCCGCTTCGCCTCTTCGGCAAAGTCCACCACCATGCTGCAGTTCGGATAGCCGGGCACCACCGCGCACAACTTCTGGTTCGTCTCATCGTGCGCGATGAGATTGTACTTGGCGAACGGATACTCGGTCTGCACGTCCTGGAAGCCGTACTCCGAGCGCAGGTTGAAACGCGCCCCCTGGCCGGCGTTCCGGGCACCCTTGGTCGTGATCTGGATGACCCCGTTCTGGGCGCGCGAGCCGAAGGTCGACGACGCCGCTGCGCCCTTCACCACTTCGATGCTCTCGATGTCGTTCGGATCGAGATCGGTCATCGACCCGTTCAGGATCACCCCGTCCACCACGATCAGCGGATCGAGCGGCCGGTTGATCGACTTCACCCCGCGCAGCAGGATCGACGGCGCGGTGCCCGGCCGCCCGTTCGGCAGCACGATCTGGGCCCCGGTCACCTTCCCCTGGAGCGCCGTCAGCGCGCTCGCCGAGGGCATCTTGAGGTCGGCCTGGTCGATCCTGTCCACCGTGAAGGCCAGCTTCTTCTGTTCCGTCGCGCCGGTCACGCCCGTGACCACTACCTCGGAGAGGCGATTGACGTCCACCTTGAGCGCGAAGTCCTTGGTGAGCGTCCCCGCAGTGAGCGTGATGAGCTCGGAGGCCGCAACGTAGCCAATCGAGCGCGCGCGCAGCATCGCCTGCTGGCCGCGGACCCGCTCTGCCGGAATCGAAATTCGGTACTCGCCCCGGTCGTTAGTCGGCACCGAGATCGTCATCTCGGCGATGTAGACCTGGGCACTGTTCAGGGGCTGGCCCTGCTCCGATTTCACCGTGCCGGTGATGACCAACCCTTGCGCATACGCAGTCCCGGCAAAGACCGCGCACGCCAGACCGGCGAGCATGCCCCTCGCCAGACTGAGTGAGGAACGGAACTTCGTCATGTCATCCTCGCGTGTTGAGGGCCTGTTCCGTTTCATCCGCCGCTCAGCCCTCTGCCGGGCGGTGGACCTTCGCTTTGCACCTATGCGGCGGGCGCACCGGTGCAGGTGGGGGTGGGAATACCACGGAAAACCGCCAGAGCGAGACGAGCCAGGGGCGTCCTCTCCCACCGCACCAGGGATCTCACCCACTTCTCTTCGTGACAGTGCCGCAGCGAGGTCGTGACCCCCTTGCGAGCATGTCCCGCGAAATTCGCCAGCATGCCGATAGTCGGTCCCGGAAAGGAATGCGTTGAACCTAACGACGCATGTAGCATCACCAGGCACGGACCCGGCACCCGCGAACCGGCCCGTCCCCGCGATTTATCGGTTCATGACGAGCCCCATATTGCTCGTCCCCACGAGGAAGCGCAAGACGGCGTTTCGGGAGTCGCTGGGACGGACCGACGCGCCCGTGATGGCGGGGGGACGAGTGGACCTAAGTTCGCCTCTCGCCAAACGATCCTGCGCTCCCGGGACACCCCCCATCCACGACAAAATCCCGCATCCATTACTCTGATATCGCGGGATTCCCGGGCCGCGTCCGGAGCGCGGAACCGGCGGAAATCCTGAACCCGGGAACGCACCGAAACCCGGGCGAGGCCATGACCACACGATACCCGATCAGCCGAGCCGCCAGCCACCGGACGGTCCCGCGTCGACTCAGCGATGCCGCCTCCACCTCGCTCTATTCCGAGGTCGCCCCTGCGCCCCCTTCCATAAAGAGAGGGGCGCGCGGAAACCGGCGGAGGGTGGAGAGCATGGTCAGGCGGGGCGCGCTTTCTCCGTAATCACCCGCACCTGATCGTCGAGGACCTGCAGAAAACCGCCTTCGACGATGAACCGACCGGCGGTCCCCCCCGGATCGAGACGCAGCTCGCCCTTCCCGAGCAGGGTCATCATCGGCGCATGCTGCGACAGGATCCCGACCTCGCCGTCGAACGCAGGTGCGACGACGCTCGAGACCTCCCCCTCGAAGAGGACGCGCTCCGGCGAGATCACCGAGACCTTCAGCATGAACCGGGCTCCCTCACGACTTCGCCAGAGCCGCGGCGTTCTTCACGATGTCGTCGGCCCCACCGCACATGAAGAAGGCCGACTCCGGGTGCTGGTCGAATTCTCCGGCCACCAGGCGCTCCACCGACGATACCGTTTCCTCGAGCTTGACGTACTGGCCGGGTCGCCCGGTGAACTGCTCCGCCACGTGGAACGGCTGAGACATGAAGCGCTGGATTCGGCGGGCCCGGCCCACGACGACCTTGTCTTCCTCCGACAGCTCTTCCATGCCGAGGATGGCAATGATGTCCTGGAGTTCCTTGTAGCGCTGCAGAATGCGTTGCACCGCCGTGGCCGCGCGGTAGTGGCGTTCGCCGATGAACTGGGCGTCGAGGATACGTGACGACGAGGCGAGTGGATCAACGGCCGGGTAAATCCCCAGCTCCGTGATCGCGCGCGAGAGGACGACGGTCGCATCGAGATGCGCGAACGCGGTCGCGGGCGCGGGATCGGTAATGTCGTCTGCGGGCACGTAGATCGCCTGCACCGACGTGATCGACCCCTGCCGCGTCGAGGTGATGCGCTCCTGCAGGTCTCCCATCTCAGTGGCCAGCGTGGGCTGGTAGCCGACCGCGCTCGGCATGCGTCCCAGCAGGGCCGACACCTCCGATCCCGCCTGCGTGAAGCGAAAGATGTTGTCGATGAACACGAGGACGTCGGCGTTCTCGCGATCGCGGAAGTACTCTGCCACCGTGAGTCCCGTCAGTCCCACGCGCAGTCGCGCTCCCGGCGGCTCGTTCATCTGCCCGTAGATGAGTGCGCACGAGCCCAGCACGCCCGACTCCTTCATCTCCAAGTAGAGGTCGTTGCCCTCGCGCGTCCGCTCGCCCACGCCGCAGAACACCGACTTTCCGCCGTGCCCCATGGCGACGTTGTGGATCAACTCCTGGATGATGACCGTCTTGCCCACGCCGGCGCCGCCGAACAAGCCGATCTTTCCGCCTTTCACGAACGGGGCGATGAGATCGATGACCTTGATGCCGGTCTCGAACACCTCGGTCTTGGGTTCGAGGTTGGTGAATTCGGGACGCTTGCGGTGAATCGGCCAGCGTTCCACGTCGGCGGGAATGGGGGGGCCGTTGTCCACCGGCTCGCCGATGACGTTGAGAATCCGGCCTAACGCCGCTTCTCCTACCGGCACGGTGATTGATCCCCCGGTGTCCACGGCCTCCATGCCGCGCACCACGCCGTCGGTGCTCGACATGGCCACGGCGCGCACCTGGTTGCGGCCGATGTGCTGCTGGACCTCGGCCACGACGCGGATGGGCTCACCGCTGTCGGCGGTGGCGCGCACCTCGAGGGCGTTGTACAGCTCCGGCAGATGCTCGGCGTCGAACTCGACGTCGAGCACGGGACCAATGATCTGCACGATTCGGCCGACGTTGGTCGTGACTGGCGCAGTGGTTGTCGTCATGGAATGTGGTGTCGCCCGGGTGATGTCGAGTGGTCTCTACTCCAGCGCCGCCGCCCCTCCCACGATCTCGGCGATCTCCTGCGTGATGCCCGCCTGCCGGGCACGATTGTACGTCCGCGTGAGCGAGGTCAGCATCTCGCCCGCGTTGTCGGTCGCATTCTTCATCGCGGTGCGTCGCGCCCCCTGCTCGCCGGCCGCCGTTTCCACCAGGCTGCGAAATACCGCATTGCGAACGTACGATGGCAGCAGTTCCGACAGGATGGCGTCCGCCGACGGGAAGAGCAGATAGTCCGGCGCGTGCCCCGAGCGCTTCGGCGGATGCACCGGGAGGATCCGCTCCGTGGTGGGGGGCGTGGAGAGCGCCGACCGGAACTGGGCATAGATGATGTAGACCGCGTCGAGGTTTCCGGAGACGAATCCGCGCATCAGGCCGTCCACCAGCGAAGCCGCATCGTCGGGCGTGGGAGGATCGCTGATGTCGGTGCGCCCGGTCGCGATCTCGGCACCGATGTAGCGGAAGTACCCGAGGCCCTTGCGCCCGACGATGTGGAGCTCGGACGCGACCCCCTCCTCGCGCTGTCGGGCCAGCAACGCGCGCGCCTCGCGGATGAGGTTCGCGTTGAACGCCCCGCACAGGCCACGATTGGACGTGAGCAGGAGTATCGCGGCGCGGCGAATGCGCTCGGGTTGGCGGAGCAGCGGAAAGCGGTCGGCCAGATCGGGGGTGTAGAGTCCGGCAATCACGTCGGCCAGCGCGCGGGCGTACGGTCGCGCCGCGTTCACCCGATCCTGGGCGCGCTTCATGCGCGACGTGGCCACGAGCTCCATGGTGCGCGTGATCTTGCGGGTGTTCTCGACGGTCTTGATACGGCGTTTGAGTTCGCGACCCTTGGCCATGCGTCAGTGGCGTTCGGCGGTGACCGATGATCGGAGCGCGGGCATGCGATGAGCGCTCATCCGACGGTGACCTTCTTGTACTCTTCGATCCCTCGCCGCAACGCGGCCTCGGCATCCTTCGAGAGCGTGCGTTCCTTGCGGACGCCATCGCCGACCTGCGGGAACTGCGTCGCCATGAAGTCATGGAAGCCGCGTTCCCACTCCCGGATATCCTTCACGGCAACGTCATCGAGGAATCCGTTGGTCACCGCGAAGATGATCATCACCTGCTGCTCCACCGGCATCGGCTGATACTGCGGCTGCTTCAGGACCTCTACCGTGCGGGCGCCGCGCTCCAGCTGCTTCTTGGTCGCGGCGTCGAGGTCGGACGCGAACGCCGAGAATGCCTCGAGTTCGCGGAACTGTGCGAGGTCGAGGCGGAGACGCCCGGCGACCTGCTTCATGGCCTTGATCTGCGCTGAACCGCCCACCCGGGAGACCGAGATGCCGACATTGATGGCGGGACGGACGCCGGCGAAGAAGAGGTCGGTCTCCAGGAAGATCTGGCCGTCGGTAATAGAGATGACGTTGGTCGGGATATAGGCCGACACATCGCCCGCCTGCGTCTCGATGATCGGGAGCGCGGTCAGGCTTCCGCCCGGCTTGAAGATCATCTTGTTGTCGACGACATCCGGATCATCGCGGAGCTTGGCGGCGCGTTCGAGCAGGCGCGAGTGGAGGTAGAACACGTCGCCGGGGTAGGCTTCGCGTCCTGGCGGACGTCTGAGCACGAGGGACAGCTGGCGGTAGGCGGCGGCCTGCTTGGAGAGGTCGTCGTACACGCAGAGGGTCGGCTTTCCTTCGTGGTACATGAAGTACTCGGCCATGGCACAGCCGGAGTACGGCGCGATGTACTGCATCGGCGCCGGGTCCGACGCGGCGGCGCAGACGACGATGGTGAATTCCATGGCGCCCGCCTGCTTCAGCCTTTCGACCACCGCGGCCACGGTGGACGCTTTCTGTCCGATGGCCACGTAGACGCAGATGACGCCCTGCCCCTTCTGGTTGATGATGGTGTCGATCGCGATGGCCGTCTTGCCGGTCCCGCGGTCGCCGATGAGGAGCTCGCGCTGGCCCCGGCCGATCGGGATCATGGCGTCGACGGCCTTGATCCCGGTCTGCAGCGGCTGGTTGACCGGCTGCCTTACGATGATACCTGGCGCCGGCGAGTCGACGCGCCGCGTCATGGTGCTGTGGACCTCACCCAGTCCGTCGATGGGACGTCCGAGGGGATCGACCACCCGTCCGACGAGCGCCGGACCTACCGGCACATCGAGCACGCGCGTCGTCCGGCGCACTTCGTCGCCCTCCTTCAGCTGGAGGTAGTCGCCCAGGATGACGGCGCCGATGTTGTCTTCCTCGAGATTGAGGGCGAGGGCGGTAATGGTCGCACCGGTTTCCGACGAGGTGACCTCGAGCATCTCTCCCGCCATGGCTTTCTTGAGGCCGTAGATGCGAGCGATGCCGTCTCTGACCTCGAGCACGGTACCGACCTCTTCGACGTCGAGCTCGTGGAGGTCGGCGGCCTCGATCTCTCGCAGGAGGATGTCCTTGATCTCGCCTGGCCGGAGCAGGGTTTCGCTGGGCATGGAGTGAAAGGAGGGAGTCGGAGGGCTCGGCTACACTCCGGAAGGATCAGGCAGGGAAACCCGATGTTTTCGATCCGGAAAGCTTGTGAAAATAATCACAAGCCAAGCGCCCCAGCAAGGATGGCCGTCGGCTTCTTCTATAGAATAGAACGGCCAAAGGCCAAAAGCCAAAGGCCAAGGGCCAATAGGCGCAAAGGCCAAAGGCCAAAGGCCAAAGGCCAAGGGCGGCAAACGACAGAGCGTCTTCCGCGTCAACCCTCGCCTGCGCCGCCCCTCACAACGAACGACCTGCGCCGCCGGCCGCGCGGCTGCGGGTCCGCCCACGCGCAAACCGTTCGATCAGATCGACCGCCCGCAGCCGCGCCAGCGAGCCGGGCCGCTTCCCGCAATTCGTTGGGCAGTCGTACTCAGGTGTGACGACGACGCGTACTCGAGCACCCGCGCCACGTCGGCCACGTCATAGCCGGGGTTCTTCGCGAGCTCCGCCGCGGCAACAGCCGGACCAGATCGATGATGCGCTTGAGATTGGCGACGCCGTCACCGCTGAAGGCCCGGCTGAGATGCTCGCGGGTGATGCCGAGCGCCGCGGCAATGGTGTCGGTCCGGATCGCACGTCCCCCGTAACCGATGAGGAAGCGCCAGGTCGCCTGATGCAGCGGGAGTGGATTCGCAGTGGCGGGAGGCGGATCACGAAGTGCCGAGGCGAACCGCTGCGTGAACGTGCGCGGGAGAACCAGGTCGCGCAGCGCGCCGTCGTCGAGGGCCTCGGTGACCACGTCCGCCACGTCGCACGCCACCGCCCGCGCGATGGTCGGACCGTCAGTGGGGCGGAAGGGTGTGAGGGCGAAGAATGGGGCGCTGGGGAACTCGCGGGCCAGCGCCACCGCCCGCCAGGCATCCTCGCCGGGCGACGCGAGGTCCACTACACAGGCATCGACGAGTGCCGTGCGGAAGGCGCGTTCCACGTCGCGCGCCGTGCGAACCATGGTGAGCCGGCAGCGCCGGCGGGGAAAGGTGGTGCGCGCCAGCGAGCGTGAGCGCTCGCGCGAGGCGCACACGACGATGGTCACGGGTGAGATGAAACTGGCAGCGATCATCGGCCGGCCTCGTCACGCCGTGCCGGTGCGCGTCAGCACCTGCGCGTGCGCGCGGCGCAAAACGTCACGGGCGTTGTCGTACGATACCAGTGTCACCGCTTCGTCGAACGATGCCCAGCGGCAGGCAGTGATTCCTTCGTCGCGCTGCGGAGCCGTTCGGGCGCTGGCCGTCTCCATCAGAAAGAAATGGCAGACCTTGTGCATGAGTTCTCCACGAAACCGGAAGTACCAGTCCACCACCTGGACCGCACCGACCAGCTGCAGGTCGCCCAGTCCGGTCTCCTCGCGGACCTCGCGGACCGCCGCGTCACGCGGCTGCTCTCCGGTCTCGACATGTCCCTTGGGAAATCCCCAGTTGTCGTAGCTGTCCCGGATGAGCAGGTAGAGCGCGCGATCGTCTTCCCGGCGAACGACGATGCCACCCGCCGACGTCTCCATCCGAGCGTGCACCGGCGTGGACACGTTCAGGCTTCCAGCTTCGCGGCCACGTCGAGGTCGGCGCGCCCCTCGACGAACTGCCTTACGACGGGGTCGCTGGACGTGCGAATCGTGTCCACGTCGCCGACCTGTCGGACCTTGCCGTCGTACAACATGGCGATGCGGCTGCCGACGCGGTACGCGCTGCGCATGTCGTGGGTGATGACGATGCTCGTCACGCGCAGCTTTTCGCGCATGCGGATCATCAGTTCGTCGATCACGGCGCTCGTGACCGGATCGAGGCCGGTGGTTGGCTCATCGTACAGGAGGTACTTCGGACGCAGGGCGATCGCCCGCGCCAGGCCGACGCGCTTCCGCATGCCTCCGGAAAGTTCGGCTGGATAGCGGTCCTGCACGTTCGGGAGATCGACCAGCTCCAGCGTTTCATGCACGCGCTCCTGGATTTCGTCCTCCGAGTGTCGCGCCTGCTTCCGGAGCCCCATGGCGACGTTCTCTCCAATCGTGAGTGAATCGAAGAGCGCGGCGAACTGGAACACGTAGCCGATGTGCGTGCGCAGCTCGTAGAGATCGCGCCGCTTCAGTCTGGGCACTTCCAGGTCGTCGACGAACACCGTGCCCCGGTCGGGCGTGAGCAGGCCCACGATATGCTTGATGGCGACCGACTTGCCCGACCCTGAATACCCGATGATCACCATCGTCTCGCCTTCGGCGACGTCGAGGGTGAAGCCGGACAACACCTTCTTCGCCCCAAACGACTTGTAGATGTCGACGATCTGGATCACGGGAAGACCGGTCGGAGGTCGGGATAGGCCAAAGGCCAAAGGCCATAGGCCAAAGGCCAAAGGCCCAAGGCCCAAGGCCGAAGGCCGGAGGCCAGAGGCCAGCCAAGGCGCGCCGGACGCGAACCCGTGCAATCAACAGCACGATTGTGACACCCGGAAGGGCTCCGCCGTGGTGTTCAGGTGCGCCCGGCGACAACCCCCGGTCTCCCCACCAATCAAAGGGTCCGGCTGTTCACCGGACCCCCGTTGTCTCGATCAACGTTCGCCGGCCAACCGGCGCCGCGCTCGTTAGGCGGCAAAACTGCTCAGCGCCCGGCCAACGTCACCCTCGCGGAGGCGCTTCAGCGCCCGATCGCGCAACTGCCGCACGCGTTCCCGGGTGACACCCAGCATCGACCCGATCTCTTCGAGCGTGTGCTCGCGACCGCCCTCGAGCCCGAAATACAGTCGAAGGACTTTCGCGTCACGGGGAGGCAGCGTGCCGAGGGCGAGCTCGATCTCGTCGGTGAGGAAGCGATTCATCGCTTCCTCCTCGGTATCGGGCATCTCGTCGGCGACGAATCGCTCGATGAGGGACCGGTCGCCTTCCGGGTCCATCGGCGCGTCGAGCCGCACATCGCCGGTGTTCAGGGCCGCCAGCGACTGCACCACGTCCACCGAAAGCCCGGTGAGATGCGCCAACTCCTCGGGGCTGGGCTCGCGACGCAGCTTCTGGCGCAGAATTTCCGACGCCTTGATGATACGCGACAGGTCCGCGGTGCGATTCAGCGGCACGCGGACCGTGCGTCCCTGGCGGGCCAGCGACGACAGGATTGCCTGACGAATCCACCAGACCGCGTACGAGATGAACTTCACGCCCTGATCCGGATCGAACTTCCGCGCGGCAGTCAGCAGGCCGACGTTCCCCTCTCCGATGAGATCGATGAGGGGGAGGCCTCGATTCTGGTACTTCTTGGCCACCGAGATCACGAATCGCAGGTTCCGCTTTACGAGCTCCTGCAGCGAATCCTGATCGCCGGCGCGAATGCGCCGGGCAAGCGCGATCTCCTCCACTGGCTTGAGGAGGGGATAGGTGCTGACCTCGTAGAGGTACTGGTCAAGAATGTCGCGCTCCGGTTCGCTGGGCGCGATCCCCGGTGGGGCGGCGCGGCGGCGACGGCGCTTCACTTCGGGCATGTCGGGAAATCCTCGGCTCCCAATGGGAGTGTTTGAATGGGGCGAGAGCGGCGGAGCAGAAGGGCCACTCATTTGGTCAACTCGATCGAGTCGAGGCGTTTGCGGGTCGGGCGGGTCGGATTGGTTCTGGGAGCCGGAAAGGTGCTGCAAAATAGTGGACGCAACGTGTTTCGCCAGTGTGATTTGCTTGACTTCGACAGTACCCCCGGATACTCTTTGCGGTTCCTGAAAGGCGGCCTGTCCGGCTGCCAGCCTGGGGGCGTAGCTCAGTTGGGAGAGCGCGTGAATGGCATTCACGAGGTCAGGGGTTCGATCCCCCTCGCCTCCATCAGGCCACCCGGCGCCACGAGGCAGTGCAGTCGGAGGAGCGAGCGGGGGCCGTCGCACGCGGGAATAGCTCAGTTGGTAGAGCACAACCTTGCCAAGGTTGGGGTCGCGGGTTCGAGTCCCGTTTCCCGCTCTGCAGTGCCGACTGCCGCTCAAGGAAATCGGGTGCACAGCGTGCATCGAATCGAGAGGGGCCTGTTACCGTACGTGGCTTCCGGGCTGATTGGTTCAGCACGCCGAGCAGGGGACTCGCGGGCAGTCGGAGTCGTCAGCGATGGACAGGGAGTGCGACACGGGCGGTTAGCTCAGTTGGTTAGAGCGCCACGTTGACATCGTGGAGGTCACAAGTTCGAGTCTTGTACCGCCCATCTGCGAAACCTGGAGGACGCAGCGCGTTCGGGACGACCGTCGGCGACCGTTTGCGTACTCGGCGACGTCCACGAGATCGCGACGCCGGTCTTGCCGACATGCGGCCCGAGGTCCAGAGGGTAACTCATTGTACGGCAATGACTTGTGACCATTCATTGCCCACGCGTAGTGGCTTGACGATGCCGTCGGGTTCCTCTAGCTTGCGCCGGCCGCTGCGGCGGGATCGGACAGGCGGCGCGTCGTCACTGCCGCCGCGTGGCCTCTGCGCGCCACGGCTCAGCTGGCCCGTTGCGCCCTTAGCTCAATTGGATAGAGCATCTGACTACGGATCAGAAGGTTGGGAGTTCGAGTCTCTCAGGGCGCGTCGAGTTCAAGAATGAAGGTTGGGTCCGGGATTCGGGGCGTAGCTTAGCCCGGTAGAGCGCCTGCTTCGGGAGCAGGAGGTCGCTGGTTCAAATCCAGTCGCCCCGACTGACGAGTGCGCGACGTTCTTCCGCGCGCAGACGCCCCGCGAGAAGCGGGGCGTCTGTTTCTTACCGGGGAGACGGGGTCGCGCGCGCCCCACCCGGTACCGACGCGGGTTGGACCTCAGGGGCTTCGCCTAACGCACCCCCCGCGCCGCACCGCGGGGCAGTGATCGAAAAATCGCTCAGCGCGCGCTCCATCTGCCGAAGCATCGCTTCCGAATCCAGCAGAAGCTCCGTCACCGGATTGTGCATGACGCGTCCGGGGATCGTGACGGATGTGTCGCGCGGGTCAGAGGTCGCCGACATCGAGAATGCGCCACGCCACAGCGGCCATCACCGCGTCCGAGTCATAGAGGCGCGCCGTCGAGCCGCTGTCGGATCAACCCGAACCGGTCAGCGGCATCGCGCGCTACCGGACCGAGCGCGCCAGGCTCCGCCGTGTCGCGATGCGAGCCGTCCGCCAGCACGTACGGATCGATCTCGCACCGTATCTCATTCGCGCTCTCGCCTGCCTTGCCGGCTGGAGAGCGGTTAGTAGGTGGCTCTTCGAGCCCCCGCGAAGAATCTGGGTGGTCGACAGGCGGGAAAGTCATGGTATCTCCTCCTCCCCCTCTCTTATCGGCACGGCTTTCCGCTGAGTTGAGCGGTTGACCGCAGCCCAGGATTCAGTGCTCCGATACCACGGACTGGGTGACAGTCGGCCGGCGCAAGTCGTTGCGGTACGGCTGAATCCGCAGCCTGGAGCGCTACTCGTGCAGTTCGGTTGCCAGCAGCGCCGCGGAGCGTCAAATGGGAAGGAATTGCCGAGCTCAAGCATCCCGCGGACCAGGATTTCCCTCTTCAATCGGCGGCACCCACGGCATGGCGAACATTCTGTACGTCGACGACGAATCGTCGATCGGCCTGATCCTCGACGACACGCTCACGCGGGCCGGACACCACGCGATCGGCGCACGCAACGTCGCGGAAGCGCATGCAGGTCCTGTCGCGCGAGACGATCGACCTGATCATCTCGGACTATCGGATGCCGGGGCTGACCGGGCTGGAATTTCTCGGCGCTGCTGCAGAGCGAAGGCTTCGACATTCCCGCTCATCATGGTCACCGGCTACGGCAGCATCGAGCACGCCGTGGCGGCCATCAAGGCGGGTGCGATCGACTACATCACGAAGCCGATCCGCACGCAGCAGCTGGAGATGGCGGTGGAGCAGGCGCTGGAGTTCGTGCGGCTGCAGCGCGAGAACGACGCGTTGCGGCGCGAGGTCATGGAGTTCCGGAACGAGCGGCAGATCATCGGCGAGAGCGCCGCCATGCGCGGCATCCTCCAGACGATGGCGATGGTGGCGCCGACGCGCGCCACCGTGCTGCTCCAGGGAGAGAGCGGGACGGGCAAGGAGCTTCTGGCCCGGGCCATCCACGACCAGAGCGACCGGCGCAGACCGACCCTTCATCAAGCTCAATTGTGCCGCGCTGCCCGAGGGACTGATCGAGAGCGCGCTGTTCGGGCACGAGCGCGGGCGCCTTCACCGGCGCCGTGAAGCGCGTGGAGGGGGCATTCGAACGGGCGCACGGCGGCACGCTGCTCCTGGACGAGATCTCGGAGATGAGGCTCGACATTGCAGGCGAAGCTGCTGCGCGTGCTCCAGGAGCAGGAGTTCGAGCGGGTGGGCGGAACGTCGCCGATCCGCGTGGACGTGCGGGTGATCGCCACGACGAATCGCGACCTGGCGGCGGAAGCGGCCGACGGGAAGTTTCCGGCAGGACCTCTACTATAGGCTGGCGGTCGTGCCGATCGTGATCCCGCCGCTGCGCGATCGGCCGGATGACATTCCCCAGCTGGCGCTGCGGTTTGCCATGCGGGCCGCGGCCGACATGGGGAAGCAGATCACCGGCATCGTCCCCCGACGCCCTCGACTGCTGCAGGACTACCCGTGGCCCGGAAACGTGCGCGAGCTGCAGCACGCGGTGGAGCGCGCGGTCATCCTGAGCCATGAGCCGGTGCTTCTGCCGCGTCACTTCGAGGCACAGCAGGGAGGTTCGGCGAACGCGCTTGCCCAGCAGGCAAATTCTTCGGGCTCCCCGCACGACGATGCTCCCGGCGCTCAGACGGTCGTGGCTCTGTCAAGCAGTGTCGTGCTCCACTCACTGAACGTCGATGATGCTGAACGCGTCCTGATCAAGCGTGCACTCGAGGTGACGCACAACAATCGCACCCGAGCTGCCGAACTGCTCGGCATGTCCGTGCGGACGCTGCGAAACAAGCTCAACGTCCGGCACGTGATGACCGAGAGCTCCACGGCGTAAGGGAAGAAAGGACCGTCCGCTGCTCGGAAGACTTTTCCCCATGGATGATTTCTGCCGGCCTCAAGAGGAGGCCGCCGGGTGACGACCCCGCGCGATCCCACAGCCTTGATGAGAGTCCATAAGTTGTAGCACTGACAGTCACTTGAGCGCTGTCAGAGGAGGGCCTGGCTGCCACCAGCCGGCCCTCTTTTTCGTCGTAGAGCACGGTGGTGCGAGCGTTGCTTTTGGATGAGGTCGGCGCGCGGGGCGTGTGTCCAGCGCGCGGGCATCGGAGCGGTTCGACCGGTGCGCAGCGGAACGGTGGCCGGACCTCCTCCTCGCTGGAGCATCACTCGCATGACGATCGACTCTGTTTGGGCCGCATTGGCACGAGGCGACGATGCCGCACGGGACGCGTTGCTGCGTGAGCACCTGAATCTGGTTCACCATGTGGCGAGGCAGCTGACACGATCGCTTTCGGCCGCGGTGGAGGTCGACGAGCTGGTGAGCTGCGGCGTGATCGGCCTGATGAACGCGCTCAAAGCGTTCGAGCCAGGCCGAGGGGTTGCGTTCAGCACCTTCGCTGTGCCCCGCATCCGCGGAGCGATCCTGGACGAGCTGCGTCGCCAGGATATCGTGCCTCGATCCGTGCGGCGCCGGAAGCGCGAGGTGGCGAGGGCAAAGGAGTCGCTGTCTCACAAGCTGCTCCGCCAGCCCACCGAACAGGAAGTTGCCGGAACCCTGTCCATCGACGTCGATACGCTGTGGCGATGGCGCGCGGACGACGAGTCGTTCGTGGAGGTTTCGCTCGATGAGGGCGTGAGCGACGACGCCCGTGACCGGGGTCTCACGCTCGAATCGGTCACCCCCGACTCGAGCGAAGCAGTCGACGAGGTCCTCCATCGACAGGAGCACCACGCACTCCTCCGGGACGCGATTGGCGAGCTGAAGGAACAGGAACGCGTGGTCCTCACGCTGTACTACTTCGAGGAGCTGAAGCTGCACGAGATTGCGGAGATTCTGGGCGTGACGGAGTCCCGGGTGTCGCAGGTACGGACGAAGGCACTGGCGCGACTACGCAGCCAGCTCGCCTCACGGCAAATGGCCGTGGCGTGACGCGCGGGGGGGAGCAGGCCGGGCGCCGGCGGATCGCCGGGCCCGTGGCCGGACAACACCAGCGGCGCGCCGCGCCGCGCCGCGGAAACCGGCATGACCTCCCGGGTAGGGTTGCTGCTCGGACTGCTGGACGCACTGCGAAGTGAGCGCCGGCTGCTCGAGGCGGCGGCCGGTCTGCTGGTTCGACAGCGAGGTGCAGTGCTGGCCGCAGCGGCCGACGAGATCAATGACTGCACATATTCGGCGCAGCGGGTGCTGCTGACGTTAGGCGAGGCGCGCAAGCGGCGTCGGGTGATCGCCGAGCGATTGGGCGTCGCGGACCTGCCGGTGCCGCGCCTGCCCGAACGGCTCGGGCTCCCGACGGACGATGAGGTGACGGTGGCGGTCCGCGAGGTGGAGGCCGCAGCGCGGCGTCTGGCGGACCACCTGACGGAGAACCGTCGGACGCTTCTGCTGGTTGGTGCGTCCAGGGAATAGCGTGCCGCGCGCACGCTTGTCTGGCCGCACCGCGGCAGTTAGTCTTTGCCCACGGCGCGCCGGGGCCTGCCCGGGACGAGGACGCCGATGCGCGAGTAGCTCAGCTGGATAGAGCGTCGGCCTCCGGAGCCGAAGGTCGTGGGTTCGAATCCCGCCTCGCGCGCTTCAGGACCGCAACGTTACGCCCCACCGCGCGCCTTCGCCGCACGGCCGGACTGATGTTCCTTCGCGCCTGAGCACCTGTGCGCAGCACCCTCCCCTGTCTCCGTACGCGCGCCTCCGCTCCGCCATACGTAGCGCCACCGTGGACATCGCCGAGCTGAAACGGAAGTCGGTCCCCGAGCTGCTCGAGCTCGCCGGCAGCCTCAGCATCCCGAACACCTCGGGGCTGCGGAAGCAGGACCTCATCTATCGGATCGAGCAGCAGTTGCTCGACTCGTCCACGGCGCTGCACGGCGAGGGTGTGCTGGAGATTCTGCCGGAGGGATACGGGTTTCTGCGAAGCCAGGACTGGAACTACCTGGCTGGCCCCGACGACATCTATGTGTCGCCGTCGCAGATCAAGCGATTCAGCCTCCGCACGGGCGACACGATCCGCGGCGAGGTGCGGCCACCGAAGCCCTGGGAGCGCTACCTGGCGCTGCTCCGGATCGAGACGATCAACTTCCTGACACCTGATCTCGACGCAGCGCGTCCGATCTTCGACAACCTGCGGCCGGTCTATCCCGACGCGCGGCTGCGCCTCGAGAACGGCGACCTGAACATGCGGATCGTGGATCTGGTGGCCCCAATCGGAAAGGGGCAGCGAGGCCTGATCACGGCGCCACCGCGCGCCGGAAAGACGATCCTGCTGCAGAAGATGGCCAATGCGATTTCGGAGAATCACCCCGAGGTGACCCTGATCGTGCTGCTGATCGACGAACGCCCCGAGGAAGTGACGGACTTTCGCGAGAACGTCCCGGGCGCGGAGGTCATCAGCTCGACGTTCGACGAGCCACCGGAGCGACACGTGCAGGTCGCCGAGATGGTCATCGAGAAGTCGAAGCGACTGGTGGAGGTCGGAAAGGACGTGGTGATCCTGCTGGACTCGATCACGCGACTGGCGCGCGCGCACAATGCCGTTTTGCCGCAATCGGGGAGAATCCTCTCCGGGGGCCTCGATGCGCAGGCGATGCAGAAGCCCAAGCGATTCTTCGGCTCGGCACGGAAGATCGAGGGCGCTGGATCCCTGACGATCGTCGCCACCGCGCTCATCGAGACGGGCTCGCGTATGGACGAGGTGATCTTCGAGGAGTTCAAGGGTACGGGGAACATGGAGCTGGTGCTGAGCCGGGACATCGCGAACCGGCGGATCTTCCCGGCGATCGATATCAACAAGTCCGGCACGCGGCACGAGGAGCTGCTGCTCGATCAGGAGGAACGCAACCGGGTGTATCTTCTCCGTACATTTCTCGCGGACATGCCGTCGGAAGACGCCATGGCCTTTCTGGTGAAGCAGATGCAGCGCACGAAGACCAACCGGGAATTCTTCCAGGCGATGGCGACGTGACCCACGCGTCAGGCGAACCCCGCACCGAAGCGGTGCCCGACGTTGGCGTCGGACGGATCCTGGCCATCGATCTGGGCGATCGGCGGGTCGGACTGGCGATCAGCGATCCGACCGGCACCATCGCCTCGCCCAGCGGCCACATCGTTCGCCGCGCCGGCAAGCGAGTACCCGTGGCCGAGATTCTCGATCGCGCGGAGGAGTTGGGCGCCAGGGGGTTCGTGGTGGGACTCCCGCTGGACGAGGACGGGAACGACACCCCGAGAGCCATCGAGGCTCGGGAGCTGGCTGCGGCGATCGAGAGCCGGACCGGCCTTCCGGTGCGACTGCTCGATGAGCGCTTCACGACCGCAGCGGCACTGCGGGCGATCCGGGAGATGGGCGGCCGAACCCGCGGGCGGAAGGGCGACGTAGACGCGCTCGCCGCCACGGTGTTGTTGCAGCACGCACTCTCGATGATCGGGTAGGACGGGAAATGGTGGCCGCCCGGCATGATCGGCATCACGCGATGACATGGAGCAGGCGCACCGGATCGGTGGCGCGACTGGCGAGTCTGAGCCTGGGTTTGGCGTGCCTCCAGGCGGCCTGCACGGGCGGGACGAGCGGAAGCGTTCGCGTGTTGGTACCGCCTGGCGCGAGCCTGAGCGCGGCAGCCGAATCGCTGGCGGTCCACGGGGTCATCTCGTCGGCGCGGATGTTCCGGGTGTACGCCACCGTGCGCGGGAGCGACCGCCACCTCCGCGCAGGTACGTATCTGTTGCGACGGGATGCGTCATGGGCTGACCTGCTGGACGCCCTGGTCTCGGGACGTGGACTCGTGTACACGGTGACCGTCCCCGAGGGGTGGGAGCTGAGGCAGATCATCCCGGCGCTGGCGAGCCACGTGGGTGTGCCCGCGGAGTCGCTGGAGGTCGCGGTGCGGGACACGGTATTGTTGCACCGCCTGGATGTGCCGACTCCGACGCTGGAGGGCTACCTCTTCCCCGAGACGTACGTGTTCCCGGACGGGGCATCAGCGCGGGACATCGTGCACACGATGGTGGCTGAATTCGAACGCCGATGGAAGCCCGAGTGGAACGACCGACTCGCCACCCTCAACATGTCCCGGCACGGCATCATCACCCTCGCGTCGATCATCGAGAAGGAAGCCAGGCTTCCCGAGGAGCGGCCGGTGATATCGGCGGTGTACCAGAATCGCCTGCGGCTGGGGATGCCCCTGCAGGCCGACCCCACGGTGCAGTTCGCGTTAGGTCACCATGTCGCGCGGGTGCGGACGCGGGATCTGGCCGCGAAGTCGGGCTACAACACGTATCTGGCACCGGGATTGCCGCCGGGACCGATCGCGTCGCCGGGATCGGCCAGTATCGAGGCGGCGCTCTTCCCCGCTTCGGTGAAATACCTGTACTTCGTGGCGCATCCCGACGGTCATCACGAGTTTCGCCGGACGTTCCGCGAACATCAGGAGGCGGTGCGTCTGGTGCGTGCCGAGCGACGCGCGTTGGAGCAGTCGGGCAAGTCGCCGTGACGGCGCCGAGCCGCAACCGGTTCGGCTTCCCGAGTCGGCGGCGTGCGAGGCGCGCGAACGGGCCTCCCGGCTCGCGACCGGCCATCTGATTCTGGCAGTGGGCGATTCGGCAACCGTGAGCCGGCGGGGTGCCCTGCGCTGGGAGCGTGGCCATCCGTGGATTTTCCGGAGCGATGTGACTCAGCGGCCGACCGTGGGCGCCGGCGGAGTGCGCGTACGAGACGAACGGGGCCGATGGCTCGGGATGGCGTTATGGAGCCCGACCTCGGAAATCTCGCTGCGCCTTCTCGACACCAATGCCGATGCACAGCTCGACGACCCGTGGTGGACAACGCGCTTGCGACGGGCGGTGGACCGGCGCGGGCCGATCGCTGCGGTGTCAAACGCCTGCCGCCTGGTGCACGCAGAAGGGGACGCGCTCCCGTCCCTGATCTGCGATCGCTACGACCGCTGGCTGGTGCTGCAAGTCCTGAGCGCCGGCCTCGAGGCCTACCGCGACACGATTGTGAATGCACTCGTTCGGCTGACCAACGCCGAGGGTGTCCTGGCTCGGAACGACGTTCCCCTGCGATCACGCGAGCAATTGCCGCGTGAGACCGTGGTGCTCTACGGAGAGGTACCGCAGGTGCTGGAAGTGCAGGAGTATGGCATCCGGATGCTGGTTGCCCCGTGGACCGGCCAGAAGACGGGGGCGTTCCTCGATCAGCGAGAGAGCCGGCATCGCATGGGGGAGCTGGCGCACGGCCGGGCGCTGGACTGCTTCTGTTACCACGGTTCCTTTGCGCTGCACGTGGCAGGTCGCGCGGAGCGCGTCACCGCGATCGACTCGTCGAGCGAGGCGGTGACGCGGGCCGCCGAGAATGCCCGGCTCAACACGCTGACGAACGTGGGGGTGGTCGAGGAGAACGCCTTCGACTTCCTCCGCGCCGCCGACCGCGCCGGAGAGCGTTTCGACACGATCATCCTCGATCCGCCGGCGTTCGCAAAGACCCGCGACACCGTGGAGAGCGCTCTGCGCGGATACCACGAGATCAATCTTCGCGCCATGCGGCTCCTGGAGCCCGGCGGCCTCCTGTACTCCGCCAGCTGCAGTTACCACGTCACGAAGCCGCTATTCCTGGAAATGGTCGATCGGGCGGCCGCGGACGCCGGGCGATGGATCCAGCTGAGGGAGCTGGTCAGCCAACCGATCGACCATCCCGAGATTCTCACGATTCCCGAGACCGGATACCTGAAGGGTGCCATTCTCGAGGCACGCGACTAGCGCGGGGCGTATCACCGCTGGCAGCGCGGGCAGAAGTATGTCGACCGGGACCCCTGGGTCATGCGTCGGATCGTGCCGCCACAGCGACGGCAGCGGCGTCCCTCGCGATCGTAGACGGCAAAACGCGCTGATTCCGATCGAGACGAGGGGTTCCGATAGTAGCGGGCCGCCAGTCGTCGGGCGCGCGCGATGACCCGACGCATGGCGCGCAGGAGCCGCGCGACCCCGGCGTGTGAGACGCTCCGCGCCGGCGCACGCGGATCGATCCGCGCGTGCCAGAGGACTTCGGCCGCGTAGATGTTTCCCAGCCCCGCCACCACGCGCTGATCGAGGAGCACGCTCTTGATCGTGCCGCGGCGCCCGGCCAGCGCATGCCGCAGGGTCTCCACGTCGAGCGTCGGGTCGTCGGCCTCGGGGCCGAGATGGGGCTGCGGGTCGCTCCCGGCGGGGTACAGCGAGGCGGCCGAAAGGGCTCGCGGATCGTCGAGTACCAGACGGCGGCCGCTGTCGAAGCCGATGACCACGCGGGCGTGAGGCGGGAGCGGGTCGGCGCCGGTCACGACCTGCCAGTCGCCGGTCATCCGAAAGTGCACCTGCAGCACGCGCCCGCTCGACAGGCGGAAGAACTGGTACTTGCCGCGGCGGCCGACCGCGCGTACCCGGTCCCCGACGAGGGACCGAGCGTCCCGTTCCGGGAGGGCACGCCGCTGCGCGGCGTGCCTCACCTCGATACTCGTTATGACGCGCCCCGCGGCGACGGCGCGTGCGACGGTGGCGGCGGCTTCGACTTCCGGGAGTTCCGGCATGTGCGCTCTCGGAGGAAATCTGCCTGACGCGAAGAACGTGCAGAAGCCGCAACCCTTGCGCGCCTAGCGAGACCGTCTAGCTTTGAGGCGTCACCGATCGCGCGGAGTCATGGCGCCAAGAGCTCACCTCTCGCTCCGGTACGAATACGAGCTGTACGTTGAGCAGGAGATCGAGACCTACAAGGACTCGATCCCGAGGTCGGCGATCCTCCGTATCGGCGATGAGGCGGTGGCCGTGCTGCGGGAGCTGGAGCAGCCGGAATTCGACGAGCTCGTCATCTGGGCGGAAGTCGATCGCATCATTCGGCGGCGACTCCGCCTGCCGAATTATGTCAGCTGGCGTCGCCGGCGCCTGAAACTGCTTGCCCAGTACCGGCGGCCCGAGCACTGGGGCCTGGCCGCCGACGCTCCCCTGGTCCGCGAGATCATCCCCGACGCCGAGACCCGGGTCCTGGTGGCCGGAATCCGCCAGCAGGGTCCGGTGCTCTACCTGGCGGCAAAGGGATGTCGCGTCACCGCGCTGGAGGAGGATGAGGAAGCTGTGGAGCGCGTGATCGCGGCGGCCGGTCAGGTGGGCCTCACTTCCAGAGTCAACGGCTGCGCCGTGGGACTCGACGCCTGGGCACCCGATGCGCCCCTGCACGCCGTGGTCTGCACGCCCGCAGCGTTTGAGCACCTCTCATCTGACGAGCGCGTGCGCGTGATCGAACTGCTCAAGAGCGCCACCATGGATGGTGGCGTGCACCTGGTGGAGACGCTGGTGGCGGGGCAGAACGAGCAGGCACGGAGCGACAGATCGCGCCGCGCACCCGGCGTGCTGACGGACGCGGAGTTGCGGGCGCGCTATCGCGGCTGGGACATCAGCATCGTGCGCGACGAACGATCCAATCGCACCTTTCTGGCGCGAAAGAGCGTCGCCTAGACCTGCCCGGGCGGCGGTCCCGTTGGCACGTGGGTTTGCCGGATGTGGCAAAACGATACTTGGTGGCCAGTCCGCGACGTGTCCTTTCGCGACGGCGGCCGCGCTTCGACTCCCCGCGGGCAGAGCTAACAGAGCACGCACGCATGGGTTAGGCGTTACAACGGTCTGGGCACCAATAGTGCCAAGGGGGCTCGCGGAACGTGTCCCTATAGTAATAGTCGCGGCGGCCGCATTCGGTGAACCGTTCTCGCCGACTGCGGCCGCAGCGTTTGGGGCTCGGCGCGTCGGGCCGGAGCATCGGGCCGCCAGCGCAGTTCCTCCGTGTCGATCGGGAAAGTGGCAGCGCCAGGTTCCCGGGCCGAACACTGACGAAATCCACTGAACCGGCGCAGCGAGGATCCTTACGTGCCCAAGAGCCGTCAGACCGTAGCAGCCGAGCAGGAGCCCATCGGCATCATCATCTCGCGAGGACGGATTGTGGAGCCGTCGCCGCGGGTCACCGCTTTCGTCTGGGGAATCGGAGACGAGCCGGAGGAGGAGACCGAGGCGCCAAAGCCCGCCTGAGCGTTTCGACCGACTCGGCAAGCCATTCCAGCGTCCGCCTGCTTGCGAGGCGGGATCAGGTCGATGCTGATCGGGGCCCGGTCGAGGTTCCGCGAACGGGACGACACGTGCGGAGACAAAAAAGCCGGCGCAGAGCGCCGGCTTTTTTGTTGGGCCGACCGCGTTACTACTTCTTCTTTTTCTTCGCGGCCTTCTTCTTCTTCGCAGCCATTGAAAGCTCCATTGTCTGGAGTTGAACACCGATCCAATCCCCCGGTGGACTGGTCGGCAGCAATCGGATGTGCGAACACCCGATTGGTTCCGCGCGCCGGACTGCGGCGCTCTACTGCGACAGTCGATCTGGGCCCGTCTCTTGTCAAACAGGTCGCGACGTAACGCGGCTTTGCGAGTACCGACGAATGGCGCGCGGCCGCGTTTCAGCCGAAGGTGCCAAGAACTATATCACTTCAGGTGAACCCGTAAAGCTGAGTCGACCGCGATGCGGCCGCCGCGGCCCAAGCCGCCGTGGTTCGTGTTGACCTCCCACAGGTCATGAATCGGATACGCTGACCCGGCTGCACCAGACTGCGAACCCAGCGACGAGCAGTCGCATGACCGGAATCCTGCCGGCGGCGGATGGCGGAGCGATGAGCCAGCATCACCTCTGGGGAGCGAGAGCCCGCCGTCGAATGAGGTGAGTTCATCTCGAATGAGCGCGGTCCCGGCCGCAGCCGCCGAGGGGCTCATCGAGGAAGAAGCGAGTAGCGCGTTCTGGAGAATATGTGTTTGGGCTGAACCCACGCAGCAACCTCGCGCGCACATGCGTGCGACGGAAGCGAATATAGGACAGCGGGAAATTGCACGCAATACTTTCGCGACCCCGGATGCACGTTCGCGACCTCGGCGGACGCGCGTTCGCGACGCCGGCGGACGCGCAAGCAATCGGACCTGCGTCGTCGCAGCGCGACCACGCGACCTCGTCCGAAACCTTCTCTCGTGCGCACGCGTGAGAGCGCGCGGCCTCGTGACTGGAGGCGTCGCGTGTGATCGCGTCGCGGCCGCGCCGCGCATGAGGACGGAGCTGGGGTTGCAGAATGCGCGTGGGCGGCGCCCCTGGCGCGATCCAGCCTCCTCTCGACCTCGCCTTCTCCGTCGTCCCCTCCTAGAATCCGTGGTAGAGGCCATGGGCCAAAGACCAGACGTCTCCTTCCCCGCGCCGAAGCAAAATGCCAACACTCACCATCGACGGTCGGTCGGTTGCCGTGGCCGAAGGCGCGACCATCCTGGACGCGGCGCGCGCCATCGACATCGACGTCCCGACGCTCTGCTGGTATCCCAGGCTGCCGATGGTCGGCAATTGTCGCATCTGTCTGGTCTCGGTCGCGGGGAACCCCAAGCTGGTCCCCGCATGTGCCACCCAGGCCGCGGAAGGCATGGAAGTCACCACCGAGTCGCTTGGCGCGGTGAAGAGTCGGCAGGGTGTGCTGAGCATGCTGCTGGAGCGATATCCCGTTGCCGACATCCCCGAAACCGGATATCGCAACGAATTCGAGGCACTGGTCCGGCGCTACGACGTCCCAACCGTCCGGCGATCGGGGATGGCGCTTCGAGAAGGCGACCTGCGGGACGGCGACCCGATCATTCAGCACGACATGAGCCTCTGCATCCTGTGCACGCGATGTGTCCGGGCCTGCGAGGACATCCAGGTAGTGGGGGTGCTCGACGTGGCGAACCGGGGTGATCACGCGGAGATCATCGTGGGAGCCGACGGCAATCCCGAACACGCCGGGTGCACGTGGTGCGGTGAGTGCGTTCGCGTCTGTCCCACCGGCGCCATCCACGACATCATCCCCATGGCGATTCGCATGGCGGACGGACAGTCGGCGAGCCGGGTGCGCTCGAAGGACATGCCGCCTGCGGACCGGACGGTGCGGAGCATTTGTCCGTACTGCGGCGTCGGCTGCCAGATCGATCTGCAGGTCCGGGACGGCGGCGTGATGCACGTGCAGAGCCCGTGGATCGAGGAGAACACGCCGAACCAGGGCTCCACCTGCGTAAAGGGGCGGTTCGGCACCGATTTCGTTCAGCATCGCGACCGCCTGGGCACGCCGCTCATCCGCCGCGGCTGGGTGAAGCGCGCCGGCCGCTGGGTGTACGATCCCGCCGACGACGGCGCCGGTCGCTGGGGCCGGCGCGGGGGACCGTGGAACCTGGTGCAAGACGAGGCGAGGACGCGGAAGCGACGGCCGCCATCCAATCCGCTGGTGACCGCACCCACCGGGATCGGCCCGTTGGGGGACGCGCGCGACCGCGTCGCCACGCCGCACGAGTGGTACGACCCGTTCCGCGAGGCGAGCTGGGAAGAAGCCCTGGAGCTCACCGCGCAGGAGCTGGTGAGGCTGAAGGACACCCGCGGCCCCAGCTCGCTGGCGGTGTTCCAGTCCGCCAAGTGCACCAACGAGGAGAACTACCTCCTCCAGCGCATGTTCCGCGGCGGACTGGGCACGAACAACGTGGATCACTGCACCCGCCTCTGTCACTCGTCGTCGGTCAGTGCCATGCAGCGGGCCATGAACACCAGCGCCGCGTCGGGCTCGATGCGGGAAGTGGAGACCGAGGCCGACGTGATCTTCCTGCTCGGCGCCAACACCACGGAATCGCACCCGGTGTTCGGCGCCGCGATCAAGCGGGCCGTGAAGCGCGGGGCGACGCTCATCGTGTGCGACCCGCGGCGCATCGAGCTGGCTCAGCGTGCGCACATCCACCTTCAGGCGCTGCCCGGCACCGACGTCGCGCTCCTGAACGCCATGCTGAACCACATCCTGGCGCTCGGGCTTGAAAACAGGGAATTCATCGCCGCGCGCACCCACGAATTCGCTGCCGTCCGTGACGCCGTGCGCCCCTACACGCCGGAGCGCGCCGAGACGATCACGGGTGTTCGCGCGGACCTGATCCGGCGGGCGGCCGAGCTGTACGCCCGCGGCCCGCGATCCTCGACTCTCTGGGCCATGGGTCTGACGCAGCACCGTACCGGCACCGACATCGTCGCCGCCCTGCTGAACCTGATCCTCGCCACCGGTATGATCGGCCGCTGGGGCGCCGCCATGCTCCCGATCCGCGGGCAGAACAACGTGCAGGGCGCGAGCGACGTGGGCGCCATTCCCATGGTCTACACCGACTACCAGCCGGTCACGGACCCCGACATCCGCCACATGTTCGCGTCCACCTGGGGTGTGCCGGACGAGCGCATCCCGCTCGAAGTCGGGCTCAAGGTGACGGAGATCGTGCAGGACGACAGTCCGGTGCGGGGCATGTACATCATGGGAGAGAACCCCATCCTCTCCGATCCCGAGGTCTCGCACGCGGAACACTGGTTCCGCGAACTCGAGTTTCTCGCCGTCCAGGATCTGTTCCTCACGGAAACGGCACGGTACGCCGACGTCGTCCTTCCCGGCGCTTCGTTCGCCGAGAAGACGGGCACGTACGTGAACACCGAGCGACGAATCCAGCTGGCGCATCAGGCGATCGATCCGCCGGGCCTGGCGCGTGGCGATCTCGACATCATCATCGACCTGTCCAACCGGATCGGTTTGCCGACCCCGTTCAGAGACTCGGCCGAGGTGATGGATGAGATCGCGAGCGTCACGCCGTCGTGGCGTGGCGTCTCGCACCGTCGGCTGGAGGAATCGGGCGGGCTCCAGTATCCGGTGCCGCACGAGACGCACCAGGGCACCGACTTCCTGTTCGCCGACCGTTTCCCGACGGCCGACGGCCGGGCCACGTTCGTCCCGGTGGAGTTTCTTCCGCCGGCGGAGCTGCCGGACGACGACTATCCCTTCATGCTCAACACGGGGCGCCAGATGTACCACTGGCACACCGGCACGATGACCCGCCGATCCTTTGCGCTGGACGCACGCGAGCCAGGCCCGATCGTGGAGCTGAATCCGGAGGATGCGCGGGAGCTCGACGTGCTCGACGGCGATGAAGTGGTGGTCGCATCGCGCCGCGGCACGGTGAGGATTTCCGTCCGGATGTCGGGCCGCGTGGCGCGGAAGCAGATCTTCATCCCGATGCACTATCGAGAGGCGGCGGTGAACCTGCTCACGAATCCGCAGTTGGATCCCTACGCCGGGATCCCTGAATTCAAGGTCTGCGCGGTGTCGGTGGCCAAGGCCGGGACAGGGGAAACCGGACCGACGCTCGGACGGGACTCGAAGGCGGAGGTCGCGCACTCGGGAGACTGAGGGTGCGGGGGAGACCGGCAGGTCGCGTGTCGTACTGATGTGCTGTCCGGCGGAAACCGCGCCGCCCAGTCGTGCCGATCCGGAGGCCATGTGAAGCTGAGTTGTCTGGTAGTGCGCGCCGTCCCAGCGCTGGCGGTCGCCGCCGCGTTCAGCGGGTGCTCGATCTTCAGCGACCCGGGCTCGTCGACGGTCAACATCGACACGACCACCGCCGTCGCCGACGTCGTCGTCGGCGACACCGTACGGATCACGATCGACGTCGTGAACGTCAGCGGGACCACGGTGCGCGTCGGTCAGACGAACTGCAACGGCGATTTCGTGTTCGTGAACGCACGCCGCGCGACGTTCCACCCGGCGGAGTACATGCCGTGCACCCTGGCCCTCACGGCGCCCACCGAGCTGGCTCCGGGCGACACCCTCGAGATGCACGCGTTCACGACGGGGCGTGCGGTACCTGAAGGATCGCAGGACGCGCCGATCACGCTTGCTCCGGGCATCTACACGATCCAACCCATGGTGTCGGTGTCCGGGGGCAGCGCCACCGCGGTTGTGGCGCGAAGTACGCCGGCGCGCATCAGGATCCTGGAGTAGGCCGGGGGCAAGAGTTCATAGGCCATGGCGCATGGTTAGTAGCTCATCGCTTATAGCTCATAGCTCCCCGGCGCAGTTTGCGGCTGGCGTGGCGACGCGATAGCGTGGTGCAGACTTTCGGCGCCGCTGATTCGGTCGCCGGACCTGCTCACCATCAGCCACGCTTTCCAATGGACCTGGGGCTTGCGCAGAAGGTCGCTCTGGTCACCGGCGCGTCGTCGGGCCTCGGCCTGGCCATCGCGCGCGAACTGAGCCAGGAGGGCGCATCGGTCGCGATCGTTGCCCGACGCGAGGACGTCCTTCGTCAGGCGGCGGGCGAGATTTCCGCAGCCACGAAACGGCGCGTTCTTCCGATCCCCGGTGACGTCGCCCAGGACGGCGAGGCGGCGCGCGTGGCGAGCCTGGCCGCCGAAAATCTCGGACCGGTGGATATTCTGGTCGCCAATGCCGGTGGGCCGCCCGCCACGATGTTCGATTCCACGACGGCGGAGCAGTACCTGGCCGCGATCCGCACCAACCTCCTGGCCTCGGTGTGGCTGGCGCGGGCCTGCGTCCCGTCGATGCGCGCGCGGAAATGGGGACGCGTGATCTTTCTCTCGTCCTTCGTGGCGAAGATGCCGCTCACCAACCTGATCCTGTCCAACACGGCACGTGCCGGGCTGCTGGGGTTCGCGAAGACGCTCTCCAACGAGTGCGCCGCGGACAACGTGCTGGTCAACTCGGTGCTTCCGGGACACTTCGACACGCCGCGCGCGTTGGAGCTGGCCCGCATGCGTGCCGAACGGGAGCACCTTTCGGTGGACGAACTGCTGAAGGCGCGGCTGGCCCACACGCCGATCCGCCGGGCGGGCGATCCGCGCGAGTTCGCGGCGGTCGTCACCTTCCTGGCCAGCGAGCGCGCGAGCTTCGTCACCGGGACGGCGATCCAGGTGGACGGAGGCCAGGTCCCGACGATCGTCTGACCGAGGTCCGGCTGTTCGTACCCTCCAATTTCCGATTATGAGAGCGCTGGTGAAGGTTGCAGGCGGGCACGGGTTCTGCCTGAAGGAGTCACCCGAGCCGGAGATTCGCGACGATGAAGTCCTGATCCGGGTCCGGCGGGCCGGTGTCTGCGGAACCGACGTGCACATCTACGAATGGGACGACTGGGCGCGGAGCCGCTGCAAGCCGCCGTTCGTGGTGGGGCACGAGTTTGCCGGTGACGTCGTGATGGCCGGGAATCTGGTTACCGACGTCAAAGTGGGCGACCGCGTGACCGCGGAAGGGCACATCGTCTGTGGGCGCTGCCTGCTCTGTCGAACCGGGAACTCGCACATCTGCCCGTACACCAGGATCATCGGGGTCGACCGTGACGGATGCTTTGCCGAATTCATCGCCATGCCGGCCATCAACGTCTGGCATCTGGATGACAGCATCTCGTACGAGATCGGAGGCATCCATGACCCCATGGGAAACGCCTTTCACACGGCGCTCACCGCCGGGATTCCGGGCGCCACGGTGCTCATCACGGGATGCGGGCCGATCGGCATTTTCGCCGCCGGGATCTGCCGGGCAGCCGGCGCCTCGCGGGTGATCGCATCGGATGTGAACGACAAGCGACTGGCCCTGGCGAAACGGATGGGGGCGCACGATGTGGTGCACCCCGATGCGGTGGAGGAGGCGGTGAAACGGGCGACCGGGGGACTCGGCGTGGACGTGGTCCTGGAGATGTCCGGAGTGCCCGCAGCGATCCATCAGGGTTTCGCGCTGGTGCGTGTTGGCGGACGGGTGCAGATGCTCGGCATCCCCGCCCGTCCGCTGGAATTCAATCTCGCCAACGAGATCATCTTCAAGGGGCTGACGATTTACGGCGTGGTGGGCCGGCGGATGTACGAGACCTGGCACCAGCTGACGCGCTTCCTGCTCTCTGGGGCGTTCGATCCCACGCCGGTCATCACGCATCGCTTTCCTCTCGAGGCCGCCGACGAGGCGATGCGGGTGATCCAGAGCGGTGAAGCGGGAAAAGTCGTATTCGAAGTGGCGTAGCTTCCACCAGTCGGCGACTACCGGGGGTTCGATCGTGAGTCTGAACGGCGCATTCCGGGAGGATCTGCAGGCGAAGATCCGCCAGCTCAAGGCGGACCGCGTGTACAAGCGTCTCAACTACCTCTCGTCTCCGCAGTCAGCGCACGTGACGATGGAGGGGCGTGGAGACGTGCTCATTCTGTCCTCCAACAACTATCTGGGCCTGTCGGACGAGCCCGAGGTGGTGGAGGCCGGACACGAGGGGCTGCGGAAGTACGGCGCCGGGACCGCGAGCGTCCGGTTCATTTGCGGCACCTTCGCTGTCCACCGCGAACTGGAGGAGGCACTGGCGCGGTTCGTGGGGTGCGAGGCGTCGATGAGTTTCGTGTCGTGCTGGAACGCCAACGAGGGCTTGACGCCCACGGTGCTCGAGGAAGGCGACGTGGTCCTGTCGGACGAGTTGAATCACGCGTCCATCATCGACTCGATCCGGCTGGCGAAGTCGATCACGAAATGCATGTCGGTGGTGTTCAAGCACGACGACATGGACGACCTGCGGGCGAAACTGGCGGCGAATCGGGCGTCGAAACGGAAGCTCATCTGGACCGACGGCGTGTTCTCGATGGAGGGCAGCGTGTGCCGCCTCCCCGACCTGCTCGAGATCGCCAGAGCACACGACGCGGTGGTGGCGGTGGACGATTCCCACGCGACAGGCGTGCTGGGGAAGACGGGCCGGGGAACGGCGGAGTATTTCGGGGTGCTGGGGGAGGTGGACGTGATCACGTCGACGCTGGGCAAGGCGTTAGGCGGCGCGGCGGGCGGGTTCGTGGCGGGCCCGGCGTGCTCTGTGACATGCTGACGCAGCGCGCCCGGCCGCAGCTCTTCTCCAATGCGTTGCCGCCCACGGTGGCGTCGAGCGCGCTGGCTGCGGTGCGTTTCATCGAGAATCACCCCGAGCGCGTGGAACGCCTGCGCGAGAACACCCGCTATTTCCGCGCCGCGATCGCCGACGCCGGTTTCAAACCGATCCCCGGCGACACGCCCATCGTCCCGATCATCGTGGGAGACACGGCCAAGGCGATCGAGATGAGCGACCTGATGCTGGGCGAGGGGATCTTCGTCACGGGATTCGGATATCCGGTGGTTCCGCAGGGAACCGCCCGCGTGCGGTGCCAGCTGTCGGCCGCCCACACGCCGGACGACCTGGACTTCGCGGTGCGCGTCTTCAAGAAGGTGGGAACGAAGCTGGGGATCGTGTAGCGCCTGACGGGAGCGTCGCCTTCGGAGTGTGACGCAGGCTACAAACGGACGCGTGCGGGCGTGACGACCTCGTTCGCATCCTCGTCCCTCCCATGAGCCTGCGGGGGTCGCTGGCGCATGCCACGCGGCTCCCCCGACCTGTTCCTGTGTCGCGCCGATCGGGGCTCGCGAATCGGTGTTGCAGGCGCTGCACGACGGAGTGACGCCCGTCCAGCGCACCCACAACCTAACGCGCGTCATCAGAGGCTCAGCGTATGCGCATGGCTTGCACGGCCGCCAAGGTATTCGCCGGTGTCGCCCTCCTTCCGGGGCTCGTGTTCGCCCAGGCGAACCAGTCGGCGAACTCGTTCAATGATTCGTGGTTCTGGGGCGTGAGCGGCGGCGTCATGCTGTTCAAGGCCGGCGTCGACCAACGCACGCAGATCACCGCGCCCAGCGTCGGCGGCGAGTGGCTCATCACGCGCACCCGCGTGGGGCTGCGGCTATCGGTGGAACAGGCGTTCTTCGATGAACAGGCCGGCCTCTTCGACGCGTCGTCGGCCGGCGGTGTGCGGGAGATCGACGTCAAGAACTGGCGCCGGTACAGTGGCGAGATGTACTTCTTCCCCGTCACCGACGGCAATCTGCGGCCGTACGCAGGCCTCGGCGTGGCGCTGAACGTCATTCAGAATTCGGTGCCCACGGGATCGTTCTCGTCGCAGGGGCAGATGGATTCGGTGTTCGCCTCGGTCAACGAGTTCAGCAGCCGCGCGTCGGCCGTCTTCACGGTGGGCGCTCAGATGGGCTTCCATCGCTCGGCGCTCTTCGTGCAGGCGAGCGCGATGCCCACCAGCGGGAACTTCCTGCTGAGCGGCTCGCACTACACCTACATGGCGCAGGGCGGCATTCGCTACAACGTCGGGAACGCCATCGAGAAGTTCTAGTGACGTCGGAAGGCCGCGGATAACCGCGACCTTCCCGCCGCACCGGCGACAGTCGACGGACTAGCGCGCGCGCCCCCGTCCCGGTCCGGAACGGACCGGGACGGGGGCGCGCGACACATAGGGGTTCGCGCCAACGAAGAACCGCAACGGCCAATCGGCCGCCTGCCGAATCCCGATGCGCGGCGACACCTCCACCCGCGAGTCGGGGACCGGGACGCCCTCGACAATCCGGAGCGCTCCCCGGTGGAGCGGCGCGCCGTTCAGGCGCCCGTCGATCGCCAGCGCCGCGCACAGCCGGGCCGGGCCACTGGTAAGCGCACGATCGGGCACCGCACCCCGGCGTGCGCGCATGAGATCGAATCCGCTGAGTGGCTCGAGCGCCCTGATGAGCACCGCGCTGCCATGACCGATCTCACGCGTGACCGCGTTGACGCACCAGTGCATGCCGTAGATGAAATAGACGTAGGCCGTACCGGGAGCGCCGAACAGCGCGCGGTTCCGCGTGGTGAGCCCGACCGCGGCATGGCAGGCCGGGTCGTGGGGGCCCAGATAGGCCTCGGTTTCGACGATGCGCCCGGACGCGATACCGTCGCTCGTACGGCATTCGAGCACGGCGCCCAGCAGGTCGCGCGCCACGCGCTCCGTCGCGCGGTCGTAGAAGGCGGGGAGAAGCGGGACGGCCCTGGCGGCGCGCCGCGCGCGGAGCGCGGCGCGCTCCATCATGCGGCAGCGTCTTTCGGGGTGCTCTTCTTCGACCGCGGACGCCTGGGCTTCGGCTTGGGCTTCGCCTCGGGAGCACTCAGGGCGGCCTCCGCCGACGGAGTGGTGGGCTTTCCCTTCGCAGCGGTCCCTCCCCGAGCACGACCCTTTCCGCCGCGGCGGGTCCGGGTCCTCGGCTTTGTCCCACCCTCCCCTGCCGTTGCAACGGGCGCCGGCTCGGCGGCCGCGGGCGCGTCGACGACCCCCACCGAGAGCAGTTCGGGCGGCGGCGCCGACAGGCGCGCACCCGGTCGGCCACGTCCCGGAATGCCGCGGGGGCCCATGCCGCGAGGGGCCGGTGCGGCGGCGGGAGCCGGCTGCGCCGACGCGCGCGCGGCCGCCGCCCGATTCAACTGCTCGGCCACCGGCGCAACCTCCGCGGGAAGCGCCACCTCGTAGTCGTCTCCACGGCGACGGAGATCGATGATTTCGGCGTCGTGCGCATCGCGGAGGACGCGAGCGAAGTTTCGTTCACTCAGACTCTCGCTATCGCGGCCGAGCAGATCAAAAGCCCGGCGCCGGAGGGCGGCCGCCGGCACCGCGCCGCCGTTGGCGATCAGCGCCGACGCAGTGCGGCGGAGGAGATCGAAGGCTTCGTCTCTCGTCAGGCGCTCGCCACCGAGGCCGACGCCGTCGCTCGCGGCACGGGAGACCGGTGTTGCCGCCGGTGCCGGCGCAGGCGCTTCCGCCACAACGGGAGCAGCTGCCGGGGCAACAGGCGGTCGCTCCTCGCGCTCTCGCCCGGGCCCGCGGTCGCGCCCACCCCGGCGACCGCGCCGGGTGCCGCGCTCGTCGCGATCACGCGGCTCGGAGCCCCGCCCCGCAGGCATCCGCTGCGAGGCGGTCGGTTGAGTCGCGCCACCACCGCGGTGCGGGTGTTCGGACGGTGCGACTTCCAGCTGCCCGTTCTCCATCTTCGTGACCTTGATGAGTCCCTGCGCCGCCGCCTCCTGGCAGAACCGCGAGAACTTCGACATGCCGAGATTCTTCTCGTCGAACCCGGGGTCGATGTCCTGCATGACCTGCTTGAGCCGATCCGAGCGCATCACGTCGCCGTTCTTCACCATCCGGTTGATGGCTTCGGTGACGAGTTCCCAGGGATCCCACTTCACGACTTCATCCTCGCCGGCCTTCACCAGCCCGGCCAGCGCGTTGTAGCTGTAGTACTCGTCGCAGTTCATGACCAGCAGGTCGCTCGACGATTCCCGGATCCCCACGCCGATGACGTATTTCCCGTATTCCTTGAGCTTCGTGACCAGGCTGGCGAAATCGGAGTCGCCCGAGAGCAGGATGTAGGTCCCGATTTCCGAACGCGTGAAGACCAGTTCCATGGCGTCTACCGACAGCCGGATGTCGGTCGCGTTCTTCTTCGACGTCCCGTAGGCGGGCGCCATGATCATGTCGATCGACGCCTCGGCGAGTGGAACGATGTACTGGGGATAGCGACGCCAGTCGGCGTAGGCACGCTGCACGGCGACTTTGCCCTTGATGATTTCCGAGCCGAGGAGGTTGCGGAGTTCGCCCGCCAGGTCGGAACGAATCCCCATCGTCACGTTGTCGAAGTCGATGAGGAGGGCGGCGTTTGGAGCGTGCTGAACGGGGAGTTGAGAGAGTTGCGGTACGGCTTGCGGCCCCCGATGTATGGGGGTGACCGGCGCGCGCGATGGCGTGTGCCGTGGTAGGCGTTGGTTCATGTCGTGTGGTGAGCTACGGTGTGTGTTGAAGCGCGCATCTGCGCGGCGTGCCCCTTTACGCCCTCCGGCGTCACCTGCAAACGGTGGTTCCCGGGAACGTGCGAAGAAGGCATGGGAGTGCGAACTGGCTCCCGGCATGCCCCGTGTGCGGGTCATGTTCGACCGGGTTGCCAGCCACCGGCCGGGTCCCATTCACGCGCACCGACTCCCCACGCCGTCGTGGAAACATCGATGTCGCAAAGGGTTCGGGGTTCGGCGCGACTTTGTCATCAGCTCGCTTTCCCGCTCGCGCAGTCCCCGCTGACCCGGACGGACGCAGATTAATGTAACATGTCTCCCGCGGGCACGCACTGACGGGATCAGATCCCCATCGCCTTGAGGATCACTCGCTTGGGGCGCTGGCCGTCCCACTCACCGTAGAAAACGCGCTGCCACGGACCGAAGTCCAGACGACCCCCGGTCACCGGGACCATCACCTCATGGCCGATGGTCAGGCTGCGCAAATGCGCCGCGGCGTTGTCCTCGCCGCTACCGGAGTTGTGCCGATACCGCTCCGGATCCCAGGGCGCGATGCGACTCTCCAACCAGTCGAGTATGTCCTTCCAGAGGCCGGGTTCATGGTCGTTCACAAACACGCTGGCCGAGATGTGCATCGCGGAGACGAGAACGAAACCCTCGGCGATTCCGGCCGCCGAGCGACACTCTTCGACGGAGTCCGTAATGTCGATGATCTCCTGTCGTTTCCTGGTATTGAACGTCAAGTACGCGGTATGGGTTTTCATGTCGCTTCCCCGAGGTGGGTGTCACAGTCGGCGTGCTCGAACCGGGGGCCTGGTGCAGGAAGGGACGCTGATTGGCGGGAGCTGATGACGACAGCCCCAGCCGTTCACCTCAGCCTTCCGCAGCGTATCTTGGGACCGGCTGCCCAGGGGTGTCCATGTTGCGGCAACTCGCGTTTCGCAAGCGTCTTCTCCTCATTCTCTCCCTGTTTGCGCTGGTGCCCGCCGTCGCCATGACGGTCGCGTGGGCGGTTGCCGTTCGCACCGTCCTGCTTCGGGTTTCCGAGAACGCGGCGTGGGAGCAGGTCGCATCCTCCGGCACGCGTGCGCTGGATTCGCTGCGGGGAGCGCAGCTCTCGCCCGGCCAGCGCGCGGCGCTCGCCGCCCATGAGCAGAATCTGGCACAGTCGGTCACCCAGGCTCGCCGTTTCGACTTCGTGGCGGCGCGATTCGCGAGGGTGATGATCGTGGGGGCCATTGTCGGGCTGGTGCTGCTGGGCGTGCTCGCTTCGCGTGTGGCCGCGCATCTCAGCCGTCAAATGAGTCGGCCGCTCAACGAGCTGCTGGGGTGGGCCGAGTTGATCGCACGCGGCGCCCCCCTTCCCCGCGAGACGCCACTGCGAGGGGCCCCGGAGTTCAACGTGTTGCGCCAACGCATGCGAACCATGGCGGTGGAGCTCGCCGAGGGGCGGGCTCGCGCATTGGAGGCCGAGCGCCAGGGCGCGTTTCGCGAGAGTGCGCGCCGCTTCGCGCACGAACTGAAGAACCCACTCACGCCGATCCAGTTTGCCCTTGCCCGGCTCGAGCGCGACGCACCGCCGGAACTGGCCGACACGGTGGACGTCCTGAAGACCGAAACCGGGCGCCTCAATGCGATGTCGAAGAGTTTCTCGCAATTCGGCCGCCTGCCCGAGGGGCCGATGTCAGAGGTGGATGTCGGCGAGCTGGTTCGATACGGCGTGCGGTCGGTCGTGCCGCCCGATCTGGACGTGCAGATCGATGTTCCGACGAACCCGGTTGTGGTGCGCGGTCAGCACGATGCGCTCCAGCGGGCTCTGACGAACATCCTCCTCAACGCGGTGGACGCGTGCACGGCCGCGAACAGCAATGGCGACGGTGCCGGGCATGGGGGCGAGATCCGGGTCACGGTGGAACCCAGTCCGCTTGGTGGCGGCGTGGGGGTAGCGATCCGGGTTCGGGACACGGGGTGCGGGATTCCGCCGGAGCGAATCGAAAGCATCTGGGATCCGTACGTGACAAGTAAGCCCGGGGGCACCGGCCTCGGGCTGGCTATCGCGCGACAGACGATCCTGGCACATCATGGGAGTGTGGCGGTCGAAAGCACACCCGGCCGCGGAACGGAGATTTGCCTGGTGCTTCCTGTTGCCGCGGACTCACAACTCACAGCCGAGGCCTGACCAGGTGATCTCACCGTTCCTGGTTCCGATCGTGTTCTTCATCTCGCTGCCGGTGACCATCATTGGGGTCATGCTTGCCAGAACGCATGCGCGCCAGGTGGAGCAGCGAGGCACGGGAAGGGAGCTGGGTCCAGAACTCGCGGAGCGACTGGACCGTATGGAACAGGCCGTGGATGCGATCGCGGTGGAGGTCGAGCGCATCTCCGAGGCCCAGCGATTCACGACCCGGCTGCTGGCGGGCCGGAGCGAGCCGCAGGGTCAACGCATCCAAGGGCAGTCATCCGGAGGAAGCCGGTGAACGAAGACATTGTCATTCCCATCGCCGGAATGCTCATGATCATCATTCTGGCGCTGGGCGTCCCGCTGGTGGTGTCCCACGTCAGGAGGGCGGCCAGCCGCGATGCACTGCGGCCGGGGGAGCCGCGGGACGACGGGCGACTCGAACGCATCGAGCAGGCGATCGATGCGATGTCGATCGAGATGGAGCGGATCTCGGAGGGCCAGCGGTTCATCACGAAGGTGCTCGCCGAGCGTTCGCCCGAGCAGGCGGCAATACCCGCCGCCACGCGACGGACCGACTGAACCCCGAGGTCGCATTATGGTACAAGGCGAAGACCTCGCCATGGCGGCGATCATTCTCGGCACCGCCAGCGCGACGATCATCTCCCTGGCGCGCTTCTGGTTCAGGCGCCTGGAGGTACGCGACCGGGCACGTACCGGCCCCGGCGACACGGACGACAGACTGCTGCGCATCGAGCAGGCGGTTGACGCCATCGCGATCGAGGTCGAACGCGTGTCTGAAGCACAGCGGTTTACCACGAAGATGCTGGCGGAGCGGCTGCCCGCAGCCGAGTTGCCGAGCGAGACATCAAGGAGAAGTGCGTCATGACGCAGGCCACGAACGCGCAGGCTACGCCGCAGGCCCCCACCCCTCCGGCGACCCCGGAGCAGACCCTCGACCAACAGATCGAGAAGACGGTCAACGACGCGGTGAACCAGGCGTTGCAGGGAGCGCAGGCCGGCGCAAACGGGGCCGGCGCAGGCCGCCTGGCGGCCGAGCGCGTACAGGAGGCGATGGCGCGCGTGCGGGCGAACCTCGACGCACGACGCAACGGCGCGAGTCCCGGAGTCGCGCAAGGGCCGGTCTTTCCATCTGACATGATCCCGCCGCAGGTGGTGGACATCACGACGGCATTCTTCATCACGGTGGCGGTGATCATCATCGGGCTGCCGCTGGCGCGGGCGTTCGCGCGGCGCATGGATCGCAAGGGGGCGCGGGAGGCGGCGGCACCGCCGCCGGAGCTGGCGTCGCGTCTGGACCGGATCGAACAGGGGATCGAGGCGATGGCGATCGAGGTGGAGCGCATCTCCGAAGGCCAGCGTTTCACGACGCGGCTGATGTCGGAAATGCGCGGATTGCCGGCACCCAGCCCGGTGGGTGGTCGGATGGCCCGGTCGGCGAGGGAGGCGGAGCCGCTTCCGGAACCCGCGGCCGAGCGCCGCGCCTAACGACCCGCGGCGTGGCCAGCGTCCTGATCATCGACGACGAGCCGAACATCCGGCGGATGGTCGGCGCTCTGCTGACCGCGGAAGGATATGACGTTCGCGACGCCCCCGACGGCGCGCGCGGCGTGGCGGTGGCGCTCGAGACGGATCCCGATGCGGCCCTGGTCGACCTGATGATGCCGGGCGCCGTGGACGGGATGGGGGTGCTCTCGGCACTGCGGGAGAAGCTCCCCGATCTGCCGATCATCATGATGAGCGGCCGCGCGGGACTGGCAGACGCGGTGCGGGCCACCAAGCTGGGCGCACATAATTTCCTCGAGAAACCGCTCACACCGGAGGGCGTGCTGCTGGCGCTGTCCTCGGCGATCGAACTGCGGCGGGCACGGCGTGAAGCACAGGCCCTGCGTGCGGATCTCGGTCTGTCGATGGAAATGGTCGGTGACAGCACCGGCATGCGGCGGCTGCGCGAGCTCATCGCCCGGATCGCGCCGACCGACGCGCGGGTGCTGATCTCGGGCGAGTCGGGGACGGGGAAGGAGCTGGTGGCGATCGCGATTCACAACGGGAGTCCCCGGCGGGACCGACCGTTCGTGCGCGTGAACTGCGCGGCCATCCCGCGTGACCTGGTGGAGAGCGAGATGTTCGGTCACGAGCGGGGGAGCTTCACCGGCGCGACCGACCGGAGGATCGGACGGTTCGAGCTGGCGCATCGCGGCACGCTGCTGCTCGATGAGGTCGGCGACCTGGGGCCCGAGGCGCAGGCGAAACTGCTGCGCGCCATCGAAGCCCGCGAGATCGAGCGGGTGGGCGGCCACAAGCCGATTCCGATCGATGTGCGCATCATCGCGGCGACCAACAAGGACCTTCCGCGCACCGTTCGCGACGGCGCGTTTCGCGAGGACCTGTTGTTCCGTCTGAACGTGATCCCGGTGGAGGTGCTCCCGCTGCGCGAACGTCCCGACGACATTCCCGATCTCGTCAGGCACTTCTCGGCGTTGCACCGCGTGCGGACGGGGCAGGCGTTTCCCGCCTGGCAGAGCGACGCGCTCGCCATGCTGCAGCGATACCGATGGCCGGGTAACGTGCGGGAACTGGCGAACATCGTGGAGCGGTTGGCGATCCTCCACGCCGGCCAGCCCGTGACAGCGCGTCAGGTGGCCCAGGTGCTGCCGGTGGAGGAAACGGCGAGCCCGACGCTCCCGGCGACGCTCCCCGACCCCGCCGGCCTGGAGGCGCCCCTGACCGACCTGCTCGACGAATACGAGCGTCTCCTGATCATGCGGGCACTGACCTCGGCGGGAGGAAACGTGGCGGAAGCCGCGCGGCGCCTGCGGACCGACCGGCCGAACCTGTACCGTCGCATGAAGCGCCTGGGGATCGCGCTCGAGGCGGGGATGACACACACGGCGTGACCTCGGCGGGGGACGCCGGTGAGTTGCCCGCGCGTGCGCGTCGCCTGAACTTGTTGAGGTGCCGACCGTTCGCGCGGCGCGACGATGGGGTACGCATCGTGCCAGCACGCGCCGACGTCCGCTTCGACACGGAGCCGTCATGCGTCGCCTAACCCTGCTCCTGCCCGTACTGGTCGTCCCCCTCGCTGTCCCCGGGCAGGTGCCCTCGGCCCAGCGCGAGACCATTCAGGTTGTCGAGTCGCGCAGCATCCCGCGCGACATCGCCGACGACGTATCGCGCCTGTTCAACGCCTCCTCCACGACGCGTCTCACGGGGACGCAGCACATCGACAGTGGCCAGGTGGTTTCCCAGGACATCGCGATTCTCGACGGATCCCTGACGATCGCCGGCCGCGTCACCGGACGCGTGGTGGCGATCAACTCGGCGGTGACGCTGCTGCCCGCGGCGCGGATCGATCGGGATGTGACGATTCTCGGCGGGACGTTCGATTCGCGGGATCCGGACAACGTGACCGGCGACGTGCGGGTGTACAGCGATCGCGTTAACGTGACGCGCGAGGACGGTCGCCTCATCGTGCACGGCGAGTCGGATGACGATCAGTGGTACCGCCGGCGCGGTCGATGGCAGAACCGCGCCTGGAGCGATCTGCGGCTGGTCTCGGCCCGAACGTACAGTCGGGTGGAAGGGCTCCCCCTCCTGCTCGGACCGCTGTTCGGGCGCGAGTTCTCCTGGGGTCGGGTGTCGGTGGATGCGCTGGGGATCATCCGGAGTGCGGACCGCTTCGAATGGAAGAGCTGAGAATCTCGGTCACAGTCTGAAAACCGAGATCAGCGTGGGGAAGCGCGGCGGGATCCGCGTTGGCGGTCAGCTGTTCGACGTGGTAGACGCGGTCGAGCCGTGGCAGTTGTCGGACGCCGAAAACGGCCTCGCGTCGTTCTTTCTGCACCGCGACTATCGTGACTACTTCGATCGCCACGGTGGCGCCGTGTACAGCACGCTGTTCCTTGGCAACACCACGGATCTCACGCTGCGCTACAGCGCCGAGCGCTGGGCGTCGCGCGACGACCGGACGCCGTTCACCCTCTTTCGCCAGACGCAGGACTGGCGTCCCAATCCCCAGCTCGACGACGGCACCGTGCATCTGGTGAACGTGACCCTGCGATACGATACGCGGAACGACGAGCTCGAGCCACGGTCGGGCTGGTACGTCAGCGCCGATTTCGAACATGGCAGCGCGCGGGGCCTGATCCCCGGTCCGGCCGCTTCGATCGCGCGCTTCGATGCGGCCGACCCGATGTACAGTCGCGGCCTGCTGGACGTGCGACGCTACAATCGCGTCGCTCCGGACGGCCAGCTGAATCTGCGGCTGGTGCTGGGCGGATGGCTGACCGGTGACGACCTTCCCCTGGAGCGTCGGTTCTCGCTGGGCGGTCCGGGCACGCTCCCGGGGTACGATTTCCGGCGGATCGAGGGGGGAACCGACTACTGGCAGTGCTCCGCACCATCGGCCGCGCCGTTCGGTTCTTCCCCGGCGCCGTACCCTCCGGGTCTTCCGGCGCAGTGCCAGCGGATCGCGTTGGCGCAGGCCGAATACCGGGGCGTGATTCACGTGGATCCGTTAGGCATACTCGGCGAGGAGCGAGCGCGCCGGCGGAGCGGCTGGGGACGGACCGCCGAGTGGGTTGTGTTTGCGGATCTGGGACGAGGCTGGCTGGTGGGCGACCGGCTCGGATATCTGCGGTACAGACGGGATGTCATTCCCCCGCTCAACACGTTTCGCACCGATGTCGGGATCGGGATCCGGCTCGATGACGTGGGGGTGTACGCTGCCAAGGCGCTGTCCAACACCCACACGCCGGTGAACTTCTTCGTGCGCCTGCGGCCGCGCTTCTAGTGACGTTCCGACTTGGCTGAGCCGTGCGATCGCGCGCCATTCTCGCCGCCCTCCTGTTCGCAGTGCCGACGGCCGCGCAGGGCGGCCCGAAGCTCGAGATCACACTTCCGTCGCGTGATGGCCTGGCCACCGAGGGGCCACGCGTGCGCGCCGTGCGCGTGCTGTCGGAGCCGACGGTCCGGGATCTCCTGAACAGCGGGTTCCCGGCGCGTCTGCATTTCCGCGTCGAACTCTGGTCGTCGGGTGGCCTGTTCAACGCGATGCGCGAGAGCGCCGAATGGGACGTGGTGGTGAGCTACGACGCGCTCGGCAAGCGCTACCGCCTGGTGAGACTGAACGACGGCCATGTGGTGTCGTCGCTGCAGTTCGTGAACTTCAGCGCGGCGCTGGCGGAAGCGGAGCGCCCCTACCGCGTTCCCATCGCCGCCCGCCGGCAGCGCGATCGCCAGTACTACAATGCCATTCTCGACGTCGAAACCATGTCGCTGGGAGACCTGGACGAGTTGCAGCACTGGCTGCACGGCGAACTCCAACCCGCGGTGCGCGGGCAACGGAACCCCGGCACGGCGATCGGACGGGGGCTACGTGAGCTGTTTGCGCGACTGCTGGGCGCGGACCGCCGCAGCCTGGAGATCCGGTCGCGGACGTTTCAGGTCCCCTGAGGCCCGGACGTCAGGCGCCGCGCAGGGCACGCGGCCGGCGATGCTCGAGATCCTCGAGCTGGTGCAGAACCGATGCACCGTAGAAAAGCCGGATGTACTTGGCCTGAATCGGCGTGAGGCGGCGGACCGCCCAGCTGAGGTGCACGAAATGGGGTTCCACGGGGTGCGCCAGCGGATACATCCCGATTTCGGCAGGCAACTTGTTCCCCTTCCGCGTGTTGCAGGGACTGCAGGCGGTGACCACGTTGGTCCAGTCGTTGGTTCCACCACGCGACAGCGGCACCAGGTGATCGCGCGTAAGTGACTCCCGCGGCTTGAGCTCCGCCAGCGAACGGCCGCAGAACTGGCAGCAGTAATGGTCGCGCGCGAACAGGAACGTGTTGGTGACCTGGCGGCGGAACCGGCGAGGGACGTGCACGAAGTTCGTGAGGCGGATGACGGCCGGCCGCGGGATCGCAAGATGCTCGGACCGGACGGGGCGTTCCCCATCGGCCTCGACAATCTGTGCCTTCCCATCGATCACCAGGCGCAGGGCGCGCTTCAGGGGAACCATGGTGAGGGGTTCAAACGACGCATTGAGCGCCAGGCAGCCGACGATCACGCGGACCTCCACCCGCTGTACCGTGTCGCTCCGCGATGAGCGCGGACACCCACGGGAGCATTGCAGGGCAAACTATGGCACCATCCAGAGCCGTACAAGTTCCCGCTCGTCAGGCGCCCCGGACGACCTCACTGTCCGGCGACGGCTCCCACGGGCACGGGAGTCAGCCATCCGTAGCGATCGGGGATCCTCCCCTTGGCGATGCCCAGGTACACCTCCTGCAGTTTCCGGGTTACGGGACCGGGCTCGCCGTTGCCTACCGGGATGCGATCGACCGACCGCACCGGAGTGATCTCGGCGGCCGTGCCACAGAAGAAGACCTCATCGGACACGTACAGCATCTCGCGGGGCAGGTTTATCTCGCGCACCTCGTGTCCCATATCCCTGGCCAACCGGATAATCGTCTCCCGGGTGATGCCGTGAAGGATCCCGGCCGAGAGCGGTGAGGTGTACAGGACACCGTCGCGCACGAGGAAGATGTTCTCGCCGGTCCCTTCGGACACGAACCCGAAGATGTCGAGTGTGATCGCCTCGAGATAGCCGTCCTGTCGCGCCTCGATCTTGGAGAGCTGGGAGTTGAGGTAGTTGCCCGACGCCTTGGCGAGCGTGGGATAGGTGTCGGGGGCCGCGCGGCGCCAGCTCGAGACGCAGGCGTCGGCGCCCTTCTCGAAGGCGTCACGGCCCAGGTACGTGTCCCACTGCCAGCAGATCACGTAGGTCTCCAGTGGGACCCCGACAGGATAGAAACCCATCTGTTCGCCGGTTCGCACCACGATCGGCCGGATATAGCAGCGTCGCAGTTCGTTGGCTGCCACGGTGTCGACGGTGGCCTGGACCAGATCGTCGAGCGAATGCTCGATGGGCATCCGGTAGATACGGCACGAGTTGAGGAGCCTTCGCATGTGGTCGCGGAGGCGAAAGACGGCACCGCCGTCAGGCGTTTCATAGCAGCGGATCCCTTCGAAGACGCTGGACCCGTAGTGCGCCACGTGGCTGATGATGTGGATCGTCGCGTCTTCCCAGGCTATGAGCTCACCGTCTCGCCAGATCTTCGCGGTGCGCCCGGGGGTGCGGTCGTTCGTCACCGGCTCCTCGCGCTGGATGGAGGTGGAAGGATAACTCGCGGCGCCCGCGACCGGCTAGGCGACGCGCGCGTGCAACAGGGCGCGATCCGGTCAGGCGTCTTCGGCGGCGAAGTGCGCCAGATCACGAGCGGTGTCGGCGACCAGCGCGACGTCGCTGGTGACGTCGCGGAGGAGACGCCCATCGCGGACCAGCACTTCGCCGGCGACCATGACGAGGCGAGCCACTCGTCCGGCGGCGGCGAATACCAGCGCGCTCGCAGCGTCGAACACGGGGGCGTCGCGCAGGTCGTCCAGCGGGAACGCCGCGATGTCGGCTGCCTTCCCCGGCTCCAGGGAGCCAACGCGGTCCCCGAGGCCCACGGCGCGCGCCGCGCCCAGCGTCGCGAGTTCGAGGGCGTGCGTCGCCGACAGCGTGTCATGACGCGTCAGTCGGGCGCGCTGCATGAGAATCGACAGGCGCGCCTCATCGAGCATGTCCATCCGGTTGTTGCTCGCCACCGAGTCGGTCCCCAGGCCGACCCGAATCCCGGCGGCGAGGAACTCGGCGACCGGCGCAATGCCGTGTCCGAGCTTCGCATTCGACGCCGGGCAGTGCGCCACGGCGCACCCGGCGGCCGCGATCAGACGGATGTCCTCCTGGTCCACCCGCACGCAGTGCACCAGCAGCGGGCGTGCGCGCAGGGCACCGACCCGCGCGAGGAGCCGGATAGTCGAGGCGGCACGGGGTTCCGCGGCAATACCGCGGGCACGCAGGGCGTCCGCGAACGCTCCGGCCGCGTCGCGCACCAGCGCGGTCTCCTCGTCGCTCTCGGCGGCGTGAATGGCCATCGGCAGGGAGCGGGCGAGCGCGAGCTCGGTGGTGGCAGTGAACAACGCGTCGCTGACCGAGTAGGGGGCGTGTGGTGACACGCCGGTGTGCACCAGCGCGGTATCGCTTCCGGCCAGTGCGTCCACGCGGTCGCGCAGTCCGGCCACGGCCTCGTCGCACTGTTCGGCGCGGGGGCCGAAGACCTCCTGATACACGACGCCGCGAGCGCCCATCTCCCGTAAAGCCTGGTGGGTTGCACCGGACTCGCTGGTGTCGGCGAACGACGTGACCCCCGCCAGGAGCCCTTCCGCGATCCCGACCCGGGCCGACGCGAGCGACCGCTCCGGCGTGAACACCGCCTGTCGCGCCTTCGTTAGGCGGAGGATCCAGGGGCGGAACGGCAGGTCCTCGAGAAACCCGCGCATCGCGGTGAGCTCGAGGTGGGTGTGCGCGTTGACCAGGCCCGGCACCAGGATGGAGTCACCCAGGTCGACGCGGTCACCAGCGGGCGCCCCGGTGCGCGGGCCGATGTACGTGACGCGCCCGTCCTCGACGCACACCGCGCCCTGCTCGATGGGTGGGTGCGAGACGGGGAGGACCCAGCGGGCCAGATAGGAGACCGAGGTCAGAAGCCGGAGGTCGGTGGGCGGCGGCGGCGGGGAATGGCAAAGGGATTGGGGACGCCCCGCCCCACCGGCGGCTTTGCCGAATCGACGGCGACGGTTCCGGCCGACCCGCGCAAACCAAAGGCGGCACGGGGCGGAACCGAAAACGGATTCGCGTCCGTGCAGAAGCGATGGGGCTCGGTGCCAAGGAGGAAGTACTCGGTATACGAATGCTCCAGGCAGGCCGGCGTGGCGAGCAATCCCGTTTCCGAGTCGATGTCGCGGGCGACCACCGATGCCGGCATCGGCCAGTCCGGCGACGCCGGCTTGCGGTGGTACGTCTCGAGCATGAACGCCGTATACGCGGGCGCGGCCAGCCGGCCACCCTGGGCGTTGACCATGATCTTCCTGGGCTTGTCGAAGCCCATCCAGACGCCGGCCACCAGATCCGCGGTGTATCCGATGTACCACACATCGGCACCGTCATTGGTGGTGCCGGTCTTGCCACCGGAGGGGACGCGGAAACCGGCGCTCCAGACGCTGGCCGACGCCGTCCCGCGCAGCACCACGTCCTTCATCATGCTCACCATGATCCACGCCTCGGACGGCGTGAGCACGACCGTGGACCGGGGGGTCGGCTGCCAGAGCACGTTGCCTTCCTGATCCTCCACCCGGACGATCCCATTTGGCTCGGTGCGCGTGCCGAGGTTCGCGAAGGTGGTGTAGGCCGAGACCAGTTCCAGCGGGTAGACCTCGGCCGATCCGATGTGAATGGACGGATACGGCGGAATGGGCGTGGTGATGCCGAAGCGCCGCGCCTCGTCGACCACCGCCTGCTCGCCCAGCTCCATCCCCAGCCGGATGGCGATCAGGTTGCGCGACATGTAGAGGCCCTGACGCATGGTCATCGGACCTTCGAATTTGTTGTCGTAGTTCTGGGGGGTCCACAGCGATCCGTCCACCTGCGGCACGCTGATCGGCGCGTCGTCGATGAGCAATGACGGCGGCCGGCCGCTCTGGATGGCGGTCGAATACACGATCGGCTTGAACGTGGATCCGGGCTGCCGCATCGCCTGCGTGGCGCGATTGAACTTGGAGTCGTCGTAGTCCCGGCCCCCCACCATCGCCCGCACGGAGCCATCGCGCGGGTCGATCGCCACGAACGCCCCCTGCAGATACGGGGATTCGGTGTCGAGATTCTCGTCGCGGACGCCGCGCGCGAGGTACTGCTCGTAGGTGAGATGCCGGTACGGACCCGACCTGCCCCCCTCAATCGCGCGCAGCTGATTCTCCAGGGCCCGTTCCGCGGCCGACTGCATGTCGAGATCGAGGGTGGTATACACCTTCAGACCCTGCGCATAGAGGCGATCGCCGAAGCGGTCGTGAAGTTGCTGACGGACCCACTCCACGAAGTACGGCGCGACCTCTCCCGATTCGATGCGACGCGCGAGGTGGAGCGGATAGGCCTTGGCCAGGCTGGCGGCGGAGGGAGGCACCTCGCCCTCGCGTCGCATCAGCTCGATGATGGTGTTGCGGCGCTGCACCGCCCGCACCGGGTAGCGGCGCGGATTGTATCGACCAGGAGCCTTGGGGAGCGCCGCCAGCGTGGCCGCCTCGGCGAGATTCAGGTCGCGTACCGACTTGCCGAAATAGCGCTGGGCCGCCGTCTCGACGCCGTACGCACCACTGCCGAGGTTGATCTGATTGAGGTACAGCTCGAGGATCCGGTCCTTCGAATAGCGGCGCTCGATGTCGCTGGCAACCCTGACTTCCTTGAGCTTGCGGACGAGCGACTTGAAGATCAGCGCGAGGGAGGACGAACGCTTCTCGCGCGAGATCTGCTCCGGAAAGACGTTGCGCGCGAGCTGCATGGTGATGGTCGAGAACCCCTGCTCGAACGAGCGGGCGAGGAGGTCGCGCACTGCCGCTCCGGGAATGCGCCAGAGGTCCACGCCATGGTGCTGGTAGAAGCGCTTGTCCTCGATGGAAACGAAGGCGTCGCTCACAACCCGCGGGATGGAACCGAGCGGCACGAGAGTACGCCGCTCGAGCCCGAGCTCGCCGAGGAACCGGCCGTCCACGGCGTACAGGCGCGCCGTCTCGCGCGGTGAGTACTGCTCGAGCACGCCGATGGACGGGCAGCGGTTCCCCTGGCACACCAGACTCCAGGCGGCGAGCGGGAGAGCCAGCGCGAACCCGGCCGCGAACGCGGCGGCGAACCCGAGCGCGCGCGTTAGGCCCGAGTAACGGCGAACAAAGCGGTTCTGAAGGAATTCCGAGAACATGGACCGGGGTTGCGGACTCCGGGGTCCCCGGGGCCGCGGTGATTGACGATTGTAAGGTTACCCGACCACGCCAGCGTGAGCAACGAAGCGGTGACGACGCCCGCGCGTCCAGGCGATGTCATCGGTGCGGCGCCCGGCTATCTTGGTGCGCATGCATCACCCGACCTTCCTGGACGAGCTCCGCTGGCGGGGCCTTCTGCACCAGTACACCGAGGGTGCCGAGGACGCGCTGACGCGCGCACCGGTGGTCGGATACTGCGGGTTCGATCCCTCCGCCCCGAGTCTGCACGTCGGGAACCTGATTCCCGTGATGGGACTCGTTCACCTGCAGCGAGCCGGTCACACACCGGTGGTGCTGGTGGGGGGTGGCACCGGCCTGATCGGGGACCCGAGCGGCAAACCCAACGAACGCCCGCTGGCCGATCCGGCGGTCACCGCAGCGAATGCAGAAGCGGTGCGCGCCCAGCTATCCCGTTTCCTGGACTTCAGCGGCCCCAACGCGGCGCGCCTGCGCGACAATTGCGACTGGCTGCAACCGCTCGGGGCGATCGAGTTCCTGCGCGATGTGGGAAAGCACTTCAGCGTCAACGCCATGCTCGCCAAGGAGTCGGTGCGGACGCGGCTCGAGGCCGGCATCTCGTTCACCGAGTTCGCCTACATGTTGCTCCAGTCATACGACTTCCTGGAGTTGTTCCGCCGCGACGACGTGACCCTGCAGATCGGCGGAAGCGATCAGTGGGGCAACATCACCATGGGCGTGGACCTCGTCCGGCGCACCGCAGGCGCAGCGGTGCACGGCGTCACGCTCCCCCTGGTCACGCGCGCCGACGGCTCCAAGTTCGGCAAGACGGAGACCGGGAACGTGTGGCTCGACCGGCGCCTGACGCGCCCGTATGGCATGTACCAGTTCTGGATCAACACCGACGACCGCGACGTGGGGGGTTACCTGCGCTGGTTCACGCTCCTCGAGCATGACGAGATCGAGGCGCTGGAGCGCGCCGCCGCGGAGCGCCCGGAATCGCGAGAGGCCCAAGCCGCCTTGGCGTTCGATGTCACCGCGCGCGTTCACGGCGACGAGGACGCGCGAACGGCGCGCGATGCCTCCCGCATTCTGTTCGATCGCACTGCCGATCCCCGCTCCTTCCCGGCGGACGTGTTCGCCGTGCTTCGTGAAGAGATTCCGTTCAAACCCCTGGCGACGGTGGCGCGCCCCGCGGAGACCACGGCCGGCGGCAGCTTTCTGTCGATCCTCGACGCGCTGGTGGCGACCGGCCTCGCCAGGTCGAAGGGCGAAGCCCGCCGCCTCGTCCAGCAGGGGGCGGTCTCCGTCAACGGCCGGCGGCTCGCCGCCGACGAGCATTTCGTCGATGTCACCGAGGCGCTGGCGGGGTCGTACGTCCTGCTCCGCAAGGGCGCCCGCGAGCTGGCGCTGGTGGAGATCGTGTGAGGAAGGCGGACGGCTGACCGCCAGCCGATCGCGGCATGCTGACTGCTGTGCCACGCGCGCCAGCGTCGCGGCGACGTCTGTCTGTCGGCGGCGAGCTGGCCCGTCTACCCTCCGAGCACGTCCAGCGCCCGCTCGACCTCCTGCTCCGACGTGTAGAAATGCGGGGAGAGCCGAATGGCCCCTTCGCGGAGCGAATGCACCACCCCGTTTTGCTCCAGGCGGCGTGAGGCAGCGACCGGGTCGGCGGGCGCCACCGAGACCACACCGGCGCGACGCGATGGCTCCGCGGGCGTCACCAGCCTGACATTGCGCTGACGGCCGGTCCACGACACGATCTGTTCGGCGCGCTCCGCCACCAGCGCGTGAACGCGGGGCAGACCCACCTCGAGGAACAACTCCAGCGACGCGTTCATGCCTGCGAAATCCTGAAACGGCAGCGTGATCACCTCGAACTTGCGCGCGTCCTCCAGATAGCGCAGCTCGTAGTCGCAGAGCCGGGTGAAGTCGAGCGAATTGCGCACCGCCATCCACCCCACGTCGTGCGGTTCAAAGCGATCCACCAGCTCGCGCCGCACATAGAGAAAGCCCGCGCCCCACGGCGAGAGGAGCCATTTCTGGGCGCCGCAGGCGAGGAAGTCGATGTGACACTCGTGCACGTCGAGCGGCGCCGTCCCGACACCCTGAATCGCGTCGACCACGAAATAGATGCTGCGCTCGCGACACGCCGCCCCCAGCCGGGCGAGGTCGAGGCGGAGTCCCGTCTCGAACGACACCCACGCCACCGTGAGGACGCGCACCCGGGGATCGTCGAGCGCGCGGAGGAGCGCCGACTCATCGGCGAGCCGGTCGTGGCAGGGCAGACGCCGATAGCTGATCCCGCGGTCGCGTTCCAGGGCCATCCAGGGATACACGTTGGCGGGAAACTCCCGGTCGCTCGAGACGACCACATCGCCGGCCCGAAGCGGGAGCACGCGCGCGGCGAGGTTGAGCCCGTAGGTCGTGTTGACCATGAGCGCGATCTCTTCCGGCGCCGCCCCGACGAGCTGGGCGCACAGCTCTCGCGAGCGCGCCAATACGCCAAACTGGTGCTCGTGCGTCAGGCGCCACGGTTCGGCGCGTCGGCGCTCGAACGCATCCACGGCGCGCATGGAACGCGCGGGCAGCGGGCCGGTGCTGGCGTGATTGAGGAAAGTGACGTCGTCGCGCAACGTCCATGGAAACTCGCTGGCGCGCAGCCGGTCCAGCCAATCGCGGGCGCGGGGATCGCCTGTCGACGCGCTCATGGGATTGCTCCGACGCGCGTCGCGAAACGCGCCGGGTCGCGGAGCTCGGCCGGCGTATCGGGGGGCTGGCGCTTCCAGCGACGGTGATGCCAGAAATACTGCTCGGGATACCGTCGCACCCAGGACTCCAGCGTCGCCGTGTAGCGCGCCACGACGGTGTCCACGTCCGCATCGCGATCGCCGGTCGATGCGAGGGGCACTGGTGCGACGAGAAACCGGTACCGGCCGTCGTTTTCCCGCACCGCGGCGGCGGAGAAGACCGGTACGCGGGACCGGATGGCGAAGACGGCGGGGCCGCGCGGGGTCTTGGCGGGCCGACCGAAGAAGGGCACGAAGGTCGACGCGAGCCCCAACACTCCCTGGTCCGCCACGAAGGCCACCGCGTGCCCCTCGCGGAGCGCGCGCGGCGTGCGCTTCACGGCATCCGCGTCGCGAATGACGCGCATGCCGCTCCGCTCGCGGGTCCGCGTCAGGTATTCGTCGAACAATGGATTGTTCATGCGGCGTGTGATGGCTTCAATGGGGATTCCGCGGGCGGCCACGTACGCGCCAGCCAGCTCCCAGTTGCCAAGGTGACCGGTGATGAGAATCACGCCCCGTCCGGCAGCGTGGGCGCTGAGGACGGCCTCGAATCCGTCGGCGCCGCTGAACAGATGGAGTACCTCCTCGCGGTCCAGCGAGGGGAGCAGTGCGGTTTCCACGCCGACGCGGCCGAGGTGGGCATAGGCGCGTCGGGCCAGCCGCCGCACGCCGCGCACGTCAAGACCGGGGAAGGCGGCCGCGATCTGGCGCAGGACCACCGTCCTCCGGATTCCCAGCGGGGCGTATCCGAACAGCCCCGTGAGTGCTCCAACCTGCCGCGCGGCGGCGAGCGGGACGGCGCCAAGGAGCCCCACCGCGGCACGGACTGCGCCGTACTCCGCGCGATGAGCCATCGACACGCTCACGGCCCCGTTTCTCCCGGCGCGCCGGCGCGGCGATCAGCGAGCGTGGCCGTCACGTGTGCCCTCCTCCCTGGGCAGCGGCGCGCGCGAACGCGAGAGTATCGCGCGCGACGCGGTCCCAGTTGAAATACTCCTCCACCGCCAGCCGGGCGCAGGCACCGAATCGGCGACGGAGCGTCTCGTCGTGCAGGAAGGTCCGCACGCCTCCGGCGACGGCGTCCGCATCGGTCGGCGGCACGACCAGTCCGGTTTCGCCGTCCCGTACCGCGGAGCGCACGCCGCCCGAGTCGCCCGCCACCGACGGCACGCCGCTCGCCGCCGCTTCCACGAACGAGAGGCCGAAGCCTTCGGCGTCGATCGCCTGTTCCACGCGGGAAGGTCCGACGTACACGGTGCTGGTAGCGTACGCGTCGGCCAGCTCATGGTCGCTCAGGCGACCGGCGAGCACCAGGCGATCGGACATGCCAAGCTCACGCGCCAGGCCCGCCAGCCGCGGACCGTCGGGCCCCTCGCCCACCACGACGTAGCGCAGCGCCGGGAACTCGGTCGAGAGTCTGGCCAGGGCACGGATGGCGACATCCTGTCCCTTGTGGGGCACCAGGCGCGCCACGGTCAGCATCACCGGGCGGGTACCTAACGAGAAGCGCCGGCGGAGGGCTCCGGTGTCGCACCGCGGCGCGAACTGCACCGGATCGGTCCCCAGCGGAATGGCCCGGACCGGAGGCCTCCGCGTGAGACCCAGACGGCCCATCACCTCGCGCGCCAGTTCCGCCGTCCAGGCCGAAATCGCGACCACGCCGCAGGCGCCACCGAATATCCAGCGAGCCGCTCGGCGCTTCATCGGGTTCCGCATCTTCCGGTCGCGTTCCTTGAGCAGATCACCGCCGTTGACATACAGCACATAGGGCCGCCGCACACGGGCTCGCGCCAGCCACACCACGTATCCGCAGGGCCGGATGTTGCCACAGTGCACCAGGTCGACCCCGCTCACGACATCGGCCGCCAGTGACGCCGCCCAGCGAACCTGGTTGGTAAACCGATTGGCGTGCCCGAACGGGAAGGGCTGTCGGTGGATGGTGTACGGTTCGCGCGAGTCGAAGGCGTCAGCTTCCCGTTGGGCAACGGTGGACACGATCAGTTCGTCAGGCGCGAATCGCCGGCAGAGCTCCACGTGGCGTCGCGCCATGCCCCCAAGGTCGGGGCCGAAGTCCTGCGTCACGAAGACGTGTTTCACCGGACGCCGCCGCTCAACTCCGTGTGGCCCACGCTCTCGCCGCGGCCCATGGCCCACAGGTGCGCATACTTGGCGGCGACACTCAGGGACGCGAGGACCGCGAGGACCACGCCGTGCGCCCCGTCGCGCCAGCCGCCACGAACAACGTAGGTCGAGACGAATCGTGCCGGCGGCTTGAGCAGCACCATCCAGATGCGTCCCCGGCGACCACCCGCGTATTGCTGCCGGGCCCAATCACGGCTGTATCGGGTGAGCTTCTCGAAATACTCGTCGAGGGAGGCGTACGGTTCGTGCCGCAGCACTTGATCCAACCGGCCCACCGGCCCCTCGGTGATGACGTGCTCGTGCACCGGACGTTCATCGTACCGCAGGCGGCGCCGGAAGAGGCGTACCGGACTGTCGCTCGAGGCATCCCAGCCGCCGTGGCGGATCACGCGTCCGAAGAAGACGTTTTCCCGCGGCACGCGAAACGCCTCGGGAGCCCCGGCCGCCGCCACGCAGCGCCGCACCGCGCCGCCCAGCGCGGGCGACGCGCGCTCGTCCGCATCGAGCACGAAGACCCACTCGTGCCGCGCGCGCGCGATGGCGGCGTTGCGTTGTGCGCCGATGGACCGGAACGGGTGACTGAACAGCTGCGCCCCGGCGTCGCGGGCCCGCGTCACCGTATCGTCGACGGAGTCGTTTTCCACCACCAGGATCTCGGCGGCCCAGGCCACGCTGCGCACGCAATCGGCGATCTGGCGTCCTTCGTTGCGCGCCGCGATCACGACCGAGACGGGAACGGGGTCGCCGGACATCACTGGTTCAACACGGACCGCTCGTGCGCTACACGGGCCGCCTGCTCGAATCCGTTCGCCAGGTCGCGCTCGGTGAACTCGCGCGCCGCGCGATCGCGTGCTGCACGACCCGCCCGCGTCAGTCGCGCGGGATGCGCGGCGTAGCGCGCCAGGGTGGCCGCCAGGACCGGCGGCTCCAACGCCGGGAACAGCTCTCCCTGCACGCCGGACGTGATGAATCGCTCGGTGACGTCCGTGCGCGGAGCAAACACCGGCAGGGACCGCGCCATGGCGGCCAGGCATCCCAGAGCCGCGTCGTCGGCATCGGCCGTCACCCAGACGACGTCGCAGGAGCGCAGCAGATCGTCCTCCTGGTGACTGACCTCGACCATCGGTGCGATGCGCAGCGCCGCCGCCTGGAGTCGCAGGTCATCCGCGGGAAGGTCCGCTCCGCCCAGCGTCAGGTGCACTCGCGGGTGACGCTCAGCGAGCAGGGCCACCATGCGCAGCACGTTGAGCACGTGCGGCCGCGCCGCCCGCGACGCGATGCACGCCAGTCGCGGCACGCCGCGAATGGTGACCGAGGCCAGCGCACGCGGACCCGACGGCAGCTCGATCCCCAGGTCACCGCGCACGACTTCGGTGCGTGGCCAGGTGACTCGGTCGGGGGGCGAGGTGCCGGTGAACAGGAACGTGCCCGGCGCGAAGCGCCTGGCGATGCGGGTGCGCCATCCCGTGGCCGGCAGTTCGCCCGCGGCGAGCCGACGCACCACGGCGCCGCGTCCCGCCAGGCGCACGGCCACCGACCCCGCCAGATCATCAGCCTCGTTATGCACGAACACGGCATCGAGGAACCGATCGCGCACCGCCCGGCGCAGGTCACGAATCCGACCGGCGAGGGTCGCGGTGGGCCGGATGGGCATCGTCTCCCAACCCCGGTCCCGGCAGCGGATTTCCAGCGGAGACCCGGCCGGACAGGCGACGGTGACGTCGTATCCGCGCGCCTTGAGCGCCCGGGCGGCCGCAAAGAACACGCGCGCCTTCCCCGACCATCCTGTCGAGGCGTCGTGCAGGAGGAGGCGCATGACCTATCGATCGCGCTCCGGCGACCGCGCCTCGGTGCCGTTTCGCGCGATGCGTTTCATGCGCCGACGCCCACCTCGCGCCTTCCCGTCTGCAGGGCGTGCAGGCGCGCATACAGGCCATCGCGGGCCAGCAGGTCATCGTGGGTTCCCCGCTCCACGATGCGCCCGCGATCGAGCACCAGGATCTGCTTCGCGTTGGCCACGGTCGACAGACGATGCGCGATGACGAAGACGGTGCGTCCGGCGAGCAGGCGGTCGATCGCCTCCTGCACGAGTCGTTCCGACTCGGTGTCGAGCGCCGACGTCGCTTCGTCGAGGATGAGGATCGGCGGATCGATCAGCAGCGCGCGGGCGATCGCGATGCGCTGGCGCTGTCCGCCCGACAGCCGCGTGCCGCGCTCGCCGAGCAGGGTCTCGTAGCCGTCGGGAAGCTCGAGGATGAACTCGTGCGCGTTGGCCGCTCGCGCGGCACGCGTGATCTGTTCGTCCGTGTACCGGGTGCCGGCGCCGTAGGCGATGTTGTTGCGCACGGTATCGTTGAAGACCACGGTGTCCTGATTCACGATCCCGGTGAGCGCGCGGAGCGACGCCAGGCGGATCTCGCGCGTGTCGACGCCGTCGAGCAGGATCCGGCCGCCGGTCGGCTCGAAGAACCGCGGGATGAGATCCACCAGCGTGCTCTTCCCCGCCCCGCTCGGCCCGACCAGCGCGATCACGTCGCCCCGGCGCGCCCGGAAGGAGACGTCGCGAGAGCACCGGCTCGTCGTCGTAGGCGAAGGTGACGTGCTCGAACTCGATGCTCTCGGTGAGCGCGGCCAGCGTCCGGCGTGCCCTGATCGGTGGCGTCCTCGGTTGGCGCGTCCAGCACCTCGAACAGGCGCTCGGCGGCGGCCAGGGACTGCTGCGCCACCGTTGGCACCTGCGAGAGCTGCTTGAGCGGCTGCAGCATCCGCAGCACCAGCGCGAGAAACGCAATGAGCATCGCGCCCGCGATGGCCTGCGCCATCACCTGCCGCGCGCCGAGCCAGAGGATGGTCACGGCGATGGCGGTGCCGACCGTCTCGGTGATGGGCTGCGCGAGATACGAGATGCGGGTCACTCGGACCATCCCCTGCGAGTAACGGTCGCTCGCCGCGCGGAACCGCCCCTCCTCGTACGCCTCGCCGCTGAACGACTTCACCAGCCGGATGCCGCTCACCCCCTCCTGCACGACCGCCGTCATGTCGCCGAACTGGTTCGACAGGCGCCGGTGACCCTTGCGCAGCCGGTGCAGGAGGGGCTGGAGCAGTGCGATCAGGAGCGGCGCGATGACCAGCGAGAGCAGCGCCAGCCGCCAGGAGATCACGAACAGAGCCACGACCGTGGTCGCCACCATCGCGGCGCTCTGGAGCGACCTGGTGACCACCTCGGTGATCACCTGCTTGGTCTGCGTGGTGTCGCTGAGCACGCGCGCCAGAATCTGGCCGGTCTTCATGCGCGTGAAGTACGGCAACGGCAGCCGCTGCAGATGCGCGTAGAGGGCATTCCGCAGATCGCGGGTCACGTACTCCTGCAGCGACGCGCCGAACTGTCCGCTCAGCCAGACGAACATGTTCTTCACCGTGACCGCCACCAGGATCACGACGATCACGTTGCGCAGCGACCCCATGGCGTCGGCCGGATTGAGGAAGCGCGCCGATCAGTCGCTGCTGGAGCTCGGTGATGCGGACGACCGGTGTCGGCTCGTTGAACAGCTGGCTGAGGAACGGAATCAGCAGGGTGAAGCTGAACACGTCGAGCACCGCCGCCAGGAGGTTGCAGACGATCGTTCCCGCCATGCGCCACCAGTGCGGGCGGAGGAAGGTGAGCAGGCGCCGGTACACGGGGACTAGCGTGGAGCGCCGGGCGCAGAATGGGGCGTGAGCAGCGCCAGCGGCACGATGCACTCCTCGGGCGTGACCCCGCCGTGGAGGAACGATCCGCGATAGCGGCTCTGGTACTCCCGCAGTTTCGTCGGATAGACGAAGAACGCCCCATCCACGGCGAGCAGCGTGTTGGCGCCGAGCCCGCGACGCGGAAGCCGCAGCGTGTCCTCATTCGGGAACAGGAGCGCAAGTTCGGCGCGCTCGGCCCGCAGATCCTCGCCGAACTTGTAGCGCAGGTTCGCCGTCGCGTCGCGCTTGGCGAAGACCGTGGCCGGCGTGGTGCAATGGATGGACCCGTGGTCGCTGGTCAGCAGCACCGTGATGCCGCGCCGGGCCGCCTCGCGCAGCACGCCCAGCAGCGCCGACCGCTGGAACCACTGCAGCGTGAGCTGTCGCAGGGCGATCTCGTCGCGCGCCACCTCGTAGAGGATCGCGCTCTCGCTGCGTCCGTGCGTGAGCAGGTCGACGAAGTTGAAGACGAACGCGCTCACCCCGTCGTGGCCGATCACGCTCCCGAGCCGGCGCTCCAGATCGTCCGAATCGGCGGGCGTTGAGATCTTCTCGTAGCGGACGGATGCCGGTACTCCGATCTCACCCAGCTGCGCCTCGAGGAGCTGCCGTTCGTGCGCATTGAGGGTCTCGTCTTCCCGCTCGCCCCACCAGTCGGGGAACCGCGCGGCGATCTCGCCCGGAAAGAGCCCGCTGAAGAGCGCGTTCCGGGCGTACGGCGTGGCGGTGGGGAGGACCGCGAACTAATGCGTCGTTTCCACCACGAACAGTCCGGTGAGCACGCTTTCCAGCACCCGCCACTGATCGAGCCGCATGCAGTCGACCACGATGAAGACCACGTTGCCGTCGCGGCGCAGGACCGGCAGCAGAAACTCGCTCACCACGTCGATGGACAGCGGAGGCCGGTCGCCCTCGAGCTCGCGCAGCCAGCGCGGGTACTCGGTGAACATGAAGGCCGCGAACTCGCGATGCATGTCGGGATACAATCCCCGCAGCGACTCGTAGAGCCCCATCTCCCCCGCTTCGGCCAGCTCAATGTCCCACCGCACCAGCTCGTCGTACCGCTCCACCCAGCCGCGCCAGTCCAGCACCCGGTCGCGTTCGAGCTCGATCGCGCGAAAGCGCTCCACGAACGAGCGGGCGAGCGCCTGCCGGCGAATGCGCGGCCCTTCCAGAATCCGGGTCACCACCGACAGGACCTGCCGCGGATTGACCGGCTTGACCAGATAGTCGCTGACCTCGGCGCCTAACGCCTCGCGGAGCATCGCATCGTCCTCGCTCTTGGTGACCATCACCACCGGCAGCGCCGGGGCGATCTCGCGCATCTCGCGATAGGCGTCCAGCCCGCGCTTGCCGGGCATCTGCTCGTCGAGCAGCAGCACGTCGTACGTGTGCCGGCGCAGCATCTCGATGGCGTCGTCGGCGTTGGTGGCGACCTGCACGTCAAAGCCCTTGTCGGAGAGGAACAGCCGGTGCGGCTCGAGGAGTTCCGCTTCGTCGTCCACCCACAACAGCGACTTGGGCGGGTGCCCGACCTTCGTCGCGAGCCGGGAGAGGGGCATGTCTCCGAATGTAGTTATCGCGGTTGGCTTTGCCGAGTGCGGCACGCGGGCCTTGTGCGCGAACGCGGGCCCGGACCGGCCGCTCCGCGGCAGTGCCGTGAATTCGCGCCTGGAGACACGGCGGCGCGAGGAGGACCTGATGGCTCCCGACATCGACCGCCGGAGTAGATTGTCGGCCATGCGTTCGCTGCCGCCGTACGCGCTCGCCATCCCCGAGTTTCGCTTTCGCGCGCTGGCCGCGCTGGCCGGACGCGCGAGCCTCGGCGGAGCCCGGGAGCTCGCGATCGGCGTGCTGCTCGGCGCACGCCTCACGGATGGCATGGTGGGTGAATACCCCCTTCCCCTCTCCATCCGACAGGCGCGTGCCGTCGCGGCTCGCAGCTGGCTCGGCTCTCTTGCCCTGCCTCCCTCCACCAGGGCAGCCCTGCTGCGACTGCTGGACGCGACGGCCACCGACGACCGGCGCGCGCTCTCCGAGGCGTTCGACGCCCTGCTGGCGATCGCGTCGCCGGCACTCGACGCACCATCGCGCAACGAGCTCCGACGCGTGTCGGGCACCATCGCGGTGGAATCGGCATGACGAACGATCCGGATCGGGAACCGGGGGCCGGCCGCGCCGCGGCCGGCAGTCGCCGCTCCGACACCTCGGCGCTGGTGCGGTCCGTGCTTGACGGGGCCCTGGCAGGCGACCGCGTGCAAACCGGGTTCCCCGGACTCGACACGCTCCTTGGCGGCGGCATCCGCCGCGGAGACGTGGTGGTCCTGGGCGGCGACGTGGGGGTGGGAAAGTCGGCGCTCGCCCTGGCGATCGCCCGGCGCGCGGCCACGCTGGGGCATTCGGTGGGCTTCCTCTCGGGGGAAATGTCGCCCGAGCGCGCCGCGGAGCGGCTGCTCGCGCTGGAGGGACGGGTCCGCGTGGACGACCTGCGGCGTTCGCCGCTGGACGACGCGACCCATTCCGCGGTGGCCGCGGCGGCGCTGCCGCTCCGCGAGCGGGCGCCTGTCGTGGCCCAGCTGTCCGACGCCGGCGTGGCGGGCGTCTCGGACTTTCTCGTCGACTACCTGGGCATGGAACTCGTGGTCGTCGATCCTCTGCAATACCTGGCGATCGGGCCGAGCTCGCTGGACGACCAATTGGCCGGCATTGCGCGTGCGCTCAAGGAACTGGCGTTGCGGCGTGCCGTGGCCGTACTGGCGGTAACGCACCTTGGACGCGGCGTACGCGAGCGATCGGACCCGCGTCCCGTGCTGGAAGATCTTGGCGGTCACGGCGGCATCCGCCAGCAGGCGGACGTGGTGCTTGGGCTGTTTCGCGAGGAGCTGTATCTCCCCTCGCCGCATGTGGAGGGCGCCACCGAACTGCACGTGCTGAAGAACCGGAACGGACCCCGTGGCTTCGTCGATCTGTACTTCTACAAGCAGTGGTTGCGTTTCGAAGATGTGATGGAGGAATAGGCCAAAGGCCAAAGGTCAAAGGCCAAAGGCCAAAGGCCAAAGGCCAAAGGTCAAAGGCCAAAGGCCAAAGGTCAAAGGCCAAAGGCCAAAGGCCAAAGGCCAAAGGTCAAAGGCCAAGCAGAGATCGGTGCTCGGAGACCAGCTCGGAAATGATTCGTCGCACCCTCATCGTATTCGCATGGCTGGCTGGCCTGGGAACGGGCGCGTGTGCGCCATCACCGGCGCCGCCCGGACCGGCGCGCGTGCCGGCCCCGAGCCCGGCCCCGCTGCCCGTGCAGCCGTCGCCGCCGGCAGTCGTGATGCCCGCCGAAGGCCACATCGACGTCGGCGCGGCCGGCGCCCTCTGGTACCAGGTCGCCGGCTCGGCCCGCGACACGGTGCTGGTGCCGTTAGGCCTCTACCTGCGTTCCGCGCTCGCGCCGCTCGCGAAGTCGCACACCCTCATCTTCTACGACCCGCGGCACCGCGGCCGCTCCGATTCGTACGCCGACACCACGCTGTCTACGCTCGACAACGACGTGCGGGACGCCGAGTCGGTGCGCGCCGCGTTCGGGGTCTCCCGGGCTGCCATCATCGGGTTCTCCAATTTTGCCGCGGTCGCCGTGGGGTACGCCGCCCAGTATCCGGACCACGTCTCGCGACTCGTCCTGCTCAGCCCCATCGAACCGACGGACAGCCTGGCCGCCGCCTACGCGCCGGCCGATCGGCGCACCCGCATCGACACGACGGCCGCCCGGCAACTGCTCAAGATGCGCGCCGCCGGTCGCGACACGCTGGCCGGGCCGGAGTATTGCGAAGCGTACTGGCGCGTGAACGCCCCGCTGTTCGTGGGCGACACGCTGCACGCCGGACGGCTGGTACCGTCCTGGTGCCAGTTCGCGAACGAGTCGCCGCGCAGCATGGGTGACCACGTGGCACGGGAGATGGAATCGTTAGGCCCGGGGTACGATCTGTCGCGCCTGGCCTCCCGGGTGACCGCACCCGCACTGGTGATCGGGGGACGCGCCGACCTCATCGTCAACCCGGAGAGCGCCGCGACGTGGGCCCGCCTCATTCCGGGCGCACGCGCTCTCCTGGTGCCGGCGGCGGGGCACTTCGTGTGGCTGGACGATCCGACCGGCGTGGTGAACGCGATCGATCGCTTTCTGCGCGGGGGATGAGGCCGCCGCTGATCGCCGCCCAGCGATGCCAGCCGGCGCTCCGGCGAAATGCGGGCCTCGCCGGGCGACGCAATCGATGACGTTCAAGGGCCGAATTCGTCGCCCGGCGGACCGTCGGGCCGTATATTCTCAGCTATCAGTCATCAGCTATCAGCGGTCAGCGATCGGCTCACAGGAAAGCCGGTCAGCTGTGAGCGGTGGGGCGAGAGTCGCGCGGTCATGGAGACCTGTGCGTTGACCCATGACTGCTTCGCTCGACGTCCGATCTTTCGACTCCTACCTCCGACCTCCGAACTTGAGCTGCACTCATGGCCGGTCATAGCAAGTGGAAGCAGATCAAGCACTACAAGGCCGCCACCGACGCCAAGCGTGGTGCGCTCTTCACCAAACTCATCCGCGAAATCACCGTGGCAGCCAAGTCCGGCGGCGGTGATCCCACCGGGAACCCCAGGTTGCGCACGGCCATCGACGCGGCGAAGGCGGCGTCGATGCCCAAGGACAACATCGAGCGCGCCATCAAGAAGGGGACCGGGGAGCTCGAGGGCGTGGAGTACTCCGAGGTCGTCTACGAGGGATTCGGACCGGGAGGCGTGGCGCTGATGATCCAGGCCGTCACGGACAACGCGAACCGGACAGTGGCCGACGTGCGTCACCGTCTGTCGCGCGGCGGTGGCAACATGGGGAGCACCAACTCGGTTGCCTGGATGTTCGAGCGGAAGGGCCAGCTGTATGTCGACGCCTCACAGGTCGACGAGGACCGCGCACTCGAGGCGGCCCTCGAGGCCGGGGCGACCGACTTCTCCGCGAAGAAGGACAGTACGTGGTGACCACCGACGTGGCCTCGTTTCACCGGTCCGGACGGCGCTCGAGGAAAAGGGCATCGTCCCCACGCGAGTCCGAGATCGCCTGGATACCGCGCCAGACCGTGCGCGTGGAAGGAGCGGACGCGGAGGCCGTCCTGCGACTGATCGAATCGTTCGACGAGCTGGACGATGTGCAGAAGGTCGACGCAAACTTCGACATTGATGCCGACGTGATGGCGGGGATCCGGGGAGTAGGATGACTGCGCCCTTCCCCGGCGCTGATGACCCGTCCCGGACGTACGTGATCGTCCTCGGCATCGACCCCGGTACCGCCATGACCGGCTTCGGCGTGGTCTCGGCCGGGGATGCGGAGCCCGCGCACCGCTCGCGTCAGACGCCGGTGGCCGCGCGGATGCGACTGGTGGAGTGCGGAGTGATCCGCACCAGAGCGGGTGATGCCCTCGCATCGCGACTGCGCGACATCTACGACGGTGTCGGGGAACTGATCGAGCGGCATCATCCCGACTATCTGGCGGTGGAAGACGTCTTCTATGCGCGGAACGTGCGCACGACGCTGGTGCTGGGCCACGCTCGCGGGGTGGTGCTGTTGGCCGGGGTCGAGGCAGGCGTTCCGATCCGCGAGTTCCCTCCCACCGAAATCAAGAAGGCCGTCGTGGGCACGGGCGCAGCGACCAAGGACCAGGTGCAGTTCATGCTGACACGGCTGCTGCACCTGCGCGCGGCCCCGCAGCCGGCGGACGCAGCCGACGGGGTCGCCGCCGCACTGACCTGCGTGATGACCGCGCATCTCGAGCGGATCCGTGGGGCCGCGGCCGGCCCGGGCAGTGCGAACAGAGGCCGGTCGGGCCGCGACCGCCGCAGGTCCACGGGAGCCGGGGTCGACCGCGATCGGCGACGCGACGGATCGGGTCGCGGATGATTTCCCAGGTCACCGGGCGGCTGATCGCGAAGGACGTGGATCGCGTCGAGATCGCCACGCCGGGCGGGGTGGCGTACGAGCTGGCCGTTCCGCTGAGCACCTTCGAGCGCCTCCCGGCCGCCGGCCAGCCGATCACGCTGTTCACCGATCTCGTGGTTCGCGACGACGAGTGGTTGCTGTACGGTTTCGGGACCCTGCTGGAGCGCCGGGTCTTCCGGCGGGTGCGTGGTGCCACCGGTGTGGGCCCGGCCATCGCGTTAGGCATGCTGTCACGGTTCGCCGCCGACCGGCTGGTGCGTGCGATTCGCGAGCGCGACGTGGCGGTGCTGCAGACGGTGCCCCGGGTGGGCCGCAAGAAAGCGCAGCAGCTGGTGCTCGACCTGGCGGACAAGCTGGACGACCTGCTGGGAGACGAGGGCGTCGTGCCCCGGACCGGGGGGTCGGCTGCCGACGACGCCATGCGCGCCCTGGTGTCGCTGGGGTATTCGGGCGTGGAAGCGGAGAAGGCGGTGCACGCGGCCCTTGACGGCGTGGACGGCATCCCCAGCGTGCCGGACCTCATTCGCGCCGCGCTGGCGAAGGTGGGCCGGGGCTGAGCAACGCCCGGCGCGATTGCCCCCGCCCTTCCCGCCGGTTCTATTCGACTCTCCCGGAGCCATTCCCGCCATGCCTGCCGCCCGAACTGCCACCTTCACGGAGTCCGTCATCCGCGAGATGACGCGCGTCGCCCATCAGCACGGCGCGATCAATCTGGCGCAGGGCTTTCCCGACTTCGCGATGCCGTCGCCCATGAAGGACGCGGCCAGTGCCGCCATCCATGGCGACGTCAACCAGTACGCCATCACCTGGGGAGCGCCGGCCCTGCGGCTCGCCATCGCGGACAAGTACCGTCGCTGGTACGACTTCACCGTGAATACCGAGACCGAGATCACGGTGACCTGCGGCGCCACCGAAGCGATGGCGTCGGTCTTTCTCGCGCTGGTCGATCCCGGCGACGAGGTCATCGTCTTCGAGCCGTTCTACGAGAACTACGGCCCCGACGCTGTCCTCGCGGGTGCCAGGCCCGTGTTCGTGCCGCTCGAACCGCCCACCTGGCGCTTCGACCCGGACGAGCTGCGTCGCGCCTTCTCGCCCCGCACGCGCGCGATCATCGTCAACACGCCCCATAATCCCACGGGTCGGGTCTTCACGCGCCAGGAGATGGCGTTCATCGCCGGACTCTGCGTCGAACACGACGTCTGGGCGTTCACCGACGAGATCTACGAGCACATCCGGTACGCGGGCAACCATCATCTGCTGGCCGCGTTTCCGGGAATGCGGGAGCGGACGGTGACGATATCGGGGCTGTCCAAGACCTTCAGCTGTACCGGGTGGCGGCTGGGTTACGCCATCGCCCCGGCGCGGGAAACGGTGGCCATTCGCAAGGTGCACGACTTCCTGACGGTGGGCGCACCCGCTCCGCTCCAGGAGGCGGGGGCCGTGGGCATGGCGTTCGGTCCGGAGTACTACAACCGCCTGGCGCAGGAGTACCGGGAGCGACGCGAGATCCTCTGCACCGCGCTGCGCGAGGCAGGGTTCGAGTTCACGGTGCCCGAGGGTGCGTACTATGTACTCGCGGATTTCTCCAGCCTGAGCAGCGTGAACGATCGGGAGTTCGGGCTCTGGCTCGCGCGGGACATCGGCGTGGCCACCGTTCCCGGATCGAGCTTCCACGCCACCGAGGGGCGCGGACGCCGGTTTGCGCGGTTTGCGTTCTGCAAGAAGCGGGAGACGCTGGAAGCCGCGGCCGAGCGGCTGATCAAAGTCAGATCCCTGGTGTAGACCGGACGCGCCCCGGAGTCAGGGCGCGCCCTGCCACCGTCAGGATGGCGCAAGGGCGCACCGCGCGGCCCTCAGGATGCCGCAAGAACGCGCCTTGCGGCCCTCAGGATGCCGCGTTGCGCTTCCGGCTGTGCGGCGCGCGCGCCGAGAAGAGCCCGTCGTGCGGGACCAGCACCCGGGTCACGAAGTCGGCGGCGCTCATCGGGTGCGCGAACAGGTACCCCTGCCCCAGGGTGCAGCCGAGGGCGCGCAGGCCGTCACGCTGGTTGGTGCGTTCGATCCCCTCGGCCACGGTCTCGATCCCCAGCGTCCTGCCTAACGCAATGATGGCGCGCGCCAGCACCGGATCCTCATCCTCGTTCCCCACGGCGTCGACGAACGTGCGGTCGATCTTCAGCATGTCGATCGGAAACTGCTGCAGGTAGCCGAGCGACGAATAGCCGGTCCCGAAGTCGTCGATGGCCAGATTCAGCCCGAGCGCCTTGAGCGAGCGCAGTTTGTCCAGCGTGCTGTGCGACCGCTGCATGAGCACGCTCTCGGTGATCTCCAGGGTGAGGGCCCACGGTTCGAGGCGGGAATCCTGCAGTGCGCTGCGGACGTCGTCCACCAGGGACGGATCCTGGAAATGGCGTCCCGAGAGGTTGACGCTGATCTGCATCAGGCGCGCGGCCGGATTCCTGGAGCGCCATTCGCGCGCCCGCTCGCAGGCCTCGCGCAGCACCGCGCGGCCGATGGGAATGATCAGCCCCGTTTCCTCGGCCACCTCGACGAACTTCGCCGGAGCCACGATCCCGCGCTCCGGATCGTGCCACCGCACCAGTGCCTCGGCCCCGTATATCTCGCCGGAGCTGAGGTTGACGATGGGCTGGTATTCCACCTGGAAGTTCTGCTGGGCCACCGCCGCCCGCAGATCGGCCTCCAGTTCGAGACGCTCCATCACCAGCTGGTGCATCTCCCGCTCGTAGATCGCATAGTGCCCCTTGTGGCGCGCCTTGGCGAAGTACATCGCCAGGTCGGCGTTCCGCAGCACGTCGCCGGGGGTATCGCCCGCCGATACGGCCGCGATGCCGATGCTGACACTGATGAACACGTCGCGGCCTCGCACCCGGAACGGCGCCCGCAGCGCCTGGGCAATCCGCTCGGCCGCCACCTCCACGTCGGCCAGGGTGTCCACGTCCTCCAGCAGCACCGCGAATTCGTCTCCCCCCAGCCGCGCGATCGTATCCGCGGGACGCACGCAACCGGTGAGTCGCCCGGCGGCCGCCAGCAGCAGTTCGTCACCCACCGCGTGACCGAGGGAGTCGTTCACCTTCTTGAAGTCGTCCAGGTCGAGGAACAGCACCGATGCCGGATGGTTGCCGCGCGGCGCACGCGCCACCGCGTGCCCCACGCGATTCAGGAACAACGCCCGGTTCGCCAGTCGCGTCAGCTCATCGTGAAAGGCCTGGTGCGTGAGCCGGGCCTGCAGCGTCCGGCGCTCGGAGATGTCGCGGGCGTTCACCACGATCCCGCCCACCATCGGTTCGGCGGTGAGGTTGGTTCCGATGTTCTCCGTCCACAGCGCGACGCCGTCGGGCCGCACCAGTCGCCACTCCTCCACCAGCGACGTCGCGGCCTCGACCTTCTGCAGCTGCGCGAAGAACCGCTGCGCCGCCTCGCGATCGTCGGCGTGCACGAACTCGATGAGCCGCCTTCCCTGGAGCTCATGGGCATCGATCCCCAGTACCTGGCGCGCGGTCGGACTGGCGTAACGCACCACGGTCTCGGGATCGCTGATGAGGATCACGTCCGACGAATTCTGCACCAGCGCCCGGAATCGGGCTTCGCTCGCCGCCAGTGTGATCACGTCGTCGCGCACCGAGGCGACCCGCCGGACCAGCGCCAGGAGCACCATCGCCACGAGGATGAACGCCAGTGACGTGAGCAGGTTTTGCGACTGCGGGCGCAGCAGGTAGAACAGGCACGCCGAGGCGACAACGATGGCCGCACCCCATCCTTCGGGAAGCCGCGCCATGATCCCCCGCGCCGATTGCGGGACCGGCGTTCGCCTGGGAAATGACCGCGGATAGCGAAGCCGGCCGCGCGCGCGGGCGCTCAGGCGCGCGATCCACCAGCGAAGCGGATGGCGGTTCTCTCGCGGTGTGGTGCGATCCACGCGTCGGGTTGGGACGGTTGGGAGCCGAAAGTGACTCGCGCCCCGACGAGGGCTGGCGCTGGAGTCGGCCAGAATGCGGAAGGTGCGCCACCGTTCCAGCGTGACGCGCACACCCACGAAAACGACGCGCAGGACCCCCTGTGGTCACAGGACGTCGTGCTCGTGTTCGGCAAATCTTCGGGATATATTACGACCGCCGTACGGCTAGTGTATGGCGTCTCGGATCGACCGGATCGGGCCGCGCGGTTGGCGGCCTGCCCGGGTGACCTTCATCCCTCCCACGTCGCTGATGCCCCCCTCCGAAATCACGACCCCCGCCGAACTTCCCGAGGAAGGCGCCGTGGAGTTGTCCCTTCGGCCCCAGCGACTGGCGGAGTTCATCGGCCAGACCAAGGTGAAGGAGGGCCTCCGCATCTACATCGACGCGGCGCGAGCCCGGCGCGAACCGCTCGACCATGCGCTGTTCTTCGGACCGGCGGGGCTGGGAAAGACGACGCTGGCCGAGCTGATCGCGCGGGAGCTGGGGGTGAATATCCGCGGCACGTCAGGTCCGGCGCTGGAGAAGCCCGCCGACCTGGTGGGCACGCTCACCAACCTGCGGGAAGGCGACATTCTCTTCATCGACGAAATCCACCGCCTGCGCTCGGTGATCGAGGAGTTCCTGTACCCCGCCATGGAGGACTATCGGATCGACATCCGGCTCTCGGAGGGGCCGAAGTCCCAGACGATCACGATGCCGATCGAGCGATTCACACTGATCGGCGCCACCACCCGGCTCGGGCTGCTCACGCCGCCGATGCGGGGGCGCTTCGGCATCGTGGAGCGGCTCAACTACTATCCCACCGAGGACCTCGAGCTGATCGTGAAGCGCACGGCGGAGGTCCTGAAGGTGGACATCGACGCCGAAGGAATGACGGAGATCGCCAGGCGGTCGCGGGGGACGCCGCGCATCGCCAACCGGCTGCTGCGGCGGGTGCGGGACTACGCACAGGTGCGCGCCGACGGGCGGATCACGCGGGACGTGGCCAACCAGGCGCTCCAGCTGCTCGACGTCGATCACTTCGGCCTCGATGACATGGATGCGCGCATTCTCCGGATCATCATCGAGAAGTTCGGCGGCGGTCCGGTGGGGGTCGGGGCCATCGCGTCGGCCATCGCCGAGGATGCCGAGACGATCGAGGAAGTGTACGAGCCGTTCCTGGTGCAGAACGGGTTTCTGCAGCGCACGCCGCGCGGCCGCGTGGCCACGTCCCTCGCGTACCGCCACTTCGGCTTCGAGGCGCCGGTGCGCACCGAGCAGGAGTCGCTGTTCGACGCGTAGGTGGGACCGTGAGTTCCGGATTCCGCACCGCCGACTACGACTACGACCTTCCCCCCGGCCGCATCGCCCAGGTGCCTAACGAACGGCGCGACCGGAGTCGCCTGCTGGTCGTGCATCGCGAATCCGGACGGCTCGAACACCGGGTGTTCGCCGAGCTTGCCGATCTCGTCCCCCCCGGCGACGCGCTGGTGCTCAACACCACGCGGGTGCGGCGCGCCCGCCTCCTGGGCCGGCGCGGTTCCGGAGCCCCGGCGGAAGTCCTGCTGCTTCGCGCCACCGGCGCGGCCAAGCGATTCGAGGCGATGGTGCACCCGGGCGGGAAGCTCCGGCCGGGGCGCGTGGTCCACGTCGCCCCGGAGCTGGACGTGGTCATCGAGGAAACTACCGCACGCCGCACCCGGATCGTGCGGCTGGAGACGCCGCTGTCGGCCGAAGCCGCCGTCGAACGATACGGCCACGTGCCGCTGCCACCGTACATCGCGCGCGACGACACGGCCGACGACGAAGCCCGCTATCAGACCGTGTACGCACGCCAGCCGGGCTCGGCCGCCGCGCCGACGGCCGGTCTCCACTTCACCCCGGAGCTGCTCGAGGACCTCGAGCGGCGCGGCGTGCGCCGCGTCGACCTGGTGCTGCACGTCGGTGCGGGAACGTTCAAGCCGGTGGAGCACGACGATCCGGCACAGCACCTCATGCACGAGGAGTGGTACGATGTGACCGACGAAGCCGTGGCGCGCCTGGTGGCCACACGGTCCGCGGGCGGGAAGATCTGGGCGGTGGGAACCACCTCCGCCCGCACCCTGGAGACCATCGCCGCCGGCGACGGCCCCTGGCGCTCCGGCGCAGGAGAAACCCGCCTCTTCATCCGACCGCCGTATCACTGGCACGCGGTGGACAGGCTCATCACCAACTTCCATCTTCCGCGCTCCACGCTGCTCATGCTGGTGGCCGCCTTCGCCGGCTACGAGCTCACCATGGAGGCGTACCGCGTGGCGCTCGATGCGGGGTACCGGTTCTACTCCTACGGCGACGCCATGGCGATCCTCTGACGGTGCCGGCGCCCCCACTGCCTAACGATATGACCCCGGCTGTCCGCTTCGACGTCACGGCCAGGCACGGCGCGGCGCGCGCCGGCCGGCTCCACACGCCCCACGGCGCCGTCGACACGCCGGCCTTCATGCCGGTGGGGACGCTCGCCACCGTCAAGGCGCTCGACCCCACCGACCTCCGCGACGCGGGCGCCCGTGTCGTGCTCGCCAACGCCTACCATCTGCACCTCCGCCCGGGCGACGAGCTCATCGCCAGCCTCGGTGGCCTGCACCGGTTCATGGCCTGGGACGGTCCCGTCCTCACGGATTCCGGGGGATTCCAGGTCTTCTCGCTGGAGGGACTGCGTCGCGTGGACGAGGACGGCGTGGAATTCCAGAGCCACATCGACGGGTCGTCCCGGCGCTTCACGCCCGAGCTCGTGATGCGCATCCAGCGCAACCTGGGCGCCGACATCGTCATGCAGTTCGACCACGTCATTCCGGGCGAGGCCGATCTGAGCCGCGCCCGGGATGCAAGCGACCGGAGCATTCGCTGGCTGGCGCGCTGCCTGGCCGAATTCGAGCGGCTGCAGCACGACCCCAGCGGGCCGCCCGCCGCCACCCCCGCCACCGACGGATCATCTTCGGCAGCTCGACCGTTTTCGCAGAGCCTGTTTCCCATCATCCAGGGCGGCATTCACGGAGCGCTTCGCCTGGAAGCTGCGCGGTCGATCACCGGCATGGCCGACTGGCCCGGGTACGGGATCGGCGGCCTCTCGGTGGGCGAGTCGAAGCCGGACATGTACGCAGTGCTCGACCTGCTGGCCCACGAGCTGCCTTCGTCGCGACCGAGGTACCTCATGGGCGTGGGATTCCCCGAGGATCTGGTGGAGGGAATCGGCCGGGGGATGGACCTCTTCGACTGCGTGGCGCCAACGCGCATGGGGCGCAACGGTACCGCGTTCACCGGCGACGGCCGCATCAACGTGAAGCGGGCCGAGTTCCGCGCCGACGAGCGACCGCTGGATCCCGACTGCACGTGCGCGGCGTGCCGGCGCTTCACCCGGGCGTATCTCCGGCACCTGTACGTGTCGGACGAAATCCTCGGACTGCGCCTCCTCTCCCTGCACAATGTACATTTCCTGATCGCGCTCACCCGCGAAGCGGCGCGCGCGATTCACGATGGCACGTTTGACGACTGGGCCCGCGCCCGGCTCGAACGTCTCGCTTCCGGACCAGTCCTCACACCATGACGTGGCCAACGTATCCCGCACTGCTCATTCTTCAGGCCGCCGGCGGCGGCATCTCGATGATCGGCTTCGTGCTCGAAATGGGAGCGATCGCCGCCATCTTCTATTTCCTGATGATCCGCCCGCAGCAGAAGCAGCGGAAGACGCACGAGGAGCGGCTGCGCAATCTGCGAAAGGGCGACCATATCGTGACGACCGGCGGTATTATCGGCGAGGTGGTGCATGTGAAGGAAACGGTCAAGGACGGTGCTCCCCAGCGCACGATGGAGGATCCGGTGACCATCAAGTCCGGCGACACCCGGGTGATCGTGGAGCGCGGACGCATTGCCCGGGTCGCGGGCACCGCGTCCACTTCCAGTCCTGTCACGTGAGCCTGCTCCACATTCACGTCCTGGGCTCGCCCGTGCTGCGCTCCGAGACCACACTGGTCTCGGAAGTGGGCGCGGAATTTCAGCGCCTCGTCGACGACATGTTCGAGACGATGTACGCGGCGCAGGGGATTGGCCTGGCCGCGCCACAGGTAGGTCGCGGCGCGCGGGTGGCGATCGTGGACGTCGAAAACAACCCGCTGGTGCTCGTGAACCCCGAGGTCGTCCTGGAGGAGGGCACCGATCGGGCGGAGGAGGGATGCCTGTCGATCCCCGACATCTACGGCGAGGTGGAACGCGCAGAGCGCGTGACCGTGCGCGCGCTCGACCGGAATCGCCAGGAGTTCACGATCGACGCGGCCGGGCTGCTGGCACGCGCGATTCAGCACGAGATCGACCACCTGCACGGGAAGCTCTTCATCGACTACCTCAGCTTCCTCAAACGGCGCGCGGCGCTGTCAAAATGGGACTCGATGAAGGAGCAGTATCCGACCCTCATCCGACGGATCGTGGTCCCGGAGACCTCGCGCGCCTCGTCGCGCCATTCCGCCGGCGGCATCGGAGACGAGGTGCTGTAGGATGCGCGTCCTCTTCTGGGGGACGCCCGACTTCGCCACCCCGGCGCTCCGCGCGTTGATCGGTGAAGGGTACGAGGTCGTCGGCGTGGTGACCCAGCCGGATCGACCGCAGGGACGCCATCGGAGTGTGCCCGCGCCGCCGCCGGTCAAGGAAATCGCCGTTGCCGAGGAAATCCCGGTGCTGCAGCCCGAACGGCCGCGCGGGCCGGAATTTCTGGCGGCCATTCGCGACCTCCAGCCCGACGTGTCGGTGGTGATCGCCTACGGGCACCTCTTGCCGGTCGATGTCATCGACCTGCCGGCTCTGGCGACGGTGAATCTCCACGCTTCGCTCCTTCCCCGCTGGCGTGGCGCGGCACCCATTCAGGCTGCCATCCTGGAGGGAGACGCCGAAACCGGGATCTCGGTGATGCGCATGGTGGAGCAGCTCGATGCCGGTCCGGTCCTGCTGCAGGCACCGACGCCCATTCTCGAGGACGAGACCTACGGCGAGCTCCATCTGCGCCTCTCGGAGCTGGGGGCGCTGGCCGTGGTGGAGGCGCTGGCGCTGCTCGCGTTAGGCGATGCACCCGAGCACCGGCAGGACGAGGCGCGCGCGACGTACGCGCCGAAGATCACTCGCGCGCAGACCCGCATCGACTGGACACGTCCGGCGGAACAGGTGGCCCGGGGGGTGCGCGCGTTCGACCCCGATCCCGGCGCATTCAGCTCGCTCCGAGGCACCGACGTGAAGGTGTTCGGCGCCCGGGTGGCGTCCGATGCCCGCGGCGACCCCGGAGAGGTGCTGGAGGTTGACGAGTCGGGACTGCTGGTGGCCTGCCTCAGCGGGGCGGTGCGGCTCGGATACGTGCAGCCCTCGGGACGCCGCCGTCTGGCCGCGCTGGACTGGGCCCAGGGACGGGGGGTGTTCGTGGGAGACCGATTTGGCGCGTAACCGCACGCGTTGAGCGGCGCTATTTTGCGTGGTATGATGCCGCCCGACGTCTCCGCCGCGCCGGACGCAACCCTGAGGCGCGGCGGACTCACCGACACGCGCGTCGCCGCCGCCGACATTCTCGCCGACCTCCGCAGCGGCACGCTGCTCGATGCCGCGCTCGACCGCCGCGTGGACACCCTGGAGGCGCGCGACCGCCGATTCGTGCAGGAGCTGGTCTACGGCACGCTGCGCCAGCGCAGCGCCCTCGACGCCGTGCTCACCTCGCGCGTGCGCGGCGGTCTGGTGCGGCTCGACGCCGACCTGGTGGACGTGCTCCGCCTCGGCACCTATCAGCTGCTGCAGATGGGCAGCGTGCCCGCGTACGCCGCGATCGCGCAGAGCGTGGAGCTGGCCAAGCGGCGCCATGGCATCGGCGCCAGTCGCCTGGCCAACGCCGTCCTCCGCCGGGTCGACCGCGAGCGCGCCGACCTCGCCGGGTCGGCCCTCGTCGAGAGCGACGATCCAGTGGACACCCTGGCGCTCCGGTATTCGCATCCCCGCTGGCTGGTCGCGCGGTGGGTGGCGCGCTGGGGCGCCGCCGGGACGGAGAGCCTGTTGGCGTTCAACAACGAGGAGGCGCCCCTGGTGGTGCGTCCGTACGGCGTGAGCCGCGATCAGCTGCAGGCGCAGCTGGAGCAGAGCGGCGTGCATACCAGCGACGTCCCCCTGGTGCCGGACAGTCTCCGTCTCGAGAACGCCGGAGGCCTCACCCAGCTCGGGGCCTTTCGACAGGGCCTGTTCTTCGTGCAGGACCCCGGGGCTACGCTCGTGACTCGTTATGCAGCCTTCCCGCCGGCGGGCGTGGTGGCCGATCTGTGCGCGGCGCCGGGCGGCAAGGCGCTGGAGCTCGGACGCCACGCCACCCTGGTGGTCGCCGCCGACCGGTCCCTGTTCCGGCTCGCGCGCCTGCGCACGAATCTCGCGCGGCTCGGCGCCGGCCACGTGGCCCTGGTGGCGATGGACGCACGCACGCTCGCCCTGGCGCCGGTTCCGGCGGTCCTGCTCGACGTGCCCTGCACCGGCACCGGGACGTTCCGGCGACATCCCGACGCGCGATGGCGGCTGCGAATCTCCGACCTCGCTGTGCTCGCCGCCATGCAGGAGACGATGCTCCGCGCGGCCGCCGATGCCGTGGAGCCAGGGGGCTTGCTGGTCTACAGCACCTGCTCCCTGGAGCCCGAGGAGAACGACGCGCAGATCGATGGGTTCCTCGCCGACCACTCCGGATGGACCCTCGAGCCGCCACCTCCGGATGCGGTTCCCGAGGACACTCTCGACGTGGGCCGGCTGCGAGTCCTTCCGCAGCGCCAGCGCGTGGACGGCGCGTTTGCGGCGCGCCTGCGCCGGGCGGCCGCCTGATGGCGCGATCTGGCCGCGGCGCCGGGAATGGACGCCTCCTGATCCATCTCGGACTGGCGGCGATGGGCTTCGCTGCCGCCTGGCTGCTGGTTGCGTTCGTCGTCTTCCCCGACGAGGGTCCGCCGGACGCCGTCCTCGTGCCGGCGGTGGTCGGTTTGCCTTACGCGGACGCATCGCAACGGCTCACGACGGCGGGACTCAAGGCCTCGCAAGGCGAATCGCGGCTGAGCGGTGAAGCGCCCAAATCGACCGTCCTGGCGCAGACGCCGGTGGCCGGATCGCGCGCCCAGCGAGGCGACCCGGTGACGCTCGATGTGAGCGCCGGGCAGCAGCGCGCGACCATCCCCGAGCTGGTCGGCAAGGGTCGGTCTTCCGCTGATCGGATCCTGCGTGAAGCGGGACTGACCATGGGACAGGTCACCGAACGGGCGGATGCCCAGGCACGGGGAACCGTCCTGGCCCTGGCGCCTTCGCCGGGCCAGGTGGTGCCGGCGGGAACCGCGGTGGATCTGGTCGTCAGCTCCGGTCCGGCGCAGCTCACCATGCCGGATCTGGTCGGCCGGGACCTGATCGATGCGCGCAGCACCATCGAACAGCTCGGCTTGACCATCGGGGCCGTGCGTTACGATTCGTCCAGCACGCGCTCCGCGGGCCGGGTGCTCGAGCAGTTCCCGACCGCGGGAACATCCGTCGCTCCTGGAGCGGCCGTCACCCTTCTCGTGTCGGGGACCTCGTGACCGTTCGGATCGTGCCGTCCGTGCTGAGCGCCGACTTCGCACGTCTGGGAGACGAGATCGCCATGTGCGAGGCCGGTGGTGCGGACTGGATCCACGTCGATGTCATGGACGGCCGCTTCGTACCGAACCTCACCTACGGCGCGAAGGTCATCGAAACCATCCGTCGCCTCACGCCGCTCCCCCTGGATATTCACCTGATGGTTGTTGAACCCGAGCGGTACTTCGATGACTTCGCACGGGCCGGGGCGAGCGGCCTGACGTTGCACCAGGAGGCGGCGCCGCATCTCCACCGCCAGCTCCAGCACATTCGCGAGCTGGGGTGCCGGGCCGGGGTCGCCATCAATCCCTCGACCCCCGTGGCGATGCTCACGGAGGTGGCGGGTATCGTGGATCTGGTCCTGGTGATGACGGTGAATCCCGGGTTCGGCGGCCAGAGCTTCATCGAGGCGTCGGTCGACAAGATCCGGCGCGCGCGCGCCATGCTCGACCAGGCGGGGAGCGACGCCGCTCTCGAGGTGGACGGCGGTATCGCGCGGGAGACCATCACGCGTTGCTGGCGGGCCGGCGCCGATACCTTCGTGGCCGGCCACTCCATCTTCGCGGCACGCGATCCGAAGGGGGAGATCGCGGCGCTGCGACGACTCTGCATGGAGGCCGTATGACGGACGGAGGATGCAGCTCGGGAGTCAGGCGACGCCCCCGCGGCGCCGCGCGGGCGCTGGTGGTGACGGTGCTGGCGCTGGGAGGAATTGCCGCGGTCCTGCTGCTGCGACCGTCGCCCGACGCGGCCTCGCGGATGATCACGGTGGGCGCAACGGCTCCGGATTTTCTGGCCAAAACGCTCGACCCGGTCCCGAAGACGCGCAGCCTGGCCGACTATCGCGGTCAGGTGGTCCTGCTGAACCTGTGGGCGTCGTGGTGCGAGCCATGCCGCGTCGAGATGCCGAGTATCGAGGCCTTGTATCGGCAGTTCGGACCGGCCGGCCTCAGGGTGGTCGCGGTCGCCACCGACGACCCGGGGTTCGAGGACCGGGTGCGGGAGTTCGTGGCACGCTACGGCCTCACCTTCGACGTCCTGAGCGAGGGGTCGGGCCGGATCGAGCACGACTACCAGTCGTTAGGCATTCCGTCCACGTTCCTGATCGGCCGCGACGGGATGATCCGCAAGCGGGTCACCGGCGCCTCCGACTGGAGCTCTCCGGCCAACCAGGCCCTGGTGTCGCAACTGCTCGGCATTCCGCTGCCCTCCCCCACCGGATCATGACAGTGGTGCTGGGGGTGGAGACGTCATGCGACGAGACCTCCGCGGCGGTGGTGGCCGGAGCCGGCGACCGCGTGATCCAGCGTTCCCTGGTGATCCTGTCGCAGGACGTGCACCGCGTGTTCGGCGGGGTCGTTCCCGAGATCGCCTCGCGGGCGCATCTCACAGCGATCGTGCCGGTGGCCGGGCGGGCGCTCGCCGACGCCGGCGCGTCGCTCGATGAGGTGGACGTGGTGGCGGTGACGAACGGTCCCGGACTCGTTGGCGCCCTCCTGGTGGGTCTCAGTTTCGCGAAGGCCGTGGCGTTTGCGCGGGGCAAGCGGCTGATCGGGGTGCACCACATGGAGGGCCACCTCTTCGCCCAGTCGCTCGAGCACGCCGACGCCGTTCCGCCGTTCACCGCGCTGCTCGTCTCGGGCGGGCATACGATGCTGATCGACGCGCCGGCGTGGGGAACCTATCGGATGCTGGGAGCCACCCGCGACGACGCCGCCGGCGAAGCGTTCGACAAGGTCGCCAAGCTGCTGGGCCTGCCCTATCCGGGTGGCCGCCCCGTCGAGCGCCTGGCACGTGACGGCGATCCGCGTCGCTTCCATTTCGCGCGCCCGATGCTCCGGCGCAATCAGGCACCGGGTGACGACGACTACTACGACGTGTCGTTCAGCGGCCTCAAGACCGCGGTGCTGCACGCCGTGCGCGCGTCGCGCGATCCGGAGAGCGATGGGCCGCACCTGGCGCGAGGCTTCCAGGATGCGCTGATCGAGACGCTGGTGGAGAAGACGTATCGCGCGGCCGCCCGGTTTGGGCGACGGCGGGTGGTCCTGGGCGGCGGCGTGGCCTGCAATCGTGCGCTGGCCGACGCGATGCGGGATCGGCTGTCCTCGTTAGGTGCGGAGGTGTTCGCGCCGGGACCGCGACTGGCCACCGACAACGCGGCGATGATCGCCCGGGCCGGCCTGTTTCACGCGGAAGCGGGGGCGCGCGACGGCTGGGATCTGAATGCCTATGCCACCCTTCCGTTGCCCGGACTGGTCGGGGACCGCCAACCCCCGCGTCGCATCAGGAAGATGGCTGCAGGGTAGCAGAAGCGCGGTACCGAGGCGCTGGCCATCCGGCGGCCGCCTCCCTGTCCCCGGAACCCCTTGCTCGTCGCCACACATGCCCATCGTTCACCACCCACTCGAGATCCACATCGGTCCGCTTCCCCTCACCGGCTTCGGGATCGCGGTGATGCTCGCGTTCGTGCTCTCCAACTTCATCGCCGAACGGGAACTGGAACGGCGCGGGCATCCGGACTCCGCGCGTGCCATCCCCGACCTCATCATCGCCTGCATCGTGGGGACGCTCGTCGGCGGCAAGCTGTACTACGCTGGCATCGTGACGCGCAACTGGCACGATCTCTTCGGACGTGCGGGATTCGTCTTCTGGGGCGGGTTCACGGGTTCGCTGCTGGTGGGCTGGTTGTACATCTGGTACAAGAAGCTCTCGTTCGTCCGGTTTGCCGATGTCGCGGGCATCTGCATCGCGGCCGGCTACTCGGTGGGGCGCACCGGCTGCTGGGCAGTGGGAGACGACTACGGACGCCCGTGGAACGGCCCGCTGGCCGTGCTGTTCCCCAACGGCACGCCGCCGTCCACCGCCGAGAACATGCAACAGCTGTTTCACCTGCCGGTGCCGCCGGGGGTCGCGCCCGACACCGTGCTGTCGGTGTACCCGACGCAATTGCTCGAGGTGGCACTGGCGTTCGTGATGTTCCTCGTCCTGTGGCGGTATCGGGACCACCGGCATGCCGAGGGGTGGCTGTTCGGACTGTGGGCCGTGCTCGCGGGGCTGGAGCGCTTCGCGGTCGAGTTCCTGCGCGCCAAGGACGATCGTTTTCTCGGGGCGCTGACGCTGGCCCAGGCGATCGCGCTGGCGGTGACGGTGATCGGCGCCCTGGTGATGTACTGGCGCTGGAATACCGGACCGGCCCGACCCGGCATTCACCCGGTCCCGGCTCCCCAGGCTCGTTAGGCTCGCGCGCGCCGGCGCCGGGGCGCACCCGGCGGCGGTCGGAGGCCGCGCCAATCGCGCCGCGCTGCGGCAGGCGCATCGGTGCCGCATGGCCGCGCCAAATCGGCCATCCGGACCCGCGTGAGGGCCGCGGATGGACAGTCCGTTCAGGTGCGGCGATCGGGCGATGGAACGGTTCCCACCCGCTCGGCCGCCTCGATGGCCTGCTCCAGCTCAGCGAGGCGCCGTTCCAGAGACGCCATGCGCTGTCCCAGCTGCTCCACCCGGGGGCCGAGGACCGATGCGCGCTCCGCACGGCGAGGCGCGCCGGCGTCGGCCGGCGCCATCGGCAGCGCGACCGACCGGCGTGGCCAGAACGTCCTGAGCAGCGCAAAAACGAAGAGCACCACCAGCAGGAGCTGCGCCAGCAGCGTCTCGACGGTCGCGAAGATCCCCATCTTCTCGGCCTGCGGCCAGCCCGGCAGCACCGTCCAGGAAACGATGTTGGCCTCCTGCAGCTCGTGGATGCCTTTCCCCACGAACACGAACGCCAGGTAGTACAGGAGCGCACTGGTCACCGCGAAGAAGGGACGCAGCGGGATGCGTACGCCGTAGCGATAGAAGAGGGTGAAGACGACCACCAGCCCTGCCGCGCCGGCCAGCAGTCCCAGCGCAATGGCCAGGCCGTGACCACCGGCATCCTGGAAGAGGGCCTGGTAGAAGAGCGCCGTCTCCGCACCTTCGCGATACACCGCCAGGAACGCCACGAACGCCAGCGCCTTCCCCCCACCGCGTTCCAGCGCCGCCGTCACCTTGTCGCGGATGAACTGCTGCCAGCGGGCGGCTTCGACCTTGGAGATCAGCCAGTAGCTCACCGAGAAGAGCACGGCGACGGCCACCAGCATGGTGACGCCCTCGATGATTTCCCGGCTGGCGGGAATGGCGCTGAGGAGGGTTGCCAGCACCACCGCGGTGAGCAGGCTGGCGCCCAACCCGCCCAGCACGCCGGCCCAGATCGACTTCAGCCGTTGCCGATGACCGGTTTTCAACAGGAAGGCCACGATCGCGCCGATCACCAGGATGGCCTCGAATCCTTCGCGAAGAATGATCAGCAGGGACTGGAGGAAGGCTCCCCACCGACCGGCGGTCGGTTCGTTGAGCGCGACGATGTCGGGCAGCCGCTCCTGGATGATGTTTCGCGATGCTTCTGCCTGACGCGGGTCATTGGCGTTGATCGCTCCACGAAAATCCGCGAAGTGGCCCTCGAGCGAGCCGACCAGACCCGGGTTGCGAGCGCGCGCCGGAGTTTCCAGCGGTTCGAACGCGATGTAGGCATCGAAGGCGCGATCCCCGGCCTCGCTGCGCCGCCCCGCGCGCGCCGCTTCCAGGGCCTCGTCGAGTATCGCCAGCACTTTCCGGGCGGTCATGGCCGGCTCGGACGATTGCGCGGCTGCCGCCAGCGGCGCCTGCACGTCGTTGAGCGCCAGCGTCCGGACGTACGATACGATCCGGGCGATGTCTGCCTCGCCGAGGTCGCGCGAGGGGGGCATCGCCGTGCCGGCGATGCCCCGCCGCACGACCTCGGCGATCTGGGCATCGCTGCGCTCGGCCTGCCAGGCAAACGACGAGAGCTCGATCGGCAGACGCGAGAGCGCCGCGCTCAGCGTGCCATTCGACCCCCCTGCGGCGCCGTGGCACTCGGCGCACCGCTGCACGTACAGGCCCTGCCCTTCGGCGCGCGGCGCCGGCGCCCGGAGGCTCACCGCATACTCCACCACATCCCACCGCTGATCGGGCGTCAGGTCGGGCGCGAAGGTGACCATCGCCGTGCCGGCAACCCCGACCGACACGATCCGGTACATCATGGCCGGCGTCACGTCGCGCATCACCGACCCGCTGCCTAACGCGGGCGGCGGCGTGGACGTGGTGTGCGCCATCGGGCCGTCGCCCTGGCCGCGCATTCCGTGGCAACTGACGCACCGGGCCTCGAAGATGCGCTGGCCGGCCGCCAGATCCACCGGGCGCGAGGGGAGGTCGAGCGCCGCCTCGGCGCCCAGCGACTCCATGATCTGCCGCACGAACGGCGCCAGGGCCGCCGGCGCCACGCGCCGCGCGGTCAGCGCCGACAGCGAGTCGAGCCCTGCCCGCGCCGAGTCCGCCCGATCACCGCTGAGCCGGGCTGCCGATTCCCTGGCATCCCGGAGAAACGCGATCGCCTCCTGGTACTCGGTCGCGGAGATCAGCCGGCCGGCCGAATCGACTCCCTTGGCGTACTCCTCCACCGCCACCCCGGCGATGTATGCAACGCGCTTCGCCGGACGATCCTGCGCGCGCGCAACGCCCACCACGACCACGAACATCGGCAGCGCGCGCAGCAGCGCCGCTCGGGCCCGTGAGTGCCTCCACCGGTGCGTCCGTCCCCGCGCGGCCGTCCGCCGCTGAGATGATACTGCGTTCCAGGGCATCGCCCGCCAATCTAGCGCGCGTCCGACACCCTCGGCCAAGGCCCGCACCTGGCACGCTTCGCTGGGCGCGCAGGCCAACGCCGCCCGGGCGCCCGGCGGGCCCGGCGTTTCCGTCATCTGATTTCCAGCACCACCACCGCGGCCGCGACCGCGTCAGCGTGGGTCAGCGACACCCAGATCCGCGCGACGCCCATCTCGCGCACCCGGCTCGCGGCACGGGCATGACAGCGAATGGATGGCCGGCCGGCCTCGTCGACCTGCACCTCGATCTCGCGCCACCCGATGGCGCGGGCCGCGTCGGTGCCACTCAGCGCCTTGAACGCGGCTTCCTTGGCGGCGATCCGGGCCGCGTAGTGCTGCTCGGGAACGGCTCGAGCGTCGCAGTATCGTCGCTCGGACTCGGTGAACAGGCGTCCCAGTCCACGCCGGCCGTGTCGCGCGATCAGGGCGTGCACGCGGCCGATGTCCACCGCATCGATCCCCACGCCGCCGATCACCTGCGACCTCCGAGCAGCAGCGCGCCCGACGAGACGAGGAGCGCGAGCCCGGCGCTCCGCCGCCACCACCATCCGCGGGTGCGCGTGCCGCGGGCCGGCGGCAGGAGCTTCACCGCGGCGCTCCAACTCCGGTCGGCGGCCACGAACACCGCCATGACGTGGGTAACCCAGGCGCGCCAGGCCACGAATCCCCTGTCGTCAGGCGCCGCACGGGCCCGGGCGGTTGTTGCCTCCAGCGCACGCAGCCGCGTGAACACCGGTGCGGCCGCGTCCGTGAGCTGGGCCTCGAGGGCACGGCGGTCGGGCGCGCGGTCCGGACATCGCTCGGCGGCCAGCGCCGTGATCACCTGAGACAGACGGCCGGCCAGCGCCGCAGCGTCGAAGGCATCGAGGCGGCGGTCGAAATCGGTCTCCTGCTCCAGTCGGCGTCGCGCCTGCAACAGCGGCGCGAAGAAACGCCACTGGGCGTCGCGATCCCCTCCCCTTCGCGAACCCAGGACCCGGAGTCCCCGCGTGAACTCGGGCAACGGGCAGGCGCGCGTCACGATCGCCACCCAGGCGCGATCGAGCGCCTGCATCCCCTCCAGTTCCACGGTGCCTTCGAGCGCGTGAACCGTGAGGACCCCGTTCCGCCACGCGGCCCCCGACAGCGCCGGGTACTCCGCGCGCGCTGTCGCGCCGCCCTCAGTGGAGACCTCGATCGTCTGATCGCCGAGGCGCAGGACGCCCCGGCCCGTGAGCGCCGCATCCCGCCACCTGCCGTTCACGCGCCGCAACGCGAACTCGCTCCCCGCGTCAGGCATCGTCAGCAGCGTAGCGATAGTCCCCGCGCGCCTCACGATCGCTGATCGCGGCACGCTGGCCGGTGCGGGACTCGTAACGCGCCACGAATGCGGCGAGTCGCTCCGGCGTGAAGTGCGATCGCGGAATGCCGAGGGCCACGATGGCGCGTTCGATCGCGTCGGGGTCACCCTCCACCTCGACCAGTACGTCCATGCGCGGAAACCGCTCGAAGCGCACGGTCGCGCCGTCGAGCGCGAAGACCCGGACGTCGCGGTCGATCTCTCGCGACACCACGAAACCCATCCCCTCGAGGATGGCCGCCATGGCCGTCCCGTCGCCCACGCCCACGCTCGTCTCCTCGCGGCGCTTGAACCCGCCTTCGTCGCTCGCCGGCCCCTTCCAGTCGAGCGTGGCGACCGAGGATTCGTTGCACCGCGTCAGGCGAAGCCGCAGCACGATATCACGTCGCAGCAGCGCGCGGTCCGGCGTGTCGAAGCGGCGATCCTCGAGCCGACCCCTCAGGGTCGGTGTCGCGCCGGCACGCAACAACCGGTCCGCACACGACGCCTCGTCAGGCACGGCGCTCTTGAGCTCGATCTCACGCATCGAAGATCGCTCGCGTCACGGCTTCGGTGTCGCGGAGATCGGGGAACACCGCCCACGGCCGGTGGGCCGCCAGATCCTCCACGCTGTAGCGGCCGGTGGCCACGGCGATCGCGCGCGCCCCCAGCCCCCGTCCGCAGGCGATGTCGGCGGGGGTGTCCCCGATGATCACCATCGAGGTGCCGGCCAGGTCCAGCCCCAGGCGCTCGCGCGTACGGCGCTGCGCGACCGCCGGCAGTTCCTCGCGCACTTCGTGATCCGATCCATACGCGCAGATGGCGAACCCCGCCACGTCCATCCCCACCGCGGCGAGCTTTCGCGCGGCACCGTGCTCCAGGTTGCCCGTCAGGAGCCCCAGCACGCAGTCGTCGCGCCCACGGAGCGCCGCGAGCAGCTCGTCGACGCCGTCGAGCAGACGCACCGTCGTGTGCGGTGCGGCCAGCTCGCGGTCCAGGTACGCCAGGTACTCCTCGACAACACGCGGCATGGCACGATCGATCGCGGCATCATCATGCCCCTCCTCGCGCATCAGCTCGCGCACGATCTGCGGATCCGTCTTGCCGTCGAAGCGATAGGTGCGGTTGCCTGACGAGCCGAAGACCGCGACCAGCGCGGCGTCCATGGCGCGCCGTCCTGCCCCGTCGCTCCAGAGCAGAGTGCCGTCGATATCGAACAGCACGAGCCTCGCATGGGTTCGCGGAGTCATGGCGCTTCAGGCTCGTGCGTCGACGTGCGAGCCAGCAGCAGTCCACTGGTGATGAAGGCGGCGCCCGCGATCTGCCAGCGCGAGGGCAGCTCACGCAGGAAGGCCCATGCCACGGCCATGGCCAGGATCGGCTGGAGGTTGCTGTACATCGATGTGCGCGTGGGTCCGATGATCCGCACGCCGCGGTACCAGAACAGATACGCGATCACCAGCGCGCCGACGCTCGAGTACAGCAGCGCGCCGTAAACCCCCGGCGGCAGGGCGCGCCAGGGCGTGGACGCCATCGCCGGTACGGCGGCGACGACGCTCAGCATGGCTCCTCCCAGCATCGTGTATCCCCCGATGTGGAGCCCCGCGATCCGCTCGGAGAACGGCTTCACGAGAATCGAGTAGTACGCCCAGGCTACCGCACCGCCCAGCACCAGGAGTCCGCCGAGGAGACTGTCGCTCCCCTCCGTGCTCCCGGCCGTTCCCGCCACCACGCACAGCACTCCCACGACCTGGAGCGCGATGCCGCTCCAGGCGCGCGCCCTCAGGCGCTCCTTCCCCATCAGCCGCCCGAGAATGGCGACCAGCGCGGGCCCCGATGCGAGGATCAGGACAGTGGTCGCTACGCGGGTCCGGGAGACGCCGATGATGAACAGCAGCTGATACACGCCGTTGCCCAGGGTTCCCAGCAGAATCAGCATCCAGGCGTCGCGGCGGGCAACCGGTTTGAGGCGCATGGCGCGCGCGATCAGAAGCTGCAGGGCGGCTGCCAGCGGAATGCGGACGCCGTTATAGGCGAGCGGGGCCACGAGCTGGGTGCCGTACTTCAGCACCGAGAAGTTCACGGCCCAGATCAGGGCCATGAGCAGCAGCAGGGCATCGGTATGCCACGGGTGAACGCGTGTGCCCGCGGCCGGTCCCGGCAATGGCGCGCTCCGCGCCGTGGTGGCCATGCCGAAAGTTAGGCGCCCGGCATTTTCGACGGCAGCGCCGGCACCGGGATGCGGGGCCCGAATTGGGGTCAGATTCGATTTCCCAATCGGCGCGCAGCACGCTCGATCGCTCGCCGGTCGCGGTCAGCACTCCACCGGAGCAATCGCCGAGACTCGCGGGCGGCACTACCTTCCAGCCATGCATGTCTCCTTTGCGCTGTTCGCCGACGCGGCCAACCTCTCGCAGGAAGGGAAGCTCAACGTGCTCGGCGTTTTCGACGCGGTGCAGGTGGGAGCGCTGCCCGCGGTGCACCCGCGGGCGAACCTCGTCGTGCGGCTGAAGGGCTCCCGGCTCGACATCGGGAAGCACTCGGTGACGTTGAAGTGGATCAATCCGGCCGGGGTCGAGCTCTGGAATTCGATCGGCGAAATCGAGGTGGCCACGCCGCCACCGACGGTGTCGGAGATGGACTTCCCGCTCATCGCGTCGATCGACCTGCCGCTCGATAAGTCCGGCGCCTACGTGATGCAGATCGTCCTCGACAACCAGCCTCGTGCCGATGTGCAGTTGCAGGTGCGCACGAACGCCCAGATGATGGCGGCGAGCCCCCTGGTGAGCTGACCGCCGCCTAACGCACAGCCGCCGTACGCCCGCTTGCAGCGGGCTTGCAAGAACCGCCACGGCCCGCCGGGCGCAATCCCGGCGGGCCGTGGCTCAGGTTGGTGCGGAGCCCACGCTGCTCAGCGCTTCTTCGGGTTCCGGTCCTCCTCCTGCTGCCCGAACGGCGAGCCGCTGTCGTCACCGCCACTCGCGCGCTCGACTCGCAGGACCTGCCTGTACGTGTTGCCGCCCGCCTTGAGCGTGACCAGGTAGTCGCCCGTGTTCACCGCCGCGGCCCCTCCACCCCCGAATCCACCACCGCGTCCGCCACCACCGCCACCCGTGAAGGCGGCCAGCACCGCGCCGAGCGGGTTCCCGCGACCCCCGAAGCCGCCACCGCCTCTGCCGCTCGGCACTCCACCGGGGGCTCAGCAGCTGGGCGAGTGCTTCGGCGCCACCCGGGAAATCGGCGTATGGGTCCGCCGCGCCGGCGCCGCCGCGTCCGCCGCCACCACCACCGCCGCGGGCGCCTGCCGGTCCGCCCTCGGCCGGACGCGGATTCCACACACCGGGCTGCCCACCGCCTCCCCGGCCTCCGCCCCCACCACCTCCGCGCCCTCGTCCGAAGGCCGCGAGCGCATTGGCACCGCCCGTCAACGTTCCCTTCATGCGATCCAGCGAGGCTTTCGGCACCGAGCCCGCCTTCTCGACCGAGTCGAACACCACGTCGATGCGCCGCGCGAGATTCGCGCTGTCACGCCGCTGCGATGGAGACAGCTCCGGCCGCGGCGGCGGCGGTCCGCGGAAATCCCAGATCACCCGATGAAGGCCCGGGTTCGCCGGTCCGTTGAGCGTGGTCACGGTGTCGCCCTTGGCGTCGGTGATGACCAGCTCCACCTGTGGGCCTCCACCACGGCCGCCGCGACCGCCCGCCGGCGCCGCTGCCGGACCGGCGGCGGCCGCCATACCACCGGTAATGCGATACACGATCTCCGCGCCGTACTGCGGGCTCGACACCGACAGAAACTCTGCGCCATGCCGTTCCCCGACTCGCCCATCGCCACGCCCTGCCCGTACTCGTAGGCGGTGCCTGGCGAGAACAGGTGCACGTTCTCGGCAATGACCTTGGTGTTGTCGGGGCCGGCCATCTGCTCGAGCGGCGCGATGTCCACGATCCAGAAGCTGCGTCCGTGCGTGGCCGCGATCAGTTCGCGGTCGCGCGGATGAATCTGCAGGTCGTACACCGGCACCGTGGGCATGCCGGCCATGAAGCGCTGCCACGACTTTCCGCGGTTCAGCGACACGTACACGGCGCGCGACGTGCCGACGAACAGCAGGTCACGGTTGTGCGGATCCTCGCGAATCACGTGCACGAAGTCGGCCGGGCTCTCGGTCGGCAGGTTGTTGCGGATCGACGTGAACGTCTTGCCGCCGTCGGTGGTCACGTAGACGTACGGCGTGAAGTCGTTCCAGCGATGGTTCTCGAACGAGATGTAGAACGTGAGCGAGTCGAAGTGCGAGGGCTCGATGCGGCTCACGTAGATATCTCCGGTCGCGAGTCCGGCAAACCGGCTCACCGGAATCTGATCCCACGTCGTTCCGTCGCTCTTCGTCACCCACACGTTGCCGTCGTCGGTGCCGGCGTAGAGGTACCCGGCGCGCACCGGCGATTCCGCCAGCGACACTACCGTCCCGTACGTCTCGGCTCCGGTGGCGTCACGCGTGATGCCGCCCGTGTAGACCATGCTGGTGTCGATCTTCCCCATCTGCTTCTTGGACAAGTCGGGCGAGATGGAGAACAGGTTGTCGCCGCGCTGGGTCGACTTGAGCACGTGGTTGCCGCCGATGTAGAACACGTCCGGATTGTGCGGCGACAGGAAGTACGGCGTCTCCCAGTTGAAGCGCATCTCGCCTTCCACGGAGTCGGCCTTCTGCCGTGAGCGAAGCTCGGTGATGTGGGCCTGCTGTTCCCTGGTGACCGGACGCGTGGTGTCGCCGCGCACGAAGTACAGGGAGTCCTCGAACATCAGGTACTGCGGGCGCCAGTTCGGCTTCACGAGCCCCGACCGCTCGCCGGTCCTGAGGTTGAGTCGCGACACGTTGCCGCCCTGCGACTCGCCCCACACGATCCACGGCTCGCTGGGGTGCTGGGCCGTGTAGAAGCCGTCGCCTCCGGAAATCGTGAACCAGTAGTTGTTGGTGATCGGACCGTTCTTGCGACGGCTCGGCCCGCACCAGGCGCCGTTGTCCTGCGCGCCACCACAGATGTTGTACGGAATCTGGTAGTCGTAGCTCACGTCGTAGAACTGGCCGATGGGGATGTTCATCGGATACCAGAAGTTGCCGCCGCCGTCGAACGTGATGGCGATGCCGCCGTCGTTGCCGATGATGAAGTGGTCGGGATCACCCGGGTCGATCCAGAACGCGTGGGTGTCGACGTGCACGTCCTGCGCGGCCGTGCGGGCCGTCTTGCCGCCGTCGTAGGAGAACAGCACCGGCGTGGACGAGAACCAGACGTGCTCGGAGTTCCGCGGATCGACCCGCACCTGCGAGTAATAGAAGGGACGGGTGTCGGCGTCGTTCATCTTCTCCCACGTCTTCCCGCCGTCGGTGGTGCGATAGAGGCCGTTCTTGAGCTGCTGCCTTTCCTGCCCCGGCTTCGGCTTCGGGTTCGGCAACGAATCCGCTTCGACCATCGCGTAGACGATGTCGGTGTTGCCGGGGAAGATGGAGAAGCTGATGCGTCCCTTCTGCGTCTCGGGGAATCCGCCGCCCTTGATCTCGGTCCAGGTGGCGCCGCCGTCGGTGGACTTGAACAGCGCCGAGCCCGGTCCGCCGCTGGTGAGGAAGTACGGTCCGCGCACCCGCTGCCAGGCCGAGGCCCAGACCACGTTGGGGTTCTTCGGGTCGAGCGCCACGTCGATGAAGCCGGCCTTGTCGCTCACGAACTTGATGAGCTTCCAGGTCTGGCCGCCGTCTTCCGTCTTGTAGAGCCCGCGCTCCGGATTCGACTTCCACGCGGCGCCTAGACGCGGCGACGTAGACGATGTTCGGATTCGTGGGGTGCACCACGATGCGGCCGATGTGCTGGGTCTTCTCCAGCCCCATCAGCTTCCAGGTGATGCCGCCGTCGGTCGACTTGTAGACGCCGCCGCCCGGCTCGATGGTGTTGCGCGAGTTCTGCTCACCCGTGCCCGCCCACACCTGCATCGTGTCGCTGGGCGCGATCGCCAGCGCCCCCATGGCTACCACGGGTTCGTTCTCGAAGACCGGGCGGAACGTCACACCGCCGTTCATGGTCTTCCAGATGCCCCCGCCGGCGGCGGCCACGAAGAACGTCTTCGACGGGAATGGAATCCCCGCGACGTCGGCCACGCGCCCCATGAACTCGGCGGGCCCGACGGTTCGCCATCGAAAACCGGCAAGCGTGACGGAGTCGAGGGATTGCGCACTGAGCGCAGTCGACGTGGCCACGCCAGCGGCGGCCACGAATCGAAGGAAAGTGGTTGGTCGCATAAGGCCCGAGCAGCGTGCGAAGAGGCAGGTGCCCGCTCAGCGCGTGCGGCGCCGGCGGAGGGAAAGGGGCAGCGGCGGCCGGACATCGGTGTTTCCGGTCCGGAAATGCGCCCTCAATGGTAGGCTACGCCCCCGGTTGCGCCAGTGTTGAGCCGCGATTGACGCGGGGTGCTACGCCGCCGCCGGGTCAGCGAGCCCCGGAATCCCATCGCGACCCACCGCCAGCCGCACCGCGCGTTCGATCGCCATCTCCAGCGCGCTCACCGCCAGCACTTCAACCTGGACCAGCGGCGCGGACGGCCCTTCGTGCGCACACAGCGCAAACACGATGTCGCCGTCGTAGCTCGTGCCCGCGGGTGTGATGCGGCGGTAGAACGCCGCGGCACTCGCTGCCGCGAGCTGCTGAACCTCCACCCGCGACAACGCCGCGTTGGTCGCCACCACCGCGAGCGTCGTGTGCGCGGCGGCCGGTTCGGGTGCGCGCAACCGCGGGGCCCCTTTCGCCAGCAGCCGGGCCGAATCCAGGAATCCTCCGTCGGGCGCTCGCGCACCCGCGAGTATCTGGCCCCGGGCGTCTCGCACATCCCCAACCGCATTCACCACCGCGACCGCTCCCACAATAATCTCGTCCGTCCGCTCCACCCAGCAGCCAACGCCCCCCTTCATCGCACGTTCCACTCCCGCCGCCTTGCCGACCGTGGCGCCGGTGCCGGCACCCACACTCCCCTCGGCAATCCCGGCCGCTCGGCCGTCCTCGCAGGCTTGGTACGCCATGTCCGCTGTGGGACGCGCATCGAATCGGCCCAGGGGGCCCAGGTCGAAGATCGCCGCCGTGGGCACCAGCGGCACGACACCACCCCCAATGGGGAATCCGCGCCCGCGCTCCTCCATCCACCGCATCACCCCGGCCGCGGCGTCCAGTCCGTATGCGGACCCACCGGTCAGGAGAACAGCGTCGATGCGATCGGTGAGGTTCGTGGGCGAGGCTATCATAAGCTCACGTGTCGCCGTGGCGCGCCCTACGACCGCTGATCCTCCACGAAAATGCCCCGTCTCACGCCGGATGACGGTGAGTCCCGTAGCGCCGGCAGCGTCCGTGGCATGCCCTACCACGATGCCGAGCGGCGTGAAATCCACTCCGCTCACATGGCTCCGGGCCGGGTCACCCCCGTCGCCGCCAGTCCCTCCTCCTGGCACTTCCGGCAATAGCGTACCCCGCGCATCGAACACATCAGACAGATGAACGTGCCGCAGCCGTCGCAGGGATAGCCCTCGGAGGCGCGCTCCTCGTTGCCGCAGGCGCGACAAACCATCGCGTCGTGTTCGTGTAGCTTGCTCATGAGATCATCCTCTGCAGTCCGGGACACAATGTCCTCGGGAAATGTCCGGCGAACGGGTCCTCACGAAGTACCCGAGGCGGCCCGACGGCCATGCGGTAGGCACCGCGGAATCTTACGTGGCGCGCCGCCGCATCGAAACAGCGTTTACGTCGTGTTCTGCTCCGTCACCGCCGCTTCCGGCACCTCGTCGAAGGTGACGATCACGCCGCGATCGAGGTGAGGCGCGGCGGTGAGTTGAAGCCACCGGCCGGTCCCCGGTATCTGCAGCGTGCCGCGCACCATCGTACCCTCGCGCAGCGCTCGTTCGATGGGCCGGTCATCGTTAGGCGACGGGGTCGCGCCGACGATCGCCTCATAGAACGTCCGGCCGGCGAGTTCGCGAGGCTCGGTGTCCAATGCAAGCTGGCGTGCCCGTTCATTGTGACGCACGATCCGCCCCGCATCGTCCACGATCACCATCCCCACACCGATCGCCTCGAACGTCGAGGTCCAGGCGCGCGACGCTTCGCTCAGCTCCTCGAACAGTCGCGCATTGACGATCGCCACCGCCACCTGATCGGCCAGCCGCTGCAGCACCCGCGCATCGTCGCCGCCGAAATCGTCGGCCCGGTTGAAGAGCATGAGCGCGCCCAGCACGCCCCGCGAGGTGGAGAGCGGCGCGACGATCATCTTCTCCACCGGCGCAAACCGCAGCGCCGGACGATAGGTGGCCGGATCGCCCACCACATCATTGCAGATGACCGTCGTCCCCTCGAGCACCGCCCGCCCGGCAATGCTGCCCGCCAGCGGGATGTGGACGCCGGACAGCAGGTCCGCCATGCCCAGGGCGGCCACGATGTGCAGGTACTTGCCTTCGCGCAGTCCCACGCACGCGCCGTCGCTGCGCAACAGGCCCGTGGCGTGCCGGAGAATGAGACGGACCACCTCACCCATCCGCAGCGACGCGCTCACCGCCCGTGCCGCGTCTGCCAGCGCCTCGATCTGACGACGCTCGCGCTCGCTCTCGGCGAACAGCTGCGCGTTGCTCAGGGCCATGGCCGCCTGCGTGGCCAGTGTCCGCGCCGCAGCCACCGACTCCGCACCGAAGGCGTCAGGCGACGCCGAGTGCGCGCCCACCAGTGCCAGCAGCCGTCGGCCGTGCATCGCCGGCACCACCAGCAGCGAAGTCGTCTTCGGCACCGTGGGCAGGATCGCGCCGTCCGCCGCGGCTGCCCGGGTGGCCGCGGCACCTGACAGTGCTACGGACTCCCCACCGCGTCCCGCGCGAATAATGGCGCCGTCGCCCAGCCGTACATCGCGCGCAGGAAGCTCCACTCCGCCCGACTCCTGATACAGCACCCGGGCCGACAGCCGGTCCAGGTCGGGCTGCACCACGAAGACGCCCTCGCCGCCGGCGGTCGAGGACACACCGCGTCCCAGCTCGCGCGCGATCTCCGACGCATCGGCGGCGCGGGCCAGCGCCGCACTCGCCTGTTGCAGCCGGTGGAGGCGCTCCGCGCTCACGTCAGTCTTCACGTCCGGCACCCGCGGTCAGGCCTCCCCGATTGCCTACCGTCGGGGCACCAGAAACGTCGCGGCGAGCGGGGCCACCTCGATCACCACGGGGGTGACAGCGACCAGTTCGCCATCGGCCTGCACGGCTTGCGGAGGTTCGCTCGCGAGACAGAATCGCTTGCCCTTGAGAAATCGCATGCACGGATGCGGCCGGAAGTCCTTGCGTACGACGCGCCAGGCGATGCCGAGTACATCCCTGGTGGTCCTCGGGGAGAGGACGCACAAGTCGAGCATTCCGTCATGCGCCGAGATGCCGGGGCCCAGCAGCAGCCGGCCCCCGAAGAGCGATCCCGCGTTCGCCACCATGGCGAGGATCGCCGGGACGCGCACCTCGGTACCGTCCACGACCGCGGTCAGATTGAACTCAGGGCGCCGCAGTGCAGCCGTGCCCGCCGACAGGAAGTAGGCCAGGACACCCCAGCGCCGCTTGTGGCCCGCGCCGGTGGACGCGATCATCGTCGCGTCGATGCCGAGGCCGGCCGCGAACGCGAAGTACACTCCGCTCTCGAACCGCCCCAGGTCGACGCGCCGGCATTCGCCGGCAAGCAGGGCTCGCACAGCTCGGTCAACCCGGCTGGGGACTCCCAGCGATCCCGCGATGAGGTTTCCCGTACCGCCGGGCAGGACCCCGACGGGGATGCCGGTGCCCGCCAGCGCGCCGACCACTTCCATGACCGTGCCGTCTCCGCCCAGCACAAAGACGGCATCCCACCCGGAGGCTGCGTCCCTGACGGATTCCAGGGCGTGACCGGGCTTCCCCGTCGTGAGCACGTGGTACGCCACACCGGCGGTGCGGAAGGCGCCTTCAGCGGTGTGGAGCAGTCGCGCGCCGCGCCGCGAGGCCGGGTTCACCACCAGCAGTGCGCGCGAGATCAGTAGCGAAAGACGCGGAAGAGGTCGAATCCCAACTGGCGCACCGAGGTTGAGAATCCCCGCTCGATGCCCTGGCTGCACAGCAACGCACTCAGCGACGGCTCCACGCTCGCCGACACGCCGAGCCCGATGCTCGGGTCGATCTGGTACTCGACCTTCGCGCCGATCGCCTGGGCCAGACTCCCCGGATCGAGCTTCTGGCTCGACAGCGGGTTGAGCTGCCCCAGCTGACAGACGCCGGCCGTGAGCGAAAGGAACGTGCGGTCGTTGAGTTGCTTGCCGATGCCGAGCTGCGCCCCGGAGAAATACCCGCCCGCCGAGGTCTGCTGCGCGTTGCCAAGTCGCAGCCGATCGGCCGCCGTCTGCACTTCTACATAGTCGAACAATCCGCCCGAGAGACGCGACGAGAGCGCGTTCACCGCCGATCCCAGTACCACCGCCGACAGCTGCGAGTAGTTCTGCCGCAGTCCCCCACCCACGTCGAAGCTCGGCGTTCGGAAGACCAGGTAGCTGATCATGTCCGACTGTGAGAGCTGCAGCGAGTCCGCGCTCTGCAGCGTGAGTTGGGGACTGTCCAGCGTGCCCTGGATCTTGACGCGGATACGGATGGTGCTGCGTCCCCCATAGGTGCTCGATGCCAGCCGCTCGGTGTAGAGCGCGCTGATGTCGAGCGCGGGATTGAACTCCGGCGTCCCGAAAAACCGCAGCTGTCCCTGCTCGATGTCGAAGCTCCGCTGCACGAGACCGAGGTTGAGCACGTAGCGGCCGCGCTCGGTCTGAAGGGTCCCTTCCAGCCCGAGTTGTGGTGGCCCGGTCCCGGTGACCGCGCGGGCCTTCGTCACGCGCACCGACCCGCCGAGCTTGATGTTCACGTCGCCTGAACCGGCAGATCGCAGCCATACGTCGGGACCGATCACTACATCCACGTTGGAGATGGTGAGATTCTTCACCACGGTCGGGGGCGGCTCCGGGAGGATGTTCAGTCGGGCAAGCGCCAGCGTGTCGAGCCCGAGGCTCTTCAGATCGTCGCGGGAGAGACTGATGAGCTGCTTGTCGCTCGATTCCGGCATGTTGAGCGATCCGCTGTTCACGATCACGGTGCCGGTCAGTTGCGATCCGCTCACGCGCCCCACCAGGTGCAGCGGCGGCTCCGTACTGATGTTCAGATCGGCCAGATGCTTGTTCGCGACGGCATGGAAGTCGTTCGCGGTGAGCGTCAGGTCGAACGCCGGATCCCTGTCAGCCGACGGCGCGATGATGTTCAGCGGATTCGTCACGTAGCCGGCGACGCGGAACACGTTCGACGGCGAGTCGCCGCTGACAATGGAGAAGCGGTCCACGTAGACCGTGTCCTGCACCGCACGCACGACCACCGTGATGTCGCGCAGCCGGACGCCCGCCGTGGGAAGGGTGAGCGCTCCGCCGGTCACCGTCACGAGCCCGCTGAGTGCCGTGGAATCGCCTCTGCCCGTGACGTCCAGGTTCGCGGTGAACTTGCCCACCGCGTTCCTGACGCTGGACGTGAAGCTCTCGAGCACCCGCAGGTCCACGTCGCGCGAGGCGACCCGGACTCGCAGCGTGTCGTCCCGCATACGGCCGCGGCGGTCGATGGGCAGATTGTAGGCGACCTCGGCCACCACCGTGTCCTGCTCGGCGAGCAGCACGCCTCCCAGCAGCCGCTCGTTCTCGTAGTGGCCGTTGACACTTATGCGGGGAAGCTTCACATCGCCCACCTCGGCCCCCAGCACGCGCGCCGCAAGCTGCAATTGCGGCGCCTGTCGCGTGCCGGACACCTCCACCTCGCCAGTCAGCGTGCCACCTAACGGGACGCGGGCCTGCGCCAGATCCGCCAGATCCCGCAGATGCATGGAATCCACCCGCAGCAGCACCGCCATTTCGCCCGAGTCGGGAAGGCTGCCGGACACGGTGATCCGCTCGGCCCTTTGACTCTCCAGGACAAGCGTGTCGATGACGATTCGATGCGGTTCGACGCGCACGCTGGCCGGCCGTTCCAGCGTGAACCCGTGGTCCTGCATGGTCAAGTCCAGCGACCGGATCCGCACGGTGGTCGTGTCGGCGGCGAAGGCCAGGTCCCCGGCTGTCGTCAGCGACGGCCCGTTAGCGGCGCTTGCCAGCAGCGAAAAGTCTCCGCTGAGCGAATCGGCGAGGTGCACGGTGATTCCCGCATCGGTCAGCGCGACGCCCGACACGTTCAGGGCCTCCCCCGACACGTCCAGGCTCCCCACCGGAGCGGTCGTGAGGTTGCGCAGATCCACGCCGGCACGCACGTCGCGAGCGACCACACCCATCGCCGACACCCCGGTCGCATCGATGGTCGCGAGCATGGCCAGCGAGTCGATGGAACCCTTGAGGAAGCCTCGTCCGGTAATGATTCCCCGAAGCGAGTCGACAACCGCGCCCGGTTGGGCGCCGGGGACGGCGGGCAACGCGCCCAACTGGCGCCGAAATCCCCCCAGCGAATCGGCGCTCACGGAGAACTGCAGCGAGTCGCCGGTGCTCCGGTCGAGACCGAGCGCGCCCGAGGCGGCCAGGGTGGCGGCGACGGTCTCCGCGAAGAGCGTGTCCACGAACACCTTCCGGTTTGCGAAGCGCAGCCGGGCCCGGGAGGTGGGGAACACGCGAATGCTGTCGAACAGCGACCGTTCCATTTCGATGGTCGCCGACCCGTTCAGGGTTGCGAGGGAATCGCCCGTCAGGCGGAGGGTGGCGCTCCCGGTCAGAACCGTGTTCGGCGTCAGCGCGGTGTCCAGCAGGGTTCGCAGGTTGAGTCCCGCCACGCGCAGCGTCCCGTCGAACCCGTACCCACCCACCGAGTCCGCGTCCACACGTCCGTCATAGGCGAGCATGCCGGCGGTTCCGCGCAGTTCCGTGTTGAGCGAGAAGTCGGGGAGTGATCCTTCAAGCCGGATCGGCCCGTCGTACTCGCCGGTGAGTGGAATGCGCGAGGTCTGGTACGCCGGCCCGAAACTCGCGAACGAGAGCGGCGACACGTTGAGGGCGACGTCGTAGCGGAGCGTGTCGCCGAAGGTCACGCGTCCCGCCCCCGTCACGTGCGACGGTGGGCCCGGGCCATAGGAGTGGGTGATGTCGGCGTCCCGGAATCGCAGATCGAGGAGCGACGAGTCCAGGGTGGCACGCCCGCTCACCAGGCCGTCCAGATGCGGAAACGTCGCGTTCAGGTACTGGAGAGTTCGCAGGTCGAGCTGGGAGAGCGTCAGATGAAAGCCGAGGAAGACGGTCTCCGAGGGCTTGAGAATGTTCAGCAGGCCGTTTCCGCGCGCGTAGGTCACCGCACCCGGGACGTTCGCGTCGCGATAGACTACGTCGGCCGAATCGACACGGAACCGGTTCAGCGGGCCGCCGGCCCCCCTGACGGTGCCCGTGAGTGTGCCACGAAACGGGTACGGCAACGGCTCGCCGCTGAGCACCTCAATGAGGCGAAAATCGACCGGATCGGCGTCGATGTTCACGTCCTTCAGAATCGTGATCGGAGCGCCCACCCCGAAAGTCATGGTGCCGCGCAGGCGGGATGCCGTGGTCCGCACGTCCATGTTGCGCAGCACGTAGTCCACCACCGCGGGGTTCTTCTGACTCCGCATCAGCAGCGTCATCCGGCCGTGGCCCTCCGTGGGCAGCGTCGGGTAAACCCACGCCACGTCGCCGAGAGTGACCGAATCCCCCACCACTGTGACGTCGTACCGCACGGGCACCCCTCCCCCCCACCACACCTTGCCCTTGGCGGTGCCGGTGGATCCGGGCAGGTCGAAATGGGGCAGATCGAGCCACAGCGAATCGGCCTTCAGGAGCACGGTGCCGCGCACGTTTCGGAAACGGAACGGCGGGTCCGACTCGTTCGCGTCGAGCGAGGCGATGTGGATCGCGCGGCCACCCGGGCCGCGATCATCCAGGCGAGCCGAGTCGACGGTCAAACCGGCGTTCGCCCAGTGCAGGACCTTCACGAAGCCGCCGGGGACGCGGCGAATCTCTTTGTCCGTGCGTTTCAGGCTGTAGGCAACGGCGCTGTCACGCCGGGCACCATGCAGGGAATCGTCGGGGTGCCACGGCTCCGTAACCTGCACCGTCAGATTCGTCAGGCGCACGTTGTGCAGGGCGATGTAGGCGCCCCAATGGCCGATCGTCGGTGGCGAGGTCGCCGGACCAGCCGGGAAGATCTTCCGGAAGTTCGAATTGCCGCTCGAGTCGATCCAGATGTGCACCGTGGGATTGGCCAGCGTGACCCGCGTCAGCACGATTCGCTGGTCGAACAGGTCGCGCGGATCGAAGTCCACGGCGATCGGACCGGTGCGTACGAACAGCGAGTCGTCGGTGCCCCGGATCTCCGCCGAATCGATGATGACGTTGGTGAGCAGGGAGCCGCGGATGGTACCGAGATACAGCGTTCCGTGGACCGCCCCAAGGAGTTCCCGCAGCACCAGCGCGCGAATGCGCGCACGGCCGAACTCGGTGCGCGTGAGAACGGCCAGCGCCACCATCAGGAGCGCGAACAGGCCGAGCAGCGTCCCGGCTGACGCGAGCACGACGGTGCGGCGCCGAATCACGGCTCAGAAGGGCTGGCCGATGGAGAACTGGAACGTGAGGCGGCTCAGGAAGCTCCGCTTCACCGCGGGGGCGTAGGTGGCGGGACAGTCCGCCTGATCGATCTGCTTTGGCGGCGTGGTCTCGTCTCCGAGGCGCACCCGCAGTGTATTGCCCGGACTGACGCAGATGAGTCGCACGTCGCCGCTGGTGGAAAAGGACCCGGTCGCGAGCGGATTGTAGTACGCCGGACCGCTGGGTCGCGCATACGGATTGTAGCCCACGTCAACGCGCACCGGTCCGATCGACGAGAAGTATCGTGCACCCACCCCCGGTGTTACCCGGAAGTTCTGGAAATTGATGCCGGTCCCCTTACGCCCGCGGTTCCAGATCTGCCCACCGTCCACGAACATCGCGAACTGCAGCACGTCCGGCAGCACGAAGCTGGGAAGGCGCAATTCCACGTTGGCCACCACGGCGTTGTCGCCCCCGGTGGGCACCACGAGCTGGCTGGTCTTCTCCGGAACGGCCTGCATGAACACCAGCGTGTCGTTTCCCGGAATGGGGATCGTGTCGATCTTCTCGGGAATGTAGATGGAGGGCCCCAATTCGTTCTGCCGGTAGCCCCGCACCGTGGTCGGGCCTCCCGCGTAGAGGCGCTGTTCGAGCGGGACGAAGTTGGGACTCCCCGAAAAGCTGAGGCGCTGTCCGAGGACCACTCCGTATCGGAAGCGCAGCGCCAGCGCGCCGCCGAACGCCGGTCGATACACCGACGCGTCCACGACCAGGCGATTGAACGCGACGTCGGGCGACGAGCCCACGAGGCTCGAGGAGTGTCGCACTTCGAGTCGCATGACGGAGCCACGGGTGGGGCTCACGATGCTGTTGGATTCATTTCTGGTTCCGGTCCAGCCGAGCACGGCGGAGCGCGTCTGCCGTTCCAGCCGTTCGCGCGCCGCATCTTCGCACACGTTGAACACGCCGCAGAAGAACGCGGCCTGGGCCACCGTCCGGCCGTACTCGAGCTGGTACGAGTAGACCTTGGGAAACGTGCCGTTGGCGTCCTGAATGATCGATCCAATAAGGCCGAAGGGCGTATCGCGCAGGAACGCCTCGAATTCCGAGCGGCGCTCGCTGTACACGGTGAGTGACGGCACGTACGGAAGACGGAACAGGGCCGCCTGGGAAATCGTTGCGGCAGCGTAGTAGTTGAGCGTGTCGCTGAGCGGATCGCCACGGACCGTGCCGGTGCAGAGCCCGAACTTGGACACTCGGCCGTTGAGGTCCAGCCGACGCAGCCGGCCAAGCAGCGCGTAGTTCGAGAATGAGCCCTGCGTGCGCAGGCAGTCCAGGCTCCCCCACCCCAGCGAGACCCGCGCCGCGTGGAGGTCGGCCTCGAGCAACCGCACTTCTATGGAGACGAGCGAGTCTGTGGCGTCGGTGAGGCTGTTCGAGTCGATCTGAATTCCCACGTTCTGAAACGCCTGGGTGAGGTACAGTCCGCGCTGGATGTTCTCCAGGTTGCTCTCGCTGTACAACTGTCCCGCCCTCACGCCGAGCACCACCTGCACGGCCTCCGGTTTGAGGGTGGTGTGGACACTGTCGCGCGGGCCGCTGTCCGGCGCGCGCAGGCGCTCCACATCGATGGCGATGCCGCCGATCCACATGCGGGGGCCGGGCAATACGTCGAATTCCACCCGCGCCGTGTGTTGCGCCGTATCCGTATCGAAGTTCCGGAGCACGTCGGCGATCGGATAGCCGCGGTCCCGCAGGCGCCGCACGAGCGTGTCACGCATCGACGACACCACCAGCTGGTCGAAGCGGTCTCCCTTGCGCAGCGGGAGCCCGCGCAGCAGCCGACGCCGCTCGGGAAGGCTGTCGAGCCCCGCGATGGACAGACTGTCCACCGTGGTGGGTCGTCCTTCGTTGATCGTGAATTGGACCTGGGCCGCGTCGTCGCCCAGCAGCGCAATGTTCGATCCCACCGCGACATCGGAGAATCCGTGCTGCCGGTAGAACACGATCAGGCGCAGGGAGTCCTGCCGCACCGCCAGGGAATCGAGGCAATAGCGCTGCCCGATGATGTGCAGATGTCGCCGAGCCCACGAGTCCTGGGTCGTGAGGATGCGATTGGCGAGTTGATCGTCGCGGAACGTCTGATTGCCGGTGAACAGCACCCGTCGCACTTCGCGGTCACCGGGGTCGCACGTCACCTCCTGAGCCACCACCGGCCGAATCGCGACGAACAGGGCCGCGCCCGCCGCGAGCCGCCACCATCTGGTCACGTCAGGCGATCTCGACGAGCATCGTGCCCGGACCGCGCTGCTTGGCCCGGCGCTTCACGTCGGCGGCTCGCATGCCCAGATGGGCCAGGTTCACCCACGCTTCCGGATGCACCAGGAGCACGGCCGCCGAAATGCGCGCCAGAGGGAACCGCCGCACCTGCCCCTCCCGATCGACGCCGGTGAACGACCCGGCCAGACGCGCCTCTTCCCCCACGGCACGTTCGATGACCTGGCGACACCGCGTGGCACATTCGGTCACGAACCCCTCGGCCCGGGCCGGCGCCGTGAGGATGATGAAATCGTCGCCTCCGATGTGACCCACGAAATCCTTCTCCTCCGCACGCCCCACGGCCGACGCGCTTTCGCGCATCGCGGCGCCCAGGCCGCGAATCACTTCGTCGGCGATGGCGAATCCGAACGTGTCGGCAAACGGCTTGAAGTAGTCGAGATCCAGGTAGCACACCGCGAACGATTCGCCGCGGTCGATTCGCGAGGTGATTTCGCGGTCGATTGCGCGCCCACCCGGCAGACCACTGGTCGGGTTGCGGTCGCTCTCCCGCTGCACCAGCCGCAGCAGCGCCTGTACTCGCGCCCGGAGCTCGCGCGGGTCGAACGGCTTGGCGAGATAGTCGTCGGCGCCGGCCGCGAAGCCCTCCACCTTGCTTTCGACCGCGCTCTGCGCCGTCAGCATCAGGACCGGAATTCGCGAGGTGAAGGGATTCTGCTTGATGCGGCGACAGACCTCGAACCCGTTCATACCCGGCATCGCGTGATCGAGGATCACGAGGTCGGGCTCGCGTTCCTGAATCCCTGTCAGCACGCTCAGGCCATCCTCGACGAGCGCGATGTCGTGCCCCAAGGCGCGGAACAGGTCCCGCAACATCAGGCGCATCTCTTCGTTGTCATCCGCCAGGAGCAAGTAACTCACGATTCGACAGCAAGTTGCGCGTTCGTTTTGACTCCTCCGACCGGGGTTGGATAAGTTCACCGGACTTCACGCTTCGTGTCAACGTCAAGCGGCGGATTGAAGCGCACTTAGGCCACCGCCAGCCCCCGCCCCACCCCCCGGTTCGAGCATCGCACCATGACCCTCGACGAATACCAGCGCCAAGCGAGCCGCACACGCAATCCCCGCCTGGACGAGAGCGAGCAGCTCATCGACGCTGCGGCCGGACTCGCCGAGGAGGCCGGCGAGGTGCTGGCTCACGTGCGCAAACACCGTTTTCAGGATCGACCCCTCGACCGCGACCGCGTTCGCGAGGAACTCGGTGATGCCCTCTGGTGCCTGGCGGCCACCGCCGGCGCCCTCCACATGTCGTTAGGCGAGGTGGCCGCCGACAATCTGCGAAAGATCTCCCGGCGGGCCCAGGACACCGGGCTTTGATCTTCGGCCTCCGGACTCCGGACGCTAGTCCTCCGTCTGACCGAAGATTGCCATGTTCGAGCTGTGACCCGGATTGACCTTCTTCTCCGGATAGATCCAGTGCACGGCCTGATTCACCGCCGTCGCGACCTCCCCAAACCCCGTGGCAATGAGCTTCAGCTTCCCGGGATAGGTCGCCACGTCTCCGGCCGCATAGATCCCCGCGCGCCCCGTCTCCATCCGGCTGTTGACCACGATCTCGTCCTTCTCGAGCGTCAGGCCCCACTCGGCGATCGTCCCCAGATCACTCACGTATCCGAGCATCGGCAGCACCACGTCGCACGGCAGCGTCGTCGGTTCCTTCGTCTTCGTGGCACGGACGACGATTCCCCCGAGCGTGCCGTTCTCGCTCACCACGTCGTGCAACTCGTGAAACGTCAGAACGGCCGCGCGTCCCTCCCCGGCGGCGCGCTGGATCTCGTGCACGGTGGCCGCATGCGCCCGGAACCGGTCACTGCGGTGCACCAGCGTCACCGAGGTCGCGCGATCCAGCAGCTGATGCGCCCAGTCGAAGGCGGTATCGCCACCGCCGATGATCACCACCCGCTGCCCGCGAAACTGCTCGGGATCGGTGACCACGTCGAATATCCCTCGGCCGTACCAGGGGTGCGCCACCACCTGCGGAAGCCGCCTCGGAGTGAATGCGCCGATGCCGGCGGCGATCACGATGGCGCGCGTGGGGAAACGCGCGTCCGCGGTCCGCAACTCGAATCCGTGGGCTCCCTCCACCAGACCCGTGACCCGATGATTCAGGTGCGTGGCGCCATGAAACTGGAGCGCCTGCTCTTCCAGCAATCTCACGAAGTCCTTGGCCAGCACCTTCGGAAACCCGCCGACATCGAAGATGTACTTCTCGGGATAGAGCGCCGTGAGCTGGCCGCCGGCCTGCGGCAGTGCGTCGATGATCTGCGCGCGCACACCGCGCATCCCGGCATAGAACAGGCCGAAGAGTCCAGTCGGACCGCCGCCGAGAATCGTGATGTCGACCGGATCGTGGATCATCGTAGCAAGATAGCGCCGCGTGATCCCGCAGGCCTGCTGGCGCATCGAGGGCCGCTCGCTGCCCCCCGTGCGCGCTCATATCCTTAGCCCAATGAAGATCTATACCAGAACCGGAGATCGCGGCGACACGGGGTTGTTCGGCGGCGGCCGCGTGGAGAAGGATCATCCACGCGTGGAAGCCTGCGGCGACGTCGATGAGCTCAACGCCGTCCTCGGTACCGTCCGCTCCACCGAGCCGATGCCCCGGATCGACGAGATCGTCGTGCGCGCCCAACGCGACCTGTTCAGCATCGGTGCGCTGCTGGCGACCCCCGATCGCGCGAAGATGGCCGAACACCTCGACAAGGCGCGCATCGACGACGCCCGCATCGCGGAGCTCGAGCACGCCATCGACGAGTGCGAGCAGGAGCTCGACCCGTTGCGCAGCTTCATCCTGCCGGGCGGCACACCCAAAGCGGCCGCGCTCCACGTGGCCCGGACCGTCTGCCGGCGCGCCGAACGACGGGTCGTGGCCCTGCGACGCGATACGGATGTGCCGGAACTGGTCGTCCGGTACCTGAACCGGCTCTCCGACCTGCTGTTCATGCTCGCGCGGGTTGCGAATCGCAGGGCCGGCGCCGCCGAGGTGACGTGGTGAGTGACGCCCTCCCGCGCCGGCGCAGGAATCCCGATCCGGCCCGGCGCAACTCCCCGCGGAGGCGAGGTGCCTGAGATCCGCCTCCTCGGCTACACCGCGCGCGTGGCTCCGGACCTGCTCGCTGCGGCGGGACCGGTTGTACACGCCGCGGCCCCGGCGCACGTCTACGCCGTCATCACCGACGACCACGTGGCGGCGCACTGGCTGACGCCGGTCCGGCGTTCGTTCCAGCAGGTGCCCGGCGCCCAGGTCGTGACGCGCGCGGTGGAGCCGGGTGAAGCGCGCAAGACCCGCGAGACGTGGGCCACCCTCACCGACTGGATGCTGGACGCCGGCTGCCGCCGCGACACGACCGTCATCGCGTTAGGCGGAGGGGTGGTGGGTGACCTGGCGGGGTTCGTTGCCGCCACGTTCATGCGCGGTGTGCCGGTGGTCCAGATCCCGACGTCCCTGCTGGCCATGGTCGACGCGAGCATTGGAGGCAAAACGGGAGTGGACACACCAGCCGGAAAGAATCTGGTGGGGGCGTTTCATCAGCCGGCGGCGGTCCTGATCGATCCGCTGGTGCTGTCCACCCTGCCCGCGGCGCACGTTCGGGCCGGCCTGGCCGAAGTCATCAAGCACGGGGCCATCGCCGATGCAACCTTCTTCCGCGAAGCGGCGACGTTCGGCAGCCGCGTGCACGAGGCGTTAAGCCGCGGCACCGCGATGCCCTGGGGCGGCGAGGAGGCCTCCGCGCTGCTGGCGCGGAGTATTGCGATCAAGGCCCGCATCGTCACGCGCGACGAACGGGAGTCCGGCGAACGGCAGATCCTGAATGCGGGCCACTCGGTGGCACACGCCGTGGAGACCGCGAGCCACTACCGTATCCTGCATGGGGAGGCGGTGGCCATCGGCCTGGTGGCCGAGGCGCGCATCGCGGAGCACGGCGGCTGGGCGGAAACCGGTACCGCAGGGGTCCTGGAGTCCGCGCTGGCCGGTACGGGACTGCCCGTGCGACTCCCTCCCGGGCTCGCCGTGGAGGACCTGGTGCGCGTCATGCGGATGGACAAGAAGACGCGTCAGGGACGAATCGCCTTCGCCCTGCTGGCAGCCGTGGGACGCCCGGCAGGCACCGCCGCCGACGGCTGGAGCACGTTCGTCGCTGAAGACGACGTGCGTTCGGTGCTGACCGGGATGGCAGCGGCCGACGAGTCGACGCGCCGACCGTCGCAGCCGGCCGCCTGACGACTCCTGACAGCGAGCCATGTCCAGTCTCGCAGCGCTCCTGATCGCGCTCCTGCTGATTGGCGCACTCCTGGCAATTGCGGCGGTGCTGGTTGGCGTGGCCTGGTGGGCCGTCCTGGGGCTCTCGGTTCTGGTGCTCGCGGCGATCTCGGTCGTGCTCCGACGGCGCCTGCGCCGGTCGCGCGAGGTCGCGCGCACGGAATCTTGAAATCCGAACAATCCGATCACATTTCGTGCAATGCGACCGCAAGTTGTTGATAATGCACGATATGCCAGAAAGGCGTCGAACCACGCCTCGCTGGCACAGAAAATGGCTGTTGACGGTTACGGAACGCGTTTGTATCGTGCGCGCCCACTCTGCAGGACCCTGTCGCGAGGAGAACTCGCCGAACTCCCTAACGGGTAAGGGGCGCGTATGCAGCAAGTGACCGAGAGCCGGGCCAAAGGGTTCGTTCGTTCCTCCCCCTCCACAGCTTTCGATCAGTACCTGCACGACATCCAGAAGCTCCCCCTCATCACCGATCCCGAAGAAGAACGCCGCCTGGCGCGGCGCGCCCAGAAGGGCGACGAGAAAGCCGCCGAGCGGCTGGTCACGGCGAACCTGCGATTCGTGATCTCGTACGTGAAGAAGTACCAGGGCCACGGACTCGATCTCAGCGAGCTCGTCGCCATCGGCAACGAAGGACTGCTCAAAGCCGTGCGGAAGTTCGATCCCGATCAGGGCGTGAAGTTCATCTCCTACGCCGTGTGGTGGGTGCGGCAGGCTGTGCTGAAGGCGCTGGCCGAGCAAACGCGTTCGGTACGCATCCCGCTCAACCAGAATTCGCAGCTCATCCGGCTGTCGCGCGCCGAGACGATCCTCTCGCAGGTTCTGAAGCGCGATCCCACCGATCACGAAATCAGCCGGCTCCTCGAGGACACGGTCGAGAACGTACGCTCGGCGCGGCAGATGTCCTCCACCGAAGTGTCCCTCGATGCGCCCATCGACCGCAGCGATCGCGACGCCGCCACGTTAGGCGAGCGGTTCTCCGGCGTCGACGGCACCGACATCGAGGAACGGACCGACGGCCGGCTGATGCGTGAGTTCATCGACCGGGTGTTCGCCAAGTACCTCACCCCGCGGGAGCGCCGGATCCTCTACCTCTACTATGGCCTCGAGGAGGGGTCGGAGGCCATGACGCTGGAGCGCATCGGCGCGCTCATGGGCGTCACGCGGGAGCGGATCCGGCAGATTCGCGAGCGCGCCTTCGAGAAACTCCGCGAATCACCCGACGGCCGCGCCCTGGCGAGCTTCTGGACCGCCGCCTGAACGGCCTGGTCGACAATCGGTGTCGGACCTGCGGGGCCCCGGAGCGAATCCGGGGCCCCGTGCCGTAGAGGGATCGGCGAGCCGACTCGTGCGGTATGCCTCAGGATTCGTCCTGGCCCGGCGTACACCAGGTCACCCGGCCGCCCCGTCGACAGCGAACGGATTACCTTCCCCGAGTGAGCGTTCGTCTCCTTCCCATCTTCCCGCTCCCACTCGTGCTGTTGCCGCGGGAATCACTGCCGCTGCACATCTTCGAACCGCGCTATCGCCGCATGCTCGCCGATCGCCTGAGCGGCGACCGCCAGTTCGGTGTCGTCTGTCGCCAGGAGCACGTCGCCGAACGTGACATCCCGCCCGGCACCGTGGGCTGCGTCGCGGAGATCGATCAGGTCGTACTCCTGCCCGACGGGCAGTCCGACATCGTGGTCAACGGCGGCTCTCGCTTCACACTCGAACGATTCGTGGCCGATGCCGCGCCGTACCACGTTGGGGAGGTCGCGCCCGTCAATGACGTCGCGGAGTCACCGCTCCTCCTGCAGGAGGCGTCGCAACACCTTCGCGCTCTGTTCACCCGGGTCGGCCGGTCCGCGCGCGCCCTCGCCAACGATCCGTCACCGTTGCCCGATCTCCCCGACGACGCGGACATCTCGTTCGCCGTGGCGCAGCACCTCGATCTCGGGTTGCCGGCGAAGCAGGCGCTGCTCGCATCACGCTCGCCGTCGCACCGCCTGCACCACCTGGTCGAACTCCTCGAAGCCGTCGCCGACAGCATGGATGACCGCGCCCAAGTCCATCAGCGGGCCGGCGGAAACGGCGGCGGGCCACCCGGGACACGCCTGACGTGACGGGCCCGGCCGGATTGCCCGCGCGTCTCGCCGCCATCGTGGGTGACAGGCACGTCCTCGAACGCCCGGCGGAGCTGCTGGTGTACTCCGCCGACGGACTGCCCGGCTATCGCAAGCGCCCATCGCTCGCCGTGTTTCCGGGAACGCGGGACGAAGCCGTCGATGTGGTCCGTCTGCTGGCGGCCGAAGGCGTGGCCTTCGTGCCGCGCGGGGCCGGCACCGGATTGTCCGGTGGGGCGCTCGCCGACGACCTCGTACTGCTGGGGATGAACCGCCTCACCCGCATTCTCGACATCGATGCCGCGAACCGGCGGGCGCTGGTGGAGCCAGGCGTGGTCAACGTGGCGCTGTCGCGGGCGACCGCCCCGTTCGGCCTGCATTACGCTCCCGACCCTTCCAGTCAGGCCGCCTGCACCATCGGCGGGAACGTCGCCGAAAACGCGGGCGGTCCCCATTGCCTCAAGTACGGCACTACCGTCAATCACGTGCTCGCGCTCACCGCGGTGCTCCCCGACGGGACGGTCGTCGCGTTAGGCAGCGCGGACGGGGAGGTGGAGGGCTACGACCTCCGTGGCGCGTTCGTCGGCTCCGAAGGCTGCTTCGGCGTCGCCCTGGACGTCACCGTGCGCCTCACGCCGTTGCCGCAGGCGGTGTGCACGTTGCTGGCCGATTTCGGCTCCATCGACACCGCCGCCCAGGTGGTCTCGGCGATCATCGCCGCGGGCATCGTGCCCGCCGCGCTGGAGATGATGGATGGTCCGACGATCCGGGCCGTCGAGGCCTCCATCTACGCCGCCGGGTATCCCGTCGATGCCGCGGCGGTGCTGCTGATCGAGATCGATGGCCTCGCCGCCGGCCTCGATCAGGACGTCGATCGCGTGGAAGAGATCTGTCGCCGCGGTGGATGCCGGTCGATCGTGACCGCGCGCGACGAATCCGTCCGCGCCAGACTCTGGCAGGGGCGCAAGAAGGCCTTCGGCGCCATGGGACGTGTTTCCTCCCACCTGGTTGTCCAGGACGCCGTCGTACCCCGCACCAGGCTGCCCGACGTGCTGGCCGAAGTGGGGCGCATCGCGGCCGCGTACCGGGTGAACGTCTGCAACGTCTTCCACGCCGGTGACGGAAATCTGCATCCCAACATCGCCTACGATGGACACGACCGGGACGAGCGCGAGCGCGTTCACGCCGCGATGCGCGATATCATGCGCGCCTGCGTGGCGGCGGGCGGGAGTGTGACCGGCGAGCACGGCGTGGGACTCGACAAGCTGGATTACATGCCGCTGATCTTCTCGGACGACACCCTCGACGCCATGTGCCGTTTGCGCGATGCCTTCGACCCGGACCGCCGTGCCAATCCGGGCAAGGTCGTTCCGGTGCGCGCATGCCGCGAGTGGGCGGGCGTGCCGGCCACGCGGGCAGTCGCGGTCCCATGACGGGCGGATTGGTGGACGGCTCGCCGACCGGTCTCTCGCGCGTGGACGCCACGGAAACCGAAACCGAGGTCGTCGAGATCGTCCGCGCGGCTCATGCCGCCCGGACGCCGCTGCGCATCGTCGGTGCCGGCACCTGGCTGCGTGGGGGACGCCCGGTGGTCGCGACGTCCGGCATCGACGTATCGAGGCTGAAGGGCATCACCGAGTACGTGCCCGGCGACCTGACGCTCACGGCGCGGGCCGGCACCACGCTGGCCGAGATCGATGCCGCCACCCGCGCGCACCGGCAGTGGCTCCCGCTGGATCCGTTCGGGTCGCCGCACGGAACGCTGGGGGCCACGCTCGCGACGGCGTCGGCAGGGCCGCTCGCGTCCACCATCGGGCTGCCCCGCGATCTGACACTGGGCCTCTCGTTCGTCTCGGGCGACGGGCGACTCATCCGAGGCGGCGGTCGCGTCGTCAAGAATGTCGCCGGCTTCGATCTCGTCCGGCTGGGGGTGGGCGCGTGGGGCACGATCGGCGTTGTGGTCGAGGCCACGGTCAGGTTACGCGCGCGTGCCGAGGTCGATGAAACCGTTGGCCTGCGTCTCCCACCAGCAGCGCGCGACCTGGCGGAGGTGCTCGGCGCGTTCCGCGGCGCCGCCGTCACGCCACTCGCGGCGGAACTCCTGTCACCGCGACTCGCCGAGCGGATCGGCCTGGAGGCGGAGAGCGTGCTGCTGGTGCGCCTGGCAGGCAACGCCGCATCGGTGCGCGCGCAGCGGGCCGAGGCAGTGCGGTGCGCGCCGCCGGACGCGGACGTGCCGGCCGACACCTGGGAGCGCCTTGCCGGCGCCGAGCCACCGTCGTCGTGGGTCGTTAGGTTCTCGAACCGCCCGTCGGAACTGGCGCGTCTCTGGGAACTCGCGCTCGGACTGGTCGACGGCGCGGGCGGACTTGCCCACGCGTCCCTCGAGCGCGGCGTCGTGCGCTGCTGGCTCGACGGCACCGACCCCCACGGACACGAGGCAGCCGTCGTGGCGCTGGACGCCGGCGACACCCGCATCTTCGAGCGATTGCCGGCCGACGTCTGGCCTCGCCTGGTGGCCCCCGCCGCCGAGGACCCGCTGTCACGGTCCGTCCGGCACGCTTTCGACCCGCAGCGGATACTCAATCCCGGTATTCTCGGGGAGCGGCGATCGTGACCACCAGCGCGTCCACCGCCGGTTCCCCCAGCGCTGCTGGGGCACTGGCCGATGCCGCATCCGGCCTGGACGCCTGCGTCCACTGCGGATTCTGCCTGCAGGCGTGTCCCACCTACCTCGCGCTGAACGATGAAAACGACAGCCCGCGTGGACGGTTGTTCCTCATGCGCGCCGTGGTGGAGGGTGACCTCGCGCCCACCGATCCCGCCTTCCGCACACACATCGATCGGTGCCTCGGCTGTCGCGCCTGTGAGACGGCGTGCCCCAGTGGCGTCCCATACGGCGCCCTGCTCGAGGCCAGCCGCGCGACCATCGGTGCCTCCCGGCCCGTTCCGCTCCTGACGCGGTTGCTGCTCGCCACGATGGCGAGCCCACGCTGGCGATCGGTGGCGCTGTCCATGGGACGCGCGTTGCGCAGCACCGGGCTGGCGCGAATCTTCGCGCGCCTCCCGGGTCGCGTGGGATTCGCCTGCGCCATGCTGGAGAGCTCCCGACCGGCCGCGGCGACCGTGACCTATGCGCCGGGGGAGTCGGACGCCCGCGGCCGTGTGGCCGTGCTCGAGGGATGCGTGATGGAGGGCCTCTTTGCCCCGACCAACCAAGCCACCCGGCGCACGCTTGCGATGAACGAATACCGCGTGGTCTCCGCGCCGGGACAGGGATGTTGCGGCGCGCTGCACGCGCACGCCGGCGACCTCGCCGGCGCGCGCGCGCTGGCGCGCCGCAACATCGCCGCGTTCGAGCAGGCCGGCGCCGACTCCATCGCCGTGAATGCCGCCGGCTGCGGGGCAATGATGAAGGAGTACGGACACCTGTTCGCCCGCGATCCCGCATGGCGGGAGCGCGCCACGGCGGTCGCGGCCGGGGTGCGCGATGTCACCGAACTGCTGGCGGCCGCCGGTCCGCGGCCAGGCGGACCGCTCCCCCTGTCGGTGGCCTACGATGCACCGTGTCACCTGTTGCACGCACAACGCGTCGGCACAGCGCCGCTGACGGTGCTCCGCGCCATTCCCGATCTCGACATCACGCCGCTTCCCGACGCCGACCAGTGTTGTGGAGGCGCCGGCATCTACAACCTGGTTGAGCCCGTCCTGTCCCGCGCCGTGCTGGCTCCGAAGCTGGCGGCCATCAAGCGGTCCGCCGCGCAATTCGTGGCCACCGGCAATCCGGGTTGCCACATGCAGATCGGCGCCGGCCTCCTGCGGACGCACCAACCGGCGCGGTGTGTGCATCCGGTCGATCTGCTCGACGCATCGTACGCGCGCCTGCGGTCATCGTAGCGGGGTTGCCGCGAAGCGCGCGGGCGACGGTACCGTTTCCTTCCCCGCCGGTTTACTCCTTCTACATGCTGGATTCGGTGCTCTTCGAGTTTGATGGCGTTCTCGCGGACACCGCCGACGCGCGCGAGGATGCGCTGCGGTCGACGCTGCACGTGGACGGCGTGGCGCTCTCCGACGACGAATACCGGTCCGCGTGCGCCGGCCTCAGCTTCGAGGAGGCCGTGCGGAATGCCCTGGCGCTGCGCGCCGCACCCGTCGATGCCTCGGCGATCGCACTGGTTGCCCTGCGCGCCGATCGCGCGTATCAGGCGTACCTTGGAAAGGGGTTGAGGCTCGCCGACGGCGCACGCGAGGTGATCGAGCGCTTCCTGCCGGTGACGCGACTTGGCATCGTGACGCGATCGAGTCGCCGCGAGGTCGGGTTCGTGCTCGCCCTGGCTCGCCTCGAACACTCGTTCGCGTGCATCATTGCCTCCGAGGACGCCTATCCCGGCAAGCCGTCGCCGGCGCCGTATCGCGCCGCGGTGGAACGCCTCGGTCGCCAGCGGCGGCCCCTCGCCCGCGCCCGCGTCGTCGCCCTCGAGAACGGCCTGGCCGGCATCCGCGCCGCCCGCGGCGCTGGAATCGAGTGTGTGGCGATCGGCGATCTGCCGGCGCACGTGGCCCTCGAGGCCGACGCGCTCCTCCCGGGAATCGCCGGGCTCACCCCTGACGGGCTGCTCACGCTGCTCAGACGCAGCAGCGAGCCGATCGCCTGATGGAAGCCCACACGCCTAACGCCATCGGTTTCAGCGACGGACGCGGCCCGGAGTCGCGGCTGCGCGATCCGTCGCACGACGGCGACCCGGCGCTGGCGTACCACGCGCTGCGGGAGGCGGCGATCGTCCTCGATCGCAGCGATCGGACGCGGGCGACGTTCTCCGGACCGTCGGCCCCGGAGGTGCTCACCGGGCTGATGACCAACGATGTTCCGGCGCTGTCGCCTGGTCAGGGTCAGTACGCAGCCGTGCTCACCCCCAAAGGGAAGATCATCGCCGACGTGCGCGTGTTCGCGCGCGACCACGACCTGTTCGTCGATGCTCCCGCCCGCGCATCGGTCGGGTGGTGGAATCTCGTCCGCAAGTTCGTCAACCCGCGCCTGGCCCGATATGCCGATGTCAGCACGGCGCTCGGCGACATCGGGATCTTCGGGGTGGCGGCCGCGGAGGTGGTCGGCCGGATGTGCGGGCTGAGCACCGACGAGCTGACGGCGCTTGCGCCCTATTCGCACCGCCAGGTGCAGATCGGGAGCGACAAGGTCATGCTGGCCCGCGTGCCCGATGCCGGATTGGATGGATTCGAGTTCTTCCCGGACCTGAATGCGGTGCTCGCCCTGCGCGCGCGCGCCGCGCAGTGCGGCGCCACGCCCGCCGGGGCCGCGGCGTTCGAGATCGCCCGCATCGAGGCGGGACGGCCCGAGTGGGGTCTCGACATGGACGACACGACCCTGCCGCAGGAAGCCAACCTCGACATGCTGCACGCCATCTCGTACACGAAGGGATGCTATACCGGACAGGAAACCGTAGCCCGCGTGCACTTCCGGGGACACGTGAATCGCCACCTGCGCGGCCTGCAGTGCGAGCCCGCCGTCCTCCCCGTGCCCGGCGCCGAGCTGGTCGATGACGGGGAGCGTGTGGTCGGAGACGTGCGAAGTGTCGCCCGCTCCCCCAGACTCGGCGGTGTGGCCCTCGCGATGGTGCGCCGCGAAGTGCAGCCGGGCGCGATGCTCACGGCAACATGGCCCGAAGGCACCATCCGCGTGAGCGTGATCGAGCTCCCGTTCCCGCCCTGAGGGGGCTGGCAAGTCGTTCATCCGGCGAGTAGCCTGACAGACGGACGCGCGCACGTTCGAGGCATGGCGCCCCGCTCCGTCGATGGGGCGAGCGCCACACGTTTCGCTTTCCACGGGAGTACAGGTTGTCCGAATTACCGAGAACACTGGGCGCACTCCGGCGTTCGCCGCTGGGAGCCCCGGAGCGCGTGCTCCGCAGCGTCAAGGACGAGATGCGCGCCAACCTGCTGGCGCGACTGCGCTCCGGTGCCGCGCTCTTCCCCGGCGTGATTGGTTACGACGAATCCGTGATTCCCCAGATCGTCAATGCCGTGCTGGCGCGGCACAACTTCATCCTGCTCGGCCTGCGCGGGCAGGCCAAGTCGCGCATCCTCCGTTCCCTGGTCACCCTGCTCGACGACGCGATTCCCGATCGTCGACGGCAGCGAGATCAACGACAACCCGTATGCACCGATCTCGAAGTACGCGCGCGCGCTGCTCGCCGAGGCCGGCGACGATACGCCCGTTGCATGGGTGGAGCGGACCAGCCGCTATGTCGAGAAACTCGCCACGCCCGACGTGACCATCGCCGATATCATCGGCGATCTCGATCCGATCAAGGCGGCGCGCGGCGGACACCTGCTCTCGGACGAGCTGACGATCCACTACGGCATGCTGCCGCGCGCGAACCGCGGCATCTTCGCCCTGAACGAGCTCCCCGATCTCGCCGGCAAGGTGCAGGTGGGCCTCTTCAACATCATGCAGGAAGGCGACGTCCAGATCAAAGGCTATCCGGTGCGACTGCCGCTCGACGTCCTGCTCTGTTTCACCGCCAATCCCGAGGACTACACGGCGCGCGGCAAGATCATCACGCCGCTCAAGGACCGCATCGGCAGCGAGATCTCGACGCACTATCCCGAGACGGTCGAGCTGGGCATGCAGATCACGGCCCAGGAAGCATGGACGACCCGCGGCGCCATGCCGGTGCGCATTCCCGACTTCCTGGCCGAGGTGATCGAGCGCGTGGCGTTCGAGGCGCGCACCGACAAGCGGGTCGACCGGCGCTCGGGCGTGTCGCAGCGCATGCCGATTTCGCTCGTCGAGAACGTCGTCTCCAACGCCGAGCGGCGCGCCATTCACCTCGGGGAGCGCGAGATCGTGCCGCGCATTCCGACCTGTATTCGGCGCTCCCCGCGATCACGGGAAAGATCGAGCTGGAATACGAAGGCGAACTGCTCGGCGCCTCGGTGATCGCGCGCGAGCTGATCCGCCGTGCCGCCGACGCGACGTTCCGGGCCCGTGCCGGCACGGTGAACGCCGACGACATCATCATCTGGTTCGACGGAGGCGGCGCGGTGCAGGTGACCGACGATGTGGAGGCGCGTCGCCCTGCACCGCGCGTTCGGCACGGTGCCGGGCCTGGTGGATCTGGTGCATCACGTGGGCCTGGCGCCCGAGAGCGACCCGGCCTTCACGGCGTCGGCCTGCGAGCTGGTGCTGGAAGCGCTGGTGGCGCGTCGCAAGATCTCGCGCTCCGAGGGGGGGCAGTACGGACGGGCGCCCGCCGAGCAGCGGCGGCGGCCGAATCAGGATCTTTTTGGCGGCGGGCTGACCGCCTGACGACCGGCACTTCCTCGGAAATTCGAGTCTGACCCCAATTTTCGTGACGACCGGCAACGCGGGCGACCGCCCAGCCAACTTGTCCACCTCGCGCACTCCCACCCATCCGGCGCCACGGTCCGGTCGCGGGCGAAACCGTGCCCCCCCCGCCCGCCAGCCGGTCTTCGTGCGGGCGGCGATCGGGGACGACGAGCCGGTGGTCACGGCGCTCCGGCTGGCCCTCCTCGCGGAGGAAGCGAGGAGTCCGCTCTTCGCGCGCCCGCATCCCCGGGCCGCAGGCCGGGCGCGCCAGCTCTCGGCCACCCAGGTGGCGGGTCGGAACGAGGCCGTGCTGCTGGCCTTTGCCGGGACCCACGCCGTAGGCATGCTGCGCTGTGCGATCGCGCGTGGATTCCCACTGGTGCGCGACGCCCGCCACGCGGTGCTGACGTCGGCCTACGTGCGGCCGGCGTACCGGCGCAGGGGCGTACTTCGGGCTCTGCTCGTCCGCCGCCGACGAGTGGTGCCGCGCGCGTCGCCTCGGCGAGATGCGCCTGCGATGCACGGTGGAGAACGTCGGCGGCAACGCCGCCTGGGAATCGTTAGGCTTCGCTCCCGCGGAGATCGTCCACCGCCGTCCCGTTCCACGGGCCTGATCACGTGCCGGTCATCACCATCTCCCGCATGTTCGGGTCCGGCGGCTCGGAGGTCGCCCGCCGGGTGGCGCAGGCGCTGGGGTGGACGCTGGTGGACAACGCGTTCGTGGAGGGCGTCGCCGGGCGGCTCGGCACCACGCCGGCCACGGTGGAAGCCATCGAAGAACGGGTCCCCACGCTGGCCGAACGGATTGCCGATGCCTTCGCCCTTGGCTCTCCGGAAGTGGTGCCGGCAGCCATGTCCACCCCGCTCCTCCCGACTGAAGAACGGGTGCTCCAGGTCACGCGGCGCCTGATCGACGACACCCTCGCCCGCGGGCCGGCGGTGCTGGTGGGACGCGGCGCCCAGGCGTACCTCGAGCCGCGCCCCGACGCCCTCCACATCCTGTGCTGCGCGCCGCACGACGCGCTCGTGGCCCGCGTGGCCGAGCGCGATCACCTGACCTCGGACGAGGCGGACCGCCTGGTGCGGGAGAAGAACCAGCAGCGTGCGCAATTCGTGCAGACGAACTGGAGACGGCAATGGCTCGCCCCCGAACACTATCATCTCTGCCTCAACACCACCTGGCTGGGGATCGATGCCGCGGTCGATCTGGTGGTGCAACGGGCGCGCGTCCAGTTCGACGCCGCTCGTTAGGCGCGCGCTACAGGGCCCGCACCTCGGGGTACCGGCGCAGGGTCAGGATCCCGTATGCCATCATGATGGCGGCCGCCGCCGCCGATCGCCCACTGCACGCCGACCAGCCGCGCCACCGCTCCGGCCACGAACGCGCCCACCACCTGCGGCAGACCCACCACGATCAGCGAATACATCGACATCAGGCGCCCCCTGAGTTCGTCAGGCACCAACGTCTGGAGCAGACCGTTGGCCACCGCGTTGTTGATGATCATCAGAAACCCGGTGGCCAGCAGCACCGGATACGCGAACGCCGGCTCGCGGATTGCCGACAGGATGATCAGCAGCGTGGCAAACCCCACCGAGGCGATCGCCAGCAGCCTGCCGCGGCGCACCCGATGCCCGATCGCCGCCAGCGACAGCGCCCCGCGTGAGCCCGCCGATGCCAAGCGCCGACAGCAGCAGGCCGTATCCGCCGCGCCCCCAGCCCCAGACGGTCACGCGCGAGCACCGGCATCAGCGCGATGTACGGAATCCCCAGCACCGAGAATACCGTGACCAGCTCGAGCAGGGCACGAACCGGTGCGCTCCCGCACGGACGTACGTCCAGGCCGCCGCGGATCTCCTCCAGCGGACGCGCCGGGAAGCCGCGCCGGCCGCCACGGCGGCAGCGCCACCAGCGACGAGCCCGACAGCACGGTCAGGTAGCTCAGGGCATTGATGCCGAAGCACCACGCGAGACCCAGCCGGGCGATGACCGCCGCCCCGATGGCAGGGCCCGACGATGCGCGCCAGATTGAATCCGCTCGAGTTCAGCGCGATGGCATCGCGCAGATCGTCCCGACCCACGAGATCGATCATCATCGACTGCCGCGCCGGAATCTCCACGCTCCCGATCGCACCGCCCAGCAGCGACAGGGACAGCAGCCAGGGGACGGTGATCCGTCCGGTCCAGGTGAGCCACCAGAGGGCCGCCGCCTCGACCAGCAGCAGGGTCTGGGCGATCTTCACCAGACGCAGCTTGTCGCTCCGGTCCACCAGCACGCCGGCGTGGAGCGAGAACAATGAGGATCGGGAAGGAACCGGCTGCCGCCACCAGGCCCACGATGAAGGCGCTGTTGGAGAGCTCGAGGGCGAGCCACCCCAGCGCCATCGACTGCATCCAGGTGCCGATCAGCGACAGCGTCTGCCCCGTCCAGAAAAGCCGGAAGTTCCGGTGCGTGACGAGTACACGGAACGGATTGAGGGACTGGCGCTGGGAGGCACGGCGGAAAACTATCGACGGCGCACGGCTCCTCACGCGGAACAGGACGCCGGATATGTTGTTGGAGGAAGGGCCAGCGCGGCAACTTGCGTGACTCACCTCTCTCCTCCGGCAGTCGCGGTCGTCGTGCGCTTCCACACCTACTCCAGGTTCACCCCTGAGCTCGCCGACGCGGTCGATCTCGAATCGCTCCTGGAGCAGACTGGCGGACTTTCCTGCTGCAGTCCGGCTTTGCCGGCGGCTCGTACTCACATCCCTACTGGGGCGATTTCGGCGAGGAAGAGCGACCGGTCGCTGGACGCGCTCAAGCGCGCCATTCTCGACGCGCTCATCGAGAGCGGCCAGCTCACCCCCGAGATGCTCGCGGCGCTCCGCGGCGAAGGGGACGAGGAGTCGGCCGCCCAGCTGGCGGAGCTGCTCGACAGATCGTCCGGCGGCCTCGCCGAGAAGGGCTACCTGCACCTCGACGCGCCCCCGCAGAGTGGCCGACAGCCACCAGCCGGTCGAGGGGCAAGGGAAGCCTGTCGCACGCGGCGTCGCGCGACGTGCAGTTCCGCCTCACCGAGAAGGGCATCGACTTCCTCGGCTACCGCGCCCTCCGACACATCCTCGGCTCGTTAGGCACGCAGCAGCGTGGGGAGCCACGATACGCCCCATCTCGCCACCGGCATCGAGTCGGACGGATGGAGCAAGCCCTACGAGTTCGGCGATATGCTCAACCTCGACGTCAACCAGACGCTCAAGAACGCGCTCGCCCGAACCGGCTCGCTCGCCGTGCCGATGGACCTCGACTATCCCGACCTGATGGTGCACCAGGCGGAGTATCGCTCGTCCTGCGCCACGGTGCTGCTGCTCGACACGTCGCACTCGATGATCCTCTACGGCGAGGATCGCTTCACCCCGGCCAAGAAGGTCGCGCTCGCGCTCACCCACCTGATCCGCACCCAGTATCCTGGCGACACCATTCGCGTCGTCCTGTTCCACGACTCGGCGGAGGAGATTCCGCTGGCCACGCTGGCGCACGCCCAGGTGGGCCCGTACCACACCAACACCGCCGAAGGACTCCGGCTCGCGCGCCGTATCCTGCTCGGCCAGAAGAAGGACATGCGGCAGATCATCATGATCACCGACGGCAAGCCCAGCGCGCTCACCATGCCCAACGGCCTGGTCTACAAGAACGCGATGGGGCTCGACGCCGAGATCATTGCGGCCACGCTCAGGGAAGTGGCGGAGTGCCGCCGCGCCGGCATCATGATCAACACGTTCATGCTCGCGCGCGATCGGGCGCTGGTGGAGTTCGTGAAGCGCGTGGCGGCGCTCAGCCGCGGCAAGGCGTACTTCACCAACACGATGACGCTCGGCCAGTTCATCCTGATGGACTTCCTGCGGCGCAAGACGAGAAAGGTCAGTTAGCATGAACGGCCACATCCGGATCACCAACGCCGGCGGCTCAGGATTCCCTGCCATCGCTGGATGGCGAAGAACTCCGCCGCTACAGTCGGCACCTCTCCTTGCCCGAAGTCGGGCTCGACGGCCAGCGCCGCTTCAAGGCGGCGCGCGTGCTGCTCGTCGGCGCGGGCGGGCTCGGGTCGCCAGTCGCGCTCTACCTCGCCGCGGCCGGCGTGGGACGCTCGGACTCGTCGATTTCGACGTCGTCGATCTCACCAACCTCCAGCGGCAGATTCTCCACGGCACGCGGGATGTGGGCCGCTCGAAGCTCGACTCCGCCCGCGAACGAATCGCCGACGTGAACCCGCACGTGCGCGTCGAGTGCGTTCGAGACCCGGCTCACCTCGGCCAACGCGCTCCAGATCGCGCGCGGACTTCGACATCGTGGTCGACGGCACCGACAACTTCGCCACCCGCTATCTGGTCAACGATACCTGCGTGCTGCTTGGCAGGCCGAATGTGTATGGCAGCATCTTCCGGTTCGAAGGCCAGGCGTCGGTGTTCGCGACCGCCGACGGTCCGTGCTATCGCTGCCTCTATCCGCGAGCCACCGCCTCCCGGCCTCGTTCCCAGCTGCGCCGAAGGCGGCGTACTGGGCGTGCTGCCGGGTCTCGTCGGCACCATCCAGGCGACCGAGACCCTGAAACTGATCCTGGGCCAGGGCACTCAGCCTTGCGGGCCGGCTGCTGCTGGTCGACGCGTTACACGTCCGGATCCGATCGGTGAACGTGCGCCGGAACCCGCAGTGTCCCGGCGTGCGGCACGCGGGAACTCCGCGAGCTCATCGACTACGACGCAGTTCTGCAGTGCGCCGGCGCGAGCGATCGACCGGCGCGACGATCGCCGAATTCGCCGAGATCGACGCCGCGCGAGCTGCTGGCGCGCCTCGCCGCGGGCGACCCGGTCACGGTACTCGACGTGCGCGAGTCGTACGAGCGCGCCATCGCGCATCATCGATGGCCGCCGCCACATTCCCCTCGGCACGCTCGGTGAGGCCATAGGCACGCTCGATCCGGCGACCGAGATCGTCGTTTTCTGCCAGAGCGGCATTCGTAGCGCCGACGCGGTGCGCACGCCTGCGCGCCGCAGGTTTCACGAGGGTCTGGAACCTCGTCGGGGGCATCGATCGCTGGACCGCGGACGTTGATTCCTCGATTCCGCGCTACTCAGCTGACGCCGTCCGACTGCTGCAGGACGCCGCGTGCCACGTCCGATACCACCGCGCTCGCCCCGGGCGGGATCTCCGACGCCGGACCGCTGCCAGTCGCTTCTCGCGCAAGTTGAGAGCGTGGTTCAGACGACACGGACGGGATCTGCCCTGGCGGCGCACGCGCGACCCTATCGCGTGCTGGTGTCGGAGCTGATGCTGCAGCAGACCCAGGTCTCGCGCGTCGTGGACTATTATGAACGATTCGCGACCCGCTTCCCGACACTCGGCGACGTGGCCGCGGCACCGCCGGACGCGTCATGGAGGCGTGGACGGGCCTGGGCTACTACGCGCGCGCGCGTCACCTGCACCGGCTTGCCCGGCACGTGACGTCCGCGCTGGCGCGCCGGATTGCCTCCCGTCGATCCCGCGGCACTTGCGGGAGCTTCCCGGCATCGGCGCCGTACACGGCGGGAGCGGTGGCGTCGTTCGCGCACGAGCGCCGCGCCGCGCTGGTGGACACGAACGTGGGACGGGTGTTGCGCCGGGTCTTCGATGCCGTCGACCTCGATACCACGACGCGCGCAGGGCGCGGCGTCGGTTGTGGCCGCTCGCCCACGCCACCTTGCCCCGCACCGGCCGCGCCGCCTGGACGCACAACCAGGCCCTGATCGAGCTCGGGGCGCTGGTTTGCACCGCCCGGGTGATGCACTGCGAACGCTGTCCGGTGCGATCGCAGTGCTGCCACGGCTTCGCGCCGCTGGCTCTTACTCCGTTACGCTTCCGGCCGTAGTCCAGCGCGCTGCGGTACGGACGCTCGTCGTGACCGGTGTAGATCTGCCGCGGACGGGCGATCTTCTGTTCCTTGTCCAGCAGCACTCTCCTCCCACTGCGCCAGCCAGCCGGCGGTCCGCGCCACGGCGAACAGCACGGTGAAATAGTCGGTCGGGAACTTCATCGCGCGATAGATCAGACCCGTGTAGAAGTCCACGTTGGGGTAGAGCTTCCGCGACACGAAGTAATCGTCGGCCAGGGCGATGCGCTCGAGCTCCAGTGCGATCTCGAGATCCTTGTCCATGCCGGTGACCTTGAAGACATCGTACGCCAGGTCTTTCACGATCTTGGCGCGCGGGTCGTAGCTCTTGTAGACCCGGTGCCCGAAGCCCATCAGCCGCTGGCCCTTCCCGTTCTTCACCTCGTCGATGAATGCGGGCACGTTCTTCGGCTGGCCGATCGTCCCGATCATGCGAAGCACCTGTTCATTGGCGCCGCCGTGCAGCGGACCGTACAGCGCGGTGACCCCGGCCGCGATGGCGCTGAACGGATCGACGTGCGAGGAACCGACCGCGCGCACCGCGTTGGTGGAACAGTTCTGCTCATGGTCGGCGTGCAGAATGAACAACACCTCGATCGCTCGCACGAACGTGGGTGACGCCTCGTACCGCGGTTCGCTCATCCGCGCGATCATCGACAGGAAATTCGCCGAGTACGAAAGGTCGTTGTCCGGGTAGACGAACGGCAGTCCCTTGGCATGTCGATAGCAGAACGCCGCCAGCGTCGGCATCTTGGCCAGCAGGCGGATGATCGAGATGTAGCGCTGTTGGGGATCGGCGATGTCCTTCGCTTCCGGGTAGAACGCCGACAGCGCGGCCACGCTGCTGGCCAGCATCGACATCGGGTGGGCATCGTAGCGGAAGCCCTCGAGGAAGCGCTTGATGTTCTCGTGCACGTAGGTGTGGTACGTGATGTCGTGCACCCACTGGTCGTACTCCGACTGGGTCGGCAGCTCGCCGTACCGCAGCAGGTACGCCACCTCGAGAAAGCTCGCCTTGCCGGCCAGCTGCTCGATCGGATATCCGCGATACCGGAGGATTCCGCTGTCGCCATCGATAAAGGTGATGGCACTGCGGCACGACGCCGTATTCATGAAGGCCGGGTCGTAGCTCAGCATCCCGAAATCATCGTCGTTCACCCGGATCTGGCGCAGGTCCATCGCGCGAATCGTGCCGTTGCTCACCGGGATCGTGTAGGATTTGCCGGTGCGGGAATCGCGAACCTCGAGCGTGTCGGTTGCGGTCGCGCCAGTCGCGCCGGGTCGTAGGGTCGTGCTCATAGCCGATCTCTCCCTGATCAACGGTGCTGCCACGCGCGCCCTCGCGCGCCGCACAGAAATCTAGCCCACTGAAATCACGGCTGGCATTGCCGGACTCCGGTTCGGCCACACACTCGGCGCCCGGAATTCGCCGTCTCCGATCGGGCACCGGGCAGAGGCCGCTGTTGCATTCCTCTGTCCTTCCATGCCGGTGGTTCTTCGTGCCTCCCGCCAGCAACGCCGCCATTGGTCCCGCGTGGCGCAACATTGCCGTGCCTTCCCCTGCTGAGAAGACTCCTGGATCATCGGCGCCGACACAAGCGCGTCGCGTGTCGTGCATCACGGGACCGCGAGCGCGATCGACACGGCCGACGCTAATGCAACCCCGCTCATCTCTGCCGTCGGGGCGACCCCGGCACTGCGTCAGGGCCTGCCCCCCTCAGCGTCTTCGCTGGCTACGCGCTGATCCCGTCCCGGATCGCCTTTATCACGAGGTCGGAAAACAGGTCCACCTCGTCCGGCATATTGTACACGCTCGGCGTGACCCTCAGCCCGTTGAACTCGGGATGGTAGATCGGAGTGGTCATGACCCGGTGCTGCGCCCAGAGCCAGGCCTGCAGCTTCGACGTCTCCAGACCATCGACGTGGATCAGCGCGATACCGCAGGAATGCGTGTCGTCGAGGGGAGTCAGTATTCGGACGCGGGGACTCGCCTGCTGGAGCCGCCTCGCCCAGCGATCGCGGAGGTAGCGCAGGCGCGCCGCTTTGCGGTCGATCCCCATGCCGCGGTTGAAGGCGATGGCCACGGCCACGGCGTTGTGGTTGGCCGCCGGATGCGTGCCGATCTCCTCATACTTCCGGATGTTGCCGTCCATCGAGCTGGGCGCGGCCATCAGCGGCCAGAGCGACTTGATCCGTTCGCGCCGCACGTAGAGGAAGCCGGTGCCGATGGGCGCGTGCAGCCACTTGTGCAGGCTGGTGCCGTAGAAGTCGCACTCCAGATCGTCGCGCGAGAACGGGAAGTGGGCAAATGCGTGCGCTCCGTCCACCAGCACGGCGATGTCGCGGCTGCGCGCCATCTGGACGATCGGCCGCACCGGCAGAATCTGACCGGTGAGATTGGTGATGTGCGTCAGCTCGATCACCCGCGTCCGCGGCGTGATGGCCTCACGGAACCGATCCACCAGGTATGCGTCCGATGGCGGCGGCACCGTGAAAGAAATGGGCTTCACCACGATGCCATCACGCCGAACACGCTGGTCCCACGTGGTGAGCATGCGGCCGTAGTTCTGGTTGGTCACCACGACCTCGTCTCCGCGCCGGAGGTCGAGGCCCAGGATCATCGTCTCGTTCGCCTCTGAGGCATTCCTGGTGATCGCCATCTCCTCCGGATCGCAACCGAACATCCCGGCGAGGTCCCGACGCACGCTCTCGATCCGCGGTTCCAGGACCGCCCACATGTGTTCCACCGGCATCTCGTTGGAGAATCGCAGGTCCCGGATCATCGCCTCCAGGACATGCGTCGGCGCCGGACTCACGCCGCCGTTGTTCAGATTGACGAGTGTCCGATCGGAGTCGAAGGCACGGGCGATCTCGCTCCAGTAATCCTCGTCATCGGCGACCTCCAGCGGCGTACGGCTCCCCACCACCCGTTCCGCACGGAATAGTGAGGTGAATGCCGACGCCTTGAGGGCCGGCAGCGCCACACCGGCGCGCATCAGGGACGTCACGAACGAGCGGCGATTGGTCATCTCTGCCTCGGCGTGCAAGAGGAACGCGTCGGCAGAAACCTGGGGATAATGCTCCCAACGGGCCAGAGCCAGCCTATGGCCTATGGCCTTTGGCCTTTGGCCTTTGGCCTTTGACCTTTGGCCTTTGACCTTTGGCCTTTGACCTTTGACCTTTGGCCTATGGCCTATGGCCTTTGCCCTTTACCCTTTGGCCTGTGGCCTTTGGCCTTTGGCCTCTTCCCCCTACATCCGCTCGGACTGCGGCAACTCGAGCACGAAGAAGAACCGCGTGCCCTGCTCCAGCTCGGTCTCCACCTGCAGCTCGCCGCCCATGGCACGCACCAGTTTCTGGCAAATCGACAGCCCCAGGCCAGCGCTGGAGAACGCGTAGTCACCGGGAATCTGCCGCTGGCGGAACGCCTCGAACAGGTTCGCGATCACGTGCCCCGGGATGCCACGGCCGGTGTCCTTCACCGAGAACTCGACATGCGTCCGGTCGAGCTCGCGACAGCTGACTTCGACGAGGCCGGTGTTGGTGAACTTGATGGCGTTGGTGGCCAGGTTGAGCAGGACGCGGTTGAGCGCCGACGGATGCCCGATGCGCACGTCCGCCGACGGCCCGGCGGCCTTCATCGCCAGACGCTTCTCCTCGGCCATCGGTCGCAGAATATCGAGAATGGACTGGAGCACGTCGGAGACCGCGAATGCAATCGGTTCCTGGTCCAGCAGCGTCGTGCCGCCGCGCGCCAGCTCGATGACGTCGCCGGCCAGCGCGCTCAGCCCGAACGCGGCGCTGTAGATGAGCCCGAGCTGACGTTGCTGAATCGGCGACAGGTCTCCCCCGGCGCCCGCGTGCAGCCGTTCAGCCAGGATGAGGATGGACCCCAGCGGGGAACGCATGTCGTGCGCCATCTCGACGACCAGTTGCTGCGCGTCGTGGCCGGTCAGACGGGCCGCGAATCGGTGGGCGGCGTCCAGGTCGAGCAGGTCCTGCACTCGCTCGAACGCCCGCACAATGATCACGATGTCGGAGGAGTGTTCGCGCACGTCCGGCGCCTCGGCGTGCTCGAGAAACGCGCGACGGAGCCGTTCGAGTACCCGCCGCGCCGGTACGAAGGGAGGAAGCCCCGTAATCATCACCGGCGCGCGCAGGACCGTCTGCCGTACCGCGTCCGTCAGGATGCCGACGGAGGTCCGGACATCACCCGGCGTGATCGTGGAGTGCTCGAACAGCGACCAGGATGCGACCACATCCGCGGCCGCGGCGGTGAGCGCGCGCCAGCTGGAGGCGTGTACGTCGCCGGGAGGCGGCGCCGCCGACCCCCTTCCACGCGAACCAGCGGTGTGCGTTACCTCCGCGCTCACGTCCTCTCCCCGGCCGGGTTCGTCGGACGTCTACCCCGCGGGCGACGCCCGGGACCGGTCACTCGTCCGTGGATCCGGCCATTTCATCGCGCCGGAATCCGTGCTTCTCCATCAGCCGATACAGCGTCGTTCGATCGATACTGGCCAGACGCGCGGCCTTCGACATGTTCGAGCCGGCTCGCGCTACGAGCTGCGACAGGTACTCCCGCTCGAAATGGGTGATCAGCTTGTCCTTGGCGAGGTGAAACGGCTCGGTCATCACGCCCAGCGAGAGCCCGTTGGTCGGCGCCTCGACCGCGGCATCCTCGTAAATGGGAACATCCTCGGCCTGTACGAGGTGTCCGGGCTCACTGAGCACGGCAAGTTGCTCGATCACGTTCTGCAGCTCACGCACGTTTCCGCGCCACGGGCGCGACCGCAGAAAATCGATTGCCGCGTCGGAGAGTTTGGGGGGTGGCTCGTTGCTCCCACGATGCCGCTCCCAGTACTGCGCCAGGAAATGACCGGTGAGCAACGGAATGTCCTCCTGCCGCCTGCGCAACGGCGGGAGATTGATCGGAACCACCCGCAGACGATACAGCAGGTCCTCGCGCAGGGTGCCCTTCACCACGCAGTCCTGTGGAAGCCTGTTCGTGGCCGAGATGAAACGCACGTCGACGACCGCGTCCTCCTTCTCACTGCCCACCCGGCGGACCACCCCGTCCTGAATGACGCGAAGCAACTTTGCCTGCAGGGGCAGCGACATCTCCGTCAGTTCGTCCAGAAAGAGCGTGCCCCCATTGGCGATTTCCAGCAGGCCGGGCTTGTCCCGATCGGCCCCCGTGAACGCTCCCTTGCGGTGACCAAACAGCTCCGACTCGAGGAGACCTTCGGGAAGAGCCGCACAGTTGATGGGGACCATGGGACGCGAGGCGCGGCGGCTGTGCGCATGAATGAACTGCGCGATAACTTCTTTACCCGTGCCGCTCTCACCCATGATCATTACCGACGCGTCCGTGCTCGCCACCTTGCGAGCCAGGTCGACGGCCTTGCGGAATGCCGGGGAAACGCCAAGTAGCGTGATCTTATCGCTGTTGCCGGTCTGCTTCAGCAGCTGGACTTTCAGATCGCGCGTCTCGCGCGCGACCATCACGGCGTGGGAAGCTCTCCCCACCAGGACCTGCAGATGTGTGGCCGAGAACGGCTTGGGGAGGTAGTCCCAGGCGCCCGCCCGCAGAGCTTCGATGCTCGTCGTCACGCTGGGATTCCCGGTCATCACGACGACGATGGTGTCCTTGTTGGCGGCAAGCGCGGCCTTGAGAATCTCCATTCCCGAGACCGGGGTCATGTACAAGTCCACAAGCACTACGTCGAAACGCCGGCGCCGCACCAGTTCCACTGCTTCATCGCCCCGACCCAGCGTGGTCACGCTGTAGCCGTCCATCTGCAGCACGCTCGCGCACCCTTCGCGCAGGGTGCGGTCGTCATCGACGATGAGCAGACTCAGGCTCGCCTTCACCTCGGCCGAGATCGACAACGGGTCACGAGCGCCACCCTCGGCGCCTTCGTCCTGCGCTCCGTCACGAACAGCCCTTCCACTGGCCATCGAACACACTCCGTGGGCGATGCGCGCTGCCGCGCCGCGGTTTGTCTCCCGCCCGGGACGGCGTGCCACACCGAGTCATGGCAGGTGGCCGAACGGCGCGGCATCCACATGTGTCTGCAAGACGATCAAGGCCTGCGGTCGTAAAGCTACAGCGCGGCGATTCAGCTACATTGGATGTCAGCAACGGCCAACATATCTGTGGCGCTGCAACCACATACTCCAGGACAACATGATTGTGCATGTCAGGCATGGAAGTGGCAACCAGGGTCGGGCGGGTTCCCGCGGAAGTTCGCATTCGCCGTGAGTTAGACGACATCACGCCGCGCCCTTTACTAGCTATAATCGTCATGGTACCGGCGCCTACCTGAGAGTTCCTGGCAACACATGTCTTCGAGCATTGTCCCATCCGGTCCGCAAGCCGGCGTGCCCGTGCCATCCACGGCCGGAGGACTGGTCGCGCCCTCCGGCGGGCAGCCCGACAACGCTGCGGTCAATCTGTCGGAGCAGATCGGCCGCTCTCTCTCGGCGCTGAAACGCTACAAGTGGCTGATGCTCGCAATCATCGCCGTGGGCACCAGTGTCGGATACGCGCTCACGCGGATCGCGAAGCCTACATACACGGTGAGCGCCACGATCTGGGTGAACCGACCCAACGGCGCGGGCGGACCTATTTCCTCACCCGGCCTCATTGCCGACGCTCTCTCGTGGCCTGACCTGGCGACCAGCTTCATCGTGCTCGACAACGTGGTGGCCAAACTTGCGCTCCACGTCGAACCGCATAATGTCGCCGACTCCGGAATCGTGCGGCACCTGCTCCCATCGTCATCGCTGCAGCCGGGCACCTACGATCTGACGCTGAGCGCGGACCATAACTCCTACACGCTCATTCGTCGCGCCGTTGATCGCGGCCAGGCCGACACCGTGATCGAGCGCGGCGCGGTCGGGGATTCCATCGGCCGCACCGCAGGGTTTCTGTGGCAGCCGACACGGGAGCAGTTCGCCGGTCGCACTTCGGTCGGGTTCAACGTGGTCACACCGCGTGAGGCCTCGGCGAATCTCGCCCTGGCGCTGCGGGTTTCCCTGCCACCTGGCAGCAACCTGATGCGGCTGCGCCTTTCCGGAAGCCAGTCGCCGGCGCTGCTCGCCAGCACCATGAACACGCTGGTGAACGAATTCGTCACCCAGGCGGGGAAGCTCAAGACCGAGAATCTCACGGTGATGGCCAGCACGGTCGATGAGCAGTTGAAGCGCGCCTACGATTCCCTGCGCGCCGCTGAAGTGGCGCTGGAGAGCTTCAAGGTCAATACGATTACGCTGCCCAGCGAGAACACGATCGTGACGCCCGGCGTGGCGATGGCGACCAATCCGGTGATGACGCAGTTCTTCACCGACAACGTGCAGTACCATCAGCTGACACGCGACCGTCAGGCGATGGAAAAGATCATGGCCGACGCAGACTCGCACGGGGGTCGGCTGTCGATGGACGCCCTGCTGTCGCTTCCCTTGCTCATCCAGAAGGGCTCGCCGCTTCAGACCGAGGTGTCGAATCTGGAGACGCTGCAGGCGCAGCTACGGAATCTCCAGCGTACCTTCACGGATTCCATGCCAGACGTCCAGCGACTGAAGCACCGCGTCGACGCCATGGAGACGCAGGACATCCCGGTGCTCGCCAGGCAGGCACTGCAGCAGCTTGTCGACCAGGAAGCCGAAATGAAGCGCCGGATCGACGGACAGGCGTCGGAGTTACGCACAATTCCGCACACCACGGTCGAGGAGGCGCGCCGGCAGCGAGAAGTGGACGTGCGCGCCAACATCTATACCGACCTGCAGCGGCGCTCGGTGTCGGCAGCCCTGGCCAAGCTGGGGGCCGCGCCCGACATCTCCGTCCTCGACCCCGCAGTCGCGCCCAGCCGGCCGAGTGCCGACACCAAGGCCCGGCTCTTTCTGGTGGCGATCGCGGCCAGCCTGGGTGTGGCGGTGGCGCTTGCGCTGCTCCTGGACCGGCTCGACAAACGCTTCCGCTATCCGCACCAGGCAACGAGCGAGTTGGGCCTCGACATCGTGGGCGCCATTCCCACGCTGACGAACCCACGTAATTCCGCGGCCCGGTTGCAGGAAGCCACGCAGCTGGTCGAGTCGTTCCGCTCGCTGTCCCTCAGCCTGCGCAGTGCGTTCGACGGTACGGGCACCATGCAGCTCACCGTCTCCAGCCCCGGACCGGGTGATGGGAAGTCGTTCATTTCCGCCAACCTTGCCTCGGCGCTGGCCGATGGCGGCTTCCGCACGCTGCTTATCGACGGCGATATCCGCCGAGGTGCTCTCCACAGCGTCTTCGCTCCGATGACGCAGGTGCCGGGGCTGCTGGACTTTCTGTCCGGCGAGGCGACGCTCAGCGAGGTCATTCGGCCCACGTCACACGGCAATCTCTTCGTCGTGCCGTGCGGCAAGCGCCGCCGCCACGGCCCCGAGCTGCTCGCGGGTCAGGGCATGACGGGCCTCGTTCGCGACCTCGGCAACCAGTTCGACGCCATCATTGTCGACTCCGCGCCGCTGGGGGCAGGCATCGATCCGTTTGCGTTAGGCGTGGCCACCGGCGCGATGCTGATCGTTCTCCGCACGGGCGAGACCGATCGTCGCCTCGCCCAGTCCCGCCTGGAGGTGCTGGATCGCCTCCCGGTACGCGTCCTGGGTACCGTGCTGAACGACATCGGCGAGAACCCGCAATTCAAGTACTACTACTACCTCGAAGGGTACGGCTCGCTCGAAAGCGGCGCTGACCACACCGAGAAGATCGGCGCCGGCAACGGCTCCGGGCACGAGTCAGCGGGATAGCACCGAATCGGGTGGGCCCAACGAACCGGTGCCCTCTGGCTTGCCCGCGTCACCCCGCGACAGATCGGCGCGCGAGCTTACTGAACGAAGGGGACGGGAACGTCCTCGAATGCGCTGACCCCGCGAACGTCTTCAGACGCTCGCACGTGTCGCAGCGCGGCCTCCGCGCGCAGGAGCATCTCCACCGCATCCACCGGCGACGCCGCGAAATCCGCTACGGCACAATATCCGGCGTGTACTCGAAACCGGTACGACAGTGGCCCGTCGGAGAAACTGGCGGATTCGATGGATTCCCTCAGCCGTTCCACCAGTCGCACCGCACCTCGGTCATCGGTGGACGGCGCCACGACCGCGAACTGCGCCCCGTTGAGCCTGCCAACCGCGTCGGATGTCCGCGCCGTCCGTCGACATACGTGACTCAGTTGCTCCGTCAATCCCCTGCCCAGAAAGTCCCCATCCGGCTTGTCAGGTAAAGGCAGTGTCGCCGGCGCGATCGCCACGCACGCCAGGGGATAGTGCCGGCGTGCCGCTTCCGCGCCGATCTCCCTGGCCCGACGTGCCAGACCCCGCACGTTGTACAGTCCGGTGGACGCGTCGAGCAGGCCCACCTCGCGCGACCGGTCGATCTCACGCTTGGCTCGCACGAAAACGAGCAGTTTCAGGATGAGCGCATCCGCGTCGACCGGAAGACTGAGGTATTCCCACGCTCCCGCCCGATGCGCCTCGAGACGATGTGCGCGCGAGGCCGGACCGGCCGTGGTCACCACGATCGGCGTACTCGGCGAAAACTCCAGGTCCTGACGCAATTGGCGACACACGTCGACCCCACCGATGTCGGGCAGCCCGTCATCGACGATGATGACGTCTGGCTGCGTGCGCCGCACAAGCTCCAGCGCTTCCCGGCCAGTATACGCGCGAACTGACGCGAATCCGTGCGGCCCCAGGACGCTCTCCAGCGAGCGCGCGGACCACTCCTGATCGTTCGCCAGCAGCACCAGTGGGGGCGCAGCTTCGCTTCGCGTGTCAGACATTGATCAGTGCCTGGGAAGTGGGGAGCGCTGCATAGGCGTCCGAATGACCTCGGTAGACCAACCCGTGTCGTCCCCTATTGCATGAGTCATGCTCTTGGAACATTCTCATGTTTCTGCGTTTAGGCCGCGTCGGGAATCAGTCCGCAGCTGGGGTGTCGGTCTCCGAGTTGCTGCGTCTACGCAACAGTCCAGTACCCTGACGACTTGGATAGGAACGAACCGCGGAACGCCCGCTACCCATGCCGGACTGGACCATGCGGCGCCGACGCCTCTCCGGGCACGGTCGATAATCGAGATTGCACGAACAACGGTCCACGCCAATCGTGGTCGCCGAACAGATGGGACGTGTGGCATGGGTCCATCGTCCCTTCCAGAGAGTGCTACAGGTTCGGCCACGCCGGCGCAGGTTCGTTGGTCACCCGGCCCGACAATTCCGCAAGCCGATGCCGGCCCAGGTACCTGGTTAATGCTGAACACCGTGAGGTGTGGGACTTGCACGGCAACCGCAGATGTCTTAGAGAACGCGTTTTCCATGTCACAGACCATCGGCGCGATGACCTCTAGTCCAACTGTCCGCTTCCGGGGCGTGCTCTCCCGCGCTTTACGGAGGGATTCGTATAACCATGCGGCCCACCAGCGCCGGAAGCCGAAATCAGCGAACGGTGGTCGATGGGTGGATGGGAGTGGCGGACTTACGCGTTGGGGTTTGTTGGGAGCGCTGCTCGTGGCATCTGCGCTCGTGACCAGCACGCGCGGGCGGGCGCAATCTTCTCTGGGGGAGTATCGTCGGCAGACCACGCGCGCCGACCTCGAGAAGTCGGCTGAGGCGGAGGAGAAAGCCGCCGCGGTGGCATCCGACCCGCGGCTTCGCGACCGTCTGCTCGCCGACGCCAATGACAAACGGCAGCGCCTGAAGAACGGCGATTTTCTCCCCGGCGACAGGATCTGGATTCAGGTATACGCGGACTCCGTCGTTTCGGACACGTTCACGGTTCGCAACGACCGCATGCTTCGTCTTCCTCCGTTTCCCGACGTTTCCTTGCAGGGAGTGCTCGACTCCGAGCTCCAGAGCCACCTCGCGAAGGCTCTCAAGGTCTACCTGAAGGGGGATGTCCAGGTGGAAGCGACGGCGTTGGTGCAGCTGACCGTCCTGGGATCTGTTGGCCGTCCCGGATTCCTGACCGTCCCGGTGGATACGCGGCTCACCGACGTCATCATGGGCGCGGGTGGTCCGGGCACACAGGCCGACCTGGATCGGACGATAGTGAAGCGGGGCTCGCAGACCGTCGTGGATCAGAAGGGATTTCAGGAGGCAATCCGTCTCGGCAAGACGGTAGGGGATGTATCCATCCGTGACGGAGACCAGATAGTGGTGCCAGACCAGGCGTCGCGCTTTTCACTGAAGTCGGTGGCGGGTACCATCGGCGCCCTCGGCGGGCTCTTCTGGATCTTCCGCTACGGCATCAGACGGCGCTAACCGCTATGGAAGAGCCGACGCGGGAATCCATGGAAGCACCGATTCCCATCATAGATCCGCGGAGCGCGCGCATTTCCACGCCGCAGCGTCGCTTTGGCCGAATCGACACCCCCGACGCTCCGGTCGCTCGCGAGACGACGCGTGCTCGCGAAGTGGTGCGTGCGGCCGACCGCAAGCTCTCGATCCGGGAAGTCGTTCCGCGTGACCAGTCCGAGTTACTCAGCCGGGTCCTGAACGGCGCGGTCGCGTCCATCGGACTCCTGATCGCGATGCCGTTCTGCATACTGATTGCGTTCCTCATCAAGGCGACGTCGCGCGGGCCGATTCTCTACGCTCAGACCCGGGTCGGGCGCGACCGCCGCTGGCGCGCTACGCTGGCTCTTCACGAGCGGCGCATGGAGGACCTCGGCGGACAGGTCTTCACTATCTACAAGTTCCGCACGATGCGCGTGGACGCGGAGCGATATTCGGGCGCCGTGTGGGCACAGGAGAACGATCCACGGGTTTCCAGGCTCGGCCGGTACCTGCGAATCCTGCGGCTCGACGAGCTGCCGCAGTTGTGGAACGTCATTCGAGGCGACATGAACATGGTCGGTCCGCGCCCGGAGCGGCCCAGCATCGTGGCACGGCTTCGCGAGATAATTCCCGAGTATCGATTCCGGCACCGCGTGAAACCCGGACTGACCGGGCTGGCACAGATCAACCAGAACTACGACGCCAATCTGGAGGACGTTCGGACGAAGGTGTGGTGGGATCTGAAGTACATCAGCGAGCGCACGGTGTGGCTGGACCTGACGATCATGTTCAGGACGGTGCCCGCAATTCTCCTCAAGTATCGCGGCTGGTAGCGTGCCGGCCGGAAAGGCGCGGCGCTATCGAAAGGCCATCCGGTTGTACACCGCGCCGATCACCCGTCCCAGGGCGTAGCCGACCACAAACGCGTAGACGAATCCCACGAACGCGCCAGGCCACGTGACGCGGTAGCCGGGGAAGAACGTGGACAGCAGGACCAGGTGTCGGCCTACGGTCGGGCCACCTTTGATCACCAGAAAGACGGTCGCGAGAAACAGCGACCCTCCCAGCAGCAGGCCAAAGGCGATGCCCCAGGCCCGCGCATTGAGGCGCAGCACAGCCATCTGGGCAGAAGCTTCGGGCGTCTTGGGCATGGGACTCGTCCGCTCCGGTCAGATGTGATCGAGAAAGTCCTTCGTTTCGTCGAGTTCAGCGCGCGTGCGCAGGAAGAACGCGGTTATGGCGAGCGCCAGGTTCCGGCAGAACGCACCGAACCAGCCGGCCACGAACCCCACGACGAATCCCCATCCCGTGCCAACGAGCACGCCCGTCCACGAGCGGTCGTATCCGGCGAAGTACTCCCGCAACAGAAATACCGGGAAGGACCTGGCTGACGGAATGACCATCACGCCCACGGTCAGGATCGCCATGAACAGGGCGCCGGCCACACCGGTGGCCAGTCCGAATGCCCGTTTGTGCAGCGGAGCAAACGCATACAGCAGCGTCGGCATCAGCGCCTCGGCCGGCTCCTGCGGGGTGCTTCGGACACCAGCGGGCTGCCGCGCACTCGCGGCAGAATAACTGACTCCGTTCCCTCGACGCGCTGTCATGGCTTGTCCGCCGTCCAGGAACTAGGGCGGTTGCGCTCCGGCACTGGTGGCCAGCGTTTGACGCCCACCTCGGCGAACGCCTCGGTCGTGGGATCGCGGAGTGGTGGACCAACCAGTTGCTGGAGGGACAAACCAAGGACGAAGGAGATGCCGCTCAACAAATAGTACAGCAGGTGCATGGGAATCGCGCGCAGCGCAAACCACGGTCCGCGCACCCGGATGAAGAATCGCCACAGCGGGCCGTTGGTGGCGATGACCGCCACCAGGGCGAGGAGCGCCGCCACCACGAGCGACCGTCTGTGAAGGACCATCCCGAGAATCAGCAGAAGCGGCGCAAACCAGACGAGCAGGGTGTTCAGCTTCTCGGACCAGTGCAGATTGAGCGTACTGGTGGAGAGGACCACGCCGCGATGCGCCAGCAGGCGGGCCCACGGGATTCCGCGGTCAACGATATCGGTGCGCACGATGTCGCGGAGTCTCCACCGCTTCAGATGCGTGACCTGGATGTCGGGAGAAAGGAGGATGCGACCACCGCCGGCACGCAGTCGTGCGCCGAGCTCGATGTCCTCGATTTGCGGGCGGGCGTAGTGCCACTCGTCGAACATCCCGGCGTTGACAAACGCGTCGCGGCGCACGGCGCCGGCCCCGGCCCAGAACGTCTCCACCTCACCCGCGTTTCGCACGTGCACGTAATGGTGAATCAGGTTCTGGTATTGTGACGCCAGTCCTGGAGCGGGTGGATCGGCATCGTACGCACCAAACACTGCCACGATGTCCGGATTCGCATCCAGAATCTCGGCCATGCGTCGCAACGAGTCTGGATGCGCCACCACGTCGCTGTCGAAGAACGCGATCACGTTTCCTCGCGTCACTTCCACGCCGCGATTGCGGGCATACGCCGGTCCGTGCGGTCGGCCCGGGAGTCGCACGATATTGTCCGCGTATCGCGACGCCATGTCCGCCGTCTCATCGGAGCTGCCGTCGTCCACGACGATCAATTCCCAGAGATGTCGGGGGAAATCGCTTTCGAGCAAGGCTCCAAGCGACTTCGGGAGGATCAACTCCGCGTTATGCGCCGGCACCACCACCGACATGAACAGCGGCTGCTGCTTCATGGGCGCCCCCCCACGCTCTCCGCGAGGTGCCTGACGCGGCGGCCCTGCGCCCGCAACCAGACGCGGTGCCGGAAGATCGTGGAGCCCCATGCCTCAAGCTGACCACGGCGACGGAAATAGTACACATCCAATCGTGGGAGCCCGACCGGGTCGTCCCCGGTGCGGAGGAACCGGAAGTCGGTGGTGCAGGCAACGGAATACGTGGCTCGCACCGCCTGCACGGCTTGGGCGCTGACCCCTCCGAACGGATACGCGAATGTGTCCGGACCCATGCCCAGCGCCGTCGAAAGTCGCTCGGCGCTTCCGGCGGTTTCGTCGTGCAATTCCTGGCTGCCGAGCTGCGTCAGGTCGCGATGGCGGCGCGTGTGGGAGCCTATCGCGACGCCCCCCTCACGTACGCGTCCGATCGCATCCCACCCCATGAGCGGGAGTTCAGGCACGCCATCCTCGCCCGGACGACCCCACGAGTTGGTCTCGCCAACGCGATCGGTCACGATGAAGACTGTGGCCGGGAGTGCATGATCGGCCAGGAGGGGCGCGACAATCGTCGCAAAGTTCAGGTAGCCGTCGTCAAAGGTCAGCGCGACCGCATCCTCAGAGTCCTCGCACGCCAGCAGCTGCTCGAGCGACAGTACCCGGAGGCGACCGGACCCCAGAAAACGCACATGCGCCCGAAAGGCCGCCGGATCGACGGAGATCGGCGATCCGCTGGAGTCGATCGAGTGGTACGTCAGAATCGCTCGCACTGGGCCAGTCCTATGCCGCCGCTTCGCGAATCGCCGCCAGCGCGTCTCGCGCCGCGGCCCGCCAGGAGAGCAGGGATGCGCGTGCCCGGGCGGCCGTACCGAGCTTTCGGCGCCATTCTGGGTCGCAGAGCAGCGACCGCATCGCCGACACCACCGGCTCCACCTCTCCGGGCCGGACGAACACCCCACCGCCCTCCAGCAGCTCCGGCAGGGGACTCTCCGTGGTGGCGATGACTGGCGTGCCGCAGGCCGCAGCCTCGACCGCCGGCAAGCCAAATCCCTCCCGCTCGGAAAGTAGCAGCAACGCCACCGCGCCGCCCAGCAGGTGTCGAAGCTCGTCATCAGGCACGAAACCCGTCCAGTGAACCAGCGCATCGGTGCCGCCATCTGCAATCAACTTCACCAGGCGGGCGCGTTCGGCGAGAAACGGGTCGTCGTCCATCGCGCCCACCAGGAGCAGGTGCGGAGCCGGGCGCAGGTCACGCGCCAATGCGGCGTGCGCCTCGAGAATCACGTCCACCCGCTTGTGCGGATTGAATCCGCCAACATAGATGAACCAGCTTGCACCCGGCGGCAGATCGGCGCGCAAGGCGGCCGCCTCCACTTCGGCCGGTGTGCTCGGATAGTAGGCAGCGGCCGGTGCCTCGATGGCAACGCGAATCCGCTCGCGCGACACACCCAGCACCCGCGCGATTCCGCGCGCCGAGTACTCCGACACCGTGAGTACCAGACGGGCCTGACGCAGTGCACTCCACACCTTGAGCCTCCAGAAGAGTCGCGCGCGTCTGGTCGGCAGCGTGAGTTCCGGGTACTCATCGGCGATGGTGTCGTGCACCGTCACCACGCTGGCCAATCCCGGGGGCAGAGGAAAGTAGGAGTATACCGACGGCCAGAAGAACACGTCTGGCGCGACCGCGGCGACGGACCGAGAGAGTTTCAGCATGTCGCGGACCGATCGCCGGCCATCCGCCCGCGCCGCGAGCGAAGGCGATTCCCGCACCGGCACCTCCACCAGACGCATGTTGTCGGCGCGATACGTCAGGGCCTCGAAGGCTCGACGGTCGCCAACGCACACGAATTCGTCGCTGGGGGCAAGCGGCGCCATCGCGCGCATCAGTTGCCGCGCGAACCGTCCATAGCCGCGCGCGTTCGCCCAGCACGTCGCGTCGACTCCGATGCGCAACTTGCCCTCACGCGCCTACGGAAGCACGCGCCCGGTCGGTCCGTTCGGCGTTCTCGACCTGCGTGTCCTTCTGTTCGAGCCGCTGTTCCTCATGGTACTCGAAGTCCGTATTGACCGACCACACATCGTGCGACGCTCCGGTCATGTTGGCTACCGTCATCATCGCCGTGAACATCGAGTGGTCCTGATTGTTGTACTTGTGCATGCCGTTGCGACCCACCGTGTGCAGGTTGGCAATCGGGTCGAGGTGCGACCGCACCGTTGCCAGATGGCCCCCGTAGGTCGAGTCGTAGACAGGGTAGGCTTTCGGCATCCGCACGACGCAGCCGTCGAACACCCGCGAGGCGTCGGCAAGCCCCAACGCCGCCAGCTCCCTGCTGGCCAGCGCCACCAGGTCCTCGTCCCGACTGGTCCACAGCCCGTCGCCCTCGAAGCAGAAGTACTCGAGGCCCAGACAGGTCTTGCCGGGTTCGGGGACCATCGCCCGGCTCCAGTTGTTGAAGTTCTGAATCCGGCCCACCTTCACGCCCGGTGTGTGGATGTAGATCCAGTTGTCGGGAAAGACGTGTTCCTGATCGAGCATCAGGGCCACGGTGAGAAAATCGCGATAGTTGAGTCCAGCACCCGCATCGACGACGTGTCTCGGCGCGGCCGGATCGAGCGACCGCACGAGATGGCGCAGCGGCATGGTGGAGATGACGTGCGCCGCGGGAATGCGTCGCTCGCCCTTTGACGAGCGCGTCCAGGCCGCGACCACGCGGCCATCCCGAAGCTCCAGCCGGGTCACCTCGTGGCCGAGCAGCACCTCGCCACCCATCTCCCGGATACGCTGCGTCGCCATCTCCCACATCTGACCGGGTCCGAGTCGCGGATACTGGAATTCGTTGATGAGCGTCTTGATCGTGGCGGAACGTTTCTGCAGGGACGCGGCGTTGAGAATGGCTTTCGCCAGCGAAAGGCCCTGAATCCGCTGGGCCGCCCACTCGGCCCGGATCTCAGTGCAGGGGATGCCCCAGACCTTCTCCGTATAGGTCTTGAAGAAGATCCGGTACAGGCGTTTACCGAAGCGGTTCGAGACCCACTGCTCGAGATTGTCCTCGACCGGATACGGCCTGACGTGCGACCAGCAGTAGCTCAACACGATCATCATCGCATTCCAGAGGCCCAATCCCCGGAGCGCGTTCCCCGCCTTCAGCGGATAGTCGAAGAATCGTCCCCCGTAGTGAATGCGCGACAGTCGCGGCACGCTGATGAACTGATCGCCGAGTATCTCCTCCACAGGGCGGCGACCGGGTCGATCTTCGTGAAGAAGCGGTGTCCACCGATGTCGAACCGATAGCCCTTGTACTGCGCCGTACGGGAGATGCCGCCGACGACGGTGTCCGCCTCCAGGACGGTGACGCGAGTCCCGCGCTTGGCGAGCAGATAGGCGGCCGTCAGCCCCGCCGGGCCCGCGCCCACGACCACGACGTGCTCCCCGGGGCGAAGCGGAGCGGCCTGCCTGGGTGCCTCAGACATATTCACGCTCTCGCTGGTGCATCGCGTCCAGTGGATCCTCGGCAGTCGCGGAGTGGCACCGGGCCGCCGCTCAATCCACGACGACTAACCCGCCGCGTCGCAACGAGATCGGCCGCGATCGGACCGGACACCTTCGTCATCGACATCGGATCGCGCCGTCCCGCTCCGGCCCCTGCGCTCTTGGTGGCACACTCACAGCGGAACGATAAGGGGAGAAGAGGGGTTTCGCTTGCCCTCCCCCCCGAAGCGACCGTCAAGCGAGCGAATCACACGCGGACTCGCCGCGCGCGAGCGACACACTGTCCCCAAGGCCACGGAGTGCCAGGGGCGAAAGCCCGGACTCGGCCCCCTCTTCAGGAGCCCCACCGGCGGCTCCTTCCTGCGCCGGCACCAGGCTGACCGGCTCCTCCGCATGACTCTCGCGAATGAGCAGGCGCCGATACGCGGAGAGCCACTCGTCGTCAATCACCGCGGTGTCATCGCGCAGGGCAATCAGATCGCCTTGGGCCACACGCATCGCCCTCGCCAGCATGTCCCGGCGCGTTGAATCGTCACTGGCACGGACAATGTCCACGCGCCCGGCCTCGGAAAGCGCGAATTCCAGCGTGGACTCGGGATTCCGCCTGACGACAACCAGCTGCGCCTTCACGGCGCGCAACGTCGGGCTCACGATCCGCACGGCCCGCTCCAGCTCCTGTCTCGAACCCTGCGACACGAGAATCACCGACAGTGCCGGGCTGGTGCACCTGGCTCGAGCGAAGCTGGCCTGGCGGGCGTGGTGTGACGTCCGTTGCGCGGCGTTGGCGGGTGCCATATGGGAAGAGTCGGGAGAACGGATGGGAGACGATAGTCTCTGAAGAGGCATCTGGCGACCTGCGTCGCACATGCCGCAGGCCCTCGGCGTCCATGACGCCCCTGCATCGCGATCACCGACATGCAAGGATGTTGCCCTGGTCTCGCCGGCAACGACGAGGCCGCTGTTCGTCGCACAAACGCAGAGGTCTCAACAGCTAAGGACCCCGGCGACGGACTCGTCGCGGAGCACGTCACTATCTGTCCGGGCAACCTGAGGCGAGCATCCCATAGTGCGAGGTCCGGGCTGTGGGGTGGATGCGACGCCTGAAACGGGCGGTTACGTTGGAGACCGGTTCCGTGAAGACCATCCGAGGTCTCAGTCGTCTAACCTGCGCGTTTGGCGCGGGCTGGAGACACCTCAACTTGTTGCAATGGGGCGCGATGCGCTTGCGGAAGGGCGGCAGGCTGGTCCGTGCGTGACTGCTTGAGAGGCGAGTCCACTTCTGTGCGACCGCATTGCGGTCGAGTCCAGTGAGAACACCCGTGAGCGAAATCCTGCTGACTGGAGCGGCCGGTTTCATCGGCTTCCACGTTGCCCGACGCCTTCTCGCCGATGGCCACGTGGTACATGGAGTGGATAACCTGAATGCGTACTACGATGTCGCGCTCAAGGAGGCGCGGTTGCGGCAGCTCGAATCCGCCGAACGCTTCAAGTTTCGCAAGCTCGATCTGGCGGACCGGAGCGTGACGGCGGAGCTGTTCGCCGAATTGCGCCCCCCCATCGTCATTCATCTCGCGGCGCAGGCGGGGGTGCGTCACTCACTCACGCATCCCGCAGACTACGTCGACAGCAATCTGGTCGGGTTCGGCAACGTGCTCGAAGGTGCCCGTCAGGCGCAGGTGCAGCACCTCGCGTACGCCTCGTCGAGCTCCGTGTACGGTGCGAACACCGTGGTCCCCTTCTCCGAGCACCACGGGGTGGACCACCCGGTGAGCCTGTACGCGGCGACCAAGCGCGCGAACGAACTCATGGCGCACTCCTACAGCCATCTGTTCGGCCTGCCGGTCACGGGACTGCGCTTCTTCACGGCGTACGGGCCGTGGGGACGGCCGGATATGGCGGCGTTCATGTTCACCCGTGCGCTGTTCGAGGACCGCGCGATCGACGTCTACAACGACGGGGCAATGTGGCGCGATTTCACGTACGTGGAGGATGTCGCCGAAGCGGTTGTTCGAGTGGCGCTTCGGCCACCGCAGGGCGACGACCAGTACGACGCGCAGCAGGCCGATCCCGCGCGCAGCAGCGCCCCTTTCCGGATCTACAACATCGGCAACTCCCACCCGGTGCGGGTTTCGGATTTTGTGGCGATACTCGAGCGCCTGACGGGGCGACGGGCCCGGAAGCGCTCTCTTCCCATGCAGCCTGGCGACGTGCCGTACACGTGCGCGGACACCGCCGATCTGGCGCGGGACGTGGGTTTCACACCGACGACCTCGCTGGAGGAGGGACTGTCGCACTTCGTGGCCTGGTACCGCGAGTACCACGGTCTGACCGACTGACTCCGGGGGGATCTGTCGATGAATCGAGGAGGCAGGCTGGCCGGATGACAGGAACCTCGGCACGAGCGAATCGCGACCTCGCCTCGTATGCCGGCGTGAGGGTGCTCGTCACCGGAGCCTCGGGATTCATCGGCCGATGGATCGCGCGGGCGCTGACGCAGGCGGGGGCGGATCTCGTGCTCGCGGTTCGCGACGCCGCCACCATGCGCCTCATCGCTGAGCGGTATGGCGTGAGCGGTGCCGTGGCGGTCTGTGATTTCCGCAATCCCGCCGATATCGTGGCGCTGGTGCGCGCCAGTCGACCACTGGTGACCTTCAACGCGGTGGGCTATGGCGTGGATGCGACCGAGCAAGACCAGGGGGAGATGGCGGCCATCAACGCCGACGCGGTGCTGCACCTTGCGGACGCGATCCAGCAGCACGGCGATACCGCCTGGAGCGACGTCCGTCTTGTCCACCTCGGATCGGCGCTCGAATACGGGGCCGCGTCCGGGAGGCTGCCCGAAACGGAGGAAGCGACACCGACGACGTCGTACGGCCGGACCAAGCTGCGTGCCACGCTCGGGTTGGCGAGCCGCGGGTCAGCATTGCGCTCGCTCACGGCGCGGTTGTTCACCGTGTACGGTCCGGGTGAGCATGGCGGGAGGCTGCTCCCGACCCTGCTCGAGGTCCGAGCCCGGGACAACCGCATTCCCCTGACCGACGGAACCCAGCGCCGAGACTTCACCTACGTGGCGGATGTGGCCGAAGGCCTTGTGCGCCTTGGACTTTCCCACTCCCCCGGTGGGTGGGTGGTGAACCTGGCCACGGGAAAGCTGGTGACCGTTCGGAACTTCGCCGAAACAGCTGCACGGGTCCTGGGCATGCCACTTGAAGCACTCGATTTCGGCGCGATCCAGCGCCGACGCGTGGAGATGGCTCACGACGACGTCACCATCGACCGCCTTGTTGCGCTCACGGGCTGGCGGCCGGGGACGAGCATCGAGAACGGTATCCGGGCCACACGCGCTTTCCATCTCGAAGAAGCCGCGGTGAGCCATGGCCGGGTTCCGGCATAGGATTGCGATGAAGTCCCGACACTCCGCTCGCCACTCGACCGACGGTGGCGCAGCGCCGGAAGTCGCCTCATCGCTGCGACAGGCCGGACGAGGCGGCCGCCTCGCGCGCGGAGCCGGAACGGCGCATGACCGGGAAGCCCGCCACGAACCCGTCCAGCGCTCCAGACCTCTCCCTCATCATGCCGTGCTATGACGAGGAGGACAACGTCGGGTACACGATTCCGCACTCTTCGCGGCGTTCGAGCAGGCGGGCCACTCGCCTCCAACTGGTGGCAGTCGACAATGGATCGCGCGACCGAACCCGTGCGCTGCTCACGAGATGGCCTCCCGCTACCCACGGGTGCGCGTGGTGACCGTGGCGCACAACATCGGGTTCGGGCACGGCATTCTGTCTGGAATCTCGGCATGCGACGCCGCCTGGATCGGCATTGTCGCAGCCGACGGACAGGTGGATGCCGAGGACGTGGTGCGCCTCTTCGATGCGGTCGGCGAGCTGTCGCGCGGCACGTCGTTGCCAAGGCGAGGCGGCGTTTCCGCATGGACGGCCTCACGCGCAAGATCGTCTCGGTGGCCTACAACGGATTCGTTCACCTGCTCTGGCCGCGTCTCGGATCGTGGGACGTGAACGGGACGCCGCGTCTCCTCCCCGGGATGTGCTGGTCGCCATGCGGCTCGAGTCCACGAACTGGTTCCTCAACCCGGAGCTGCTGGTCAAGGCGCACTACCTGGGTGTGCGGGTCCTCGAGCTCAATGTCTTTGCGCGCATGCGCGGCAACGGGCTCTCTCATGTGCGAGCCGTCCACCTGCTGGGAATTCTTCCGCTTCCTGCTCGCCTATCGTCTGCGACCGAAACCGGCCTGGCTCCACCTGCCCGAGGGCAGACGGTCCGGAAGCGGATCGCGGAACACGAAAGTCGTGGGGATCTCTGCTGTGAGCGCGGGCTCTTCGCGACCGGGGTGCTCCCGCACCGCAAACAACCCGCGGAATCGCGGCCGGCGGACCCTGCGCAGGCGGTCGTCGTGTCGAGGCTGCGGAGGAACGGCGCTCGAACCGGTTCTCGAACCTGGGCCGGCAGCCACTGGCCAACGCGTTTCTGTCGTCCCCCACCGAATCGCGGAGCGAACCGACCTTCCCCCTCGAGTTGTTTCGATGCGCCGATTGTGCGCTGGTGCAGCTGCTCCACGTGGTGGATCCCGCGCTCCTCTTTCGCGACTACATCTACGTGACCGGAACGTCGGACACGATCGCACGGCATAACGAGCGCTACGCCGCACGCGTCACGAGTCCGCTCGGGCTGACGGCGCGACGACCTGGTGGTCGAGGTAGCCAGCAACGACGGCAGCCTGCTGTCCCGCTTCGCCGCCCACGGCATTCGCACGCTGGGGGTCGAGCCGGCACGCAACATCGCAACGGTCGCCCGGGAGCGTGGCATCGATACCGTCGAGGACTTCTTCGACGCCAGGCTGGCAGTGCGAGCTTCGCGAACGCTTCGGCCGCGCGCGCGCGGTCATCGGGAACAACGTGCTGGCCCATGTGGACGACACGGCCGGATTTCTCGTCGGGATGGCGTCGCTCCTCGCTCCTGGCGGCCTGGCGGTCGTCGAGGTGCCTTATCTCGGCGACATGGTCGAGCGGCTGGAGTACGACACGATCTATCACGAGCACCTCTGCTACTTCTCCATCGGGCGCGCTGCTGCGGCTTTGTGACCGCGCCGGACTCTCGGTGCGCGCGGATCGATCGCGTGCCGGTGCATGGCGGGTCGATCCGCCTGTATCGCGGGCTTCCGCCAGGAGACAGCCGAGCATGACGCGGCCGTGCTCGGCATGGTCGAGGACGAGCAGCGCGCCGGCCTGTTGTCTGGCGAACGCTTCCGGCGGTTCGCGCGCGAGGTGGAGGCCAATCGGGACGCCCTGGTTGCCCTGTTGCGCCGTCTCCGCGCAGAAGGGAAACGGGTTGCGGCGTACGGTGCGCCCGCCAAGGGGAATACCCTGCTCAACTATTGCGGCATCGGGACGGACCTCGTGGCGTGCACGTTCGACAAGAGTCCTCACAAGGTGGGTCGCTACACGCCCGGCATGCACCTGCCGGTTCTCCCCGTGAGTGCCATCGCAGAGCGGTGTCCCGACTATCTCCTTCTTCTGGCGTGGAACTTCGCGGACGAGATCATGGCCCAGCAGGCAGCCTACCGAGGTCGCGGCGGCAGATTCATCATCCCGATTCCCACACCGGTGATCGTCTGATGGATGTTGTGATTCTCGCGGGCGGACGGGGGACCCGGCTTTCGGAAGAGACGGTGCTGCGCCCAAAGCCCATGGTGGAGATCGGTGGCCACCCGATTCTCTGGCACGTGATGCGCATTTACGCGACGCACGGCTTCACGCGCTTCTGCGTCGCCTGCGGTTACAAGGGCGAGATGATCAAGGCGTATTTCCAGGATTTCGTGGTGCACAACAGCGACTTCCGCGTCGATCTGGGGTCGGGACACATCGAGCGACTGAACGAGAGTCCCGTCGACTGGCAGGTCACGCTGCTGGACACCGGTCTCGACACCATGACCGCCGGGCGCATTCGCCGGGCGCTCCCGCAACTGGCGCCGGGGTCCTTCATGGTCACCTACGGCGACGGACTGGCGGACATCGACGTGCGAGCTCTCGCGCGATTCCATCGGCAGCACGGCAAACTGGCCACGGTCACCGCGGTTCGGCCGCCGGCGCGATTCGGCGACCTGAAGCTCGACGGCGACCGTGTGGCGGCGTTTTCCGAGAAGCCGCAGTCGCACGAGGGCTGGATCAATGGAGGATTCTTCGTCTTCGAGCCGGGAATCGCGCAATACCTGGACGGCGACGAGCAGGTTCTCGAGCGCGAGCCCCTCACCCGCCTGGCCGCCGACGGGCAGCTGATGGCGTACCGGCACTCGGGATTCTGGCAGCCCATGGACACCGTGCGCGAGCGGGAGCTCCTCGAAAACATGTGGGCCGGCGGCCACGCGCCCTGGAAGACCTGGCCATGAACTTCTGGAATCTGCGCAACGTCTTCGTCACCGGAGCCACCGGCTTGTTGGGCTCATGGCTCACGGCAGAGCTGCTACGCCGCGGCGCCAATGTGGTGTGCCTGGTGCGCGACTGGGCCCCCGACAGCGAGAGCGTACTGGCCGGAACACTGCAACGGTGCCGACTGGTTCGCGGGGAGCTGGAAGATTACCCGCTCGTCCTGCGCGCCCTCAACGAGTACGAGATCGACACCGTCTTTCACCTCGGAGCCCAGACGATCGTGGGCACCGCCTCGCGGTCCACTCTCTCCACGTTCGAATCCAACATCCGGGGAACGTGGACCCTGCTCGAGGCCGCGAGGCTGTGCGGCCCGCGCATCGAGCGCGTGATCGTCGCCTCCAGTGACAAGGCGTACGGCGCGCACGACACCCTGCCCTACACCGAGGCCGCTCCGCTCCAGGGCCGCTATCCCTACGACGTGTCGAAGTCCTGCGCCGACCTCATCGCACAGTCGTACTTTCACAGCTTCCGGCTGCCCGTGACCGTCACGCGTTGCGGCAATCTCTATGGTGGCGGCGACCTCAATTTCAACCGGCTCATCCCGGGCACGATCCGCTCCGCGCTCCGAGGCGAATCGCCCGTCATCCGCAGCGATGGTACGTTCGTCCGCGACTACTTCTATGTCGGCGATGCGGTCGATGCCTATCTCCAGCTCGCCGAACGGGTGCCGGGCGATGGCTTCGTGGGTGAAGCCTTCAACTTCGGTACCGAGACCCCCATGTCGGTTCTCGACGCCGCGAAGAGAGTGCTCGCGGTGATGGGGCAGTCGCACCTGCAGCTGACGATCCTGAGTCAGGCCGTGAACGAGATCCCGCGACAATATCTCGACTGCTCCAAGGCGCGAACACGACTGGCGTGGCAACCGGCGAGCACACTGGATGCGTCACTGACCGCCACGGCGGAGTGGTACCGCTCGTGGTTTCGAAGCCACGCCGAGCGCTCGGACCGTCCATCCGAATCGCGATGAGGCTGGGTTCGGCCGGCGCCCGACGCAGCCGGGAGGATCGAGTCCGCAACGGTTGGAGCAGCGCGGGCGTGGCGCAGACGCCACACGGCCGCAGGGTCAGCGCCTGCGCCCAGGGAAGACGCGCGAGGTGGTGAACGCGCTCCGTCGATTTCATGAAGAGATAAGTCGCTCCTTCTCAATGACTTGCCGTTAGCTCACCGGCGACGGCATCCGGCGGGAGATTCGCGACGCTCGCCGATCCGTCACCTCTGGCCGGACATTGCCTGGGCACCGTCGTTGCCCCTCTCCGACGCGAATCGTACATCGCCAGCGAGCGCTGGCGGCAAGTGGCCCTCCGGGGCGACGGTGAGAGGAGGGTCAAGGGGGAAGCAGTGGGCTGGGGCCGGAGGCCGGGGTTACTCAAGGAGGCATGGACGTGACGTTTCGGGGGCTACAGATCCGGGTCTTTCTCACGTGCTGGCTCGTCTACGGCCTCCACTTCGACACCGAGTTCGTCCGCGAGCACTATCTGGTGGTCAGCATCGCCGAGGACCACTCGTTCGATCTGTCCAAATACATCTCGCTCCATCCGGACATCTTCCGTAACCCTCCCGACGCGCCACACGGGGGCGTCCATCACGGGGCAAACCCTGGCATCTCGATGCTGGGGGCGCTGGTCTACGCGCCGTTCAAGCCGGCTGTCGACGTGATCGTGCGGCGGGAGCTGGCATCGCGCGGTGTGCTGGACACAAGCGCGGTCTTCCGCGATGAGACCCGGCCTGGTCGTTTGCAGTTCTACGCCGAGACCCGACGGATGGGCCTGGACGTTCGATTCGGGCTCGTGGTGATGATTACCGCCGTTCTCTGCATGGCGCCGATCGCCGCCGCCGGCGTCGTCGTGATGCTCCGCCTGTTCGCGGGAGCGGGACTCGGTCGCCGCCTCTCGCTCATGCTCGCGTTCGTCTACGCATTCGCCACACCCGTCTTCCTGCGCGCGTCGTATCTCAATCAGAACCTGGCGATCGCCGTCTATTCCATTCTCGCCTTTCTTCTGCTGTGGAATCCGGGCGATCGAATCCGAATGAACGCCGGGCGTCGGGAGATTCTCGCCGGCGTTATGGGCGGGCTGTGTCTGTTGCACGACTACAGTGGCGGTCTGTCGCTCGCGGCGCTTGGTCTCTATCTGCTGTGGCGGGTGCGCAGCGAGCGGGGATTCAACGAGGCCATCCGCTCCGGACTCCGGTACGCGATCGGCGCGGCTCCGGGAATCCTGCTGCTCTGGTTCTACCAGTGGAAAAGTTTCGGGAATCCGTTTCTTCCTCCGCAGCACTGGATGCCGCCCGTCGAGTGGAGTGACGTGGGATACCAGGGCGTGGGAGGATTCACGTTCGAGCTCTTCAGAATGCTGCTCGTCGATCCGCGATTCGGCCTGCTCGTCTGCTCGCCTGTTCTGATCCTGGCGCTGGCGACGCCGTTTCTCGTGCGGCGCCGCGGATCGTTCGTGCCGCGACGGGAGCTGGTGTTCTGCTATCTCATCACCGCAGCGTTTGTCGCGTTCTTCAGCACGGTGCAGTATACCCGACTGCAATGGGTGAACGTGGGACCGCGGTATCTCGCGCCCGTGGTGCCTTTCCTGTTTCTCGCGGCCGCGATAACGCTGGTGCGCCTGCCACGGGTGGTGGCATACGCCATCGCCATCGTATCGTTCGTGATCACGTGGTCGATGACGATGGTGCGAAGCCAGGGCAGCGTGCTGGAATCGCTGAAGCAGGCATTGATCGGCGGGATCCGTCTGCCCGCGCTCACCACCTTCTCCCGCATGTCCACCCAATACGCCTCCTGGCTCCACGGCGACGCATCACCATTTCCGGCCCTTCTGCTGGCGGGAGCGGTGCTCTTCGCAATTTGGTGGATTCCCCACCCGTGGGCCCCGGTTGTTCCGTCTGTTCCCCGGGCAGCGGGGGACGCTCCGTCCGTGGTTGATCCGGACGGATTGCCGCCGAGCGCTGCATCGTGATGGCCGTCTCCCACGCACCAGCAGGTTCTGCCTCGCACGGAGAACGCCCCCACGAGCCGTCGGTCGACGTGGTGATTCCGGTGCTCAACGAAGCCCACGTGCTGGATCGCAGCGTCGATATCCTCCGTGGCTTTCTGGCGTCCCATCCGGGGATCGCGTGGCGAATCGTGATCGTGGACAATGGCTCCACCGACGGCACCGACGAGGTGGCACGTCGCATCGCCGCCACCCATGGTCGGGACGTGCAGTTCGTCCAGTTGCCGCAGCGGGGTCGGGGACGGGCGCTGCGACACGCCTGGACGCAGAGCGACGCGGATATCCTGTGCTACACGGACGTGGACCTGTCGACCGAGCTGGCGGCGTTGCCCAAGATGGTGCAGGCGATCCTGGAGGAGGGGTATCACGTGGCCACGGGTTCGCGACTGATGCGGGAATCGCGCACCACCCGCAGTGTCAAGCGCGAGTTCATCTCCCGGTGCTACAATCTTCTGGTCAAGGCGGTATTGTGGACCTCATTCAGTGACGCCCAGTGTGGCTTCAAAGCGGTATGCCGGCAGGTCGTCAGCGAGGTCATTCCCGACGTCAAGGACCAGTCGTGGTTTTTCGACACCGAGTTGATGGTGCTCGCCGAAAAGCGCGGGTACCGCATCAAGGACGTCCCCGTGCACTGGGTGGAGGACGACGACAGCCGAGTGAAGATCGTGCGAACCGCCTGGGACGACATCAAGGGCGTCATGCGCGTCCGCTGGACGTTGTGGCGCGAGGCGTTCTCACCACGGCGCCGGCGCCCGGTGGCGGTGTCGAAGCACACCCACGCCTAACGACACGGGACGAGCCTCCCATAGACTGCGCCGCCCTCGCCGGCGAGGACGCCGCTCCGGTCCGTCCGGCGTGACGGCGTTCTTCGTCACCGGGGCGAGCGGGTTTCTGGGCCGGCACCTCCTGCCCGCCCTCGGCGCCGCCGATCCATCGCACGTCCGCTGCCTGACGAGAGATCCTCGCGGGCTGACCTCGCTCGAAGGGTGGAACGCGCGCTGGGAATGCATTGCTGGCGATCTGCTCGACCCCGCGACCTACGCCACACACATCCCGAGCGGCGGCTGCGTGGTGCACCTGGCCGCCGCGGTCGGAAAGCGCCCGGGGCGCGAATACCTCCGCGTGAACGTGGATGGCTCCAGGATTCTGCTGGAGGCGGCGGCGGCGGCCGGGGCCGCGCACGTCGTGTTCGTCAGTACCATCGCGACCACCTATCCCGCCCTGGCCCGGTATCCGTATGCCCGCTCGAAACGCCTCGCCGAGGACCTGGTCCGTGCGGCAGACCTTCCCTTTACGATTCTCCGTCCCACCATCGTGCTCGGCGCGGGCAGCTATACCCTGGCCGCGTTGCAGCGGATGGCGCTCCGCCGTCATCCGGTGATGCTCGGCACCGGACTCGTGGAGGTGCAGCCGGTGAGCGTGGACGATGTCGCGCGCGTGATCGTCCAGGCATCGGTCGAGCGGTGGCCGGGCGAGACCATTGATGTGGGGGGACCCGAGGTCGTGACGATGGAGCGATTGCTCGCACTGATTCGTGAGATGTACGGATTCCCCGCTCGCACCGCGATTCACATTCCGCTCGGGGCGATCCGGGGGGTGCTCGCGGCGATGGAACCCCTGCTGGGATCCGTGTTGCCGGTTACCGCCGGTCAGCTGGCGGCCTTCGCGTATTCGTCGCGCGCGGCGGAGAGCCCGCGAATGGCGCGGCTGCTGCCGGGACTCGCGCCCCTCAGCACCATGCTCGGCGGCGCGGCGGCAGACACCCGAGGGAGCGCCGGGCGGCCGGCGGACCCGCGGTGAGTCCGGTAGCCGGTCTCGCGCGTGAATGCGACGTCTTCACGCGGTACCTCGGGCACCGCTGCACGGCGTACGTGCTCGGCAAGTACCAGGACGGCCAGGGTGCCATGCCGACCACATCACGCCGCGACCTGCTCGATCGGGCGCTGCTGGCGTTCGCCCGGGTGGCGCCGTGGGCGACCGGTCTTGCCGACACCTACGCGGCGCTCTTCCGTCGCGATGCGCGGCTGCGCCTCAAACTCGTGCTGCTGGTGGCGATTCTCGAGAACGCGCCCGGCAGCCACCGATGGTTTGACGAGGCCGTGGAATCGACACCCGCGAGGGTGGCCGGTGTGGTGGCCCTGACGGGCATCATCTGGACACTACGCACCGCCGTGGCCGTGGCCGTGTTCGCGGTTCCACACCTGGCGTCGGGACTCGCGCGGAGCACCGGCCGGCGTGGCTAGAGTGCTGGTAGTCGGGTCGGGCGCGTCGGGCGTCCACTTTGCGCTCTCGGCGCTCCAGCGCGGGCATCAGGTCGCGATGCTCGACGTGGGGTACGCGCCGGCGCGCGAGCAACCCGCGCCGCAAGCGGCGTATCGCGCGCTCAAGGACACGCTCGATGATCCGGTGGCGTACTTCGTGGGAGAGCGCGTGGGCGGTGTGGTGTACCCCGGACCGGTGACCAAGCACTTCGGCATCCCGCCGTCGAAGGGCTACGTCTTCGCGCGTCCTCCCACGTTCGCTCTCTCCACGACCGGCTTCGACCCGATGATCTCGTTCGCACGCGGCGGCCTGGCGGAAACCTGGACCGCGGGGTGCTACGAGCTGAGCGATCACGACCTGGCGGCCTTCCCGATCTCCTTCACCGACCTCGAGCCCTACTACGCAGAGGTGTCGCGCCGCATCGGCGTGTCGGGCGAGCGGGACGACATCGCGCGCTTTTCGCCCTTCACGGCGAGCTACCTCGACGCCCTTCCCCTCGACGCGCATTCGCGGCGTCTGCTCGAGCACTATGGCGCGGAGCGCGAACGATTGCAGCGCGAGTTCGGATTCCACATGGGACGCTCGCGCGTCGCTACCCTCTCGCGCGACCACGCCGGGAGGATGGCGTGCAGCGGTCTGGGGCGATGCCTGTGGGGTTGCCCGACCGGATCGTTGTACGCGCCATCGATGACGCTGCGCGAGTGCCTCGCCTGGACGCAGTTCCAGTACTTCTCCGGGTACGAGGTCCGCTACTTCGACTACGACGCGGCCGGACGGGTGACCCGCGTGGTGGCCCGGACCGCGACCGACGCCGGAGCGCGCGAGTTCTCCGCCGACGTGATCGTCCTGGCGGCCGGCGCGCTGGGCACGTCACGCATCTACCTGGCATCTGTCTCGCGACGGGAGCGTCGCCAGATCTCGTTAGGTGGCCTGATGGACAACCCGCACGCTGTCATGCCGTTCGTCACGCCGGCGCACCTCGGCTCCACCATGGTGCCCGACTCGTACCAGTTCCACCTGCTGGCACTGGCACTGGAAGGCGACGGTGGCGCGCAGGCGGCCCACGGACAGATCACCACGTTGCGAGCGGCCGCGGTGCACCCGATCGTCCAGAGCCTCCCGCTCGACCTGCGGCGCAGCCTCACCACCTTTCGCCGCCTGCGCGCCGCCCTCGGGGTCGCGAATGTATGGGCGCCCGGCGTGCGCCGCGCCGAGAATGCCGTCACCGTGCGGCCAGGCGACTCCGGCCGGGACGTGCTCGAGATTCAATGCCGAGGCGACGCGGACTCGGACCGTGCGGTGCGCACCGCCATCACGCGCGTCCGGCGCGCCCTCTCACGTCTGGGGTGCGTGGCGCCACGCGCGCTGACCCAGGTGCTCCCTCTGGGTTCGAGCGCGCATTACGCCGGAACCCTGCCCATGTCGACTGATGAGCACGAGCACACCTGCTCTGCCGACGGGCGGGTGCGCGGATTCGAGAACCTGATCGTGGCAGACGGAGCCGCGTTCCCAGGCCTTCCGGCAAAGAACCTGACATTCACGCTGATGGCGAACGCGTCCAGGCTGGCGGACAGACTGGGGAGCGCCGGCGGGGCCTGACGGCGCGCGAGCCCCGGTCGCCGCACGCCGCCGGTCGGTTCAGGCGACGAGAAGCGACCGGCCTTCCAGCGTCGCGGTTGCCGGCACCCGCACGGCGTCGAGAATCGTCGGCGCGAGATCCAGCAGCGACGCGCCGTCTGGTCGAAAGGGACGCGACAGGAACAGGACGCCCGGGACAAGAGCGGGATCAACGATATGATCACCGCCCCATTTTCGCAGGTTGTCGCCGAACACCCCCTCGGGCACGCCGCCTAACGCGGTCTCCCAGGACACCCGATAGCCCGCGGCAAAGTCGACGACCACATCCGGCGCCTCGTCAGCGAACGGTCCGGCATACAGCTGGGCGCGCGCGTGTGCCCCACGCACGGCCACCACGCCGCGCTCGGAATCAACCAGTCCGGTGATCCGCCGGGCCAGCTGGTCGCCGACCCGGCTCGCCTCGTCCGGCGCGACGATGCCGTCGGCCTCGCGCCCGCGCACATTGAGGTACACGCTGCCCAGACCGAGGGCATACGCGCGGGTGCGGCCCCAATCCACCTGTCGCAGAAAATCACCCCCCTCGTCGCCGGGCTGAGCGCCGGACCGCAACGTCAGGTACCCGTTGGCGTGCAACCAGGTGTTGAGATGGACGCCGCGCTGAAAAGACGTGAACCCGTGGTCGCTCAGGACGACGACCAGCGTGTCGTCACCGCAGGCGTCGAGCACCGTGCCGACCACGCGATCGCAGCGTTGGTAGTGATCTTCGATGACGTGCCCGTAGCGTGCGGCCTCGTCGGGCCGGTGGCGGTTGGCCGGGTGCCCCGGCTCGCCAAACCGCCAGAACATGTGCTGCACACGATCCGGCGTATCGAAGAGGCAGAAGACGAGTCCCTCGCGCAGCCGCTCCAGCTCCAGCATCAGCATCCGCTCGCGCTCGCGCATGACCTCCGCGCACTGGGCGAGGAAGGCGTCTTCTCCAAACCGCCCGTTCGTCAGCCCCGCGTGATCCTCCACCATCCCGGTGGTGTAGAACAGCCCCAGGCGGCGCGCCAGATCGGCGGCATACTCCCAGGGATGACTGATGGGAAAAGCGGGCGCCATCGGATCGAAGTTGACGGGCGACGCGTGGAGATCCACCCGCGGTTCGGTGCTGACGAGCAGGAACCGCACCATGCCCCAAATCGATTGCAGCGGACCGGAGCGGAACTTGAGGCGCAACCAATCGCTCCACACGCCCTCCCGAAGCTCCAGCGTCCGCGGCCGCCCCCGGCTCAGAATCCGGGCGCCATGCGCAGAGACATCCACGTGCAGGGTGATCGCTGCGGTCACGTCCTGGCGCGTTCGGGGGTCTCGCGGTCCCACCACGTGCGTCTCGAACACGCCGCCCTCGCCGGCCAGCGGCACCACCTGTTCGCTCTCAGCCGGCGGAACGTGGGCAGCGGTCGTGTAGAACGTCGAGGTCCCGATTCCAAGACGCACGTCGGGAACGCCCATTCCCGACAGCAATCGTCCACGGAAGGCGGCGGGCGGATACGTGCACGGGCACCGAATGATCGCCGACTCGACGCCCGCCTCAGAGAGGATCTCCCACACCGGCGTCCCGCGCCGGAGGTTCACGGCGCGCGAAGGGAGAAAGGCCCGCGTCTGTTCGTAGCGATTGAGTCCCAGATCGGGAAGATAGGTCGAGGGATCGCGCCGCAGAAAATCGAAGATCCCATGACCGCCGGGATTCACGCCGGTCGCGAAGGTTGACCACGCCACCGGTGTCTGGGCCGGAGTCGTCGTCGCGACGCGCGCATACCCGCCCCGGTCGCGCAGGCGCGCCAGATTGGGCAGTCCGCCACGGGACAGCATCGCGTCCACGAGCGTGGGTTCGAGGCCATCGAGTCCGAGAACGACGACCTTGCGTATCGCTGGCACCGGAGCGTTAGGCAGCGACGCCGGCAGAGCGGTCAGACCGCACGATCACGTACTGGCGTCTGATGCAGTGCTGTCGCGCACCCGGCCCGCCCTCGGCGATGCCAGGGCGCACGGGAGAATCGGCTTGTCCGGGGATGCGATCGAGTGCGTGGGGCCGCCCGTACTCCGGATCACCTCAGCGCGGTTCCGGCTTCACCTGGCGTCGACCGGTAATGCGGCTCACGATCAGACGCACGGCGCCCACCACCCGCCGCCAGAACATGAGCAGAAAGCCCGCAATGGCCGCGAATGCCGAGGCGACGGGCATGAGAGAATCGGGACCGAGATACACGTGTCAGCGTCTCCTCTTTGTTGCCGGGCGTCGGGAGGTCCGTCGATCAAGACCACGACGAACCATCGCAGCCGACGTTTCCGGAGATAAGCACGTACAAGGCAACGGTATTGCAAGATCGGCGCGCCAACAAGGCGTGACCGCCAGGATCGGCGGCGGCCCATCGTCCACGTGCGCCGTGGCCGGGAGTCATTCGCTATCTTAGCGCAGGCGCGGCGAATGCGCTGGGCGGAAACGAGATACGATTCCGCCATTGCGGACCCTCGAACCCTCTCAGGCGAGCCCATGAACAAAGGTGTTACGATCTGGTTTACTGGCCTGTCCGGCGCGGGCAAGACGACTGTTGCCTCGCGTGTACACGAGGTATTGCAGGCACGCCACATCCTCTCGGAGCGTCTCGACGGCGACGTGGTCCGTCAGAGCCTGACACGTGACCTGGGCTTCTCCAGGGAGGATCGGGACAAGAACATCGAGCGCGTGACATTCGTGGCCAAGCTGCTGACGCGAAACGGGGTCGTGGTCCTGACCGCATTCATCTCCCCGTATCGGCGCATGCGCGACAAGGCCCGCGCGGAGATCGGCGACTTTCTCGAGGTGTTTGTGCGCACGCCGATGGAGGTCCTGCTCGAACGCGACGTAAAAGGCATGTACCGCAAGGCGATGGCGGGTGAGATCGAGAACTTCACCGGCGTGAACGACCCGTACGAGGAGCCGTTGAAGCCGGATCTCGTGCTCGAGACGGCCAGCGAGGCGATCGACGACAGCGTGGCCCGTGTCGTCCGTCTGCTGGAGGAGCGGGGCTACATCCCGGCTGTCAGCGACGCAGCTCCCGTCGTCACCGTGGCGGATCGCGCCCGGACAGCCAGGATCGTGGCGGAGAGCCGTCGGATACCAGGTCCGAACGCCCCGCATGGCGGCGTGTTGGTGGACCGCGAGCTCTCCGGCCATGCGCGCGAGGCGGCGCTCGCGCATGCGAGGGAGCTGCCCAAGCTGCTCCTGGACGAGCGCGAAGCCTCGGATCTCGAGATGATCGGCGTCGGGGCGTTGTCTCCCCTCACGGGATTCATGCGCAAACTCGACTACCAGACGGTGGTAGAGACGATGCGGCTGTCAGATGGCACGGTGTGGTCGCTGCCGGTCACCAAGGCCGTTACAGCGAAAGAGGCTGCGGCGATCCGCGAGGGCGGCGAGGTGGCGCTGGTGGACGAGGCGGGATCGCCGCTGGCGGTCATGCAGGTGACGGACGTGTTCCCGTACGACAAGGCGCGCGAGGCATCGCTGTGCTTCGGCACGACGGAGACGGCGCATCCCGGCGTGGAACGGCTGTACGGACAGGGTGAGATGCTCATCGGGGGCCCGGTCGAGGTCCTGCGCCGCCCCCCCCATGACACGTTCGGACGCTATCGGCTCACACCGCTGGAGACCCGCCAGCGAATGGACGAGGCGGAGTGGAAGACGGTGGTCGCGTTCCAGACGCGCAACCCCGTGCATCGTGCCCACGAGTATCTGCAGAAGGTCGCGCTGGAGACGGTCGATGGTCTGCTCCTGCATCCCCTGGTAGGCGCCACCAAGTCCGATGACGTGCCCGCCGACGTGCGGATGCGGACGTATGAGGAGATTCTGGCACGCTACTATCCGGCTCACCGCGTGCTGCTCTCGGTATTCCCGGCGGCGATGCGGTACGCCGGTCCGCGCGAGGCCGTGTTCCATGCCATCTGCCGCAAGAATTACGGCTGCACGCACTTCATCGTGGGGCGGGATCATGCGGGCGTGGGAAAGTACTACGGGTCGTACGACGCTCAGGAGCTCATCGATCGCTTTCCGGCGCACGAACTGGGCATCACGGCGCTGAAGTTCGAGCACGCGTTCTTCTGCCGCGTGTGCGGCAACATGGCCTCGGCCCGCACCTGTCCGCACGGCCGCGAGCACCATGTGGTGCTGTCGGGGACCAGGGTGCGCGAGATGCTGACGAATGGTGAGCTGCCGCCACCCGAGTTTTCGCGGCCGGAGGTCGCGCGCATCCTCATGGAGTCGTACCAGGAGCAGGCGTCCGCGGCCGAGCGATGACGGTACAGGATTCGCGCGAGGGGTTCGCCGACCTGCAGCTGCACTCGTGCGCGTCGGACGGTTCGGATCCGCCGTCCGAGGTGGTGCGGCGCGCTGCCGAGCTCGGATTCGCGGCCATGGCGATCACCGATCACGACACGATGGCCGGCGTGCCTGAGGCCCAGGCCACTGCCTGCTCGTTAGGCATCGAACTGCTGCCGGCGTGCGAGCTCTCCACGCTCGACGGAGACCGTCAGGTGGATCTGCTCGCCTACGGCGTCTCGCCGGATGACGCGGAGTTCGGCGCGGTGCTGGCCCAACTTCGCGGTGGCCGGCTGGGACGGGCGTTCGGCATGGTGCAGCGCCTCAACGACCTCGGATACAACGTCTCGTGGGAGCGGGTACAGGCCCTCGCCGGCGGCGAGAACGTGGGTCGCCCCCACGTGGCCCGGGCGATGGTGGAAGCGGGCGTGGTACCCGACGTGAAATCCGCGTTCACCCCGGCATTCATCGCCGATGACGGGCGGTGCTACGTGCAGCGCGTGAAGATCACACCGCCGGAGGCGATTGCCCGCATCCACGCGGCCCGGGGCGTCGCCGTGGCCGCCCATCCCGGGCGCACGGGCCTCTCCGACGAAGACCTGTCCGTCCTCGCTCGGGCGGGATTGGACGGGCTGGAGGCGTTCTATCCCCGGCACTCCGGACCGCAGACGGCCCGGTTCGAGCGACTGGCGTCCGAACACGGCCTTCTGGTGACCGGAGGCTCCGACGATCACGGCGACATCAACGAGGGGCGTCTCATGGGAACCATTCGCCTCCCCTGGACTCATGTCGAGCGCCTGAAGGCGGCCATCGGCGCGCGTGGCGGCGTGGTTCCCACGGCAGCGGGAGCGCGGTAGGCGCGTGCCGGATCGGACCCGCGCATGGCGCGACCGATGACCGAGCCAGCGTCGCCGGTACCCGGACTGCTCACGGCCGCCCCTGAGCCGGCGCACGAGGCCGGGCCGTTCCGCTGGCCCGCCGAGCGGCCGGCGGTCACGCCGACGGGTGGAGCGGCACCGCTGCCACCCCTGCCTCCGCCGGCGCGGTGGGAGCGCTGGGGGCAGCGCGCGATCGCCACAGCAGGTATCGCGCTCGCCGTCTGGATCTACTTCATGCCACTTCCCGACGGTCTGGGAACGGAGGCGCGAGGTGCGCTGGCGGTGTTCGTACTAAGCACGGCGCTGTGGATCTCGAACTCACTCCCCTACGGCGTGACCGGGCTGCTGGCGCTGGCGCTGCTCGGACTCAGCGGGGCGATGAAGCCGGTGGACGCGTATTCGGCGTTCGGCAGCCCGGCGATCTTCTTTCTGATCGGCATCTTCGTCATCGGCGGAGCGCTGGTGGAAACGGGCCTGAGCAAGCGATGCGCCCTGCTCTTCCTGCGGCGCTTCGAGTCATCGCCGTACGCCTTCGCCAACGGCATGATGCTGGCGGCCGCCTTCGGCACCCTGTGGATGCCGAATCAGGCAACCACCGCGATGCTCTTCCCGATCGCGATGGAAGTGGCCCTGGCGCTGCAGCTCCGTCCAAAGGAGAGCCCGTACGCCCGCCGCCTGTTCTTCTCGATGGCGTGGGGGGCGATGATCGGCTCCAACGCGTCGTTTCTGGGGTCGAGCCGCGCCGCGCTCGCGCTGGGCGTGCTGCAGCGGAACTACACCACCGGCATCAGCTTCACGCAGTGGGTGATCGCCGCGGCACCTGTCGTGTTGCTGGGCCTCTTGACGACACCGCTGGTGCTCCGGCTGACGATCCCACGCGAGTCGGTCCAGTTCCCCGAGGCGCGGCGGGTTCTGGAGCGCAGCGTGGCGGCGCTGGGACCGGTGCAGCGACGACACTACCTCACGCTCGCCGTTCTGATCGCGACGGTGGCGGCGTGGGTCTTCGTGGGCGGACGGCGGGTCGACCTGGCGGTGATCGCGCTGCTCGGTGCGGCGGCGCTGTTTGCCGTGCGCGTGGTGCGCTGGGAGCAGGTCGAGCGTCACGTGTTCTGGAACATCATCCTGATGTACGGCGGCGCCATCGCGTTAGGCGCAGCGCTCGAGCGGAGCGGCGCCACCGCCTGGATCGTGACCCGTGCCCTCGGCAACGCGCAGCCCTCCCCGTTCATGGCGGTGGCGGGGAGCGCGCTGGTGGCCCTGGTGCTCTCCGAGTTCATGAGCAACGCGGCCGCCCTGGCGGTTATCCTTCCTCTGGCATTCACCATCGGCACGCACGTCGGTGCGCCGCCGGTCGCACTGACCCTCGCCACGTCCCTGGGCGCAGGACTCGACTTCATCTTCCCCATGAGCACGGCCCCCAACACTATCATCTTCTCCAGCGGCTACTTGCGCACGACCGACTTCGTGAAGGCGGGGGTGCTCATGACGCTGGCGTCGGTGTGCATCCTCCTCGTCGTTATGCGGTTCTGGTGGCCGCTGCTGGGGCTCCTGTGACGCCCCCTGGCGCCACCCTCTGGTTCACCGGCCTTCCGGCGTCCGGGAAATCGACCATCGCCCACCAGGTTCACCAGCGATTGCTGGAACGAGGCGTCCACAGCGAACTGCTCGACGGCACCGAAGTGCGCGAGAGTCTGTCGCGCGGACTCGGCTTTTCCCGCGACGATCGCGAGGAGCATCTCCGGCGTATCGGCTACGTGGCCAAGCTGCTCTCGCGCAACGGCGTCATCGCGATCTGTGCCGCCGTCTCGCCCTATCGCGCAACCAGGGATGAGATCCGGCGGAATACCACCAACTTCGTCGAGATCTTCGTGGAATGTCCGATCGACGTCGCCGAGCACCGTGATCAGGAAGGCGTGTATGCCCGAGCGCGACGCGGCGAGATTCCCGAGTTCACGGGCATCAGCGCGCCCTATGAGCCGCCGACGGCGGCCGAAGTGCACATTCGCTCCGACCTGGAGAGTGTGGACGCCGCGGCCCTGAAGGTGATCCACACGCTCGAGCTGCTCCGCATCATCTCCGCGTCACCCGAATCGGAGCGCGCGGCGCAGGAAGACGAAATCCGCCGGCGCCTGGCAGCGCTTGGCTATCTGTGAGTGCCGGCCTTGACGCCGATCAGCGCGCCTCGGAGCGCCGCGTTCTCGACCGCGCCCTGGCGCACGGCGTCCTCTGGATGGGGCTTTCCAAGTGGACCGCACAGCTGCTGTCGTGGGCAGCGACGGTTATCGTGGCGCGGATCCTCTCGCCGTCCGACTACGGGATCGTCGGCATGGCGTCGATCTATCTGGGATTCATTACGCTGGTCAGTGAGTTCGGGATCGATGCCGCGGTAGTGACCCTGCGTGAGCTGCCCGACAGCGTGTTGCGCCAACTCAACAGCCTCGCCGTCTCGTTTGGAGTGGTGAGTTTTCTCATCTCCTGCGCTGTGGCGCCGTTGTTGGCGAGATTCTTCACCACGCCCGAGCTGACCCTGGTAGTCATCGCTATGAGCAGCACGTTCGTGGTGACCGGGTTCCGCGTCGTCCCTCAGGCTATTCTGTTGCGGCAATTGCGTTTCCGCGGCATTGCCCTGGCCGACGCCGGACAGGCCATCCTGCTCTCTGCGGCGTCGATGATCTTTGCCTGGCTCGGGTTTCGCTACTGGACGCTCGTGATCGGGGCCGTGATTGGCGGCGTGGTATCCACGCTGCTGATACTGGTCCAGGCTCGGAGCGGCTTCTCTCGTCCGCGGTGGCGCGAGCTCGGCGCAGCGCTCTCGTTCAGCCGGAATACCATCGTCGGCCGGATGGCCTGGTACGGATACGACAACGCGGATTTCTTCGTCGCCGGCAAGGCACTTGGGAAAGACGCCCTCGGTGCGTACAACCTCGCATGGCAGCTCTCCACGACGATCATCCAGAAGGTCACGTCGCTCATCGGGCGAATCACTCCGTCAGTGCTGTCGGCCGCCCAGACGGACCCGGCGGCGCTGCGCCGCTACCTCCTTGCCGTCACGGAAACGATTTCGCTGGTCACCGTCCCGGCGACGGTGGGACTGGCCCTCGTTGCACACGACGTCGTCATCGTCGCGTTCGGCGAGAAGTGGCTGGCGGTGGTTGGTCCGTTGCGGCTCCTGGCGCTGTATGCCGCCATTCGCTCGATCACGCCGTTCTTCGCCCAGGTCCTCATGGTGACCGGTGAGACCGCGCGCGCCATGCGGATCAATCTGATCGGTCTGCTCGTGTTACCGATCGCCTTTGTCGTGGGCAGCCGGTGGGGCATCACCGGGATCGCCGCGATGTGGATCGTGATGCATCCGCTGGTGATCGCGTGGCCGGCCGGACGAGCCGTGTTCCGGCGAATCGGGCTCCGCTGGGCGACCTATCTGGGCGCGCTGGTGCCTGCGGCGACATCGGCGGCGGTCATGTATGCCGTGGTCATCCTCGTGCGCGCCGTGCGTCCCGCCGGTCTGACGCCGATCGTCTCGCTTGCCATGGACGTGCCGATCGGGGCGGTCGCCTTCGTCGCCACGCTGCTGGCGCTGCATCGGAATCGGGTTACGCGACTGTGGAGTTTCGCGCGAGCGAACCTGCTGCCGAACCGGCCGTCATGAGTGGGGTGAACGTCACAGCACAGGGCGGCCGGCGCGGCGTGCTGGCCGCAGTGTTCGCGCTCGTGACCCTGCATGGCGCCCTGGCGTGGACGATGCGGAGTCCCGGCGTTGCCTGGGGTGAGGACGACGCGAGGTACAGCCTGCTGGCGCGCGAGCTGGCGCACGCAAGCTATCGCGACGTCTGGGACATCGGGGCGCCGGTGGATGCGCGATTCCCTCCGGGCTTCCCTGCCCTCGTCGCCACGTCGAATGCGCTGTTTGGCGAGCACCTCGACGCCCAGCTCGCCGTGCTGATCCTGATCTCGGCCGCGAGCCTCATCCTGCTCTTCGACGCCACCCGGCGGCATCTCGGCGACCCGACGGCGCTGATCGTCACCGGGCTGGCGGCCATCAACCCGGAGTGGTTGACCAGCAGCGGCAGTCTCATGTCGGAAACGCCGTTCCGCTTTCTTGCGATTCTGACGCTGTGGGCGGCGTCGATGCCCGACCAGCGAGCGCGCCATGCCCTGATCGCGGCGCTGGCGGCGGTGCTGTCCGCGCTGGTGCGGGCTGCGGGCGTGGCCGTGATCGCCGCCCTGTTCGCTTACTGGTTGACCGAGCGACGCTGGAAGGCAGCCGCGCTGCTGGCGCTGGGATCACTGCCCGTCGCAGGATGGCTGGCGTGGACGAGCGTGGCACCGGACCCCGACGCCCGTGCGCTCTACCTGCACGCCATCCTGCCGAACCCGCGCTTGTCGCTCGGGACTCGCGCGGCGCGCCTGGCGAGGCGTCCTCTCATGAACGCCTTGATCTACGGACGACGAGGCGTTCCCGAGGCGTTGTCGTTCTTCGCGATGAAGCACAACGTCCTGGACAATGTCTTCTGGGCCGCGGTGTGCGTCGTGGCAGTCCCGACAGGGCTTGTCGCGCTCTGGAGACAGTGGCGCCTGTTGATCGCCTTCCTCCTGTTCTATGCCATCGTGCTCCTCGCATGGCCGTTTGCGGACGTGCGCTTCGTCAATCCATGGAATGGATTCCTGTTCACGCTGATCGTCGCCGGTTTACTGCTGACAACACATCGTTTCAGCGTTCGCGCACAGCGGCTGTCGGTCGCCGCGGTAGCAGGCCTGTTCGTGATTGGCGCGGCGCAGAAAGGGCTCCTTCTGTTGCACAACGGGCTGGCCTGCGACCGGGCCGACGTGCCCCGCTCTGCGCCGTGCTATTCCGAGGATCAGCGAGGCTACCTGCAACTCGCGGAGTTCGTGCGTGACAGCACTCGGCCTGATGCGCTCTTCTTCGCACCGAAGGAGGCCGCCTTCTTCTACCACACGCAGCGCCGGACGGTCTCGGACCTCAAGACAGTGACCGTACCGCTGGATTCGTTGCGTTCCTACCTGGTCGCCAACGGCGTGGAGTACGCGGTGCTGTCGCCCATCGGCATTCCGCGTACGCGGCATAACAGACTGCTGGCGCAAGCGTGTCGCGAGTTCGACGTGGTCCGGGCTTACGAGGGAGACGCGGTGCTGCTCCGACTCCGGCCGGCCGGGCCCACCCACGACGACGACAGTGCCGCCTGCCTGGCAACGGCGCCGTGGAAGGACGGTGTTCCTCCCCGGTGGGCCGAGAAAGAGTGACGGCGCTCGGGCCTCTCAATCTGCCGATCATGGCGGCGACGGATTCGGTGATGCGAGCGGCTGCCCGGGCAGCCGCTCGCACCGGAGGTCGAGGGCGCTGCAGCGCGTCTAACACGTTTCGATGGGTCGCGGTCACCGATCGGACACGAGCGCCGCTTCCAGCCGGTCGTAGAAGCGCGCTGCCTGGACCGACCGGTCGAAGCGACCATCCGCGTTGATCGCGCGAGGGCGCACCCCCGCGCAGAATTCCTGGTAGTGCCGGCGGATGACATCGGCAATGCCGGCCACGTCCTCGGGATCGACCACGTCGGCGGACGAGCCGGTGAGGGCCCGCGCACTCGCGGTTCCGGATTCCGTCAGCACCAGCAGCCACGCGTTGTACCGTACATACTCGAAGATCTTGGCCGGGAGCGCGACCCCGACGTGCTGGGGCAAACTGACCAGTACGGACGCCCGCGCCAGGAACTCCTGTGCCCGGACCCGCGGCTGCGTGCCATGGGCGACGAAGAACGCGTCGATCCCGGCCCGTGCCGCGATCTCGGTGATCGGTCGGCCCTGGTACGTGCCGTCCCCCATGAACTCGACGCCGAGGTCCCGCGGCGTCAGCCGCAGGTCCTGCACCGCGCGCGCGATCGCGAGAAACAGCGTGTGCGGGTCCCGACCGGCGTACAGCGATCCGGCGAACGCGATGAGAAAGCGGTCCCGCGCCACGGGAGCTGGCAGTGGATCGTTGTCCGCCCCATTCCGCACCGTGATCAGGCGATCCCCCAGATGGGGGTAGCGCGCGCGCATCGCTTCCTCCGCTGGCTCCGTGTTCGCCACCACGAGCGCGGCGTCTCTGACACAGCCATGCTCCAGGCGTTCCGCGATTCGGAGGAACGTATCGAGATCGAGTTCCTCGCGCACATTCTCCCGGGCGAACCACGGGTCGCGGAGGTCCATGACGTATGGCAGGCGTGCTTCGTGCGCGATGCGGCGCGCGGCCTCGTGCGCCATGTGGGGCGGCCCCGAGCTGACGACGCACGCGTACCCCGTGTGCTCGACGAGCGCACGTCCCAGCGCGACAGCACGCCGCACCCAGCGAGCGGAGCGCCTGGCGTCCAGCCGCGTGAGTCGACGACGCCAGAGCTTCCACGCGGCGTTCCGCCAGACAACCACGCGGTCCCGGGCGGCGACTGGCGCGACCATCGGCGTCGCGCCGTGTCTGCGGCGACGCGCCCAACGGAGGGGTCGTACGACGAGATCGAGCAGATCACCATACGCAGGCGTCGCGACCCCGTATGCGCGGGTCCCTGGTGGGAGGTCCGAGATGCGGCCGAAATCCGGCGCCACGAATTCCTGTGGGTCGAGCATGATGACATCGAACGACCAACCGCGTCGCGCACCGTATCCCGTCATCTTCTGCCATCTTAGACAACCCACCGACGGCTCTGGAGGGAACGCGCAGCTCACCAGGAGCATCTTCCAGGTGTTCGCCTCAGGAGTGCCGGGAACGACGTACGTCGCCTCGGGACGATTCATCGCGCGGTGCGGCGCACCGCGAGCGCTGCCACGATGCGCTCAGCGGCGTGCCCGTCCCATCCTTCGGGAATCCGTCCCCGGGGCGTCTCCGCCACGAGCTGGCGCAGACGCCCCGTCAGCTCGGCAGGATCCGGGGTCAGCTGGTTCGTCCCTTCGGTGATGGTCACGGGTCGTTCGGTGTTCTGACGCAAGGTCAGGCACGGAATGCCCAGTGCGGTGGTCTCCTCCTGCAGGCCGCCGGAATCGGTCACCACCGCGAACGCGCCCTGCACCGCGTCGAGCATCTCCAGATACCCCACCGGCTCCACCAGACGCACGGCGCCGAGATCGACGCGCAATGCGTTCAATCGTTCGCGCGTGCGAGGATGCGCGGGGAAGAATACCGGGCGTTCCTCGGCGATCTGTCGCAGCGCCTGCGCGATCCGATGCAGTCGGACGGGATCATCCACGTTCGAAGGCCGGTGGAGCGTGACCACGACCGTTTCGCCATTCAGCCCTTCGGCGGCACGAAAGCCGCTCGCGCGCGCCCGCGCGAGGGCGTGGCGGAGTGTGTCGATCATGACGTTACCGACGAACACGATTTCGTCGTCGGGTTCGCCTTCGCGCTGCAGCGTGGCGGACGCATCTCGTGACGGTGTGAGCAGGAGATCGGCCAGCCGATCGGTGAGGATGCGGTTGATCTCCTCGGGCATGGTGCGGTCATTGCTGCGAAGTCCGGCTTCCACGTGCGCCACCCGGATACCCAGCTTCACGGCAACGAGCGCGGCCGCCACCGTGCTGTTCACGTCGCCGTACACCAGCAGCCAGTCCGGGCGATCCTCGAGCAAGACCGGCTCGAGCCGCTCCATGATGCGGCCCGTCTGCACCGCGTGCGACGCGGAGCCGACGTCGAGATTCACGTCCGGCTCGGGCAGTTCCAGTTGCTCGAAGAACTGCCCCGAAAGGGATACGTCGTAGTGCTGGCCGGTGTGGACAATGCGCTGATCCCATCCGGCGGCGCGCACCGCGCGCCAGACCGGGGCAAGCTTCGGGAAATTCGGACGGGCTCCCGCGACATGGGTGATTTTCACTGCCAGGCCGCCTCGCCGACCGGCCGAGCGACACCGCGGGCCTCCTCGCCACGCGGGGTTCCGTTCACCAGAGCCGAGATGATTCTGCACCGTTCCGACCAGTCGTCGTTCCGCACGCGCGCCGACTGCGCGATGCGCCACGCCGGGTCTCGTCCGTGGCCGACCGCGTCGCGCACGGCTTCCACCCAGGTATCGAGCGAGTCGGCGCAGACGGCGATGTCGCTGCATTTCAGCACCTCGGGCAGCGGTGAGGAGACGATGGGAAGTCCCGCAGCCGCGTATTCGCGGAGCTTGATGGGGTTTACCGAATTGGTGAGGGCGGTCATTCGAAACGGCACCAGCGCCGCCTGGAACCCTCGACAGTAGTCCGGGAGCACGTTGTACGGCCGCCGACCGAGCAGATGCACGTTGGCGCGGCCAGTCAGGGCTTCGATGGGACCCTTGGCGCTGCCAATGAGGACGAACGAGTAGGGAAGAGCGTCAGCCAGCCGCGCGATCAGATCGGTGTCGACCCATTCGTGAATGAGGCCGAAGAAACCGACGCGAGGCTCAGGGATCGATGCCAGCTCCTCGGGCAGGTTGCCGGGGGTGAGCGCCTGGCCGAAGTGGGCATGGTCCACGCCATGCGGGACGTAGTGCACGTTGGACGAAAACCGGCGACACCGCGCGGCGAGATCTTCGGCGCTGGCGATCACGAGATCGGCCTCCCGACAAAGCTCCTCCTCGGAGCGTTCCATGGTGGCCGCATCGTAGTCGTCGAAAGCCGACCACCGGTCGACGCAGTAGTAGAGCAGAAACCGGCGCGGAAAGCCTCGCAGGTACGGCGCGCACTGAGGCGCGAACGCGCACACGAGCGGTTCCGCGTCCAGCGACAGGCGACGCAGTTCCCGTCGGATGGTGAACCGGTACAACGCACCGTTCAGGGCCTGCACGGCCGGCGATCGCGGGAACGGCAGGGCTGGCGGGGCGATCACGTGCACGCGCGGCAGGACCTGGCGGGAGCGCCGTACGATCGCCCGCGCCTTGGAGAGGAGCCGGGCGCGATCGGCGGCGCTCACGAGATTCGGCGTGCGCATGCCGGCTGCCTCGACCCACAGGACCGGGTTGGTTTCCGACAATCGGCGCATCACCTGGTGCTTGCTGGTCGGATCGGCGGTCCAGTCGTTCGCCAGGGCTACGATGCTGGTGCCTCCCAGAAGGGGATCGAACGCGGGCGTGGTCATCGTCTCATCGCGTCGCGAGCGCCTGATCCACCCGCGTTCCCGCGAGAACGTGGACGCGCCAGACCTGGAACGCCAGCAGACGCCACAGCCGCCCGGAGTGATCGATTCCCTGCATGTGCTCATCGAGCCACTGCCGCGCGGTTCCGGCGTGGAGCAGGCCGTCGTCTGATGCGGGCAGATACGCATGCAGCATGTCGCGGCCGGCGGTGCGCAGCCACTGTCCCAGGGGGACGGTGAATCCGCGCTTGCGCGCCTGGGTGATGTCGCGCGGCAGTACGCGCTCGGCAGCCCGGCGCACCAGCGCCTTCCCGACGAAGCCGCGAAGCTTCACGCGCGGAGCAAGTCCCGCCGCCCATTCGACCAGGTGGTGGTCCAGAAACGGTACCCGACTCTCGATCGACGTGGCCATGCTCATCTGATCCTGTTTGGCGAGCAACTCGTCCAGATAGGTGGCCTGGTCGAAACGGAGCATCGCTTCGAGCGGATTGCGTTGCAGCAGATCGCGGTCGATCAAACCTCCCAACAGGGCATACGGCATCCCTCCGCCGTTTCCGAGCAGGCCTTCACGCTGGGCCTGGCCGAATTCCGTGAAGCTCTCGAGGTACCAGTCCTCGAAGGCCGGGCCATGGGCGAAGGAGGATCGCTTGAGGCGGCTGCTCAGGTAGCCGTCTCCGAGTCCGGCCACGCCTCGTGCCAGAGCGGTCCGCAGTCGGGGCGCCAGCGAGGCGTCGAGGGTCCGCGCCAGACGCCGGTTCCACATCGCGCGCGGGTACCGCCCGTAGCCGGCAAACAGTTCGTCGCTGCCCTCACCGGTCAGTACCACTTTCACCGACTGCACGGCAAGTCGTGACACGACATACAGCGGGATGCTGGCCGAGAACGTGAGGGGATGGTCGCGATGCCCCGTGAGCCGGGGGAGCAGCTCGAAGAATTCTGCCGGGCTGCAGGTGACCTCGTGGTGGTCGGTGGCGAATGCCTTGGCCACCACCCGGGCGTGGGGCAGCTCGCTGGCGTCCTGCTCGGTGTAGCCCACTGAGAAGGTCCGCAGCTGCTCGATGCCCAGCTCGCGCATCGCGGCCACGATCAGGCTCGAATCGAGGCCGCCGCTCAGAAACACGCCTAACGGAACATCCGCCATCAACGTGATGTCGACCGCCTCGCGAAAGCGGGTCCAGAACTCCCGCGACGCCTGCTCGACCGCGCGCCCGCCGCCCACGCCGTCGGCCGCAGCGGCGTCGGGCACTGTCCAGTAACGCTCGATCCGGGCCCGCCCGTCCTTCCATTGCAGCACGCACCCCGGTTCCAGCGATCGGATGTCGCGATACAGCGTCCTTCCTCCGGTCACACTCCCCAGCGCGAAGTATTCGGCCACCGTGTCGGCGTTGAGAGTCGGTTTGATGAGCCCCGACGCGAACACTCCCTTGATCTCGGAACTGAACACCAGGTCGCCGTCACCGGTCAGCGCATAGAACAACGGCTTGATGCCCGACCGGTCACGCACCAGGCTCAGCGTCTGATCCTTCTCGTCCCACAGCGCGTAGGCGAACATCCCGCGCAGGGCGCTGGCACCCTTCACGGCGCCGAATTCCTCCGCCAGATGAATGACGGCCTCGGTATCGCAGTTGGTCCGGTACACGTGGCCGCGTGCGACGAGCGACGCCCGATGCAGCGCGTGGTTGTAGACCTCACCATTGTAGGTAATCCAGACCGTGCCGTCCTCGTTGCACATCGGCTGCTGCCCGCGCGCCAGATCGACGATGCTCAGACGCTCGTGTCCGAGGCCGACCCGACCCGACAGGTGCTGCCCGCACGCGTCCGGCCCCCGGTGATGGATCGACTCGCGCATCCGTGTGATCATCTCCGCCGGGACACGGCGTTCGGGCCGCGCGAAGACCACGCCGCAGATGCCACACATCAGGCCAATCCTCCCGCCGCGGCACCCGCCACGTTAGGCACGGTGACCTCCGGCGGATTCAGGCGCGGGCATTCCAGGGAGAAGACCCCGCGCGGTGAGTGTGCCGTGACCGTCCAGCCGCCGGCGGCCGCCGGGGCAACGTCGAGTCGGGCGTCGGTCGCCGCGATCGCCGTGACCACTGCCGCCGACTGCACGCCAGGCCAGTACAGCCGGAGCAGACCGGCGTCGATCTCCTGTCCGTAGCGGGGAGACCGGCGCACCCGCTCATGTATCGCCGAAAGGTGGGGGAGTCCGGGTGCAGCCCACCAGCGCATGACCGCCGCGTCCAGGCGCAACTCGCTCCGGGCATCGTCCAGTGCGCCGCGCGCCGACGCCAGCGGCCAGTGCAGAGCGCAGTCGCGCCCCTCCGCACCGTCGATCCAGTCGCAGACAACCACGCCACTGCCCGGTACGAGCAGGACGAGACGCTCGACCTCGATCGCGCCCCCACGTGAGGCGCGGCGGTACCGGAGGCGGCACCACCAGACGCCCCCAGTTTCCCCGTGCCTCACCTGCGGAGTAGGCGCGGTCACTCGCCAACCGAAGTCGTTTCGCGGGACGGCGAGCGGTTCCCCCATCACCACAAAGCAGGCGTGGGCCTCCTCCGACCGGTACCAGCCCCGGCCCGCCGGATCGCCGGTGTAGCGCGGTGACCCGAAATCCGTCACGATCGCCTCACCACCATGCGCAACTTCCACGTGGCCCAGGTCGGTGTGCGCGTGACCAGTGCGATCACCGCCGTGCGGACCGGCGTCGACCAGACAGAACCACGACGCCTCGCCTTCGCCGTCACGGCCGATGTAATATCCCGCCGCCGGCAGCGCCGCGTGGTGGGGTCGGAATGGCTGCGATGGCTGATCTGCCAGCCACCGGTGCGCGTCGTCATCGATCAGCCAGAGAGCGAGCGCGCGCTGCTCAAGGTGGGCGCCCTCGAGCCACCGTGGTTCACGACAAATCGCCGCGCCGGCCACCAGGAGCGGACGCTGGTCGTGGTTGTCGCCCACCGCGAGGGGCAGCATCAGTCCACTGTCCTCATCGCCGATGAGCGGCCACTCGCTCTCCGAGCGACGAAGTGCGGCGGAGGCGTCGAGCAAGGTCGTCAGCGCCGGAAGCACCGCCGGAGGAAGGGGCGTCCCGGACCCGCGCGCGAGCGCGACCAGATGGAGATAGAACTCCACCGTGTACCGATGATAGCCGATCGCCCGTTCGAAGTGCGTGCCGTCTGCCAGGATCTGGCACTCGATCTCGGCGGCCAGCATGCGAATACCCCGGTGCATCCAGCGGTCCGCGCGCGCAAACTCTGGAAACAGCGCGCCGACGTAGACGAGTCCCAGCGCTTCGCCGGTGAGATGCGTGTTCGGGCTGTGGTGTGTCGAGTCGAACCGTTCAACGTGTTTCGCGTGATGCCAGAGCTGCCAGAGGAACTGCCGGCACGATGATTCCGTCCATACGGTCGAGTCACAGGTCAACGCGAACAGCCAGCACCAGACAACCGCTCGAAACGACACCTCGAGACTGGCAGTCCAGTTGATGCCGCGCCCCGGCGGGTTGGTGCGCATCCAGTCCTCGAGCAGCGCAACCATCCGCCGCGGGAAGCGATCGTCGCGCGTCAGCCAGTACGCCTGGGCGAGTCGCAGCAGCTGGTGGTGCCGATTGAGTTCCCAGATGTGCTTGACGTCGCCACCACCGATGCCTTCGAGAAAGCGCACGCGCGGCCACGGCGCATTGTCCGCTTCGACGCCGGAGATCGGGTGGGTATTCCAATCCGGCATGTCTCCCTTCATGCGATGCTCCACCCCGAAGACATCCCATTGGCCGGCGAGGACGCGCTCGGCCGCGGCGAGGAGCGCCTGCCGGCCGGGAAGCTGCGTCATGTCCCGGGCGCGAAGGTGCTCGAGCGGAAACCGTGTGGGCATCGCCTCGCGAAGGTGCGACAGGACCGGTGTCGCTGACTGGGCCAGAGGATCCGAGCTCGCGTTCCAGACGCGCGACCAGGCGGCAGGCGTGAGGGCAGGCTGCGGCGGGCGCAACGACGCGACGGCCTTTTCGCATTCCTGCCGCACGCGGACGGCGAGTGCAATGGCGCGACGATTCACAGACACGCCCAGCGAAAGGTGGAGGCCTGTCTCGCCACACGATCACGAGGGTGTTCGGCAACATGCCCCGATCGGGGCTGCACGGCGACAGCCGTTCGTTCGCTTCGCCGGGCGGCGTCCGGTTGGTCAGGTCCCGTCCCGGGCCATGCATCGCACCCAGCCCTGGGGTCAGCCATGCGGAGCACCCTCGTCGACGGCTTCGGTCGCGTGTACCGCGCGACGACCGCCCCGCGCGCTGTTGACGTCGGCGTACAGGGCCAACCATCGCGGCGCCACCGCTTCCCATGTGTATCGTTCCTGACACTCCCGACGCGCCTCGCTCGTCAGGCGCTCGGCGAGCCCGGGCTCACGCAGCACCTGGAGCGCGCAGGCGGCCAGGGCGGTCGCGTCTCCCGGCGGCACCAGCAGGGCCGTGCGGCCGTGTTCGGCGATGTAGGGGATGCCGCCAGCGGACGTGGAGACGACCGGGAGCCCTGCCGCGAAGGCCTCGATGATCGAGCCCGGCATGTTGTCGATGCGTGGTGAGTTCACGTACACGTCCGCCTCGTCATACAACCGCGGCATCTCTTCCTGGGTCACCCGACCCAGGAAGGTGACATTTCGCAATCGGAGCGAGGCAACCAGGGCCTCCAGGGACGCCCGTTCGCTCCCATCCCCCGCCAGCACCAGCCGCGCCTCGGGGATTTCGGCCTGCACCACAGCGAACGCGCGGATTGTCGTGGCGACGTCGTAGAGTGCCTCGAGGTTACGGTTGCCCAGAAACAGGGGCTGCGGCCGGGGACGGGGGCGGAATGGCAGCCGGCCCGTATCGACGAAATTGGAGATCGGGGTGGCGTGGAAGCCGTGTCTTTCAAAGACGTCGACCAGGTATCCTGACGGTACCGCGATGGCGTGCGGCAGGCGCAGGGCCCGGCGCATCAGCACGCGCCACCGCGTGAGGTGATCATCGGCTTCGCCACTTCGGTAGTTGAGAATAACCCCCTTCCCCATCGCGCGTCCCACAAGGATCGCGGGAAGCGGGGCCAGCAGGAACGACGTGTACGACGCCGAGAAGACATGGAGAATGTCGGCGTGGGGAACGTTGCGGAGCAGCGACGCCCCATAGAAAAAGGAGTTGACTGCGGTGCGGAGATATCGAATGCGCCGCGTCCACCGCAGCCCGGTCGGGAAGGGTGGGTTGATGGGCAGCAGTCTCACCGTCAGCCCGCGCTCGGCCGACAGCCGGTCGACGAGCCGAGCCGCCTGTACGGCCTGTCCACCGACCATATCCAGAGACGGGGCCACGAGATGGATGCGGATCATTTCCGACTCAAGATTAACCAGGACGCCGCGCCAGGACGTTTCCCGGCCACAGGATTTTGGCCGGCCCCGCTTCGCATTTCCTTCCGTATCGCCGCGCGCATGCAAGTTGCGTGACGAGTGGGCGTTGCGTTAGTTTCGCGCCGAAGAGCCGTGCAGACTGCCGCTCCCGGAACAATCAGCGCCCGAGGGCCGCTTGGGGCGCAGTGCTCGAGATCGACCTGCCCCCAGTTCCCCTCCGCGGATGAGCACCTGGAGAAAAATCGCCCTCTCCGCCCACCTGGCATCTCGAATCGCTCGGCCATCGCTCCGTGCCGCGGCGCTGGCTTTCCGACAGGGACTGGCATTCCGCAGGGGCTCGGAATCCTGGAGCGACGATCGGCGACGCGCGTGGATCCTGGCGAGCCTCAGGCGGCAAGTGCGCCGCGCCGCCGGCGAGGTTCCATTCTACCGGGACTGGTTCGATCGCGTCGGATTCGACAGCCGGGCGGACTTCACGTTCGCTGATTTTGCGAGGCTCCCGGTCCTGGAACGTGATGATCTCCACGACGCGGGCAGCGCACTGCGATCCGCCAGACTGCCGCCCGGGGAGGTGCGCGAGGACAGCACCGGCGGATCAACCGGCATGCCGACGCGGATCTGGACCGGACCCGAGGAGCGCGGCTGGAGCCAGAGTGCGCAGACCTACTTCATGTCCCGGATTGGCGTCCCAGGGGGAAGCCGCACCGCGCTGTTATGGCTGCACCATCTCGATCCTCTGGCGACAGATCGCCTGGGTGACCGCTTGCGGAACTTCGTGTGGAATCGCGAGTGGTACGACTGCATGCGCCTCTCCGACGATGTCCTGCGGGAGTATCACGTGCGGCTGCAGCGCGCCCGTCCGGACTGCATCATCGCGTACGCGGGGGCGCTCGCGGCGCTTGCCGATGTGGTGGTCCGGCTCGGCGAGGTACCGCGCTATCCGAGGCTTCGCTCTGTGACGGGCGCGGAGAAGTTGTGGCCGGAGCAGCGGCGCGTGGTGGAGCAGGCCTTCGGGAAACCAGTGCATGAGCGGTATGGCAGCCGCGACGTGGGGCTGATGGGGTTCCAGCTGACGCCTGGTGAGAGTCTCGACTTTGCCGTCGACTGGGCCGCTGTTCTCGTCGAGCCGGAAACGAATGTCACGGATGCACCGATTCTCGTGACCAAACTGCATGCCGACGCCATGCCGCTGATCCGATATCGCGTCGGCGACATGGCGCGTTTTGCCGTCGATTCGCGACCGGGCCATCCGGTGTTTCGACTTGCCGAAGTGCTCGGCCGACAGGTCGACGTCCTGTGGATGCCGGACGGCCGCTGGATACAGGGACTCGCCGTGCCGCATCTGATGAAGGATCACGCGATCCGGGAATTCCAGCTCTACCAGCACGAAGACTACAGTCTCGAATTGCTGGTGGTCCCGCGGGACCGCTTCGAAGAGGCCGATGGCGAACGTGCCTTGTCCGTGATCCGGGCCAACGCGCCTGGCCTGCCAGTGCGCATCCGGGTGGTGCCGCAAATCGAGCGCACGGCGGCGCAGAAGTGGCGACCCGTGCGTTCCGCGGTCCGTCGCACCGCTGCCGCCGGGCTGTCCCGGCGGCCCGACGCATGACGCCCGAACTGTCGCCGGTGGCTGTCGCGCGGCTGCCCGAGGCATCCTACCCGTCCCCGGAGGCGCCAGAGTCACCGTTGCGCGACGCCCTGTCGCGCCTCACCGGAGCCCTGCACTGGCGCGACGACCAATCGGCGTTAGGTGCGATCATCCCGGAAGGGGCACGGGTGGTGGTGAAGCCGAACCTCGTACTCCACGAGAACCTCGCCGGCGCCGGCCTCGAACCCCTCCTCACGCACAGCTCGATCATCAGACTGGTGGTTCACGAACTCCTGCGGAGCGGCGCCGGTCGGGTGCTCGTGGGGGACGCTCCCGTGCAGGGATGTGACTGGGGCGAGTTGCGGCGCGTCACCGGACTGGGCGAATGGGCCGGAGAACTCCAGGCGAAAGCGAACCGGTTCGCCGGCCTGGTCGACTTCCGACGCACGCGGAGCACGGTGCGGGCGGGAGTCCGGGAAGCGGAGGAGGATCTGCTGCCTCTGGATCAGTTTGTGTTGTTCGATCTCGCTGGTGAGAGTCTGCTCGAGCCCGTAACGCAGCCTGGAATCTTCCGGGTGACGCAGTACGACCCGGACGCCATGGCGCGCACGCATGCACCCGGGCGGCACCAGTACCTCGTGGCGCGCGAGGTTATCGAGGCCGATGTGATCGTGAACCTGCCAAAGCTCAAGACACACAAGAAGGCGGGGATCACCTGTGCGCTCAAGAACCTCATCGGCATCAATGGCAACAAGGAATTCCTGCCTCACCACCGCGTGGGTGGAAGCGACAACAGTGGCGACTGCTACCCCGGTGACAACGCGATAAAGCGGGCCCTGGAGCGCTCCCTCGACCGGCTCAATCAGTCCCAGTCGTACGTCGAAAAGCTGGCCTGGTCCACCAGCGCCCGCGCGCTCCACAAGGCCGCAGTGATGGCTGGCGATGTGTATGGAGTGGAAGGATCCTGGTCGGGCAACGACACGATCTGGCGCACCTGCCTGGATCTCAATCGGATCCTGCTCTACGGACGTGTCGATGGCACACTGTCTGACGCGCCGCAACGGCGCGTGATCAGCCTGGTCGACGCGATCGTGGCCGGCAAGGGCGACGGGCCTCTTTCACCCCAGCGCCTCGATCTCGGCCTGTTCATGGCTGGCGACTCGAGCCCGGCCGTTGACTGGGTTGGAGCCCTGCTGCTGGGATACGATCCCGATCGAATCCCCATCGCGCGCGAGGCGTTCGGGTCGTTCCGATGGCCGCTCGTGGATCCTCCGGCACGCGGTTCGGACGTACGAATCGTGGGTGACCTGGGCAGCGGACGTGCTGACCGGCTGCTTGCCGGCGCGGCCCCGGCCGGGATCGCGCACCCCGTGGGATGGCGCGACGCCGCGCGCGCGCCGTGATCGGGGACCCCGTGACGACCCCGGTTTCCGGCCGCCCATGATGCTCCGGTCGCTCAAGCTCACCGCCCTGCGTGCCGCGAGGGGAAGCGGCGCCCTGCGGCTGATCAACCGCAGCGACTGGCGTCAGCGTCGTCTCCTGATTCTCGGTTATCACGGCGTCTCGCAGGCCGACGAGCACGAGTGGGACTCATCGCTGTTCATGCCGCAGGAGATGGTGCGGGCGCGGTTCGAGTTGGTGCGCAGCAGGGGATACACCGTGCTGCCACTCGCGGAGGCCCTTCGTCGCCTCCACAATGGCTCCCTTGCCGATCGAAGTGTCGCCATCACCTTCGACGACGGATCCGCGGACTTTTTCTCGCGCGCGTATCCGCTGCTCCAGGAGTTCGGGTTCCCTGTCACGCTGTACCTCACCACGTACTACAGTCGGGACCAGCGCCCGGTGTTCCCTCCCATGTGCGGCTATCTCCTGTGGTCCGGTCGCACGCGACGGATCAGCGGCCAGGATCTGGTGCCGAACGGTGGCTCTCTCGATCTCGTTCACTCCGGACGGCGTCGGTCGGCGTTCAGGGCGATCGTGCGCTGGGCAGCCGAACGCAGGCTGGACGCTGCGCAGAAGGACGACCTGTTGGGTACGCTGGCCGAACGGGTCGGAGTGGATTATGACGCCCTCCGGCGGCGACGGCTGCTCCAGATCATGTCCGCCGCGGAGATCGCGCAACTCGATCCGAAGCTGGTGGACGTGCAGCTGCACACCCATCGTCACCGCGTTCCGCTGAATCGCGAGCTTTTCCGCCGCGAAATCGAAGACAACCGGCGGGAAATTGCCCGGATCACTCAGTCCAGCCGGCTGCTGACTCACTTCTGCTATCCGAGTGGCGTGACGCATCCTCAGTTCCTGCCGTGGCTGCGCGAGCTCGGCATCGAGTCGGCAACGACGTGCTACACGGGCATCTCGTCCGCGGCCACCGACCCGCTCATGCTCCCGCGCCTCATTGATACCAGTTCGCTCACCACGCTGGAGTTCGAGAGCTGGCTGACCGGCGCGGCGGCATTGCTTCCCACTCGCCGTCTGCGCGTCGCGCATGCCGAGTGAACCGACGGGCTGACGGCGAAGCGGGAGCGGCCGTTTCCGGCAACTGCGGACGGTCAGCCGATTTTCACTGTCCGAGGCTCTCCCGGTAGTGGGTCTGGCCCACTACCGGCTCTCCCGATCGCGCGTGATCGCGATCAGGACGTCTCAGCGCGCGTCGACGCCGGCAGTCCTGGTGCGCAACGCCGCCATGTCGACCCCGGGATCGGAGCCATCGCTCGCTTTTCCACGGTAGGGACTGCGCGGCGAGAGGCTGTAATCTCCCGCGGCAGGATTCGTGAACCCCACCGCCGCCACGTTTCGGGCAAAATAGTTCCCGGGGGGATACGCGGAGCTGGGACCGGTCATTCCCACGATCACGTTTCGGTCGAACTGCCATTGCTGCGCGTACCGCGTGAGAGTCGGAGTCCCCTGCTGCGACCCCGAACCGAACACCGCCATCCCGTACGAACTCCCGGCATCTGCCACGTTGTTCCGGATCACGAGGTCCAGCATCTTGGGATGGGGGACGTCGAATACCAGGAAGCCGCCACTCCCGAGGACGGCATTGTGGACGATCGTGTTGTGCTCCACTTGCACGTGGGCCACGCGCGAGAGCAGCATTCCCCGCCCCATGCTCGTTCCGTTCGCCGTGCCAATCCCGATGAGCAGGTTGTTCTCGAGCCGCACCTTCGACATCGGCACCACCGGGTACGGACCCGGGTTGGCCGTGGCGTTAATGCCGTTGGGTGCGTTCCTGAGGATGTTGTAGCGGAAGGTGACGTCCCGCGTTTCCGTCCACGGCGCGTTGGCCGTGTTCGCGGACTTCAACAGGATCATGTCGCCGGTCTGGGCATCCGCCCAATTATTCTCGAAGACATTTCCCTCGACCAGCACGCGAATCCCCATCTTCAGCTCAAAGCTGTTCTTGATCGACCACACGCCCTTCCAGTTCAGCGGCTTGTACACGTAGTTGCGCCGGAACTCGATGTCCGACGGGAGCATCCCGGTGATCGCCGGATCGGCGCCGCCAAACATCACGTTCTCCCCTGCCCCTTCCAGATAGTTGTTCACGATCTTGTACGGCCCGGGGCCGTTCCACCCCACGATCGCCTGCGAATCAAAGCCCTTCCCGTGGCATTCGCTGAGATAGGAATCGATCACCGCCGAGCTCGCGCTCTGGAGCGAGACGCAACGCTGCAGTTGTAGCCGGGGGTGACCATGCACGTAGACGCGGTCCAGCACGATGTTCGACGGGATCCTGCTCACTTCGTTCTGTGCCCGTGACCCGTCGCCAAGTCGCACGATCGACTCGGTGGCACGAACCGACTCGTCGACCGTCATCTCCACTCCCATGATACGCCAACCACTCGTTCCTGGCGCTGTGCGGAGTGCCGGCGCGTTGGCCTGGATGGCAACCAGCTTCGCCAATCCCGCCTCCGCCGCGTGCGGCGGGGTCATGCGCGTCCCCTCGTCGCCCAACGCCACGTTGGTGCGCACGATGATCACGCCGTTCCCGTTCTTCCTCGGCAGCACGTACGTCCCGTGGAACGTCGCTCCCGGCGCAAGCTGGACCAGATCACCGGGCTCCGCGGCATCCAGCGCCGCCTGCAAGTCGCCGCCTTGCGCCACGTTACGCACTTTGCCCGTGGGCGCCTCGTAGTCGGTATTGAGGTACGTCAGCGGCAGCGCGGGCCTCTCTACAGACCCCTGCTGGGCTGCCTCATGCGGTCCGGAACGCAGCGCCGCCAGCGGCAGGGCTGCGGCGGCAACTGCGACAAATACAATCCTGAAGATCACGGTATCCAGGCTCCTTGACTCAAGCCGTCGACGCAGCAGCGTCGATCGCTTCAAGCCGATTGTCCCCCGCTTCTCGCAGCAGCTGCACGTAGAGGCGCTCGAGCGAGGCGATCACCGCGGGTGCCGAGAAGCGGCTCCGTGCCACAGCGGCACCTTGCCCTCCCATCCCCCGCGCCCAAGCCGGCTCATCCAGAAGTCGGCTGATGGCGGCCGCCAGCGCGTCGACGTCTCCGGGCGGCACCAGTAGACCGGTGACGCCGTGCTCGACGGCATCGTGTACCCCGCCCACATCGGTTGCCACGACCGGGCGCGCGCTCGCCATCGCCTCCAGGATCGAGTTCGGGAAGCCCTCGGCGCGCGAGCACAGCACGGACACCTCGAACAGTCCGTGCATGCTCGGCACCCGTGGTCGAAGCCCGGCGAATCGAACGTAGGCCCCGAGCCCGAGCTCGCGAACACGACCCTCCAGGCGCCCGCGCTCCGGACCATCGCCCACCACAACCAGTCGGATGCGTGGATGACCCTGCCGCACCCGGGCAATTGCGCCAATCAGTGTCTCGTGGTCCTTGACGGGAAGGAGCGACGCCACGATTCCCACGACGCGGTCGCCGTCAGAAAGGTCGAGTTCGCGCCGCCATGAGCCGAGTTGCGTTGGCGATGCGGGTGTGAACAACTCGTCCCCGATGAAGTTGTGGACCACGGCAACATGATCCCCGCTCACGCCGTCCCGGTCCACCAGCGAGCGACCCACGGCTTCGCTATTGGCGAGGACCCGGTCCGCCAGGCGGAACCCCAGTCGGTTCAGCGCGCGATATCGCCACGGAGCAGACCACCAGCGCTTGCTGGCGATCACCACGGGGACGCGCGCCGCTCGTGCAGTGAGTACCGAGAACACGTTGGAATACATGTCGTGCGCGTGCACGATCGCGACGTTCTCCTCGCGCAAGAACGAGCGGAGGGCCGCTGCCTGACGCAGCGTTCCCGGCCCGTACAGACTGCGGATGGGGAAACGCACCACGGGTATCCCGATCGTCGCGTAGCGGTCGCCGAGTGGTCCCTCGCCGCGGAGGGTGATGACGGAAACTCTGAAGCGGCTGCGATCGAGGCGTTCCGCCGTGGCCAGGGCGTTGAGTTCCGTCCCGCCGACCTGCATGGTGTCGATCGAGAAGGCAACGTGGATCCGACGGTCGCTCGCGGTCGCCGAAACAACTCGCCTCCCCGTCACGGGCACCGAATCCCCGGAGCGCGGGCCTGTGTCACCCCCACCGGGCTACCAGCGGGACGTAGATGGTCCATCAGGACACTCGATTGCATGGCGCAGTCACCAGATCGAAGTCGTGGGTTTCATTTGTACCCGAGTGAACCCGCATGTCTCGAGCCTCCCCATGCTGCTGAGTATTGCCAGCCCCCTGATCGGCGACATTACGCTAGTGTAAGTCACTGCGACAGCGGTGTTTCCGGCAAGCGCCGGAGTTCTCGTCGCGTGACGCACCTGTCCATGGCCCAGTCCTTTCCGGGTAAGTAGTATGTTCCTTGCATGGGGAGCGGTGCGTGAGGCCAGCGAAGGTGAAGGCGCCCGCGATTCTTGGAATGTCGCGAGAACGCCGCGCTGAGGACAGATAACGTGCTCGTCGCATGAGACGGCCTGGACCGGGCTGGCGCACGTGGCGTGCGCCACAGGAGCCGCAGTCAGGTGCGGTCGCGCCGAGCGGCTCGGCGTCCGTGAGCGCTGATTTCGCTCCGGCTGCGCCCTCTCTGCAAACGTCCCCTGCGATTCCGGACGAGCGCGTTCGCTGGACTCTCGGGTTCATTGCGATACTCGCCTACATCTTCTCGGTTACCACCTATCGCATAAACATCGCCACACCGGCGATGGTGATTGCGGTCGTCGCGCTGCTCTTCGAGGGAAACGCCATTCGCTTCCCTCCCTTCCTGTTCTTCTTCGCCCTGTGGCTCGTATGGTCTGTAACCGGCCTTCCGTTCAGCTTCGCGCCGTCACTCACCAACGACGCGCTGCAGGTCATGGGCAAGCTTGTCCTCATCGCTCTGGCCATCACGTGGCTTTTGCAGACCTATGGCCGGCTGCGCATCTTCGTGGGATTCTATGCGGCGTGCTTCCTGCTGTTCCCGGTGCGAGGTGCGCTGGTCAATTACCTGGTTGGGTACACTGTTCTCGGCCGCGCCCTCTGGAACTACGTATACTCAAACCCGAACGATCTGGCGGCGTTTCTGTTTTGCCCTCTCGCCCTGTTGGTCTGGCTGGCGCAGGCCGAGCGTGACCGACGCCTGAGACTGATGGCGATCGGCGGCGCCGGGGTAATGGTGTTGGTGCTGCTGATGACGCAATCGCGCGGTGCACTCATCGCCCTGGTGGTCAGCGGCGCGTTCTACCTCGTCCGCAGTTCGACGAGGCGCGCCGTACGCGGCTTGATGGTCGCGTTGGCCGTCCTGGCACTCGTGCTGCCGTTCGTGCCGAGCTCGGCATGGGACCGGTTTCGCGGAATGACATACCTGTCCAGCACCCAGACGCTGGCGCAAGCGGACCCGGAGGGATCGGCGGAGGACCGGTACGACATCTGGCGGGTTGCGGTGCAGATCATCGCCTTGAATCCAATCAAGGGAGTGGGTCTCGGAGCGTACGAATACGCGCACGCCCTGCAGTCGGCGCAGATGGACGTGCTGCCAGGAGCGAAGGGCATTCGCGACACGCATTCGACATACCTGCACGTGGCAGCCGAGACGGGGTTACCGGGACTCGGTCTCTTTCTATTGATGTTGACTGGCGTCTTCGTCAGTGCGGAGCGTGCGCGTCGTCGCACATCGGACCAGAGATTGAGCGCTCTGATTCTCTGTCAGGAGGCCGGCCTGGTAGGCTTCCTGGTTGCGGGAGTGTTTGGATCGTTCGCGGCGCTCAACGTGCTGTACATTCAACTGGCCATCCTCTCGGCGGCGTCGGCGATCGCGGCGAGGTCGGCGCGCGCCCTCCCCGTTGCACGCAGAAACGCGGCGTTCATGCGGACACGGACTGTACAGACGGGGGAGGCGAGCTAGCCGGATTCTCCACGTCCTGCGGACAGGCTGCGCTCGAGCGCGCAGCCGGTTATCGCGGCCCTGTGGCCGCGGCGGCCAGGTGCGGTGCGGGGAGAGACGTGGGCATCGCGGCGGCACTGGCTTCCTCGCGCAGCCATTCCTCCAGCACCCACAGATACCAGAGTCGCCGTGACGCGACGCCGCGATGCGCCGCATCGGCAACTTCGGCCTGCAGGGGACCCCTCGCGATCCATCCGTCATTCGCCAAATGCGAATCGCGAAGGCTGGTCGCGACTCGATCGTGCCACCGGCCGCCCATCCAGGCTTCCACCGGGATGCTGAATCCGCGCTTGTGGCCCGCCGCGACCCGTGCGCCGATGCGACGCCGCGCGATCTCACGCAGAATCGCCTTGAGCTGCCCGCCGTGCAGCCGAACGTCGAACGGGAGCGCCGCGGCGTGTTCCCACAGCAGGTGGTCCAGAAACGGAGACCTTGCCTCGAGCGAATAGTGCATCGTGGCACCGTCGACCTTGACGAGATACTCCGAGACGAACTGGGTATCACGATCGTACGCAAGGTATTCCGACAGCGCATGTCGCGCGGCCGCGATCGTCCACTCGGCGTCGGGCCCGGGAAAGTCCGCGTCGGCGAGGCGCGGCCCGAGCAGACCACGCCACCTGAAATCCTCCAAACCCGGATTCGCACGCACGAACGCGGCCAGCCCACCCGTGGTGTAATCCACGGCGTGCACGAGGCGCCTCAGCACACCGCGGCGCGGAACGGCACGGCGAATGGTCTGCCAACTCGATGCCGCCCACGCCGGCAGGTACCGCGCCACTCGTTGCGTGCGCCACAGCATCCGATGACGAGGATAGCCGAGAAACACGTCGTCGCCGCCATCGCCCGTCAGCACGACACGCGCCGTCGTCGACGAAATGGCACGCGAGAGCCGCAGCATGCCGAGGGCCGACGAGCACGCGAACGGTTCGGCGAACGCGCGCACGAGTTCGGAGATACCGACGTCGTCATCGTCCGAGAGGCGAAGCACGTCGTGCCGGACGTTGAGCGCGTGTGCGGTCGCCACCGCGTCATCCGTCTCGTCGAGTGGGTGTCGCGGCGTGCCGGCTGTGTACGCCGTGACATCCGCGCCGAGCTTCGCCACCGCCCAGCAGACCAGGCTGGAGTCCACGCCACCGCTCAACAGCGTCGCGACCGGCACGTCGGCAAAGAGCCGCCGCTCCACCGCGTCCAGCACCAGTCGTTCGGTTTGAGCGACCGCCTCGTCGAACTCCATCACCGCTGTCGACTCACGATGGCGGCGACCAGTAGCGATGGATCGCGAACTTGCCGCCGCCCCATTCGGCAATCGATGCCGGGGGCAACTTCGATACGCCGTCGTAGATCGAGCGACCTTCGGTGATGAACCCGTGCTGGAGGAAGTCGGCCACCGCCTGTGGGCTCAGGCGTTCGGCAAAGCCACCGGACCGCAGTGCGCGAACGGTCGACGCGAAGGCGATCGTGCCGTTCCCCTCTACGTACACGAGGGGCTTGACCCCGAGTCGATCGCGAACGAGGAAGAGGCGCCGCGCCGTGTTGTCCCAGAGCCCGAACGCGAACATGCCGTGCAGCCGCGCGACGAGTGCGTCGATCCCCCACAGGCGGTAGCCATGGATGAGGACTTCGGTATCCGTCTCGCTCCTGAACGCCACGCCGTCGCGCGCCAACCCACCACGCAGCTCACGAAAGTTGTAGATGGCGCCGTTGAAGACCACGCCGATCTGTCCGTCGGGCGAAAGCATGGGCTGGTGGCCCGCGGCGCTGAGATCGAAGATGGCGAGCCGTCGGTGACCCAGGACGGCATCCGGCCACGCCGCGGTGCCGCCGCTATCCGGACCTCGTCGCTCGAGCGACCGGAGCATGAGCGGCATGGTATCCGCGGCATGGACCACGCCGGGGGCGCCTATGATCCCAGCCAGGCCGCACATTATCGAGCGAAGGGACGAGCGAGTCCGTCCCGCCGCGGGGACACGCCACACCCGGTTGGACGCACGGCAACGTCCTCCTGTCGCACTGGATTCATCGCGGGTAATGAGTCGCCTGGCCCACACGCACGTTCGCCAGGACTTGATCGCGGAGCCCTGCTCAACGAAGAATAGCCTTCTCTCATCCGTCTCGCGAACGTCGCCCGTCTGATGCGAGCGGCCAGGGCAGAAGCCTCGGCGCAGTCGCGGCCAACCCTGGCCCCTCCGGCCGGACCCGGGATCGTGGATTGGCCGGGAAGCCTCCCAATCCCGTGCCGGGCCCCAGCGCTACCGCTTGTGCGCGGGGAGACTCAACGCACCGTCACGCCCGCGGTCTTTGCATTCAGGGTGATCATGTCGGCGCCTGGATCGGTGCCGTCCGTGGCCTTGCTGCGATACGGACTCGCCGCCGACAGGCTGTAGTCGCCCGCCGCCAGGTTCGTGTACCCGATGGCGCTCGCCGAAGTCGGGAAGTAGGTGCCCGCCGGATACGCACTGGCTGGTCCGGTCATACCGGCGATCACGTTTCGGTCGAACTGCCAGGGAGACGAGTAGCCGTTCAGCGTCTGGGTCCCTTGCGACGTTCCCGAACCGAACACCGCCATGCCATACGAACTCCCAGCGTCCGCCACGTTGTTCCGGATCACGAGGTCCAGCATCTTGGGCGACGCGATGTCGAAGATGATGAAGCCGCCACTGCCCAGCATAGCATTGTGGACCACCGTGTTGTGTTCCACCTGCGTGTAGGCCACTCGTGAGAGCAGGATCCCGCGACCATAGCTCGTTCCGTTTGCCGTGCCAATTCCGATGAGCAGATTGTTCTCGACCCGGACCTTCGACATCGGCACCGCCGGGTTCGGCCCCGGACTCGCTGTTGCTTCGATCCCGTTCGGAGAGTTCTTGACGATGTTGTAGCGGAAGGTGACGTCCCGCGTTTCCGTCCACGGCGCGTTGGCCGTGTTCGCGGACTTCAACAGGATCATGTCGCCTGTCTGTGCATCCACCCAATTGTTCTCGAAGACATTGCCCTCGACCAGCACGCGGATCCCCATCTTGAGCTCCAAGCTGTTCTTGATCGACCAGGTGCCCTTCCAGGACAGCGGCTTGTAGACATAGTTCTGCCGGAACTCGATGTCCGAGGGCAGCATGCCGCTGATCTGGGGATCGGCGCCGCCAAACATCACGTTCTCCCCCGCCCCCTCCAGGTAGTTGTTGACGATCTTGTATGGCCCCGGGCCGTTCCAGCCAGCGATCGCCTGCGAATCGAAGCCCTTCGCATGACACTCACTGATGTATGAGTCGATCACCGCCGAGCTCTTGCTCTGCAATGAGATGCACCGCAGGAAGTTGAGCGTGCTGAAACCGTGCACGTACGCGCGATCGAGAATGAGGTTTGACGGGATCTCCGCGTCGGTGTTCTGCGCCGACGATCCGTTGCCGAAGTCGAGGAGTGAATTGGTGGATGTCAGCGATGGTGCTGCGGTAATCGTCACACCCATCACGCGCCACCCGCACGCTCCCGGGGCAACCTTCAACGCGGCGACGTTGGTGGTCGCACTCTGGATCTTCGCATAGCTGGCGGCCGTTGCCGGGGTGACGCGTGTGCCCGGCGGCGGCAGTGTCGTATTCGTGGTCAGCACGACCTCGCCGCACCCCGCATGCTTTGGGAGGATGAACGTCCCGGTATACGTTCCGCCCGCGGCCAGCTTGATGATGTCGCCCGGCTGAGCAGAGTTCAGCGCCGACTGCAGGTTGCCTCCGGAGGGCACGTTCCAGACCGTGCCGGTCGGTAGCGAATACTGCGTGTTGAGATACACCCGCGGCAGCTCCGGCAGCACTCCGATCATGCCACTTGGCGTCGTGGGCACCGACACCGTCAGGTTCGCCGAGCCGGGCACGCCCTCACTCGTTGCCCTGATCTGCGCGCTTCCCGCCGCCACCGCGGTCACCAGCCCGGTCGATGAAACCGTCGCGACCGCTGCGTTCGAGCTGCTGAACGAAATCGTGCGGCCCGTGAGCACGTTGCCCGAGGCATCGCGCAGCACCACCGACGCCTGCGTTGACTGGCCGACGTCGATCGACGGCGAGGCCAGGGTCGTTGTCACCGAGGCGACCGGCGCCGCCGATCCGCTCACCGTCACGGCACCGGAGCCGGACTTGCCGCCGGTCGTGGCGACGATCGATGCCGTTCCCGCGCTCATCGCGGTGACCACGCCGGACGACGACACCGTCGCTACCGAGGTGTTGGTGCTCGACCAGCTGATGGTCTGCCCGGACATGATGTTGCCCGAGCCGTCCTTGGCCACCGCCGTCGCCTGCGTCGTCTGTCCGGCGGTGAGCGTGCTGGAGGCGAGGGTCACCGAAACGGTCGTCACCGACAGGGGTGAACTGGTGCCGGCCGCGACCTGGATCACCACGCTCCCGCTCGCTTCTTCGCTGGTGGCAGTGATAGTGAGCGTGCCCGCACCCGTCGCGGTGACGACGCCACTCGGCGACACGGTGCCTATTCCGGTGCTCGAAGAGGAATACGCGATGGTACGCCCGCTCAACACGTTTCCGGAGGCGTCCTTGAGCGTTACCGTCAATTGGGTCGTGCCGCCCACCACCAGGGCAGTCGAGCCGGCGGTGACGGTCAGGGTTGCCACCGGCGCTGCCGCTGCCGACTCCACCGTCACCGACGCGGCACCGGAGACCCCGTCTTCGGCCGTGGCAATGATCGAGCTGGTGCCGGCGGACATTGCCGAAACCGTACCGGACTCGGAGACACTGGCGACGGCTTTGGGCGAACTGGACCACGTCACGAGCCGATTCGTCAGCAGATTGCCGTTTGCGTCCCGGAGGATGTAGGCGGCCTGGGCCGTCTGCCCAACCGCCAGCGACTCGGATGTAAGCGTCACTTCAATCGAAGCGACCTGGGAGGATGACGGAGCGGTCACGGTCACCGACGTCGATGCCACCAGCCCGTCCACGGTAGCCGTAACGGTGGCGCTTCCTTCGCCCACGCCGGTCACCAGTCCCGTGGGCGACACGGTGGCCACGGCGCTGTTGCTCGAGGTCCAGGACGCGGCGCGATTGGCGAGTACATTGCCGCTCGCGTCCTTTGCGATTGCGGTGATCTGCGACGCGTTGCCGGTCAGCAGCGAGAGCGACGTAGTTGACACCGCGAGCGTCGCGGCCGGTGTCGCACCCACGGTGACCGTGGCGCTGGCTTGCAGACCGTCCACCGACGCGGAGACCGTCGCCGTCCCCTGAGCGAGCGCCTGCACGACCGAGTCACTGAGACTCGCGACCGCGGGGTTGGCGCTCGACCAGGCGACCTTGTGGTTCGCGATCAGCTTGCCCGTCTGATCCAGCTCGCGCGCGGACAGCGTGGTGGTCTGACCCGCATTGAGCGTCACACTGATGGGCACGATGCTCAGCGACGTCGCCACGGCAGTCACCACGCTCAGCGACGCGCGTCCGACCACGGCATCGACAATCGCACTGATGGTAACGTTTCCGGCGGCGACACCGGCCACGAGACCGCTCGCATTCACCGTCGCAACGGATGGGTTGGAGCTCTGCCACGCGATCGGCCGCCCGCTCAGGACGTTGCCCGCGGCGTCGGTCACGGTCGCGGTGGCCTGCATCGTCTGGCCGGCGCTCAGCGAGGAGGTTGGGAGGTTTACCGTGACCGCACTGGCGGGCGTGGACAGCACCGTAATCGTCGCGGTCGCGCTGCTTCCGCCCGATTCCGCCGTAATGATCGCGAAGCCGGATGTGACGCCCGTCACCAGTCCCGTTCCCGATACGGTTGCCACGTCAGCGTTCGATGATGACCAGGTGACATTGTTGCGCGAGAGCTGCTTGCCGTTGGCGTTGCGGAGGGTCGCCGTCAGCTGGGTCGTGGCGCCCGAAATGATGGAGGCGTTGGCGGGGCTCACGGTGACGCTGGCCACGCCATTGTCCTTGACGTTGACCGCGGCGGCCGCTGCCACGCCCAGGTACTGCGCCTGAATCGTCGCGTCGCCGGCACCGACCGACGTGACAACACCGTTCGCCCCGACCGTGGCGACGCCGGTATCGGAGGACGTCCAAACGACATTCGTCGGATAAATGGCGAGGCCGGAGGTCAGCGTTGCCGACGCGGAGAACCGGAGCGAATCCCCCTGATACGCGCTGACGGCGAGCGGGGAAACGGAAAGGGCGGTCACGCCGCCCTCCACCACCACGGTCGCCGTGTCGGCGGCACCGGCCGCACTCGCGATGATCTGCGTCGAGCCCGCGCCCACCGCCGTCGCGACGCCGAGGCGCGAGATGTCGATGACCGCCGGATTCGTCGCCGACCAGTCAACCAGATACTCACGAGCCTCGTTGAACTGGTTCACGACCCGCGCGGAGTAGGCTCTGGATGCTCCCAGTGCCAGCGTATCGACGTGCGCGGAAAGCACGACTTTCAGGTGATCCGCGGGCGGCCCGTTGCGGCTGGTGGGTGCCAATGATTCGGAGTCGCTGCACGACAGGATCGCTGCCTGCAGCACCACCACCAAACCCGTCATCGTCCTTCGGGACGCTCGCATGAATCCTCCTGGGAACGTTCGGCGGCTCAGCCGGCGTGGCGCCTGGGCGGCGCGGTAGCCCCGTTTGCTTTGCGACCATCCCCGGTTTTCACCGGGATTGCCTTTGTCGCGCCCTCCGATCAGGAGGACTGCGATCCTGCCGCGCTTCCTCGTTGGTTGAACGAGAACCGTGACTACTGCCTGCCTGTGCGCGATGCTGCCTGGACTCCGTCGAGTTGACGAGCCATCCGAGAGTGGGTCACGACATTCAACTTCTTCTCATCCAAGCAGTTCAGGTGCTTCAACCATCGGACATTTCTCACAACGCTGACGTGTTCTTGCGCGCCGATGCTGCAGGATCCGGCACCGACTTCACGGCGGCGTTGCCTCGGCACCGACTACTATCGGCGCGTTAGGCGCGACACTTTAATGCGTGGTCGCGCTCACGTCCAGAGAAAATGTGCGCGTCACAAAATCCGACTTCATGGCGCAGCCGTGGACGCGCCGCACGTGCGCGATGTGTCCTGATCGACCGTGCCGTTCCTGCCTCGTCGGCGTCTTTTGTGACGCACGACACACTGCACGCAGACCTACCACACGTCCCAGCGTCCGCGCAGACCGTTCCACATCGCCGCGACGACCGCCGCCTGCACGAGAATCCACGTCTGGATGGCGCGAAGCGCGACCACGAGCACGCGGCCGCGGGTCGCCGCACCGGCGACGACGACTGTCAGAGTCAGGCCCGCGATCCACGGTGGATGGTGCGCCACCGCCGTCGCGAGGCGTGTCCCATACCAGGCCACGCACACGAGCACGAGGTAGGGCGTCAGCAGCCGTACGAGCTTGTGCAGCACGAACTGCGGCCAGACGGGATTCCGCGTCGGGACCAGCACCCTGGGAAGCCAGGCACACAGTTGCAGCACACCTGTTTGCGTCCGCGCCTTCCGCCGAAACTCGTGTGTCGGCGTGAGTGGCCGCTCCTCTCGGGCGCGGGCCCCATCCACGAAGGCCACCCGGTTCCCTTCCAGCACCAGCCGCATGGGCGTGTAGAGGTCATCGAGGATCAAGCCGGCGGGAAGCGGCTTCCATCGATCTCGCCGCATTGCCCAGATGGCGCCGGTCGCGCCGATGGTCGAATGGATCCGCGCCTCATTGCGACGGAGCCACACCTCCATTCGCCAGTACAGCCGAACCGGCAGCGCCTCCATGCCCTGCGCGGGGAGCTCGAGCCGCCCCGACGCAGCCACCCACCGCCCCGTCAGGGCGTCGACCAGGGCGTCAATGGCGCTCGGCGCGAAGCGCTGGAAGGTGTCCGTGAAAACCAGAACGTCGCCGGTGGCGGCCTCCACGCCGGCGTTGAGATTCGCCGCCTTGCCGCCGACCGAGCCTCCGCGCACCACGCGCACGCGCGCATCCTCCGCTCCATAGTCGCCCGGGGCCCGCATCGGCACGGAGGCGTCGACCGCAACCACCACCTCGAGGCGTGACGCATCGTAGTCCGTTGCCAGGATATCCCGGACCCGTGCCCGAACCGAATCAACATCTTCGCGGGTGGCGAGAACCACGGAGACCCGCGGATGCTCGTCGGCAGGAGTCGGCGCGGCCGTCCGGCGCAGGGCCGCTAGGAGCGCCACAACCATTGGGTACCCGATCCAGACCGCGCCCAGTGTCCACGCGCTCGCGAGCGCCAGAACGGAGAGGGTCATTGGGGGCGAGACCCTGCAAGCGGGTTCGCTGCGCGGTCAGCGGCGGGAACCTCCGGCGCGATCACGACGCGAATATACGGTGGTGCGCATCAAGGGCGAAGCGCGCGAGTGCCGTCGGGGCGGTCACGGAGGCATCTTCTTCCATTCCCGGCGGACACCCTCTGGACGGATGGAGCGCCCCAACCCCACGATGACCAGAATCGCACGATTGGGATTGGGCGGCGCCTTGGGTCTCATTCTCGTCGCGACGCTCACGCCCGCCGCCGGCCGGACGGAGACGCCCTGGCACTGGTGCGTCATCTGCGGCAGTCGCGGCGGCATCGACGCCCTCCAGAACATCATCCTGTTCCTCCCGCTTGGCGTGGTGTTGCGGACGGCGGGTCGTCCGGTTCGCGCGGCGATGGTGGTGGGAGCGCTGCTCTCGACCGCCGTGGAGCTGCTGCAGTGGCGCCTCGACATCGGTCGCGATGCGGCACTGGGGGATGTGGTGATGAACACCGCCGGTTGCATGCTCGGCGCCGCTTTCTCACCCGGGCTCCGTGTTGTCCTGGCCCCGACGATCGCGCAGGCGCGCGTCTGCGCGATCGTCGGGACCATGACGTGGGGCGCACTCATCTCGCTCTGCGACTGGCTGGTGGTGCCTTGGGTTCCGCCTGGTCCCTTGATCAGTGAATGGGGAGGAATTGCGCCAGAACCGATGCGACGATTCGATGGTGCCGTGTTGCACGCGGACATCAATGGAATCCCGCTTCTGCCACTGGCCCGGGCGGAGCCAGAGCACGCCGTTCGCGAGGCGCTGCGCGCTCGCTCGTCGAATGTTCGACTGGAGCTCATTCCCGGAACCGTTGCCCCCCGCGCGGTCTTCGTCTTCGACCTGACAGGAGTGTACGCCGGAGTCGTTTCGATCTCGCAGGTCGGGCGTGACATGCTCTGTGCGCGCTCGGTTCGAGCCGATCACTGGCGGCTCCGATCGCCGGACGTCCTGGTCCGCGACATTCTCAGCGCTGCCGACCGCGGGCCTGGCGGCGATACGCTGCGGTTCGAGTGCAATCTGGATTCGGGACGGGTCGTCGCCCGTGCGGTTCTTCACGGACATCACGGCGAGAGCGTGCTGCCGCTGACGCCGGGCGTGGGCACGACCGTGCTGCTTCCCAATCCGGGTGGCGTCATCACCCGGCACCCCGCCTTCGTGTACCTCTGGCTGCTGCTGCTCTCCGCCCCGCTGGGCTTCTGGGGCGCGCGGTTCGCCCGCGGCAGCTGGCGGCGTGCGACAGGCCTGGCCGTCCCGACCGGCGTGGTCGTCGGTGTGGCGATGGGAGTCGTGCCGCGGGCCCTTGGCACGCTCGCCGCGCCGCCGGCCGAGTACTTCGCGGTAATCGCCGGCGTACTCCTCGGTGCCGCCGCCGGATTGGTCTGGCGCCCCACCACGCCCGAGGCTCGCTGAGCCCATCGCGTTCCTGCGAGTCGGTCGACGTTAGGCAGCGAGCGCGACGCCGATCGCGATGTCCCGGTCCACGCCGACCGGCGTCGCCGCTGGCGCCGCCGCACCCTATGAAGTGCTCCCGCGGAGGCGGCACTTGCCGCATCAAACGCGACTTTACACTATTCACCGGTGACCAGCGTCCTCGCCGCTTTCGACGTCGTTTACGGCGTCCTGCGGGTGGCCTTCTTTGCGCTCGCGGCGATTCTGACTATGGTCGCGCTGGTGGACTGGCTCGTTCGCACGCGGCGCATCAGTCCGTTCAATCCCGTGGCGCGATTCTTCCGGCAGTCCGTGGATCCGGTGTTCGCCCCCGTGGAACGGCGCCTCATTCGCGCCGGCGGCCTGCCGACCGCGGCACCGTGGTGGACACTCGCCGCGGTAGTGCTCGCCGGAATCATCCTGCTCAGTCTGCTCGGCTTCATTCGCGGCCAGCTGTTGCACACGATGTTCGCCGTGGAAAACGGTCCGGGCGCCATCTATCGACTGCTCGTCACCTGGATATTCTCGATCCTCGAACTCGCGATTATCGTTCGCGTGTTGTCCTCGTGGGTTCGAATCTCGCCGTACTCCAGGTGGGTGCGATGGTCGTTCACGCTGTCCGAACCGATCCTGCGTCCGCTGCGGTCGTTCATTCCGACGCTGGGGATGATCGACATCACACCGATCGTCGCGTTCATCCTGCTGCGGATTCTCCAGGGGCTGCTGGTGGGGCTCCTGTGACCGGCCTGGTGGTCGATCGGCGCGGAACAGCGCTGCGTTTTGCCGTGCGGGTGCAGCCGCGTGCCGCGCGAAATGAGGTGGCGGGGGTCCATGATGCGGCGCTCAAGGTGCGGCTCAACGCGCCGCCGGTGGACGGCGCTGCCAACGAGGCCCTGGTGAAATTTCTGGCGCGCGCCATCGGCGTGGCCTCGCGCCAGGTTCGCATCGTGTCGGGCACCACCTCACGGCTCAAGACCATTGAGGTGGAGGGCATCGACGCCAAGCACCTGGACCGCCTGACGACACTGGCCGATGATCGTTGACCTGCCTTTGACCTTTGGCCTTTGACCTTTGACCTTGGCCTTTGACCTTGGCCTTTGACCTTTGGCCTTTGACTTTGGCCTTCGGCCTTTGACCTTTGGCCTTTGGCCCTTGGCCTTTGGCCTTTGAGCTGTGGCAACCTTTGGCCTCTACCAATGATCCTCGTCCTCGGCACCAACGATGCACTGCTGGAAGGACTCGCCCAGGCGCTCGCGGCCAGCGGCCAGCCGGTCACCGTGGCCAAGACCATCGACGAGGCGGAGGAGGCAGCAACGCGCCATGCGCCGTTGCTGCTCATCGCGGACCGATCACGACTGGCCAGAACCGACGGGAGCCGACTCGCCAGGCTGGCCTTCGCGGCCGGTGGCGCGGTCGTGGCCTATCGCAGTCACGACGAGCCGGCCGAGACAGTCGCGCTCCCATCCGAGCTGGCGCGCATGACGCTGGCCGATCTCGAGTTGCCGCTCGAACGCAACCGATTGGTCGCGCTTACCCTGTACGTCGTCGCACGGGCGCGCGAGGTCGGTCGGGTGCAGCCCGACACGCCGCCGGCGGCACCAAGTCCGTAAACCCGGCATGAGGCTTGCTCTGCCTTCGTACGACCGCTATACGTGAAGACAGACGAAAAGACGAGGGGCCGCTCACCTGGCACTGCGAACAGCCGCTCGAACACAAAAATCCGTCGTGGCGATTTAGGGCAACTTGCGGCCACGTAAAACAATCCGCTAAAGCGCCGGCCGGGCGCGCATGCGCTGGGCCGCTTTCTTTTCCTCCATCCCTGACTTTCTCATGCCGTGACGTCGACTTCCAGATTCCTCGAAGCCCTCGCCGGGGTGTGCTCATCTTCGACGGCGCGATGGGCACGAACATCCAGCGCTGTCATCTGACGGCGGCCGACTTCGGCGGCAGGGCATACGAGGGATGCAATGATCACCTCGTGCTCACGCGGCCCGACGTCATGCGGAGCATCCACGAGCCGTTCCTCGCCGTGGGCTGCGACGTCGTCGAGACCTGCACGTTCCAGTCGACGCCGCGGCGGCTGGAGGAGTGGGGCCTCCTGGACAGGCTGCGCGACATCAACGTCGCGGCCGCACGCCTGGCGCGGGCGGCGGCCGACGCGGTCGCCACCGCCGACTGGCCGCGCTTCGTCGCCGGATCGATGGGACCCACCGGACTGCTCCCGTCGAGCAGCGATCCGGTGCTGTCGAACACCACGTTCGACGCGCTCAGCGAATACTTCTACCAGCAGGCGCAAGTACCTGGTCGAGGGTGGCGTCGACGTGCTGCTCATCGAGACGTCGCAGGACATCCTCGAGGTCAAGGCGGCCATCGCCGGCTTCGAGCGACTGTTCGCGGAACTCGGCCGCCGGGTGCCCGTCCAGGCGCAGGTGACGCTGGACACGAGCGGGCGGATGCTGCTCGGCACCGACATCGCCAGCGCCATGACCACGCTCGAGGCCCTGCGCGTGGACGTCATCGGACTGAACTGCTCGACCGGTCCGGAGCACATGCGGGAGCCGATCCGCTTCCTGGCGGCGCACGCCACGCGCCCGGTGTCGTGCATCCCCAACGCCGGGCTGCCGCTCAACACGGGCACGGGAGACGCGGTCTATCCGCTGGAACCGGAGCCGATGGCCCGGATGCTGGCCGAGTTCGTGCGCGACTTCGGCGTGCGCATCGTGGGAGGATGCTGCGGCACCACGCCGGAGCATCTGGCCGGGCTCGTCCGCGACGTGGACGCCCTTGGCGTGCGACGCACGGGGAGAGCGGCGGACGTCGGTGCCGTACTCCCGTCGTCATCGGTGCGGCAGGCATCGGCGCGCGTGCCGCGGGTGTCGAGCGCCATGCGCGCCATCACCCTGCACCAGGATCCGCCGCCGCTGCTCGTCGGCGAGCGCGTGAACTCGCAGGGCTCGCGCAAGGTGAAGCGCCTGCTCCTGGCCGACGACTACGACGGGCATCCTCGACGTCGCGCGCGAGCAGGCGGAATCGGGCGCGCACGTGCTCGACGTCTGTGTGGCGCTCACCGAGCGCGGGGACGAGGCGGAGCAGATGGCGCAGGTCGTGAAGCTGCTGTCGATGAGCGTCGAGACGCCGCTGATGATCGACTCCACCGAGGCCGACGTGATCGCGCGCGCGCTGGAGCACGTGCCCGGCCGCGCCATCATCAACTCCATCAACATGGAGAACGGGCGCAAGCGCATCGATGCGGTGGTGCCGCTGGCCCGGAAGCACGGCGCGGCGCTCGTGGCGCTGACGATCGACGAAGCCGGCATGGCGCACACGCGCGAGCGCAAGCTCGAGGTGGCGCGGAGGATCCACGACATCGTCGTGGGCGAGTACGGCCTGCGCCCGCGGACCTGATCTTCGACGCGCTCACGTTCACGCTCGCCACCGGCGACGCGGAGTGGATCGACTCGGCGCTCGAGACCATCGAGGGCATCCGGCTCATCAAGCGGGAGCTGCCCGGCGTGTTGACGAGCCTCGGCGTCTCCAACGTCAGCTTCGGCCTCGCGCCGGGCGCGCGCGCCGTGCTCAACTCCGTCTTCCTCCACCACTGCGTGCGAGGCGGGGCTGGACGCGGCCATCGTCAACCCGGCGCACATCACGCCCTACGCCGAGATCCCGCCGGACGAGCGGGCGCTCGCCGACGATCTGGTCTTCAACCGGCGGCCCGACGCGCTGCAGCGCTTCATCGAGCACTTCGACGCCGACCGACCCGCGGCCGCGTCTGCGACCGACGGCGCGCGCGAGGATCCGACCGCCGGGCTCGGCCCCGACGCGCGGGTGCACTGGATGATCGTGCACCGCAAGAAGGAGGGCATCGAGGACGCGCTCGACGCCGCCGGCGTGCGCGAGGCGCCGGTGCGCGTGCTGAACGAAGTGCTGCTGCCCGCAATGAAGGAGGTCGGCGACAAGTTCGGCGCCGGCGAGCTGATCCTGCCCTTCGTGCTCCAGTCGGCCGAGGTCATGAAGCGGGCGGTGCGACACCTGGAGCAGTTCCTCGAGCGCCAGGAGGGCTACACCAAGGGCCGGGTGGTGCTGGCCACCGTGTACGGCGACGTGCACGACATCGGCAAGTCGCTCGTGAACACCATCCTGTCGAACAACGGCTACACGGTGTTCGACCTCGGCAAGCAGGTGCCGGTGAACACCATCATCGAGAAGGCCGTCGAGGTGAACGCCGACGCCATCGGGCTGTCGGCCCTGCTGGTGTCCACGTCCAAGCAGATGCCGCTTTGCGTGCAGGAGCTCGATCGGCGCGGGATGCGCATCCCGGTGCTGATCGGCGGCGCGGCCATCAACCGGCGCTTCGGACGTCGGGCGCTGTTCGTCGAGGGCGAGCGCGCCTACGACTCGGGCGTGTTCTACTGCAAGGACGCGTTCGAGGGCCTCGAGACGATGGATGCGCTGCCGATGGCGACACCCGGACGCGGCTCGTCGCGGCGCGTCATCGATGAGGCGCGAGCGGACGTCTTCCTGCACGCCGCGGTCGGCAAGGACATGCCCGGCGGAACCGCCGGCACCGTGCGCAGCAGTGTCTCGCAGACCATCCCGTTCCGGCCGCCCGTTCTTCGGCGCGCGCGTCGCTGCGCGACATCCCGCTGGACGAGGTGCTCGACCTGCTCGACCTCGACGAGCTGTACCGGCTGCAGTGGGGAGGGCGCGGCTCGGGCGACGTACGAGGCCATGGTGCGCGACGTGTTCGAGCCCACGCGGAATCGACTGCAGGGCCGCGGCGCTGCGCGACGGCTGGCTCGCGCCGCAGGCCGTCTACGGCTACTTCCCCGCGCAATCGGCCGGGAACGACCTGGTGGTCTACGATCCGGCCGCCTTCGAGAGCGACGGCGGCGCCCTTCGCGAGATCGCGCGCTTTCACTTTCCCGCGGCAGGAGGGGCGCGAGCGGCTCGTGCCTCGCGGACTACTTCCGCAGCGTGGAGTCGGGCGACGTGGACGTCGCCGCCTTCCAGGTGGTGACCGTCGGCGACGCCGCGACGCGGCGATTCGAGGAGCTGCAGGCCGGGGCGAATACGCGGAAGCCTACTACACGCACGGCCTCGCGGTCGAGGCCGCCGAGGCCCTCGCCGAGTGGATGCACCGCCGGGTGCGGCGCGAGCTCGGCCTCCCCGCCGACCGGGGCAAGCGCTACTCGTGGGGCTACGGCGCCTGTCCCGACCTCGACGACCACGCGCGTCGTGTTCCGGCTCCTCCCGGCCGCGGACGCGTTAGGCATGCAGCTCACCAGCGCCTTCCAGCTGGTGCCCGAACAGAGCACCGCCGCGATCATCGTCCACCATCCCGAGGCGCAGTACTACGCCGTCCGCGGCCAGGCGGGAGAAGGGGCGGACGTCCGGACCGCCGAGCCGCCGGATCGCGATTCGCCTGTTCCGACCCCTCGCGAAGGAGCCGGCACGGCCACGGCAACGGCCGACGGCATTTCCACCGGGAACTCCGCGGCCTGACGCGCCCCGACCTGCTCGCCCGCCTGCTCGATCCCGAATCGCGTCGTGCTGTTCGACGGCGCCATGGGCACGATGCTCTACGCCAAGGGCGTCTTCATCAACCAGTGCTACGATGAGCTGAACCTCCGCGCGCCGGATCTCGTGCGCGACGTCCACGCGGCGTACGCCGCGGCGGGCGCCGAGGTGCTCGAGACCAACTCCTTCGGCGCCAACCGCGTCAAGCTCGCGCAGTACGGGCTCGAGGCACACGTCCGCGACTTCAACCGCGCCGCGGCGCGCGCTCGCCCGCGAGGCCGCCGGTGACGACCGGCTCGTGGCCGGCGCGGTCGGGCCGCTCGGCGTCCGCCTGGAGCCCTACGGACCGACCGGAGTGCGACGAGGCGCGCGCCATCTTCGCCGAGCAGATGGCGGCGCTCGACGGAGGGCGGCGCCGACTGCTTCATTCTCGAGACGTTCGGCGACCTCGACGAGATCGCGCAGGCCATTCTCGCGGCGCGCGACGTCGACGCCGACACTTCCGGTCATCGCGCAGATGACGATCACGACCGAGGGCCGCACCCCGTTCGGCGCTTCCGCCGGAAGACGTGGCGCGTCGGCTCGATGCGCTGGGCGCCGATGTCATCGGGCTCAATTGCTCGGTGGGCCCGCAGGGCGATCCTCGAGGCCATCGAGCGGATGGCGCCGGTCACGCCGCCGCAAGCTCAGCGCCCAGCCCAACGCCGGCATGCCGCGCGACGTGGGCGGGCGCAGCATGTACATGGCGAGCCCCGAGTACATGGCCACGCTACGCGCGCCACCTGGTGCAGGCGGGCGCGCGGGTGGTCGGCGGCTGCTGCGGCACGACGCCCGACCACATGCGCGCCATCGTGGAGGGAATCCGGCCGCTCGTCCCGAAGATGCCCGCGGGTCCGGCCGACGGCTCAGCACGCCAGCCGCTCCCGCTGGCCGGCCGACCAGTCCAGCCGCCCACGCCGCGGGCGCCGCTCCCGTGCCGTTCGCCGAACGATCGCGCTTCGCCGCCAGGCTCGCCCGTGGGGAGATGGTCACGTCGGTCGAGATCGTCCCTCCGCGCGGCGTGGACGCCACCCGGATGCTGGCCGACGTGTCGGCCGCTGAAGCGCGCCGGCATCGACGCCGTCAACGTACCTGACGGGCCGCGCGCGCAGAGCCGCATGGGCGCCATGATGACCAGTCTGCTCATCGAGCAGACGATCGGCATCGAAACCGTCACGCACTACTGCTGCCGCGATCGCAACCTGCTCGGCATGCTCAGCGACCTGCTGGGCGCGTCGGCGCTGGGCCTGCGCAACATCCTGCTCATCACCGGCGATCCGCCCAAGATGGGACCGTATCCCGATGCCACCGCCGTCTTCGACATCGATTCGATCGGCCTCACCAACCTGGTGCGGAACCTCAACCACGGCCTCGACCCGGGCGGCAACCCCATCGGTGCGCCTACGCGCTACGTCATCGGCGTCGGGTGCAATCCCGCCGCCATCGACCCGGCCCTCGAGCTGCGACGGTTCGAGTACAAGGTGGAGGCCGGCGCCGAGTACGCCATCACCCAACCGGTATTCGATACCGCGCAACTCGAACGCTTCCTTCACCAGGTCGAGCACGTACGCCTGCCCGTGATCGCCGGCATCTGGCCGCTGGTGTCGGTGCGCAACGCCGAGTTCCTCGCCAACGAAGTGCCCGGCGTCGTGGTGCCGGACGAAATCATCTCGCGAATGCGGCGGGCCAGCGAACGCTCGCGCGAGCACGCACTGGCCGAAGGCATCGCCATCGCCCGGGAAATGCTCGATCGCGTGAGAGGATCCGTGCAGGGCATCCAGGTCTCGGCGCCTTTCGGCAAGGTGAATCTCGCACTCGAGGTGTTCGCCTCGCAGCCGGTGCTCCCCGCCCCGGCCTGAGGTCCGTGGAGCGGGAACGCGCATGGTTCCGCGACCGCCTCTCGCGGCACTATTCTATCGGATGCCGAATGCGGCGTTGGCCTGCCGGCGTTCTCGCCGCTCGACGGCGACGTGGCCCGGGCAAACCGTGTCTCCCTATGTATGACGATGACTGAGACCGCGTCTCCCAACCCCCTGTCGCTTCTCGCCGAAGACGAAATCCTCTTTCGGGACGCGGTCGCCGCGTTCGCGCACGAGCACGTGCGCCCGCGCGTGCGGGAGATGGAGGAGAAGGGGAAGATCGATCCGGCACTCATGGCCGCACGCGTTCGCGCTCGGACTGATGGGGATCGAGGTGGAGGAACGGTTCGGCGGAGCGGCCGGGTCGATGATGATGGTCACGCTCGCGGTGGAGGAAATCAGCGCCGTCGACGCTTCGGTGGCGATCGCGGTCGACGTCCAGAACACGCTCGTCAACTACCCCATCGGCCGCTACGGCACCGACGATCAGAAGTCGCGGTTCTTCCCGCATCTCACCACGGCCAGCCTCGGTGCGTATGCGTTGTCCGAGCCGGGATCCGGGTCGGATGCCTTCGGCCTGGCCACCCGCGCCGAGCGACGGGACGGAGGCTGGCTGCTGAGCGGGCGGAAGATGTGGATTACCAACGGAGCCGAGGCCGAGGTGTTCGTGGTGTTCGCCAACGCCGATCCCGGCGCCGGTTACAAGGGAATCACGGCGTTTCTCATCGAGCGTGACCGTCCCGGGTTCAAGGTCGGGCAAGAAGGAGGACAAGCTCGGCATCCGGGCGTCGAGCACGGTGGAACTGCTGCTCGACCAGTGTGAGCTGCCGGATGAAAACGTTCTTGGCCCGGTGGGCCAGGGCTACAAGATTGCGATCGACACCCTGAACGGAGGGCGGGTGGGGATCGGCGCGCAGATGATCGGCATCGCGCGCGGCGCGCTCACCGCGGCCGTCGCCTACACGAAGGAACGGCAGCAGTTCGGCAAGCCGATCGCCGATTTCCAGGCCGTTCAGTTCCAGCTGGCCCAGGCTGCCACCGAGCTCGAGGCGGCGAGGCTCATGGTGTACAACGCCGCCCGCCTGCGCGATGCGGGTCGCGACATCCAGAAGGAGGGTGCCATGGCGAAGCTCTTTTCCTCGCAGGTGTGCGAGCGCGTGACGTCGCTCTGCGTGGAGCTGTTCGGTGGCTACGGGTACACCAGGGACTTTCCGGTGGAGAAGTTCTACCGCGACGCGAAGATCGGGACGATCTACGAGGGCACGTCGAACATGCAGCTGCACACGATCGCCAAGCACGTGCTGCGCTGATAGCGACGGGCCTCGGCCCAGCTTCTGGGATCGTGCGACTGTCTCTCGAGCGTCACCGCCCCCGGACCGACCACGGCAGCCGGCGACGCTGTCTCTTGGCGTCGAGCATCGTGAGATCACCCAGCGCATTGATGGTGTGCACCCCGCGCAGGCTAGGCGCCCAGTGCGGGAGCAGCTGGGCCACCGCTTCCTCGACGTACTCCCGTTCGTCGAGTGTGACGATGCGCTGCAGGCTCACCCCCGAACCGTACCCGCGGGAGGAGTCCTGAGCGGGTCGGTACCACCTGCCACCTCGCTCGAAGAGTCCGCCCGCAGGACGGGAGCGCCGAACGTCGCTGATCACCGGATTGCGCCGATGCGGCGTCCAGGGACCGAGCGGCGAGTTGCCGAAAAAGACGTGGAGCTCATCGGCCAGCGACCCGCAGCCCGCCTCGGCGTTCGCAAACAGCCACCACCGGTTGCCGATCAGGGCGAGCGTGGAATCAACCAGCACCGCATCATCGAAGAACACCGTCTCGAGCGTCCAGTCGGTCGGGAAGCGCACCGCCCGGTACACTTCCACCCGCCGGGCCGCCGCTGATTCGGGGAGCAGGAAGTGCGCGCCGCGCCAGGCGAACAGGAACGGATATGAGAGATGATGGGGCTCCCGCAGCACCGGCTCAGGGACACCGACCGGGCCCTTCTCGCCCAGCTCGAGCAGCGCGATGTGTCCCTTGCCGCTTCCGTAGATGTATTCCTCCAGAAAGACGAAATCCCGTCCTTCGTGACGTGCCGGAAACGGGTCCGCCCAGAATCGGTCAGCCGGAGGAATGATGGGGGTGAATCGATATGGCACCATTTCCGGCTCGCGGGAATCCGGGGCCCGACCCTTCCGGCGTGCCCAGGCCAGGAACCACTGCTGGTACCCGAAACGGTCGCTCCACTGCGCCCCCACATATCGGCGGGCAAGGCGAGCGAGATGCGGGACCAGCTCGCGATTCGTCGGCACACGGTACAGAGGCGCGTCGTACGCCACCGGATCGGTGGAACTGGCGCCGTCCTCCTCCAGTGCCCTGGAGCCATCGACCGCCGCATCGCGCAGTTTGCGCGACAGAAACTCCGCACTCCTCCAGTAGAGATCTCGCCGGTTTCGGTTTACGGAGTACCGATTCGTGGCGCCGTTCGATCGATAGATGACCCGCCCGGCATCCAGGTCCTCGGTGAGGACCTGAAGCACGGTCCCTGTGGTCGGTTGATCAAGCATCACTTCCCAGAAGCCGGCCGGTCCGCCCCGATTCACTCGGTTGTCGCCGTGATGGTAGGACCACACGCCATACCGCGCAGCCGACAGAACCCGGCCGCGCAGAATCCTGAATCCGAACCGAACCAGCACGTCGAGCTCCGCGTCGCGAATCGCGTCGACGTCCGCGTCGTGCAGGAAGTCCGAGAACCGTGTCATGCGCGGAACAACGTCGAGCAGCGGAACGCCGGCCGCCAACTCTCCCAGCGGTCGGAAGGCGAAGGGATCGTCATTCGTACCAAACCACCAGTTGTCCAGGCGACGGTAGAGTCCATGCAGCAGGTAGCGGCGGTTGCGGTACACCGCACGCACGCGCCCCGAGGGTCCACGGCGCGCTGCGGCAACCGGCATCGCATTCCGCACGATGAGTCCGACCCGGGACGTACCCGCCTCGAGTGTCCGCTCCAGCGCGCGAATGACCCACGCCGGCTGCTCGAGGGAGTCAACAAGCAGCCCGATGCGCAGCGGCTCTGGCCGCGGGGACTCCGTCACCGGCAGGTCGGCTCGAATGATCCCGGGTACCGGGAGGAATGATGCCCGGCGAGTTCACTGAACCGGCGAAGAGTCATTCGAGCTGATCGCGAATACGCCAGACTGGAGCTCCGGACGCGTAGTTGGCCCCAGACGCACCACGAGCGACGGTGCGCGGAATGTACGGGACCGAGGAATCGTCGGCAACGCGACGACCGATTCCGGCGGGCGACCTCCCGTAGAAGACCGGCGTTGCGGCGCGCCGGTCCTCCGTACATCGTCCGGGCGGTTCTCACTTCTCCTCGCGAAGTCCTGTGACGCCTACCGCCGATCCTGCCGCCACACCACGCGCCGAACAGACACGGAACGCGATCGCGCACTGGGAGAAGAACCGCGCCGTGGGCCGCACCGACTTCATCCTGCGGCGCGGCGTGATCGGCTGGGGGTTTCCCACGGCGGTTCTCACGATCGCATACAGGATCGTACAGGAACAGGGGATCCGGACCGCTCCGCACATGACGGACAGCCTGCGCGCGGCGGCCGTCGTCGCGTTCGTGGTCTTTCCTCTGTGCGGATGGCTGTTCGGACGATGGCTCTGGAGGACCGGCGAGGCGCGCTATCGGTCGATGGTGGGGGTGGACCGCACCGCTCGCGCTGGCGCGCCGAGGTCCGGCGCCTGATCCTTCGCGCCAGCATGTGTGGCATCGTGCCGTTCTCAGGCCGGCCTCAACGTTCATGACGACCGACGTCGCGCGGATCAGGGACGAGCTTGAGCGCATGTACCAGGGTCCGGCATGGCACGGCCCCAGCCTCCTCGAGGCGCTGCACGGCGTCGGCGCCGGCGAAGCGGCGGCGCGTCCCTTGCCTGGCGCGCACTCGATCTACGAACTGACGCATCACGTCGCCGCGTGGATCGACGAAGTGCGGTCGCGCCTGCTCGGGGCGGCGCCGGGGCAGCCGGCCGTGGGGGACTGGCCGCCGGCAAACGTCGCGGTGGACGAGCACGCCTGGCGTGAGGCGCTCGGTCGCCTCGACGCAGTCCACCATGCGCTCCTCGAAACGCTCGCCACGTTCCGCGACGCGCAGCTGGAGCGGACCTACCCGTCGGTCGATCCCAACACGCCGGGTGTGGTGACGTTCTACGTTCTGCTCCACGGCCTGGTCCAGCACAACGCCTACCACGCCGGTCAGATGGTGTTACTGCGGAACGCGGCGAGACGGGACGTCTGAACTCACCAGTTCCGGAACGAGCCCCCTCAGCCGGTCGTTCCCGTCAGCAGTCCCTTTCTGATGCGCATTGCTTTGGGTGAGGCAGTGGCGTCGAAAACCACCGACTCCTGGACACGGGTGGCGATCCGCACGTGCATGGTCAGGGTCTGGGTCTGACCGTCGCGGTGGATGGTGAGTGGCACGGCCTCTCCATCCGCTCTGCTGTACCGCGCCCGGAACCGCGCGCCGAACGTCGCGTCATTCACCGGAATCTCGCCGACCTGAAGCAGCACATCACCGGGCTGCACGCCGGCTTCGTCGGCCGCTCCGCCCGGCTCGACTTGCGTCACGCGCACTCCCACCGAATCTCCTTGTGTGAACACGCCGATCCGGGGCTCGCGCATGGTGTCGGCATGCACGCGCATGCCTGCCAGTGGCAACACCGATTCCCACGGAAACGCGTCGCGGCCGTCGATGTACCGGTCGTTGAAGTCCTTGAACGACTTCCCGCCGGCGGCCCGCGCACCGCGCCCCACCAGTCATCGCCGGTGAACCCGCGGCCCGCCTTGTACGTCGTGGTATAGACGTCGCGCATCGACGTCGTCGAGCGATGCGTGCGTTGTCGCTGCGCATCGCGAATCATGATGTCGAGCAGCAGCCCGGCCAGCGATCCCTTGGCGTAGTAGACGTACTGCGCTGCCGTCGGCGGGATGGATCCACGTGGTCGAGCGACGCGTCCTCGAGCGCCGTCCGGCGGCAGCGCGGCCACGTCCTGATCTTCCCGCTGGTGAGGTTCGAGGAACGTCGGCGCGTCGATCACCCCACCGCGCACGAGCGCCAGGTCGGCGTAGTAGTCGGTGATCCCCTCGCTGACCCACAGCCAGGGAGTCGGCTGGCGCGGTCGTAGCGGTACGGCACCATCTCGGCAGGACGCATCCGCTTCACGTTCCAGAGGTGGAAGATCTCGTGCGCGGTGATCGACGGAAACACCGGGTTGCCGATGATGAACGGCGAGTAGATCCCGATGTGCGAATTCGGTGCTCCAGTGCGCTCGCACCGCCGAACGACGAATCGAAGACGATCACGAATGCGTGTAGTGTCGTACGGCACCTCGCCGAAGACGCGGGTCATCGGCGGAGAACATGTGTGCATCTGGCCCCAGAACGTCCTGGCGGGCGCGCCGCGACAACTGGCCCGCCGGGTAGGTCGCCATGCGCACCCAGCTTCCCGCCCACCTGCTGGACTGTCGACGTCGAACCGGCCCACGAAGAACGGCATGTCGACCAGATCGTGATAGTTGCGCGCGGTGAAGGTTCGTCGCGGCGCCCGCGGGGGTCATACCCGTGCCGACGCCCAGTCGGGCTCGGTTCGGACCATCACGGTGGTCGCGCGAAATCCGGCGGCCGCCCTTCGGGATACAGGAACACGTTGGTGCCGTTGAAGAACGCGAAATCGCTGCGCGCCCACGCGATCGGCATTGTCCAGTGAATCGGCGGTGTAGTCGAACGACGCGGTGATCGCCGTCGCACCGTTAGGCACGATCCGCCACGTGTCGTAGTCGAGCTTGTCCCAGTGCAGCGGCTTGTCACCGGCAACCGCGCCGAATTCCGTCACCCAGCGCGCATAGTTCGTGATCTCATACGCCCCCGGGGTCCAGGCCGGCAGCGACAGCAGCACGGGTTCGCGTCCGGTGGTGGTGAAGCGCATGGTCACGTGGAGCACGCGACGCGGCGCCGTGGAGCGATCGAACTGCACCTCGTACTGGACGGCGCTAACCGGCGCAGACACCGCCGCCGCGGGCGCGGTCGCCGCACGCTGAGCGGCCGCGCCAACGGCCACAGTCGGGAGGAACAGGATGGCGAGCGCGCGGCTGCGCATGGTCGTCCCCGGAGAGAAGTAGGCGAGCCGTTAAGTCTAATACGACCGCCCCGTCACCCGCGAACCCGATACGCCAGGGCGCGTCGCCTGATGGGCAAAGCGCGCGGATTCGAGGTCGGAACGCCGAGTGCGCACTCCCGGCGAGACGCGCATCCGCCGGGAGTGCGGCCCCGATCGAGTCGCCGGGGGACGCCCTCCCTGGATCGCGCGCCACGCCTGTTGAGGACGTCACCGCCATGCTAGCGTTGTCGGGAAACCCCGATCGCGCCGGCCCGGTCCCACGCGCTCCGACATGCTCTCATCCGAATCCCTCGCCTTTCTCGAACGATTGCTCGACACCCCCGGTCCCTCGGGCTTCGAGTCGGCGGCCGCTCGCGTGTGGCGCGATGAGGCGCGCGCGTTCGCCGAGGTGCATAGCGACGTGGCCGGCAACAGCGTCGCGGAGGTGCATCCCGGCGGCGCCCCAACCATCATGCTGGCGGGACACATCGACGAGATCGGCGTCATCGTCACCTACATCGACGACGACGGTTTCGTCTATCTCGGCGCGATTGGCGGCTGGGACCCGCAGGTGCTGGTGGGCCAGCGGATCCGCTTCCAGGGACGCGAGGGCGACGTGGTTGGGGTCGTGGGGAAGAAGTCGATACACCTGCAGCGCGCGGAAGAGCGCGAGAAGGCCGTGCGCCTGACCGATCTGTGGGTCGATGTGGGCGCTACCGACCGCGCCGATGCGCGACAGCGGCTGGCGGTAGGCGACCCGGGCGTCATCGACACGCGCCTGGTGCGGATGCCTAACGGACGAATCGCCTCGCGGGCGATCGATGACCGGATCGGCGCGTTCGTGGTTCTCGAGGCGCTCCGTCGCTACGCCGCCGAGCCCGGCCGCTGCCGCGTCGCCGCCGTGGCGACCACGCAGGAGGAGATCGGGTATCACGGCGGCGGCGCCCTCATTGCCGCCTCCCGACTCAACCCGGCCATGGCCATCGCAGTGGACGTCACCCACGCCTCCGATCACCCCACCATGGAAAAGAAGGAAGTCGGAGACCAGCGGCTGGGATCGGGGCCCGTGCTCGCGCGCGGTTCGGTGGTCTCACCGGTCGTGCTCGGCCTGCTGGTCGATGTCGCCAGCCGCCTCGACGTGCCGGTGTCCATTCAGGCAGCCGGCCGGGATACGAGTACCGACGCCGACTTCATTCAGATCGCGCGCGAAGGCGTCGCCACCGCACTCGTCTCGATCCCGAACCGCTACATGCACTCGCCTAACGAAATGGTCAGCCTCGACGACGTGGATCGCGCGGTGTCATTGCTGGCCGAAGCCTGCCGCGCAGTGTCGACGGAGACCGACTTCACCGCGCGCTGACAGGCCACCGGGGCCACGCGCCTACACGAGCGCGTGACCGCCACGCGCCTACACGAGCGCGTGACCGCTCAGGGCGCGGTCGGCCGCTTCCCGCACGTCGCGATCGCGGTCGCCTGCCAGACCCCGCAGGACGGCCTGCGCCGACGGCGTCCCCGACTCGGCCAGCGCTTGCACAGCGTGGACGCGGATGGCGGCCGGTTTCCGGATCAGGAACCCGCCCGGCTCAGCGGCGCGCGCCAGCCGGGTCACCGCCTCCTCGGTCGGCATCTTGCCCAGCGTGGCGATCATCGCTGCCTGAACCTCCGCGTCGTGTTCCTTGTCCAGCGCTTCAATGAGCCACGGGACGGCGCGGGGATTGCGCATGGCGCCAAGACCGAGCGCCACCTGCAATCGTACTTCGGCCGAGCTGTCGTGCACCGCCTGCAACAGGGCCAGGACGGCGCGCGGCGTCGCGAGTCTCGCCAGCGCGGTGACGGCTGCTCGTCGGACGCGCGGCTCGCCGTGTCCCAGAATGCCCGCCAGCTGCGCGTCCGCGTCGGGAGGGGCCAGCTCGCCAAGCAGGTCCGCGGCGTTCCGTACCACGTACCAGCGCGGGTCACGCAGCAGGTGGACGAGCGCCGGTACGGCCGCCGGACACTTCGCGAGCGCCGCTCGGTACGCGTACCGCTCGGTCGTGGAATCCGAGCCGATCAGCAGGTCGATCAGTGCGTCCGCGCCCGATTCTCCCGCGCGCGCCAGGAGCAGCGCTACCATCTCACGCATCTCGCGGCGATGGGGCAGCAACTGCGCCATGCCTTTGAGAATCGCGGGGCGTTCAAGTCGACGGATCGCGAACAGGCACGCTCGCTTCAGCTCGCCATCGGAGTGCTTCTCCGCGTTGCGGTACAGACGATCGATCACCTCGGCCACGTCCACCCAGAGCCCCTCGCGAGCGCGCTCCTCGGCCGCGCGCGCGATGTCGTCGACCAGACGCGTCGCCGTCGACGAATCCTTCGCCTCGTCCACCCGGGCAAGGAGATCCCTGAGCGGCATCCTGGCGGCCAATCCGGGCACCAACTCCGATTCGAGCACGCGGGTCTGCTCGTCCGCAATATCCTCATCGAAATTCGGCGCCACAGCCGACCCGTTCGGCTGGGTCGGCGTCGGTCTGCTGGTGGTCGCGATGATCGGTGCGCCCAGCGGCGGCGTCCGCACCGGTGCCGTCGTCGCGTTGCCGCTGATCGGCGTTGCACGCCGCACGAATCCCAGAGCGCCGATGTGAACGGCCAGCGTCCGCGGCGCCATCGCCACCACGGCGGCATCGAACGCTTCTCCGTCGTCCCCCGCCACGGGCCGGCCGGCCAGTGCTCGCGCAATCCCCAGGACTTCGTGGGGCGACGCCCCCAGCTCGAACTCGATCGCGCGCACGGAGTGTGCCGACATGCGCATCGACAGTTCGCTCACCCACACCGCGAAGTCGCTCAACCGCGGATCCTGGTACGCGTTCGCCACCGAGAACGACAAGTCGCTCAGTACCACCCGTTGTTGCTTCTCCTCGAGCTCGCCGAGCGTGCGTCGCAACGCCTCCTTCTGGCGCTCCTGGTCTTCGCTGCGGTGGACGAGTAACCAAACGAGCTGTGCAAAGTGTCGCGCAAACGCGGGGAATTCGGTCATTGGAGGAGTCGCATTCGGGTCCGCCGCGCGGGCCGTGCCGAGACAGGAGAACGATCGGCATCGCAGGCAGGAAAACTGCGCGAGGTCGTAACCTTGCGCAGACTCAAGAGATATGACGCACGTCCGTCTTCGAACGAAACGTTCGCGGTACGGGGACGCGACCGCTCGTGGCGTCGGCTGGTCGCTCCACTGCAGCGAGGCTAACATTCGGACCGACTCCGCTCACTCATTCGACGCCCGATGACACGCAACTCCCCTTGCCCTCGCAAATGGGCGCTGCTGCTGGCGATAGCCCTGGTCGTCGCGGCCTGCCGGTCCGCACCCACGGTGACCGCAGCGCCAGCTCCTCCGGATACCGCACGAATTGGCCGCGATATCCGGTACCTGGCGAGCGACGCGCTCGAGGGCCGCAGAACCGGAACGCCCGGCAACGATTCCGCGGCGGCATTCATCGCCCGTCGCTTCGCGAGCCTGGGACTACGTGCGCTGCCCTCCGGAACCGCCGGGTGCGGCGATCATGACGGGCGCAAGTGCGTCGCGGAGTACGAGCAGCCCTTCGTCGCAAAGTCGGTCGCGGCCGCACATGCAGGTCTTCCCTCCGAGTTGCCCACCCAGAACGTCATGGCGCTCATCAGGGGCACCGACCCTGCGCTCCGCGGCGAGTACCTCGTGATCGGAGCGCATTTCGATCACCTCGGGCGCTCGACATTCGGCGCGCTCGATCCCGAGACGCCGAACATCATTCACAACGGCGCTGACGACAACGCGTCCGGCACGGTGGCGGTGATGGAGCTGGCGCGCATGTTCGTGCGACTGCCGCCGAAACGGTCGGTCATCGTCATCGCGTTCAGCGGCGAGGAGCTCGGCCTGCTCGGCTCCCAGTACTTCGTTGATCACTCCCCGGTGCCGCTCGATTCCGTCGAAGCGATGATCAATTTCGACATGGTGGGGCGGCTCCGTGACGACAAGCTGATCGTCTATGGCGTTGCCACGGCGACCGAGCTGCCGGCGATTCTGGCGGCGCAAAACGTGGCGCCGGCCTTCAGAATCTCCGCGGTGGGCGACGGATTCGGCCCGTCGGACCAGAGTTCATTCTACGCGAAGAACCTTCCGGTTCTTCATTTTTTCACGGACCTGCACGAGGACTACCATCGCGCCACCGATGACGCCGACAAGATCAATGTCGCGGGGGTCGCGCGGGTGGTCCTGTTTGCCGAACGCGTGGGGCGACAGATTGCCGACCGGCCCGGGCGTCTGACGTTCGTGCACGCGCCGGCGTCGGCCCCTGCGGCGTCAAGGACGTCGTCGCAGGTGTATCTCGGCAGCGTCCCCGACATGGGGGCCAGCGATGTCCCCGGCCTGCGCCTGTCGGGGGTCCGCACGGGGTCGCCGGCCGACAGCGCCGGACTCAAGGCCGGCGACGTGATCGTGGAAATCGAAGGCACGGCGGTCAAGGATCTGTACTCCTTCAGCGACGCGCTCTACGCCCACCAGCCGGGGGAGACCGTCCACATCGTCTACCTGCGCGACGGCCGGCGGGTCACGGTCCAGGTGACGTTAGGCAGGCGAGGCGGCTGACACCGGCGAACTGCAGCCGATGCCGTTGCACGCCTGAACCAGCGCGCGGTACGCACCGCGCCTTTCCCGACCGCGGCGAGGGATTCTGTATCTTCAACGACGATCGCCGTCGCGCTGCACCGCTCGATCGGCGGCGCATCCGCCGCGCGGCGATCGTCGACCTCGACGTGCATCAGGGCAACGGATCGAACGCCATCTTCGCGGACGACTCCGGCGTGTACACGTTCAGCATGCACGCGCGCCGGAACTATCCGTCTCACAAGCTCCCGGGGTGCCTCGACTTGGAGCTGGACGACGGCACTGGCGATGCCGAGTAACTCGCTCGCCTGGCGGACGCCCTCCCGCGCGTCCTGACCGCCTCCTCACCCGACCTCGTGGTGCCCGGGCGTTCTGCTGACTACCAGGACGACGAAGGGGCCCGGCAGCGCCGAGCCCCTTCGACAACTTCAGCCCAACGCGGACCTGTTTATTTGGCGGTGCCGAAGTTGGCCACGTGGATGCTGAGGTTGTGGCTCGCCCGAAGGCCGTAGATGCCATCGGTTGACGCCAGCTTTCCAGGGCCCACCACCTCCGACTTCGGCGCGCTCCAGACTTCCTTGCCGTTGATCGAGCAGGAGATCTTGTCGCTCGAGACCGTCATCGCGATGTCGTCCTTGGCCGAGCCGTTCTCGCCAGCCTTGGCGACCGCGTCGTTGGGTTGCCGGCGGACCACCTGCTGCGTCTGCGCGCCATCGCGAATGATCACCGAGTAGTCACCCGCACCGAACACCACACAGTACAGGTAGTTCTGGTTGTCCGCGTCCAGATTGCTCCCGCCGATGAAGATGCCGTAGGATTCCTCGTGCGCCGTCGGCTGCGTCTTCGTCAGGTTCGCGTGCACGGTGTAGCTGCCCTTTGCCACGTTCGCCGGATTCCAGAGGATCACATGCGGACCCGTGGTGATATGGAAGCCGCTGCCCATGGTCGCGAACTTCGCCTGCTCGATCTGCTCGCCACGTTGCGGGAAATCCACGCGCCCGGTCCATCCCGACACGGAGATACCGGCGCCTTCAACCGCCTTGTTCGGATCGTTCTTCATCCCCTGCGCCAGGGCAAGCCCGGGGATCAGTGCGAGCGTGCCCACCATTGGTGCGACGGACCTGCGCATTTCTCCTCCCAGTCGACGTTTCACTCTTCCATCAAACTACCCGAGCCACCGTCAGAATAGGGTGTGTCATCCCTTTCGGCCAGCGCCGGTCAGCAGTCGGGGCCGCTCCGTTCACGGGTACGGGTAACTTCAGTCCATGCCACAGACCATTCCGTCCCCGCGCGCATCGGGAACAACGACCTCGACCAGTGCGCCGCTCTACTGGTGCGCCTACGGCCCTGAGAGCGCGGACCGTGTGCTCGTGCTCCACGGCGGGCCTGGCGCCCATCATGATTACCTGCTGCCACACATGTTACGCCTCGCTGAGGGCCGCGAGCTGCTCTTCTACGATCAGCGAGGCGGTGGTCGATCGCGAGGGCAGGCCACCAGCGAAATAACCTGGCGCACCCACGTCGAAGACCTGCGACACCTCATCCGGGAGCTCCAGCTGCATCCACTCAGCGTGGTAGGCTACTCGTGGGGTGCCCTGCTTGCGCTGTTGTACGCGGTCGAGGCGATGCGGGATCACCAGTACGAGCGACCGAGCCGACTGGTGCTGATCGATCCTGCTCCCCTGTCGCGCGAATACCGGGAGGCCTTCGAGCGGGAATTTGCGCGCCGGCAGCGGAGCGAGACCATCCGTGAGCTGAGGGAGGAACTCGCGGAATCCGGGCTGCGCGAGACCAGTCCCGGCGCATACCGGCAGCGGCAGTTCGAGCTCGGAGTGGCCGCCTATTTCTCGAGGCCGGAGCAGGCGCGCGATCTCACGCCCTTTCGGGTCACCGCAAGGGTGCAGCAGTCGGTCTGGCGCAGCCTTGGCGACTACGACGTCATACCCTGGCTGGAGTCCCTGCACGTGCCGGCGTTCTTCGTGCATGGCCGCGACGATCCTATTCCGATCGAGTCCACGGAGCGAGCGGCCCGTGCCATGCACGCCCGGTTGCTCGTCCTCGAAGCGAGCGGGCACGTGCCATACGTCGAGCAGCCGCAGGCGCTCTTCGGCGCGATCGAACAGTTTCTGGGGGACACCTCCGCGGGTCACGGGTAAGTCATGAACAGCGAGAACGAAGGCGAGGAACTCTTTGTCACCACGGTGGCGGTCGACGGCCGCAGCTACAACGTGCACGTGACCATCGAGTACGACGGCGTGGAACACCTCGGCCACCTCTGGTTCAGCGATGAGGAGTGGGACGAAGACGACGGCGTGCGCGATCATGGGAGCATTCCCGGGCGGTCCTCCGATGACGTGCTGGCGCACGCGCGCGGGCTCTCGGAGACGGAACTGTCGTTGCGCTATCGACGCGCCCTGGCCGAGCGGCGGCGTTACCATGGGCTTCGACAGTTGACGCAGGAAGTGCTCACGCAGATCCGCAATCTCAACAAGGTGGCGACGTCGATGCGGGCGGGGTTACTCGACCTCGAGGAAGCAGCCAGCGAGATCGACAGCACGGAGCAGCGCCTCCATCAGATGATCGGGCAGCTGAGACTATTCGCCGGCGTGCCCTCCTGATTCGGGCAGGACGGCCGGAGCGCGCCGTGTGTGTCGCGGTCGCCCGGAAGAAAGCGTTTCGCCATCAGGCGGTCGGCGGCGCGATGCCGCTATATTCCGCCTCCATGCTTCGACATCGCGCGTGCGGTTTTCTCGAGCACCTGAGGGGGAAGGCTCACCGCTCGGCGCGCGCGCGTGTCGGCGGAACGCCGAGCGTGGGCATTGGCCGGTAAGAACCGCCCTGGCCCGCGACAGCCGCTCTCCCAGCGGCGCCCGAAGGTGGCCGCGACGCGGGTTCGGAATGGGCGAGCGAAAGGGCGCGTCCGTGGGGTCCCCCCCCCAACAACAAAAAAAGCCGCCGGCGCCCGCCCCACCCTCACCAGAAGTCCGCCTTCCGCATCCTCCCATCGCGCACCGCGCGGTCGGGTGTCGCGGAGAAGCGTGCCGGCCGAACTGCCACGGTACGCGAGCGCGGTATACCGACGGTTGCTTCGCGAGTATCCGGATGCCCACTGCGAGCTCGACCACCGGAATGCCTGGGAGCTGATCGTCGCCACCATCCTGAGCGCGCAGTGCACCGACAAGCGGGTGAACATGGTGACCCCAACCCTGTTCGCGAGGTACCCCACACCGGCCTCCCTCGCCCGGGCTCCCCAGGTCGAGGTCGAGGAGATCATCAGGAGCACCGGCTTCTTCCGCAACAAGGCGAAGAGCATCATCGGGATGGCTGGAGCCCTCACCGACCACTATGCGGAGCGGGTGCCCGACACGATGGCCAGGCTGGTGCAACTGCCGGGCGTGGGCCGAAAGACGGCCAACGTCGTGCTCGGGAACGCGTTCGACGTGAATGAAGGCATCGTCGTCGATACCCACGTCCAGCGGCTCTCTGCTCGACTCGGCCTAACGAGGGAATCGGCCCCCGGCCCGATCGAGCACGACCTGATGGCGCTGTTCCCCCGGGCGCAGTGGACCATGCTCGCCCACCTGCTCATCTGGCACGGCCGACGCGTGTGCGAAGCCAGGCGTCCACGCTGTGAGATCTGCGTCCTGAATGATATCTGCCCCTCGTCGACCATTTCGTAGTTCGCCTTCCTCTCATTACGTTTCCGGTTCGCGACCACCCGGCCCGCCCGGTCACATGGCGTTTGCGTCCGGCTGGACCGGTGGTGAGGACCATGGAGGGGAGCACACCGGTGCCACGCCCCGGCGCGCAACCCTCCGGCGACGTCCGTCGCTCCCCCTGCCCCCCCTTCCGTCACGTCATGAAATCGGCCACGCTGGAAACCGCGCAGGGCACGCTGGTCCTGGAACTCTTCGACAAGGACGCGCCCAACACGGTGGCGAATTTCGAGAAGCTCGCCAACAGCGGATTCTACGACGGCACACGTTTTCACAGGGTAATCGCCGACTTCGTGGTGCAGGGCGGTGATCCGTACTCCAGGGGTGGCGAACACGCCAAGGGGCCGGTGGGAACGGGAGGCCCCGGATACAAGATCAAGTGCGAAACCGCCGGGAATCCACATCGGCACAAGGTGGGTGCGATGTCCATGGCCCACGCCGGCAAGGACACCGGCGGCAGCCAGTTCTTCCTCGTGCTCAGCGAGCAGAACGCACGGCACCTTGACGGTGTGCACACGGTGTTCGGGCAGATTACGCAAGGGCTCGACGTCCTGCCGAAAATCCGGCAGAATGATATCCTCACGTCGGCACGCGTCACCTGACATTCACCTTTCGCCGGGGTCTGCAATGCCGGAACACCAGCCGTCGGACAAGAAAGCGGCGTACATCGGCCTCGTCGTCACGGCCGTGCTCCTCTTTCTCATGAGCGTTACCATCGTCCAGCTGACGAACCACAAGTACGCCGGCGGCGAAGGGCAGCACACCGCTGCCGGGAAGTAGCGTCGAGGCCCCTCGGGGTCTCGACCCGTCTCCGACGGGCGTGCCCATCAGTGGCGGATCGGAGCCTCCGCTGTTCGTGGACCTCGACGGTACCCTCATCGCCGGGGACACCCTGCGCATTGCGCTGGGACAGATGGCGGTCCGCCAGCCATGGCTGCTCCCGCTGGCGGGGGTTGCGCTCCTGCGAGGACGGAGCGCCATGAAAGCCTTCGTGGCCCGTCATGTCCTCCCCGATCCGGCGTCGCTGCGCTGGAGGCGGGGGGTGCTCGCCTTCCTGGCGGAAGAGCGGAGGAAGGGACGCACGATCATCCTGGCAACGGCATCTCACCGCCGTATGGCGGAGGCAGTCGCCGCGCATCTGGGGCTTTTCGACGACGTCCTCGCCACAGAGCGCGGCGCGAACCTGAAGGCGCAGCGGAAGCTGGCAGCGATCCGTAAGCGCATATACAACAAAGACTTCGACTATATTGGAGACAGCTCGGCCGACCTGTGCCTCTTTCGCGAGGCCCGGCTCGCCTACCTCGTGGCGCCGTCTCCCGGCTTGCTCGCCCGCGCCCGTCGCGAGGCGCACGTGGAGGGCGTTCTCGGCGCGGACTGATCGCACCGGCCCGAGGAAAGTACCTTAAGAACTTCACGATTGGGGAAGCCGGCGAGCGAGGCGCTCTCCGGCCGACTCCCGGCCTGGAGGTGCAGGCATGACGTCTCCGCTCCCGGCGCGCGACGACGCGCTGGCGCTGATGCACGAATACACGTCGAGCGACTCGTTGCGGAAGCACATGCTCGCCGTCGAAGGGGCGATGCGCGCGTATGCGGAGCGCTTCGGAGAGGACCCGGACCGCTGGGGACTGGCCGGCCTCCTCCACGACTTCGACTACGAGCGGTGGCCTAACGAGGAGCACTCGCCAACGACCGGGCATCCGTCGGAGGGCGTCCGCCTGCTCCGGCAGCGGGGTTTCCCCGACGACATTCTGGACGCCATCCTGGGCCACGCGGCGTACTGCCAGGTTCCCCGGGAGACCCGGATGGCCAGCGCGCTGTTCGCCGTGGACGAGTTGACGGGGCTGATCACGGCCACCGCCCTGGTCAAACCGTCGCGGAGTGTTAACGAAGTCGAGGCCCGATCAGTCAAAAAAAAGATGAAGGACAAGGCCTTCGCCCGTGGTGTCAGCCGTGAGGACATCGTTACCGGCGCCGCGGAGCTCGGTGTCGATCTCGACGACCACATTCAGTTGGTCATCGACGCCATGCGCGGGCGTGCCGCGCTCCTTGGTCTGTCCGGCCCCCCGGCGCCAACGCCCTAGCGGTCCAGGGTCAACGATTCTCCCGGAGAGCGCGTTGTCAGGAGGAACTACGCAACCATACTGTGACGACTGCTGCCATCCCCCTGACGTCCATTGCGCCGGCGACGGCGAAGGTTCGTCCCCGTACCATGCCAGCTGAGGTATCGGTACGGGAACACGAGCATGCGCTCGTGATCGCGGCCCAGCGCGGCGATACCGAGGCCTTTGCGTCGCTCGTGCGGGTCCACCAGCGCCGGGCGTATGCGGTGGCCCGGGCGATCGTGCTGACGCACGAAGATGCGGAGGATGCGGTGCAGGAAGGCTTCCTGCATGCCTACCGCGCCCTCGACCGGTTTCTCCCGGATCAGGCGTTCGGGGCCTGGCTGCATCGCATCGTCGCCAACGCGGCGCTCGACATCACGCGACGGAAGAAGGTCCGCGATGCCGACGCCCTGGCCGAGACTATCGCGTCGCCATTCCGCGATCCGGCGGAGTCGGCCGAGCTGCGCCGGCGCCTCCGCGACGCGCTGGCCATTCTGGGCGAACGCCAGCGGGCGGTGATTGTGCTGCACGACATTGAGGGATTCAAACATTCGGAGATCGGACGCATGCTCGGGATCCCGGAAGGGACTGCCCGATCCGACCTTCATCATGCACGGGCGCGACTGCGCGAGGAACTGGGTTCAGTCCGGAGCCATCTATGAACATCGTGCGCGAGGACCATCGCGATCATCGCGACGACGAGTTGCACGCCGCGCTGCGCGTCGAATACGCGGCGCCGACCGGAGAGTCGTACTGGGCATCGCTTGAGCGCCGGATCATGGCGCGCATCCAGAATCAGAGTGCGCGGGAGTGGTGGTCGTACTTCCCGGGCTGGGTGCGCATCGGACTGGCGGCTGCGGCCATTGCGCTGTTCGTGGCGGGGTTCGCCGCCTGGCGCACCCGCGAAGCACAGGAGCAGATGGCGTATCGCGAGCTGCTCGACACGCCGTCGGAGCTGCCTATTCTCACGGAGACCTTCCGCGACGGACCTAACGCGAGAACGCGAGAGGCGACGCTCCGGGGTCTCCTCTCGCGCTGAGGCACGGAACCATGCCACGGTCCAAGAACCTTGCCGTCATGTTCCTGCTCGGCGCCGTACTGGTCGGCGGGGCCCTGGGCTTCACCGCCGACCGGGTCATGATCCGCGACCAGATCTGCGCGGCCCGTACCAGCTCCCGCTCGATGCGCGAGATGTTCGCGGACCGTCTGATGCTGACCCAGCCGCAGCGGGCACGGGTCGACTCGATCCTTGACGAACGACGCCGTCTCGACCAGCTGGTCATGGCAACCGTTCGTGGACAAATGGACTCGGTGAAGATGCGCGCCCGCGCCCAGATCGAGGCAGTGCTCAATGAGACGCAGCGCGAGGAATTTCACAAGCTCCTCACGGAACTGAACGACACCTCCAGGACACGCGACCGAGACTGATGCGATATCTCCTTCTTCTTCTTGTCCCCGCCATCGCGGCGGCGCAGACAGGAAGCGCGCCGCAGGCGCGTCCAATCACCCTGGCCGAGGCTGTGAAGCTGGCGCAGCAGAATTCGCCGAGCGCGGTTCAGGCGCGGGGAGCCATCGACCAGAGCGAGGGACAGGTCCGCTCGACGTGGGGTGACTTCATTCCCACGCTCAGCCTCTCCACGGGCGCCAGCAAGCAGAACGGCCAGACGCTCAACACCCAGCAGGAGATCGTCAGCTACAGCTCACCGTGGAGTTACAGCCGCGGCCTCAGCGCCAACCTGACCCTCTTCGATGCGGGCAACCGGATGTTCAATCTCAGCGCGGCCAGGGCGAACGTCGCCTCAGCGGAGGCCAATGCGCGGCGTACGCAGTACCAGGTCGCGCTGGACGTCTCCACGCAGTACTTCAACGTCCTGGCCGCTCGGGACAATCTCGCCGCGGCACAGGCCGCGCTTGACCTGGCGCAGGAGCAGCTCAAGTCCGCCAACGCGCGCGTTGCCGCCGGTGCGGCAACCAAGTCCGATTCCCTGCGCTCGGTGGTCTCGGTCGGCAACGCACAGGTCAGCGTGCTGACCGCCGAGAACGATCTGCAGAATTCCAATGCCGCCCTCACCCGGCTGGTCGCGACGCCGTTCCTGGTCACCGCCATGCCCGCGGATTCGCTCCGCACGGATAGCTTCGCGGCGGACAGCACCGCGCTGGCACAGTCGCTCGAGACGGCGCCCACCGTGCGCTCAGCAGAGGCGTCCCTCAACGCGGCCCGCTCATCGCTCAAGTCCTCGCATACGCCGTACTTCCCCACGATCAGCATGAGTTATGGCATCAGCGGCAGCAACAGGTCGGCCGGCTTCGACCCCTGGAGCGGGTTGTATCCGCACTCGAATTCGCTCCGGTTCAGCTTCAGCTATACGCTTTTCAACGGTTTCAACCGTGAACAGACGGTCACGTCGGCTCGCGTCGCCGAGCGCAACGCGGAGGCGTCGCTCCGGGATGCGAAGCTGGTCGCCCAGCAGCAGCTGATCCAGTACCTCGGCACGTTGCGTCTGGCACAGGAACGGATCCAGATCCAGGACGCTTCGGTGACCGCAGCACAGGAAGACGTACGCGTGCAGCAGCAGCGGTACGCGCTCGGCGCGACCACCTTGCTCGACCTCCTCACCTCCCAGTCGTCGCTCACCTCGGCGCGCTACTCGCTCATCCGGGCGCGGTACGACGCACGCGTCGCCAAGGCCAACATCGAATTGCTGATTGGCCGCGAAATCCAATAGCGCGTCACGGACACCCATCACCGCCTCAACACATGTCTCTCCTGGATTCTCTCTCCGACGGCCGGCGTCTCCTGGGACGCGCACCCACCGCCGTGCTGGTCAGCGTGCTGCTCGTCGCCGCATGCGGCAAGAAGAAGGACAATCGGCTTCCGATCGAAACGGCCGCCGCCGCTCGCCGCACGATCGTCTCGGAGGCGACCGCCTCCGGCGCCGTCGAGCCGATCAACGTCGTCGACGTGCGCTCGAAGTCGTCCGGCCAGATCATCGAGATGCGGGTCGAGACCGGCACCCTGGTGAAGCAAGGCGACCTGCTGGTGCAGCTCGACACCCGCGACGTGGACAACCAGTACGAGCAGGCACAGGCGGATCTGTCAGCGGCGAGGGCCAAACTCGACGTCTCCACGATGCAACTGAAGCGCAGCCGCGACCTCGCCGCCTCCCGCATCATCACGGACCAGGAACTCGAGACGGCCCAGTTGGACTCCACCAACTCGGCGTCGGCGCTCATTCGTGCGCAAACCAGCCTCGACCTGGCGCTGCAGCGGAAGCAGGACGCCACGGTGAAAGCCCCGGTTGCGGGAACGATCATTGCCAAGACGGTGTCGCTCGGTCAGGTCATCGCCTCAGCCACCAGTTCGGCCAGCGGCGGCACGTCGTTGCTGCAGATGGCGGATCTGTCGAAGGTGCGGGTGCGAGCCAACTTCAACGAGACCGATATCGCCAACGTGCATCCCGGCCAGGAGGCTACAGCAACATTTGACGCCTATCCGGACCGTCCCTTCCGCGGAACGGTCGAGAAGATCGAACCCCAGGCGGTGGTGCAGCAGAGCGTCACGATGTTCCCGGTCCTGGTGACCCTCGACAACCTCGAAGGCTACCTGAAGCCGGGCATGAACGGCGAGGTGTCGGTGCTCGTGGATACCAGGGAAGACGTCATCACCGTGCCGAACGACGCGATCCGCACCACGCGCGAGGCCGCGACGACTGCCCGCTTGCTTGGCCTGGATCCCGACAGCGTGACGGCGTCGGTGCAGGAACAGATGCGGTCGATGGGAGGTGGCTTTGGAGGCGGCGGTATGCGCGGCGGCCGAGGGGGCGACAGCGGTGCCAACGGTCGTCGTCAGGCGGTGTCGAAGGGCGACGTGGCACTCGACGATCCACAGCAGGGACAGGGTGGTCGGGGTGGGCGCCGCGGCGGTGCGAATCTGCCGCAGGTCACGGACAAGGATTGCGCCAAGGTGCACGATGCGTTCGCGAAGCACCCCGATGCCCAGGGCGCCCTCCAGGCCCTGCGCGGACGTGGCGGTCAGGGCGCCGAGGTCGATCCCCAGGTCATGCGTGCCAAGTCCGATTCGATCTACAAGGTCCTTGGTGTGGATGCCAACATCGCCCGCGCCTGCAACTTCCGCGATCGTCAGCAGGCCGGCGGCCAGTCCCAGCAGGGCGGCACCGGGGCCACGCCGGGATCGAGTGGTCGGAGCGGACGTCGGGGTGGAGGGGCGTCGCCAATGCAGGGCGCGACGCAGGGCGGATCAGGAGCGCCAGTGCGTGCGGGAGAGCTCTCGATACAGCGCGCGCGGACTCGGACGTCGCTCGTGTACGTGGCTGATTCCGGTCGGTTCGCCCCGCGCGTTATCCGCAGCGGGTTGAGCGATCTGGATTACACCGAGGTGGTTTCGGGACTGCAGGAGGGCGAGCAGGTGGTCCTGCTGGCCGCGGTACAACTTCAGGCACAGCGCGACTCGGCGAACGCCCGGGCGCGCAACATGCAGGGCCTGCCGGGCATGCAAAAGGGCGGCAACATCCCGGGTGGCGGCCCGGGTGGCGGCGGCCGGCGTGGCGGCGGGTAAGGAGCGAATCCATGCTATTCGGTGAAATCCTTGCCGTCGCGTTAGGCGCTCTGCGCGCCAACAAGCTGCGCTCACTGCTCACGATGCTCGGCATCGTGATCGGGGTGGCCGCGGTCATCGCCATGATTGCCCTGGGCAACGGCGCCCAGAAGGCCGTGAACGACCGGATCGCCGCGCTGGGGACGACCCTCCTCACGGTGATGCCCGGCCAGCAGATGAACAGAGGCATCGGGTCGGACGTGGATCGGGCGAGGCTCACGATGAGCGACGCCGACGCACTCGAGGAGCGGGGGACGCAGATCCAGGCGGTGCAACCCGAGATGTCGCGCAATCTCCAGGTTCAGTACCTGAACCGGAACACCAACACCTCCATCAAGGGCGTGACCGCCAACTACCCCGAAGTCCGGAACTTCCAGGTGCTGGCGGGGCGCATGTTTACTGCCGCCGAGAACGAAACGAAACAGCGCGTGGCGGTGCTGGGACCGCAGACCCTCGAAGATCTCAGTATCCCCGATCCTGAAGCGGTCATCGGAGAAGCGATCCGGATTCGCGGAATCCAGTTTCGCGTGGTTGGCGTCCTCGCTCCCAAGGGACAGGGCGCCGGATTCGGGAACCCCGACGCGTATGTGCTGGTCCCCATCCAGACGGCACGATATCGGATACTTGGCACCGACCGGCTCAACTCGATCAGCGTCCTGGCGCCTGACGAGGACAAGGTTCCGCTGACCATGGCGGACATTCAGAAGATCCTGCGCCGCGAGCACAAGCTGCTCGGCGGTAAGGCGGACAATTTTCAGATCCGGAATCAGTCCGATTTTCTGACCACGGTCGCCGAAACGACGGCGGTGTTCGGATTGCTGCTCGCGGGCATCGCGGCCGTGAGCCTGTTGGTCGGCGGCATCGGAATCATGAACATCATGCTCGTCTCCGTGACCGAGCGGACGCGTGAGATCGGAGTCCGCAAAGCGCTCGGGGCCACGCGGTGGAATATCCTCATGCAGTTCCTGATCGAAGCGATCGTGCTGTGTCTGATGGGCGGACTGGTCGGCGTTACCCTGGGAACCGGGACCGCGCAGTTCATGAGCGCGAAATTCAGTTGGAACACGCAGATCGCGCCGGAATCCATCGCGCTCGCGTTCGGATTCTCGGCCGCTGTTGGGTTGCTGTTCGGCGTGTGGCCCGCGAGGCGGGCGGCACGCCTGGATCCGGTGGTCGCGCTGCGCTACGAGTAAGCGAGAATCCGGTGGTGCAGGAAAACCCGAAGCGGCGCGGGAGTCCCCGCGCCGTTTTCGTTCGCCCATGTCTTCCCTTTGCCGAAGTCGAGTCAGCCCCCGCGGCTGGAGCTCCCCCTTGACCGTACGCTATATCGTACGATATATCTTTCACGCACGATATATCTAAACGGGGGATGGAACGATGATGTTCGGGTTTTCTGATGCCGAGTGCCATGGCGCTGGCAGAGGAGGTTGGGGATGGGGCGATACGGCTCCGTCCGGAGCCTGGTTCTGGTCGGGTCGCGGCCACCGACGCGGGGGGCGGTTCCGAGGGGGGCGGTTCTTTGAGCAGGGAGATCTCAAGTACGTGATCCTGCAGTTGCTGGCAGAGAAGCCAAGGCACGGCTATGAGATCATCAAGGAGCTGGAGGAGCGGTTTGGAGGCGCGTATGCGCCGAGTGCTGGAACTGTCTACCCCACGCTGTCTCTACTCGAGGACCTGGGGTACGCGAGCGTCAGCCTTGAGGAAGGCGGTAAGAAGGTCTATTCGATTACGGACGAGGGCCGGAAGTACCTGGAGGAGAACAAGGGAGCGGTTGAGGACATCTTCGAACGAATTGCGGATATTGGCTCCAGCTTCCTCAGTGAGCCAATGATGGAGGTAAATCGCGCATTTGGTCGCCTTGCTCGCGCCACCTATGCGACAGCACCGTGGCATATTCGCGACAAACAGATCGCTGCAAGGCTCAAGGAAGTGCTGGATGAAGCGACGCGGCAGATCGACGAGCTCACCCGGGCAAAGGGAAAGGACGGCACGGAGGTGTGAGCGGCCCGTCCTCCGTACGCCGTTGCGGGGAACCGGCAATAACAGCTTTACGACTGGAGAGTCGTCCATAGATTGACCTTGGGTCGCGGCCGCGCGTCGCGACCCTCTTTTTTCGTTGCGCGGAGCGGCCTGCTCCTCGCACCCCGGAGCGAACCCGACGGCTGCTCGCGCGCCTCGTCAATAGACATGAACGCCGATCCCGCCCACCTCGGGCAGGGTACTGAGCGGCCACCCGATACGTCGCAGACGCAGACGACCGAGATTCCCCTCCCGCCTGCGCGCGCTCCCGTCGAGTCGAATCCCCGCGGCACCCGGCTCGCCGTGCTGACGCTCACCGCGCTCGGAGTCGTCTACGGCGACATCGGCACGAGCCCGCTCTACGCCATCCGCGAATGCTTCAAGGCGGATTACGGCATCGAGCGCACGCCGGCAAACGTGTACGGCATCCTCTCGCTGGTCCTCTGGTCGCTCATCATGATCGTGAGCGTCAAGTACATCGTCTTCATCCTGCGAGCAAACAACCGCGGAGAAGGCGGAATCCTGGCGCTGTTGGCGCTCTTTCTCCAGGAACGGCCGCACGTTCGCAGCCGCGTGCGGTTCGCGATCTTCGTCGCGTTAGGCCTGTTCGGCTCCGCTCTGCTCTACGGTGACGGGGTGATTACCCCGGCCATCTCGGTGCTTGGCGCGATGGAAGGGCTGCAGGTCGTGACTCCGTTGTTCACCCAGTTTCTGGTCGTGATGCTGTCGCTCGGCATCCTGTTTATGCTGTTCCTGTTCCAGAAGCACGGAACTGCCAAGGTGGGCGGGGTGTTCGGGCCGCTGATGCTCATCTGGTTCCTCACCATCGCCATGCTCGGCGGCCGCGAAATCGCCCGCGAGCCGCGCATCCTGCTGGCGGCCAACCCGTGGTACGCCATCCAGTTCTTCGTGGTGCACGGCACGGCTGGTTTCGCCGTGCTGGGCGCCGTCGTCCTGGTGGTCACCGGTGCCGAGGCGCTGTACGCCGACATGGGTCACTTTGGCAAACGGCCGATTCGCGTCGCCTGGTTCGCGATCGTCCTGCCGGCGCTGCTGCTGAACTACTTCGGGCAGGGGGCGCTGCTCCTCCGGACGCCGGAAGCCGCGATCAATCCCTTCTATCAACTGGCGCCGCGCTGGTTTCTGGGCCCGCTGATCGTCATCGCGACCTTCGCGGCGATCATCGCATCACAAGCGCTGATTTCCGGCGCCTTCTCGCTCACCCGTCAGTGCGTGCAGCTCGGGTACAGCCCACGAGTCACGATCGTGCACACGTCGAAGAAGGAGGCCGGTCAGATCTACATCCCCGAGGTGAACGCGGCGTTGATGATCGGCTGCCTGCTCATCGTCCTCGGATTCGGATCCTCCACGGCGCTTGGCGCCGCGTACGGCATCGCGGTGACCGGCACGATGTCGATCACAACCATTCTCTTCTACGTCATCTCGCGCACACGGTGGCACTGGCCGGCCTCCCGCCGATATCCCTCGCCGCGCTGTTCCTCACAGTCGACCTTGCCTTCTTCGTGGCCAATCTGGGAAAGGTCGAGCAGAGGGGATGGGTACCGCTGGTGATCGGGCTCGGGGTGTTCATCCTGATGACGACCTGGAAGCGGGGGCGCGAACATCTCCGCACCATCATGATGGAGCGCTCGCTGCCTATCGAGGAGCTGCTCGCCAGCCTCGATCGTGGCTAGCCGGTGCGCGTGCCGGGCACCGCGATCTTCATGACTTCGGAGGCCGAGGGCACGCCGGTAGTGCTCCTGCACCACCTGAAGCACAACAAGGTGCTGCACGAGCAGGTGATTCTGCTCTCCATCATCGGTCGCGAAGTCCCCGAGGTCCCGGCAAGCGAGCGCCTGACGATCGAGCCGCTGTCGCACGGATTCTATCGGGTACAGGCGTACTACGGATTCATGCAGACGCCGAGGGTGGAGGAGCTGCGCTGGCGCTGCGTGGAGGCCGGGATCAAAGCGCGTCGCATGGACACGACCTATTACCTCGGGCGCGAGCAGCTCATTCCCGTCGGCAGTGCCGGGATGGCGCGCTGGAGAAAACGGCTGTTCGCGATCATGTCCAGGAACGCACGCTCGGCCACCCAGTTCTTCGAGATTCCGCCCAATCGGGTGGTCGAACTGGGGGCACAGATCGAATTCTGACGCCCCTCTCCGTCCGCCTCCCCTCCGTGCTCCGGTTTACGGCTGCGGGAACGCAATGGAGCGGCCGGCTGATGGACCCGATCGACGCGCGCGGTCTCAGCGTTGCAGCGTGATCCTGACGCGTTTGCCGTTCCGCAGGAGCTCGACGACGCTCGGTTGTCCATCGCGGAAGACCAGGCTGGTCGATCCGTCGGCGGCACGCACCGGTCGGCCGTCGACGGACAGGATCACGTCGCCGTCATTGATCCCGCTCCAGCGCGAACTCGCCGAAAGGACCAGCAGACCGCGCTCGCTGCCGCGACCGAAGTACGTCGCCAGTTCGCCGTCCACCGGGGCGAGGTTGAGCCCCGGCACGCCGAACACCCCGGCGGCAAGGCGCGACGGTCCCACCAGCGCCGTGCGGGGCGCGGTCATCGCGAGACGTCCACGCGTGGACGGCCGCCACTCGGCATTCGTCGTGACGATGGTGCCGGCCGCCTGCGGCGCCGGCGCCGCGGCGGGCGTCGCCTCGGCAGCCAGCGTCCCGTCCGTCCACCGGGTTTCGCCAGGCGTCGCAACGATCGTGGCCCTGCTGGAGAGTGGCGCGACGTAGTTGCGCTGCACTCCCTGCCCGGTCTGAACCTTGATGCGCGGGATGGACGGCAGGACGATCGAGGGCCGCATCTGACCCGAGACTCCGAACGGGAAGATCTGACCCGAGATACCCGACCCATCGAAGAAGAACGCCGCGTTGGTGCGCCGCAGATCGCGCGCAGGGACCGCCTTCACGTGCACGGTGCGCGTCTGCCCCATGCCGTACACACGCAGTTCCACGTCGTCGCCGGGCTTCACCTTCTCCATGACGCGGCTGAAGCGATGCTGCCGCGCATTGCTCGCCACCACGTCGCCGGCATCCTCCCGCTGCACCCGCAGGTCCGTACCGTTGACCGCTGCGATCCGGTCGCCCTCCTCGATGCCGGCGTTGGCCGCCGGTCCACTGTCGGTGACGCCGACCACCAGGATGCCTAACGTATCACGCCTGCTGCCCGAACCGCCGAGCGAGACGCCCAGCACGCTCCGGTCCTCGAGCGCGGTGCGCATGGCCAGGACCGATCGGAGCGCGGGCGTCAGATCCCCGGCCGCGACCAGCGCGGCGCGGACGGTGCGCGTCTGTCCGTCGTGATACACACGGAGCTCGACCTCCTCTCCGGCCTTGTGCTTCGCCAGTTCCCGCGTAAGCCGGCGCACCAGCACGCCGCCCATCGCTTCATCCTCGGCGTCCTCGCGCGCCAGCCGGAGGCTCACCCCGTTCACCGAGACCAGGCGATCACCCTCTTCGATTCCCGCCTTGTCGGCCGGTCCGTCTGACGTGACGCTCTGTACCAGTAGGCCCAGCGTGTCACGGGCGCCGCTCGAGCCTATGGTCACCCCCAACATGGGTCGGTCGCGATCACCCACTATCAGACTGTAGGCGCGCGCTGCGGGGGCCGTTGACTGGCTGCACAGCGACCTGTTCGGCACCGCGAGAGCCGCCAGGGTGGCGCAGGCGGCGACCATCATTGAAATACGCATGAGAACCGGATTCCTTGTTGCGGTCTACCGGGTGAGTCACGCGTCAGGCTGATGAGGGTTTCCGGCGCGCCGCTGCCCCTTCCCCCACCGGCGGCACATTATTCGGGCCATGTCATCGACACCTGTCGCACCCGTGCCCATGCCACTTCCGGTGCCCGACGTCGACGCCTTCGGCGAGCACTGGCAGGACGAGAGCGACGCCGCCTATCTGTACGGCATCCTCGCCGACCTCGAGCGCGATGCGCATCGCGCAGAGATCTTCCGCCGGCTTCGTGAAATCGAGCAGCAGCACGCCGGCATCTGGGAACGTCTCCTTCTCGAGTACGGACGACCGCCGGGTTCCTTCCGGCCTTCGACACGCGCGCGTGTGCTGGCCATGATGGGCAGGCGATTCGGAGGTTCATCCCTCCTGTCGATCCTGCTCCGTGAGGAAGGACGCGAAGTCAAGGCATACCTGCAGATGCATCGTACGACGCCGGACGATACCGCCGGACGTCCGGAGGCACTGCAGCTGGCGCGCGAGAGCGCGCAGCACGCCACCCAACTCGCGGAGCTGGCAGGCACCTCGGGTGAGGGCGAGCCGTGGCACCGTACGGCGTCGGGTGGCTTCCTGCGCAACGTCGTGTACGGATTCAACGACGGTCTCACGGCCAACTTCGGCCTGGTAGCCGGAGTGCTGGGAGCGACCGCGACGCAGCAGCACCAGGCGATCCTGGTGGCGGGTCTCGCCGGCCTGATCGCCGACGCCCTGTCGATGGGCTCGAGCGGATATCTCGCCGCGAAGAGCGAACAGGAAGTGTACGAGCACGAGATCGCCACCGAGCGCGACGAGATCGCGCTGATGCCCGAACTGGAGCGCGACGAACTCGCGCTGATCTACGAGGCGAAGGGGATGCCCCGCGACGCGGCGCTCTCTCTGGCGAACGACGCGCTTCGCGACCCGGAACGCATGCTCGAGGAGAAGGTCCGCACGGAGTTGGGCATCGGGGCTCACACCAGCTCGCCGCTGCGCGAGGGCTGGATTACCGGAGTGGCGACGGCGCTCGGCGCGTTCATTCCGGTCTTTCCGTTCTTTCTGTTCAGCGGCCGCGCGGCAATCGCCGTGGCCTTCACGATCGCCATGTCCACCCACTTCCTGGTTGGGGCGGCGCGTTCGGTATTCACCGGTCGCAGTCTCTTCCGGTCCGGACTCGACATGTTCGTCGTGGGGTTTGGCGTCGCGGCGGCAGGCTACTTCGCCGGCGAATGGATCAGGCGGTGGGTAGCTGGCTGATCAGTCGGGCGTTTCCCCCTCCAGGATGCGCGCAAGTCTGGCTGCATCGATGTTCCCGCCGGACACCACACATACCACGGTACCGGTGACGGCACCGGTGAGCGCCGCGGCGACGGAAGCCGCTCCGGCTCCTTCCGCAACCACCCGCGCGCGCTGAACCAGCAGACGGATGGCTGACGCGATCGCCTCGAGCGAGACGACGATGGAGTCGTGGAGCAGGACCCTGGCGAGCGGCCAGATATCGGGAAGCACGCTCTTGCCGCTGATGCCGTCGACGAAGCTGGGGTGATGCGCCACGGAGCGCGGTTCCCCGGCGTCGAGCGACGCGCGCAGCGGAGCGGCGGTCTCGACCTCGGCCGCATAGACCCTGGATTCTGGTCGCAGCGCGCGGATCGCCGCCGCGATTCCGCAACTCAGGCCGCCGCCGCCATAGGGCACGACAATCGCATCGACATCCGGGAGATCCTCGAGGATCTCGAGGCCGATGGTGCCGTTTCCGGCAATCACGTCGGCGTTCACCACCGGGTGAATGAAGGCGCCGGGGACGCCGCGCGTGTCGTGCGACGTGATGACGTCCCACCAGTCCTGGAACGGGACGCGAATGATCTCGCCGCCGAGCCGCTCGACGGCCTCGGTCTTGGCAGCGGGGGCTCGATCGGGAACGATCACGCGACACGGAACGCCGAGTCGACGCGCACACCACGCGACGCCCTGCGCCATGTTGCCCGCGCTCGCGGTGCAGACGCCCTGGGCCAGTTGCTGCGGCGTCAGGCGTGCCATGGCATTTCCCGCACCCCGCAGCTTGAAGGATCCGATGGGCTGGAGATTCTCGAGCTTGAGCCAGATGTCGGCTGGCGCGTGGTCTACTGCCAGCTGCACGAGCGGCGTCCGGGTTGCCACGCCGGCAATGCGCGACCGGGCGTCGCGGATGTCAGCGAGCGACGGCGGACCGGCCAGACGTGCGGTCATCCGACTCCTCACAACCGGTGAAGCGTTTCCCGGTTTTCATCCCGCATGTCGCAGGCCTCCCAGCGAGATCCAGATCCCGGTGCCGAGTGCGACGCTCTTCTCGTAGATGTGCCGGGCAGCGGCGATGTCTTCCAGGGCGAGGCCCAGAGACTTGAACAGGGTGATGTCGGCCGGGTTCTCGCGGGCGGGGACGGCCCCGGTCAGCACGTCGGAGAGCGCGCCCTGAAGGTGGTCATCGGTGATGGCGCCTTCGGCGCGCGGTATGAGAAACTCGCCGGCCTCGCTCATCAGCGACTCGCGGAGATCCGCGAAGAGCCTGGACCGGCGGACGCCTTCCGTATCGATCTCGCGCGACGTCGGGAGAGCCGCTCCCACGGCGTTGACATGGGCTCCCGGGGCGATCCACCGCCCTTCCAGCACCGGCTCTCGCGACGAGGTCACCGTGCAGATGATGTCGGCGCCGTCCACCGCCGTCCGGGGGCTATCGCATCGCTCGACGCTGACGCCAAAGCGTGCGGAAGCCTGGCTGGCGAACGTCGCGGCCCGATCGGCGGTTCGGCTCCAGACGCGGACGCGCCGGATGTCGCGGACGCACGTCATCGCCTCGAGGTGCGTCATTGCCTGGACGCCGGCCCCCAGAAGCGCCAGGTCGCCTGCGCGGGAGCCCGCCAACAGGCGCGTGGCCAGTCCCGATACCGCCGCCGTCCGGATGGCCGTGATCGAACTCGCATCCATAATGGCGAGCAGGAGCCCGCGTTCGGTGTCGAAGAGGAGCACCACGCCGATGTGCGACTCGTACGGCGTGGCGTCGTTACCCGGGAAGACGGTGATGACCTTCGCGCCCAGCGCCGCCGCCCGGCCGCCCGCGCGCCGCATGCCCAGAAGGCCGGGCATCAGCGCGAAGAGATTGGGAGAGTCCGGAAGACGCATCACCTGTCGGAGCGGCTGAATACCCTCACCGCGACCGAGCGCGAGGAAGACGTCCGCCATGGCCTCGATGCATTCCGCCATGGGCAGCAGTCCCACGACTTCGCGATGGGAGACGACGAGCGTGCGCATGTGGGAGAGGCTGGATGGACGAGGTTCGGGGAATTCGCGGCGCGTTGGGTGCGGGAGCGGGAAGATGTGTCGCGTCTCGCAGATTTGCATCCGGACAGATATGTCGGCGGTGTGGTGCGTGGTCCCCGCCGTCGCATCCCGCGGTTGCGGGCGCTTGCTGCCGCGGGGGGACGCGGTCAACACAGAGCCGCCGCGAAGTGATCCTGAATGCGTGTTGGCCGCATCTTTGCGAGCCCACCGTCACCGTGCCATTTTCCGGTGCCATAAGACTGCCCTTCGAGCCCTCATGACCGCACCTGCTTTCCGGCACAAGGAGGCTGCAATCATGGAACACCGCGTTGCCCTCGTGGTCGCCGCTCTGGCGCTCACAGCCTGCACCGCCAGGGAGACAAAGCAAGCCGACACCGCGGCGCCCGCCGCGCCCAACGTTGTCACCATTACCGCGAAGGACTTTGCCTTCGAGGCCCCCGATACCATTCCCGCAGGGGTAACCACCATCCGTCTGGTGAATCAGGGCCCCAGCCTGCACCATGCGCAGTTGTTGCGCTTCGATCAGGGGAAGACGCTCGACGATTTCCTGACGGCGATGAAGGCGGGCGGACCGCCGCCGATGTGGGCGATCCCGGTTGGCGGTCCGAATGCCGCGGCGCCTGGTACGGATTCGAACGTCACCGAGATGCTCGAGGCCGGGAGCTACGCGGTCGTCTGCTTCGTAGACGTTCCAGACCACGTCCCGCACGTCATGAAGGGGATGTCGCACGCATTTGTCGTGACCCCGTCGTCAACCATGGCACCGGAGCCGACACCGGACGTCACGCTGCAGCTGGTGGACTACACGTTCACGTTTGCTCCTGCGCTGTCGGCCGGGAAGCACGTGATCCGCGTGGACAACGCCGCGCAGCAGCCGCACGAGTTCGTCATCGCCAAGCTCGACAGCGGCAAGACGCTGGCCGATATGGTGAAATGGGCCGGGACGTACAAGGGGCCGCCGCCGGGGATGCCCATGGGCGGCGTGGCCGCGATCGCCCCGGGGACGCACGCGTTCGTGAGTCTCGATCTTCCCGCTGGCGACTACGTGGTGATGTGCTTCGTCTCTGACGCCAAGGACGGCAAACCGCATCTGGAGCACGGGATGGCAATGCAGCTCAAGGTGTCATAGGGAGGTCAGCGAGAGCGATCGGCGCTCCCGATTGGGGGATCGCACGGCCGCGAACGAATCAGGCCCGCGAGCGCGCATCGCTCGCGGGCCTGATTCGTTCGCGGCCCCTCCGGTCAGCCTACCCCGCGTAGCAGTAGCTGCAGTTGCCGGCCTTTTGCGCACGGTGCACCGCCAGAACTCCGGACGGTACCAGGTAGCAGCCCGGGAGCATGTTGGTGGTCCACTCCTTGTAGGCCGCGTCCGGGGTCATCGTGAGGCCGGCCGCCTTGGCGGCCATCCCGGAGATCACGGTGGTGGCCAGGTTGCAGACGGTGACGACGGCACCATTCTTCACCTGTTCCCCGATCGATCCGCCAGGGAACATCAGGTCGCCGGTTGCCTCGCTGTTCATGAAATTGCGTGTCGAGGCCATCTTCGTCTTCGGGTCGTTGATCTTGAAGAACTCACCCAGCTTGTACTTCTTCCAGATCATGTCGTTGAAGGCGGGGCCGATGGCGAAATGCCGCAGCCCGATCACGGCGGTGAGGTCCGTGTTGGCGAGCTTGTAGGTGTCCTTCATGGTCTTCCACCAGTTGAGGGCGAAATACTCACCGAAGCCTTCGTTGAAGGACGTGGCATCGAAGAACTGGCGGTACTGACCGTGCAGGTGCTTGAGCCACTCATCATCGTCGGCCAGCGACGGCGAGATGGAGGACGATGCGGGCATCGCTGCCGCGACGCCCGCGCTCCCGGCGAGCAGGGCGGCCGCGCCTCCCGCCAGACGGCCGAGAAAGGAGCGTCGTGGAGAGCTGGCAAAGTCCGAGTCGAACATTGGCAAAACCTCCGTCGCGTCAGGTTTACGCGCGTGCGAGAAGACACCATGCCTGCCGGATGTCCGCCGAGCGCGAGCGGTCCGGCACGACGACCCAACCAATCGGCGGTCGCCCGAAAAGGTTCGCGCCACGCGCGCGACACCCTAATCGACCGCTCCCTGGTCATTTCGTCAAGCGGACCGTGCGGCGACGTCAAAGGACGATATTGAGCAGGCGCCCAGGTACGAAGATCACCCTGCGGGGAGACCCGGCGACGAACTTCGCCACCTGGGCATCGGCCAGCGCGACCTCCAGCGCGGAGTCCTGGCCGGTCTCCCTGGGCACGGTAATGGTACCGCGGAGCTTCCCGTTGACCTGCACGGCGAGCCGGATGGACTCCTCACGGGCGAGGCCTTCGTCGTACACGGGCCAGCCGCCTTCAAAGACCGTTGAAAGGTGCCCGAGGCGTTCCCAGAGCTCCTCGGCCAGGTGGGGGGCGAATGGTGCGACGAGCTGAACCAGCGGGGTCACCTCATCGCGGTGCGGCGCGCGGTCGTCACGACGGAGCGTGTTCATGTACTCCATCATCGCCGCGATCGCGGTGTTGTAGCTCAGACGGCCGATGTCGTCTCCGACCTTTCTGATGGTCTGGTGCAACTTGCGCAGCACGGCCGGATCCGGCGTTCCCGTTGTGCCGGCTTCGGTGCACGCCTTCCAGAGCCGATCGAGGAAGCGCCGCACCCCCGAGATGCTCTGATCCTGGAAGTCGCCGCCTTCCTCGAACGGTCCGAGGTACATGAGGTACGTGCGGAACGCGTCCGCGCCCCACCGCTCGATGTACTCGTCAGGCACGACCACGTTGCCGCGACTCTTCGACATCTTGGCACCATCGCGCACGATCGTGCCGTGGGCGCGAAACCGCACGAACGGCTCCTCGAACGCGAGGTATCCCATGTCGTATAGGGCCATCGTCACGAAACGCGCGTACATGAGGTGCAGCACGGCGTGCTCCTGGCCGCCGATGTATGACGTGACCGGAAGCCAGCGGCTGGTCATCGCCGTGTCGAATGGCACGTCGTCGCGGGTGGCGCTGGGATAGCGCAGGAAGTACCAGGCGCTGTCGAGAAACGTGTCGGAGACGTCGGTTTCGCGACGACCGTTGGCGCCGCAGCGCGGGCAGCGTGCCCGGTACCAGTCCTCGTGCCGGGCGAGCGGCGAGACGCCGCTGTCGTCCGGGCGGAAGTCCGCAATGTCCGGCAGTACGACCGGCAGGTCCTCCTCGGGCACCGGCTGCGGTCCACAGGCGTCACAGTAGATCACGGGGATTGGCGGCCCCCAGTAGCGCTGCCGAGACACGCACCAGTCGTGCAGACGGAAGTTGACCACCGGCCTGGCCACACCGCGCTCGGCCAGCCAGGCAGTGATCGCGCGCTTTCCGTCGACGATCCCCAGGCCGTCGAAGCGCCCCGAGTTCACCAGGTGCCCCTCCCGATCGTCAACGAACGCGCGCGGCACCGGCGTGGAGGCGCCGTCTCCCGCCTCAGCCACCACGCGTACCACCGGAAGGCCGAAGACCGTCGCGAATTCGAAGTCCCGCTCATCGTGCGCCGGCACGGCCATGATTGCTCCGGTGCCGTATTCCATGAGCACGTAGTCGGCGATCCAGATCGGTATCTCGCCGCCGGTGGCTGGATTGACCGCATAGGAACCGGTAAAGACGCCGGTCTTCTCGCGGTTCACCTTGCGCGAGACGAGATCCTGCCGGGCGGCGGCATCACGATACGCGCGCACGGTTTCGCGACGGTCCGCGGTGGTCAACTCGTCGACCAGCGGATGCTCGGGGGCAAGCACCATATACGTAGCGCCGAACACCGTATCAGGACGCGTGGTGAAGACGCGGAGGCCAAACGTGAGCGGCACGAGTCCCGAGCCGGCTTCGTCGTCCACTGGCCCGTCCTGCGCAACCCGCTCGCCGGCAATCGGGAACGTGATCTCCGCGCCCTCGCTCTTCCCGATCCAGTTGCGCTGGGCGGTCTTGGTGGATTCCGACCAGTCGATCCAGTCGAGGTTCCGGAGCAGCCGGTCGGCGTAGTCGCTGATGCGGAAGAACCACTGCTCGAGAAAGCGCTGCTCGACCTTCGTGCCACACCGCTCACAGGCTCCGGCGATCACCTGCTCGTTCGCGAGAACGGTCTTGCACGATGGACACCAGTTGACCGCGGCCTTCTTGCGGTACGCCAGTCCGCGCTTGAGGAACTGGACGAAGATCCACTGCGTCCACTTGTAGTAGGCTGGAGCGGTCGTGTCGACGGCGTAGCGCCAGTCGATCATCAGCCCCGCGCGCTGCAACTGTCTCGTGAAGTTCGCGATGTTGCGCGGAATGAGCCGCATGGGATGGACGCCCATCCGAAGGGCATAATTCTCGGAGTGGATCCCGAACGCATCGAAGCCCATCGGCTCGAAAACGGTGTGCCCCTGGAGGCGCTGGAATCGTCCATAAATGTCGTTCCCCGTGAACGCGAAGAGGTTACCAACGTGCAGTCCCTCCGCGGACGGATAGGGGAACATCATCAAGGCGTAAAAGGGGTTAGACCCGTTCTCCAGGTTCGTCTGGTTGGTCGCGCGCTCACGCCAGCGGACCTGCCATTTCCCTTCGATGGCGGACGGATCGTACACACCGGGCGCGGAGACGCCCGTCTGCGTGGTTGACATCGTGGTCGTTGGTTCGGCCGGTGCAGTCGGATGGGGAGCCCGGCCATTCGCGGAGGAGTCGTCGTGAGGCAATCTAGCGGTACGGAGGAGGCTGACAAGCGAGCGGGTGTTCCATCGCGCGTCGGCATCGAGACCGTGGCGGTCCGGATGGGTGGTGCCGGCGCCGTGCTCCTTGCCGTGCTGCTCTGGTTCGCGCGGTCGGTCATTGCCGACGCCACGACCGTGGACATCCTGGTCGTCGGGGGGCTTGCGATCGCCATTGCCGCGATCCTCACTGCCGTGGTCACCACCAACGTCATCCTCCCGGCAGTGTCGGAGCAGTCGGCTGACGTGACCGGGATGCTCCACGCCTTGTCGCAGGGGAATCTGACGGTGGAACCGGCGTTGTCGGCGGAGCGGTCCGGAACTGCCGGCACCGTATCCGCCGCCCAGAGCGCGCTGGCCTCGTTGCGCGCATCGATCGCCGAGGTCCGCACGGCCACGCGCGAAGTCGGCGCGCGCGCGCAGGATCTGACCCTGCAGAGCGGCGCCGCGGTGAGCGTGGCGCAGCGCACGACGGAAGGATCGAGTTCGGTTGCGCATCGCAGTGCCGGGCTCACGGACATGGCGCGGGCCGCGCATGAGGACGTGCACCGCGTCTCGAGCGGGGCGGCGCGCATCGCCACCGAGGCGCACGACCAGCGCTCACGGAACGCGCGGCTCCGAGAGCTGTCGCGCGAAAGCCTGAACCGCATGGAGACGGGGAAGGCGGCGCTCGACGGTCTGGCCTCCGAGGTGAGCGCGAACGCCGAGGAGCTCGCCATGCTCGCCGGTGCGTCGGAAGAGATCCGCTCGTTTGTGGTGCTCGTGCGAAAAATGGCACGGCAGTCGAAGCTGCTCGCGCTGAATGCCGCGATGGAAGCGGCGCGGGCCGGAGAACAGGGGAGCGGCTTCGCGGTGGTGGCGAGCGAGGTCCGCCGTCTGGCCAAGAGCTCGAGCGAAGCAGCCGATCGTACCGACCAGCTGGTGACCGACGTGCTGGAGCGCGTGGAGCGCGTGCGCACCGCGAGCGGGCGCGCGGTCGACTCCGTGGATCTCGTGCGCAGCGCCACCGCCGAGACCCTGGGGACCCTCCGGGGGCTGGAACGCGAGGCGGGAGAGGCGTTCACGCAGGCTGCCGCCGAGGAGGATGAAGTCGGTGGCATGACCGCGGCCAGTGATGCGCTCGCGCTCCGCCTGGAGCAGCTGTTCCATGAGGCCGAAGAACTGGCCCAGTCGCTCCAGGAGGCATCCACCGTGGCGGGCGCGCAGCAGGGACGGTTGCAGGAGATCTCGGTGGCGGCGAGCGCGCTGGGGCGTGCAGCGGCCCGCGCGCTGGCGGTAGCAAACGGGTTCAGGCTGGAGCGCGAGAATCCGCTGCCCGACGCGCCACCGGCGGGTTCCGGTGCGCCCGTTCTGGCCGAGGCGGCGAAGAGTACCGCCTAGCGGAACTGCGGCCGGTGAACCCGCCCGCGGCAGCGGGACGGTTTGTCGCAATCGCCGCGAACGCGCGGGCTAATGGGTCGGTCGGCGCGGAGGCGGTCCGTCGACCAGGTAGGCTGAGTCCAGCAGCCGAGGCCCCTGCGCGTCACAGACGGCGTAGCGCGATCCCGAAAAGTAGCTGGCCGCGGCGAACTCCCCCTTCTTGTTCACCGCGTAGAAGTCGAGACCGAAGTACGGATGGCCTTCGGGCGAGAGCAGCCGTTTCTCGGTCAACTCGATGACGCGCTTGATGACCGCGAGCACGGCCTCTTCGGGTGACTTGCCCTGGCGCATGAATTCCACCGTCAGGAACGCGCCGCAGACCATGATGTTCGACTCCCCACGCCCCGTGGACCCGGCCGCACCCACCCCGTTGTCGCAGTACTGACCCGCGCCGACGATGGGCGAATCGCCAACCCGTCCCGGAATTTTCCACGAAATGCCGCTGGTGGTGGTGACCGAGCTGATGTCGCCATTCGCGGCCACCGCGTTCATGTTGATGGTGCCGTGCGTCCAGGCGATTTCCTCATCCGGGTTGGCGGTGCTGTCGCGAACGCCGGCGTCGCCGCCGCCGGTATGCGCCGCATTCCACCGCAACCAGCGCTGCCGCGCCTGATCATCGAGCCACGCGTCGCCGGCGGTCCTGCGATTGGCCTTCCATTGTTCCCAGCGCTGGCGCGACGCATCGGTGAGGAGGTTCTGCTCCTTGAAGCCCATCGCCAGCGCGAAGCGTTTGGCGTCGTCCCCGACCAGGAGGATTTCGTCGGTGTAGTCCATCACGGCCCTGGCGACCAGCGACGGCGTGGCGATACCCTCGAGGGCGCCCACCGCCCCGGCGCGCTTCGTCGGTCCGTGCATGCAGGACGCATCGAGCTGCACCACGCCGTCTTCGTTAGGCAGGCCACCGAGCCCCACCGACTGGTCGTTCGGATCCAGTTCCTGGATGTTCACGCCGGCGATGATCGCGTCGAGGGTATCCTTCCCCTCGCGTATCAGGTCGTACGCAACCTTGACGCCTCGCAAGCCGTTGGCCGAGGCGATCACCACCGGCAGCGCCGCCGATCGGTGCGGCGCGGCGCGCGTTCCGGGTGCGGGAAGCCCTTCGGCGCCGGCGGGCCGGCCAAGGGCGAGACCGGCCGCCGCCGTGGCGCCGGTCGCAATGAAGTCGCGACGAGTAAGAGGCATGGGGTCCATTGGCCAGAGGCCACAGGCCAGAGGCAAGAGTGAGGAGGACGAGGCTGGCTGACTCCTGATGACTTCCACCCTCGACCTATTGTATTGCACGTTCGCCGGGGTGCCAGAGCGCATGGGCACCTTCGTTTCGCACCGCCGGCATGCGGACCCTGGAACGGCCAACCGCTCTACAACCGGGCGCGGCAGCGCCCGCGCTCAGGTCAGGCAGGAGCGGGGAAGATCCCGACTTCGGACCCGGCCGTCTATTGGCGTCGCCCGTTGCTGCCTCCCGGGAACGCGTTCCCCTGGATGCGGTCGTAGCGCGGGGATGATAAGATTGGCGCTCGCTCGCCCGAGGGGCGGTATGCCCCTCCGGGACTTCCTGCGCGCCGGCCATGCCAGTTTCCGTCGACAGCTCACGCGTCGTCTACAGTGCCCTCAAGGAATGCGGAGTGCGACTCCTCTCCGCGTTGCCGGAGACCTGGCTGGTGCATCTGATCCGCATGGCCGAAGAAGACGCCGAGATGACGCTGGTGCGGCTCGCCAAGGAGGAGGAAGGTGTCGGCATTTCGGCGGGCGCATACCTGGCCGGGAACCGTTCGGCGATGCTGATGCAGAATCACGGGTTTCTCGCGTCGATCAACGGCATCGTTTCGTGCGCCCAGCTCTATCGCATCCCGCTCCTGATGGTCATCAGCCAGCGTGGCGACTTCGGCGAGCGCGATCCCTGGCAGACGGAGGGCGGGCTGGTGACAGTACCGCTGCTGCAGGCGCTTCGCATTCCCTTTCAGCATCTGGAGACGCGCGATCAGGTGGCCCCGCGGATCAGGAAGGCGCAGACCCTTGCGTACTCGGCGAACCGGCCGGTGGCGCTGCTGCTGGAGCGCGACCTGATGTGGGAGGACGCGTGACGGCGCCCGGGACATGCGGTTCGAGGGGGGCTCGGTGAAGCGCCTGGACGCGCTGGCGGCGGTGTACGACCGGTTCGACCGCTGCATCGTGGTGACGATCATGGGCGCGGTGGCCGCCGAACTGCAGTCGTTAGGTCACAAGCCCAACTTCTTCTATCTGCAGCACGCGATGGGGCTGGCGTCGTCGATGGGCCTGGGGATCGCGCTCTCGCGCCCATCGTCGCAGGTGGTGGTCCTGGACGGCGATGGGTCGGTCCTGATGAACCTGGGCGGACTCACCACACTGGCGCGCTACCGGCCCCGCAACCTGGTGCACGTGGTGTTCGACAATGAGAGCCTGCTGTCGGTGGGGGGGTTCCCGACCGCGACCTCGACCGGGACCAGCATCGCCGCCGTCGCGGCGGGAGCGGGCGTGCCGCGCACCGCCACCGTGACCACGATCGACGAATTTGTGCGGGAGTTCGACGAGGCGCTGGCTGCCCTCGATCTGACGACGCTGGTGGCGAAGGTGGACGCGGTGGGCCCCTCGGCCTTCGTCACCGATCTGGCGTTGCTGGAGAATCGGTACCAGTTCGCGCGGTACCTGAAGGACACGCCCTGACTCCGTTTCCGCAGGAGGCCATGTGCCCGGACTTCTGAGCCAGCTCGCCGCCGCCCTCGCCGACGGCGCGGTCGAAGTCATCGACCTCACGCAGCCGCTCGGCCCCGACACGCCGGTGATCGGCCTGCCACCCATCTTCGCGCCATCGCCGGGGGTGACGATGGAGGTCATCTCCCGCTACGACGACAAGGGTCCGGCGTGGTACTGGAACACGCTCCACCTCGGCGAGCATACGGGGACGCATTTCGACGCCCCGGTGCACTGGGTGACCGGCAAGGATCTGCCCGACAATTCGTGTGACACAATCCCGGCCGGACGCTTCGTGGGACCAGCATGCGTGGTGGACGTGTCACGCGAGTGCGCGGCGAATCCGGATTTCCTGCTGATGCCCGGACACCTCGAGGCGTGGGAGCGCGCCCACGGCCGGATTCCCGCCGGCGCCTGGGTGCTGCTGCGCACCGACTGGAGCAAGCGAACCGGCGCTGCGTTCCTCAATGCCGACGCGAATGGTCCGCACACGCCCGGGTTTCACCGCTCGGCGTCGGAGCTGCTGGCGCGCGACCGTGACATCCTCGGCGTCGGCGTGGAGACGATCGGGACCGACGCCGGACAGGCCGGCACGTTCGACCCGCCGTTCCCCAACCACGCGACGATGCACGGCCACGGCCGCTTCGGACTGGCGAGCCTGTGCAATCTGGACCGGCTGCCGCCGACCGGGAGCCTGGTCGTCGCCGCACCGCTCAAGATCGTCGACGGCAGCGGCAGCCCGCTGCGGGTGCTCGCGCTGGTCGAGAAGCGTTAGGTCGTCGAGCCGCGTCAGGCTGACAGCGTGTCCGGAGCGAGCGAGACGAGGCGATCGGCGAGGGCGGTGAGCTGCGCCACGTTCGCGCACGGCAGCAAGGCATCGACGAACGGCAGGGCGGCGCGCAGCCCCCCGGCGGTCGGCGCAAAGCCCGGCCTGCTGGCCAGCGGATCGAGCCAGAGGAGCCGGTGACACGACCGGCGCAGCACGGCCATTTCGCGCGCCAGGTGCGCGACGTCGTCCCGCTCCCAGCCGTCGGACATCACCAGCACGACGGCGCCCCCGCGCACGGCCCGGCGGACCCATCGCCGATTGAGTTCCCGCAGGCTGGCGCCGATGCGCGTGCCGCCACTCCAGTCCACGACCCGGGCCGCTACGCGGCGGAGCGCCTCGTCGGGATCACGCTGACGCAGCTCGCGAGTAATCCGCGTGAGGCGGGTGCCGAAGACGAACACCTCGACCGGAGCGCCCACGCGCGTGCAGGCGTGAGCGAAACGAAGCAGAAAGCGGCTGTAGCGCTCCATGGAGCCGCTCACGTCCAGCACCAGGACCAGCGGTCGGGGGCGGGTAGCCCGTCGGAGCCAGCGCCACCAGACGACCTCGCCACCGCGGCCTAACGAAGACCGCAGCATCGCACGGGTGGCGAGGCGCCGGCCGCGCCGCCTCGGCCGGTGGCGGCGCGAGGGGCGCCGCGGGAGCCTCGGCCGGAGCGCCGCGACCATGGCATTGGCGTCGCGCGCTTCGTCGGCGGTCAGCTCGGCGAAGTCCACCGCATGCAGTCGCTCGCGGCTGCTGGCCGATGCCAGCTGCCCGGTGTCGACCACCTCGATCGCATCCCCCTCGGCCGCGGCGCTGCCCAGCGCGTGTGCATCGCGCCGCTCGGTCTGACGCATGCGGGGTAGCGCGGACACCGTTTCCCCCACCGCGGTGCCTCGCCTGAAGAACAGATCGAACGCCGCATCGAACAGCGCGCGCTCCTCGCGTCTCCTGACGAACACCGCCCTGCCCGCGGCCCGGACATCGCCGCGCCGGTCGAATCCCACAAAGGTGAGGACGCGCGCGAAGAGGCGGGCCTGCTCGGGTCCGGCCGAGAGACCGGCCCGGCGCAGTAGTCGCGCGAAGAGCACGATGTTGAACGCGATCGCGTCGTCGACGACGGGTGTTCGTTGTCTCTTCGTCATGACCAGCGCTGGCTGCAAGCAAGCTGTGCGGGTAAATTAACTGGTTCCCCCCCGACCTGACACTGTGCCTACTGAGATGCTGGCCGAGCTGCAGACGAGGCTTGGAGCCTCCTACACGGTGCTCCGCGAGCTGGGAGGCGGCGGCATGAGCCGGGTGTTCGAGGCCGAAGAGTGCGCGCTTGGACGCCGGGTGGTCATCAAGGTCCTGCCGCCCGAACTGGGCGCGAGCGTCAGCCACGAGCGATTCCGCCGGGAGATCCTCGTTGCCGCCCAGCTCAGGCATCCGCACATCGTTCCGCTGCTCACCGCCGGCGACGCTGGTGGATGGCTCTACTACACGATGCCCTTCATCGAAGGGGAATCACTGCGCGACCGCATCGATCGCGAGGGCCCGCTGTCAGTGCGCAGCGCGGTGGAGCTGGGCCGCGAAATCGCCGGCGCGCTGGACCACGCGCACCGGTCCGGCGTGATCCATCGCGATATCAAGCCGGAGAACATCATGCTCGAAGGCGGGCATGCGGTGGTCACGGATTTCGGGATTTCGGTCGCCGTGCACATGGCGGCCGCGCAGACGCTGACGGCGACCGGACTGATCGTCGGCACCCCGGTCTACATGAGCCCCGAACAGGTGATGGGCGAGACCGTGGACGGCCGGAGCGATATCTACTCGCTCGGCTGCCTGCTGTACGAGATGCTCGCCGGCCATCCGCCGTTCCACGGACTCAGCACACAAGCGGTCCTCATGCGGCGCCTCACCGAAGCCCCGTCGGCGGTGGTCACCGAGCGATCCGATGCACCAGAGAGTCTATCGCGGATCATCCGCCAGGCGCTCGAGCGGGCACCCGAGAAGCGGTATCAGACCGCCGGCGAACTCTCCCTCGCCTTGTCGATGGTGCTCACTGATCCCAACGTCGAGGCCCCGCCCATCCCGGCGCGAAAGCGGCCAACCGCCAAGCGCACGGGACCTCGGAAAACGTTGTCGGGGAGATCACGACAGATCCAGTCCATCGCGGTGCTGCCGTTCGAGAATGCCGCCAACGATCCCGACGCCGAATACCTCAGCGAGGGGATTACCGAGAGTGTCATGAACAAGCTCTCGCGGCTCTCCGGCCTCCGGGTGACCGCCCGGTCGGTGGCCTTCCGATACCGGGGGCCGGACGTGGATCCGGTCGCTGCCGGACGCGATCTGCGGGTGCGCGCGGTGGTCACCGGGCGCGTCCTCCAGCGCGGGGAGCATCTGACCGTGAGCGCCGAACTGGTGGAAGTCGCGAAGGCGCGCCAGCTCTGGGGTCAGCAATACGCGCGCGCGCGTACCGACATCTTCGCGGTACAGGATGCCATCGCAACCGAGATCTCGGCCGCGCTGCAGGTGCAGATCTCAGGAGCGGAGCACGACAGCCTCGTGAAGCCGTTTACCGCCAACTCGGCGGCGTACGAGGCCTACATGAAGGGTCGATATCACTGGAACAAGCGAACGTCAGTGGGCTTTCAGCGCGCATTGCAGCACTTCCAGGAAGCGATCGACATCGACCCGAATTATTCGATGGCCTATTCCGGCCTCGCCGACACGTACAACGTGTACGGGTACTACAACCTCCAGCGCCCGCGCGACGCGTATCCGCGCGCCAAGGCTGCCGCGGCACGCGCCCTCGAGATCGATGACACGCTGGCGCCGGCGCACGCGTCGCTGGGGTACGCCCGGTTGTTCTACGACCGCGATTGGCCGGCGGCCGAAGACTCGTTCGTGCGCGCGTTGATGCTCGACCCGGGATATGCCAGCGCCCACCAGTGGCGGGCCTGGTACTTCTTCGTGATGGGACGGTTCGACGACGCGCTCCTGGAACTCCGTCACGCCCACGAGCTGGACGCGCTGTCGCTGGTGATCAACGATCACCTGGCGTACGGGCTGCACCTCGCCGGCCAGGAGGACGAGGCGATTGCACAGCTCGTGCGGACGCGCGATCTCGATCCATCGTATCCGTTGACGTACTGGCGTCTCGGGGGAATCTACCTGGTGCAGGGACGCTTCGAGGCGTCCATTGCGGAGCTCCAGCGGGCGATGTCCCTCACCGACAACCAGCTCGGCGCCGGATATCTCGGACTCGCGTACGGCATGGCTGGACGACGGGAGGAGGCCGAGGAAGTGCTGCGCCAAACGCGGGCCGAGGGCGAAGCGCAGTTCGTGTCACCATTGGACTTGGCACTGATTCACGCTGGCCTCGGTGATGTTGATGCCACGTTCGCGGAGCTTGGCCGGGCGGTCGAGGAGCGCATCAGTGACCTGGTGCGCGTGAAGTTGCTCCCCTGGCCGGACGTCGTGGGATCGGATCGGCGGTTCGACGCGCTGGTCGCCGAACTGGGTTTGCCGGCTTCGTCACGGGAAAAGGCATAAGTGGGGAGGAAATTGGGGTCAGACTCGAATTTCCTCGGAAATTCGAGTCTGACCCCAATTTCGCCGGGGAATCCCGCCTAACCGGAATCCGCGACACCCTCGCCGCCGGGCCCGCGACCCGCGGCGCTCTCTTGTGCCTGACCCCTCAATGGTGTAAATGGGATCCGCACGCGGCCTCGAGTCGAGCGACAGCCTGTTCGGGGAGCCACTGGTGGATCCGGACGGTGCCTTGATGTCGACGATGACCCGACCGGCTTCCGGCTCGCTCGTCACGTCGCACGCAAGCCGGTCGCTCGAGCCAACGTCCTGTCCTCGGGGGGAAAGAGCATGCCTGACGCGGCCTTTGACTACATCGTGGTGGGCGCGGGATCAGCGGGATGCGTCGTGGCGGCGCGCCTCTCCGAAGACCCGAAGGTGAAGGTGCTCCTGCTCGAAGCGGGCGGATCGGATGACCACCCCGATGTGAGCGACCCCACCAGGTGGCCGATGAATTTCTACGGCGAGCGTGACTGGTGCTATTCCACCACACCGCAGCGGCACGCGAACAACCGCGTGGTGCACTGTCCCCGCGGCAAGATGCTCGGGGGCTGTCACAGTCACAACGCCAACGCGTGGGTGCGTGGACATCCCGCGGACTTCGATGCCTGGGCCTACGCCGGAAACCCCGGCTGGGACTGGGCGAGCGTGCTCCCCGTCTACAAGCGGATCGAGGACTGGCACGGCCCGCGCAGCGAGCTGCGAGGCACCGGTGGTCCGATGTACGTGGCGCCGCCGGAGCAGCGCGGCGTAATCGCCGAGGCGTTCATCGAGGCGGGACGAGCCACCGGGCTGCCGGTCATTGATGACATCAACGGCCCGAGCATGGAAGGCATCGGGTACTTCAACTTCACGATCAAGGACGGGAAGCGGTTCAGCGTCGCGTCCGCGTATCTGCGACCCGCGGCGGGTCGGGCCAACCTCACGGTGGAGATCAACGCCGACACCCACGGGCTCACGTTCGAGGGGAGCCGCTGCACCGGCGTGGAGTACGTGCTCGCGGGCGAGCGCCGGACGGCGCGCGCGACGAGGGAGACCGTGGTGTGCGGGGGCGCAATCGGATCACCGCGTCTGCTCCTGCTATCGGGTATTGGCCCGGCCGACGCACTGACGCAGCTGGGCATCGGTGTGCGCGTGAATCTGGCCGGCGTGGGCGCGAACCTGCAGGACCACCCCCTGCTTGGCGGCATCGTGTACGAGACCAGAGGGAATCTGCCGACGGTCGTGAACAACGGCGCGGAAGCGACGCTCTGGTGGAAGTCGCGTCCGGATCTCTATTCGCCCGACATTCAGCCGGTGGTGATCGAGTTTCCGTTTGCGACCCCGGAGCTGGCGGCCCGACTGCCGGAGCAGTGCTACGTCATCGCGCCGAGCGTGGTGCGGCCGGCCTCGCGGGGCACGGTGACCCTGACGTCGAAGGATGCGAACGTGCCCCCCGCGATCGACATGAACTATCTCGAAGCCGAGGCGGACGTAGAGGCGCTGCTGGCCGGCGTCGAGTTGTGTCGCGACATTGGCGCCGCCAAACCGTTCGACGCGCTGCGCAAACGCGAAGTGATGCCGGGCAACCTGGACCGGGGTGCCATGATCGAATGGATTCGCCTTGCGGTCACGACCTACTTTCATCCAACCAGCAGCTGCCGGATGGGCACCGATTCGATGGCGGTGGTCGATCCGGAGCTTCGCGTTTACGGGGTGTCCGGTCTGCGCGTGGCTGATGCGTCGATAATGCCCAACGTCACGACCGGCAATACCAACGCGCCGAGCGTCCTGATCGGCGAGAAGGCGGCCGCGTTGATTTGGGAATAGCTATCAGTCATGAGTCATCAGCGATCAGCGATCAGCGATCAGCGATCAGCGATCACCGGAGTCTTGTCGGGGAGCCCGACGCTCAGCCCTTCTGCGCGGCATCCACGCGCGCCTCGTCGAGTAGCGTACGTGCCCCGCCCGGGCGCATGGTCGCCAGGTCCTCCTGGTACTTGAGCAAGACGCCGAGCGTCTGCTCCACCTGCTCTGGCTGCAGGCGCTTTGCGCCGAGCGCCACGAGGGCGGCCGCCCAGTCGAGGGTTTCCGCGACGCCCGGCACCTTGGTCAGATCGGCACGACGCAACCGCTGCACGAACGCGACCACTTCGCGCGCGAGCGCAGCGGGGAGTTTCGGAAGACGCGCCCGGAGGATTTCCAGTTCCCGCTCGGCGTCCGGATAGTCGATCCAGTGATAGAGGCAGCGACGCTTGAGGGCGTCGTGCACCTCGCGCGTGCGGTTGCTGGTGAGAATGACGCGGGGCGCGCGCTCGGCCTTGATGGTGCCGATCTCCGGCACGGTGATGGCGAAGTCGCTCAGCACCTCGAGCAGATAGGCCTCGAACTCCTCGTCGGCGCGATCGACCTCGTCGACCAGCAGCACCGGCGGCTCGCCACGTCCCCCGCCAAGTGCGCGCAGGAGGGGCCGTCGGATCAGGAATTCCTCGCCGAAGATGTCGCGGGTGCCGGCCGACTTCGCGTCGCCGCGTGCCTCCATCAGACGGATCTCGAGCATCTGCCGAGGATAGTTCCACTCGTACACCGCGGTGGACACGTCCAGACCTTCGTAGCACTGGAGGCGGATCAGCTCGGCGCCGAGCGCGGCCGCCAGAACGCGCGCCACCTCGGTCTTGCCGACACCCGCTTCACCCTCGAGCAACAGCGGACGTTCGAGTGCCAGCGCGAGGAAGACCGCGGTCGAGAGCTCGCGGTCCGCGACATAGTGCTGCGCGGCAAAGGCCTTCTGCACCGCGTCGATCGACCCGAGCGTGGTCACTTCGTCCGCGCCTTTCCCGCGTCGCGCACGACCGCGGCGGCGAACTTCTTCCAGAACTTCTGCGTGATGCGGCGAACACTGCCCCTGAGCAGCCGTGACCCGACGTTGACCACTGTCCCCATGAGCGTCGTTTCCGCGGTCCACGTCAACCGGGTGTGATTGCGGGGAAGTGGCGCGAGCGCCACGGCCGATCGCGCGCGCACTTCCGACCCGGCGGCCTTCCCGTGCACCGTGAGACTGAGGGATTTTCCCGGCAGGATGTCGTGTAATTCAACGTCGACCGTGAACAGCAGCTTGAGCGAGCCGACGGCGAACCCGGTGACGACTCGAAAGCTCGATGTCGACAGCGGCTCGACCCGCTTCACACCCGGCGCGCAGTGCGCCACGAATTCGTGGTCGAGCAGATGCGTCCACACGCGCTCGACCGGGGCGTTGATCTCGGGCTCGCCCGAGAATTCAAGGTGCATCCGTCAGGTCGCGCGCTCTATGGCTCTGGCGAGCGCCCGCGCACCCGCCACGACGCCCAGGTGCCGGCGGTATGCTTCGGTCGCGTGAATGTCGTCGTTGACGAACTCGATGGCGTCGACCGCCTCCTGGGCCGCTTTCGTGAACGCCGCATCGCCGCCGCGCGTTCCCACGAGCGCAGCAGTCGACGCGGCAAGCAGGGGCGCCTCGGCGATGCCGGAGTACGCCAGCGCGGCGTGGGATATGTCGCCGTTCGTTCTGGCGACGACGGCGGCGGCGCCGACCAGCGCGAATCCCGAGGCCTGCTGCTCGAAATTGACATAGGCCGCCCCGGCTTTCCTGGGAAGGGCGGGCAATTCGATTTCGATCATCAGCTCCCTGGCCTTCATGGCGGTGGCAAACGGACCCTTGAAGAATTTCGCGGCCGGCACCTTCCGCTTGCCGGCCCTCGATTGGAGAGTCAGGGCGGCGCCGAGTACCAGGAGGGCGGCCGGCATATCCGCCGCCGGGTCGGCGTGCGCGAGACCACCGCCGATCGTGCCCAGATTACGCACCTGCACGTCGCCCACGCTCTCGACCAGTTCCAGCAGCATGGGGCAATAGGCGCGCACCGTGCGCGAGTCGAGCAACTCGCGGTAGGTGGTGGCGGACCCGATCACGAGCCCGCCCCCCTTCTTTCGAATGCCCCGGAGCGCGGCGATCTGTCCTACGTCCACCAGCCGCTTCGGCCTGGCGAGCCGGAACCGCAGCAGGGGCATCAGCGACTGGCCGCCGGCGATGACCTTCGTGCCGCCGGTGTCCAGGGCCTTGAGCGCGCCGGCCACCGTGGACGCGCGCACATAATCGAAGGCCGCGGGGATCATCGCGCACCTCCGTTGGCGCGCGCTTCCTGGATTGCCGCCCAGACGCGCGATGGCGTGAGCGGCTTGTCGATGTGCCCGATGCCGAGCGGCGCGAGCGCGTCGAGGACCGCGTTCACGACCGTTGGAACGGAGGCGATGGTTCCGGTTTCGCCGATGCCCTTCACGCCTAACGGGTTCACGGGAGAGGGTGTCACCGTGTGCAGGACTTCCATGAAGGGCATCTGCGAGGCCTTGGGGACCGCGTAGTCCATCATGGTGGCGGTGAGGAGCTGCCCGTCCTCGTCGTACACGGCGCGTTCCTGCAGCGCTTCCCCGATTCCCTGCACCACGCCACCGTGCACCTGTCCCTCCACGATCATCGGGTTGATCTGCGGGCCACAGTCGTCCACGGCCACGTACCGCAGGATGGAAACCTGGCCGGTCTCGCCGTCGACTTCGACCGTGCAGATATGGGTGCCGAACGGGTACACGAAATTACTGGGATCGAAGAACGCGCTGGCTTCCAGGCCCGGCTCCATGCCGGCCGGCAGATTCCAGGCCACGTTTGCCATGAGGGCGCATTCGCCGAAGCTCTTCTTCTGATCCGGCGAGCCCTTCACGACGAACGCGCCGTCCTTCCAATCGAGGTCGTCCTCGTTGGCTTCGAGCAGGTGTGCCGCCAGTTTTCTGACCTTGTCACGCACGCGCTGCGCCGCGAGATGGACAGCGACTTCCGCACACCGCGGTGGTACGGCTTCCGTACGTGCCCCATCCCTGGGGCGTGGTCTCGGTATCACCGGCCACGATCTCGACGTTGTCGATCGGGACGCCGAGCTGGTCGGCGACGATCTGCGCGAACGTGGTCTCTTCACCCTGGCCGTGCGGCTTGCCGCCGATGTAGACGCGAATCACGCCGGTGGGGTAGACGCGCAGCAACGCGCTGTCGTACAAGCCGCCGCCGAATCCCACTGCGCCCGCCACCTGCGAGGGCCCGAGGCCGCAGATCTCGCAGTAGGTGGTGACGCCAATTCCGAGATGACGGCCGTTCTTTTTCGATCGTGCCCGCTTCTGCTCCGCCCGGAAGCCCTTGTAGTCGATCGCGGCGAGCGCCTTGTCGAGGGCACCCTGATAGTTCCCGGAATCGTAGGTAACCCCGGTGGCCACGGTGTACGGGAATTTGTCGCTGGGAATCAGATTGCGGCGCCGCACCTCGACCGGATCCATGCCGATCTCGCGCGCGTAGGAATCCATCAGGCGCTCGAGCAGGTAGGTGGCCTCGGGCCGTCCCGCCCCACGATAGGCATCGACCGGCGTGGTCGTGGTGTACACGCCGTACACCGTGCCGTCGATGTTCGGAATCATGTACGGGCCCGAGTACATGAGGCCGTGCAGGATGGTGGGAATGCCCGGACCGGCGGTGGACGCGTAGGCGCCCAGCCCCGCGTAGACCCTGGTGCGCAGTCCGGTGACGTGCCCGTCACGCGTCCCGCAGAGATCCACGTACTCCACGTGATCGCGCCCATGGATGGTCGCCTTGTAGTTCTCCGACCGATCCTCGGTCCACTTCACCGGCCGCTTCAGATCCATCGCCGCGAAAGCGGTAAGGGCTTCGTCGGCGTACGCCGGGATCTTGCTGCCGAATCCCCCACCGACGTCGGGCGAGATGACCCGAACGCGATGTTCGGGGATGCGGAGCATCACCGAACAGAGGAAGCGGTGAATGTGCGGATTCTGGCTGGTCGCCCACAGGGTGAGCTGTTGCGTGGCCTCGTTCCAGCTGGCAACCGCCGCCCTCGGCTCCATGGCGGTGGGCTGGAGGCGCGGCTGGTGGATGCGCAGCGAAACCTTGACGGGTGCTTCCGCGAAGGCTTTGGCGGCGTCGCCGCCGGCAACCTTCCACGTAAACGCCACGTTCCCCGGCACCTCGGCATGCAGCCGTGGAGCGTTCTTCGCGGTGGCCCGTTCGGGATCGACCACCGCGTCGAGCGGCTCGTAGTCGACATCGATGAGATCGATGGCGTCTCGCGCGGCGGCGCGTGTTTCGCCCACGACCATCGCCACGCCGTCTCCGACGTACCGCACGCGGTCGGCGGCGAGCAGGGGATGGGGCGGGACTTTGAGATCGCAGCCCGGCACGTTCCAGGCGCATGGCACCGCCGTCACGCGGTCGCGCAGGTCGGTACCGGTATAGACCGCCAGGACACCCGGCGCCTTCCCCGCGCGGCGCGTGTCGACCCGCTTCAGGCGGGCGTGCGCATGGGTGCTCCGCAGAATCGCGAGGTAGGCGAGGCCCGGCAGCTTGACGTCGTCGGTGAAGGTGCCGCGGCCGGTGACCAGGCGCGGATCCTCCCGCCGCTTGATCCCGGATCCGAAGAGCGTGGGCATTGGGTGTCGAACGTTAGGCGGTGGATGCGGCCGAGTCCTTCCCGGCGGCAGCCGCGGCAGCCTGGATGGCGGCGACGATGTTCTGGTAGCCGGTGCAGCGGCAGATGTTGCCGTCGATGCCGTGACGGATGGCCTGTTCGCTGGGATGGGGATCGCGCTGCAGGAGATCCACCGCGACCATGATCACACCGGGCGTGCAGAAGCCGCACTGGAGACCGTGCTTCTCCCAGAACGCCTGCTGCAGCGGATGAAAGCGGCCGTTCGACGCAAGGCCTTCGATGGTCGTGACACGACGGCCCTCGGCCTGCACGGCCAGGACCGAGCAGCTCTTCACCGCCCGGCCATCGAGCAGCACCGTACAGGCACCGCATTGCGAGGTATCACACCCCACGTGCGTGCCGGTCAGATTGAGATCGTCGCGGAGTACCTGGGCAAGCGAGGCCCGCGGCTCCACATCGAGCGCGTGCTTCGCACCGTTGATCGCCAGCGTGACGGGGCGCTTCATGAACCGCCTCGGCTCGGAAGGACGTTGGTAATATGGTC
>CAVUFA010000026.1:0-298845 GCA_963740565.1 uncultured Gemmatimonadaceae bacterium | reverse complement strand
CGTCGCGGATGTAGAGGGCCTGTCGGAGCGCCGTCTCGGCGCTGGCGTAGGCCTGGCGCACATCCTGTCCCACCTCGGCGCGGAGGTCCTGATAGGCGGCGGCGAGCTCGCGTTCGCGGTGTTGCGACTCGGCGATCTCGCCCCGCGTGTGTTGCCAGAAGAAGAGGGGGAAGGCGAGCCCGATGCCGGCGCTGTAGGCCTGGCTGCCCGGGGCATTGTAGTCCCGGGTGGCGCCCACGAAGAGGTCGGGCAGCCAGAACTCCTTCGCCAGGGTCGTGGTGGCGCGGGCGCCGTTGCGCTGCGACATGAGGTCGCCGAGCTCCGGCCGCGTGGTCAGGGCGGTGCTCTCGAGCACCGCCAGATCCGGCAGGGCCCGCGGCACATCGAGCGAATCGAGCTCGATGATCGAGGCACCTAACGAGCGGCCGAGCAGCCGGTTGAGGGCGGATTCGGCGTTGGCGATGTCGCGCTCGTTGGCGATCAGGTCATTGTCGGCCTGGGCCACGTCCACCCGCGCCTTGATGACATCGAGCCTGGCCACGGTCCCGGCGTTGAATCGGGCCTGCGCCCGGGTGAGAAAGGAGTCGGCCAACGCCCGGCCGTCGAGCAGGTCGCGCCGGTGGCGTCGCGTGAGCAAGAGGTCGTCGTAGGCGCGGGCCACATCGGCGGCCACCTGCTGGCGCAGCAGCGTGAACTGGTAGTCGGACGACGCCACGTCGGCGGTCGCGATCCGGTTGTACAACCGGAACTTGTCGGGAAACGGGACCGAGAGGTCCATCTCCACGTTCTTCTCGCCGGCCTGACCCAGCCGGAGGAATCCCGGCTGCTGATCGAGCGAGGCGACGAGCGTGGGATCGGGAATGGCCACTGCCTGCACGCGACGCGCGCGCGCCTGCGAGGTCTGCTCGCGGGCGACTTCCAGCTGCGGGTTGTTGGCCAGCGCCGCGGCCACCGCCGCGCTACGCGTCAGACGCAGGGTATCCGGGTACGCGGCGCGCGCACGCGACACCGGCCGTGTGGCCGTTGGCGATCCGGTCTGTTGTGCCCATGTGACGCCCGCCGTTGTGGCCAGCGCGCACACGATCTTCCAAATGCGCATGCAATCCCCCTGAGACGCGAGTCGAGCGCAAACCCGTCGGCGGGACGGGTGGCAACACGGCCGGTGGCCGTGCTCAGCTCAGCGAGGGGGGCGCGCGCGAGAGATGGGGAAGCGGGAAGTCGCTGGAAGGGGGGAGGAGGAGGACGATGCGGACGTCACGGCGTGCCACGCCGGGCGGACGCTGACGCGCAGCCGCCGTGGCGGCCGGCGCATGGATCGTCCGCACGGCGCAGAACGCGCAGTTGGCCTCCGCGTGCGCGTAGTGGCGCTGCTCATTGCGCGCCTCGACGTGCTGTTGCGCGCCGGGACCACTGCGTCCTTCCGCCAGGGGCGTTGAAACAACTACCGCCTGGACGAGGAACAATACCATCGCGACGATCCGCGCGTGCACCCTCTGGCGGCCGCGCGGGTCGCCTATCTCGCTAGGCATACGTACAGACTGTACGCGGCCGCTGCCCGAAACGCTAGGCGCGCACCAATCTCCAGCCCGTCGGTCACGGTGCGCGCCTCGGGAGGCTCGACACCGGGTGCGGAGGTACAGATGTTCGCACGCAGTGCCGGGCATCCGGTGCAACCTCGCCCGCCAGGAGAAGTTGTCGCAGATTCATGGCGCCGACTGCGGCAACCCGCCGCCGCGCCTGCAGGTGGCCGGCGGATGAGCCCATGTCCGCTTCTTCCTGATCCGGGGCTGAGCGCTGATAGCTGAAAGCTGAATAGCTGATAACTGAAAGCTGAATAGCTGATAACGGAAAGCTGAATAGCTGATAACGGAAAGCTGATAACGGATCGCTGATATCCATGCCACGACGACGAGTCGTAACGGAACGCGACGTGCGGAAGGCGATTGCCGATCGCCTTGCGGCGCTGGACGTCCGGGACGCCGCGGTGACGCCCAGTGCTATCGATCTGGCGCATCACAGGGGAATCACGTTGCTCGGACTTGCGGGAGAGCGAGCGAAACTGCGTGCCGGCGGCAAGCCGGTCCCGGCCCATGGCGCCCGGGATGGCGGCGCGAACGAAGGGACGGTTGACCGGCCCGCAAACCCTCGCGCCCCTGTGCCCGCCGCTTCGGGCACGTTGCGCATCGCGGTGGGGGCCGACCATGGCGGCGTGACGATGAAAGACACCATCGCCGCACGCCTCCGCGAACTGGGCCATGCGGTGGTTGATCACGGCACCACCGGCAGCGCCGCGGTGGACTATCCGGATTTCGCACTGGCCGTGGCGCGGTCGGTATCGGCCGGGGCCGCCGAGTTCGGCATCATGGTCGACGGGGCCGGCATCGGCAGCTGTATGGTCGCCAACAAGGTCGCCGGGATTCGGGCCGCCATGTGCCACGACGTCACCACCGCGCGGAATGCCCGCGAGCACAACAACGCCAACCTGCTGACGCTCGGCGGAGGGCTCATCGGCGCGCGCCTCGCGCTCGAGATCGTCGGCGCCTTCCTCGACACGCCGTTCGGCGCCGGCCGGCACCAGGCCCGGGTGGCGAAAATCGACGCGCTCGACCGCGGGCGCGGCCCGGTGCCCGACCATCCGCTCCGCTCCCCCTCTTCCTTTCCATCACATACCTAACGATGACCGCTCCCACGCTCCCCGCCCGCATCGCGCGCTCCGCGCTGTCGCTCCTGTGCTGCGCCGGCGGCCTGCTCTCCGCGCAGGAGACGCCCACCGAACGCTCCGCCGCGGCCGACGTGGTGGCGCGGATGAACGCGCTCGAGCAGTCGCTCGATCTGCCCCACCTGGTCGCCCGCCTCACGGCGCCCGATCCGGCGCGGGACGCGGTGGCCGCGCGCGCCAGGGCGCTCATGGACCAGGAGCTGCTCGCGATGGCCGACGACATCACCACGCACCCGGAAATCGGGCTTCAAGGAATTCCGGTCGGTGAAGATCCTCATGGACTACCTGCGGGCCCACGACTTCGACGTCGATTCCGGCGTGGCGGGATTCGCGACGGCGTTCGTCGCGCACTATCGCAAGGGCACGCCCGGTCCCAACCTCGGCGTGATCGTGGAATACGACGCGCTGCGCGGCACCAACGGCGACTTTCATGGCGACCAGCACAGCGCCCAGGGCCCGGTGGGGCTGGCGGCGGCCGTCGCGGTGGCGGAATTCCTCACCCGGACTCACACGCCGGGGACGGTCACCGTGTATGGCACGCCCGCCGAAGAGATCCTGCCGCCTTCGGTGAAGACCGTGATGTATCAACGCCGGCGTGTTCAAGGGCGCCGACATCATCGTCCGCTCGCACTCGACCACCGCCACCACGCCGCCCGGCCGCCGGGTTCGGCACCTGCTGCCTGAACATCGACTTCGCCCGATACACCTTCTCGGGCGCTCCCGCGCACCAGATGACGCGCGTGGGAAGGACGCGACGCGCTCACCGCTGTGATCCATCTGTTCGAGAACATCGACGCCCTGCGCAAGAACATGCGGCCCGAGGCACGCATCCAGGGGATCATCACCGAGGGCGGCAAGGCCCCCAACGTCGTCCCGGACCGGGCGGTCGCCGACTTCTACATCCGCTATCCGGACGAGGTGTACCTGGCCCAGGAGGCGGAGATGGTGGACAACGCGGCCCGGGCCGCCGCCCTGGCCACCGGCACCAAGGTGCACGATCGAGCGCGAACCGGGCGCCGCGCGACGGCATCGCGCTCGGATCGTTAGGCGAGGTCGCCTTCGCGTATCATGAAGCAGTTCGGCGCCAGCCGGGTGCACCGATGCGCCCGGCAAGCCGCAGGGATTCGAGGAAACCGGCAGCGTCTCCAGCGACATTCCCGGCCTCGGCTTCTCGGCGCATTCGTCCAACGGCGGCAACCACACCTACGAGATGCTCGCCGACGCCACCACCGAGGTCGGCCACCACGGACTTCGTCGTGGACGCGCAGTCCATGGCCGCGCTTCTCGTCACCTTCGCCACGCACGACGAATACCGGAAGCTCGTGCAGCGCGAGTTCGACGGCCTGAAGGCGCTCCGCTCGCAGTATCTCGAGGCGCTGGGGAAGGCCTATCCGCAGCCGGTGGTGAAGGAGCCGTGAGAGGGTGATGGGCCAGTCGGCTACAGGGCCAGAGGTCACAGGGCCTACCGGACTATGGCACTATCTTTAGGCCCATGCCCCCCTCCGACGCCCTCGACTACCACGAACTCCCCGGCCCGGCAAGATCGCCGTCGTCCCGACCAAGCCGCTCACCAACCAGCGCGACCTCTCGCTCGCCTACTCGCCCGGCGTCGCCGAGCCCTGCCTCGAGATCCAGCAGAACCCTGATGATGCCTACCGCTACACGGCCAAGGGGAACCTCGTCGCGGTCGTGACCAACGGCACCGCCGTGCTCGGGCTCGGCAACATCGGTGCGCTGGCCGGAAAGCCGGTGATGGAGGGCAAGGGCAACCTCTTCAAGCAGTTCGCCGACCTCGACGTCTTCGACCTCGAGGTCGGCTCCGAGAACGCCGAGGACGTCATCCGCTTCTGCCAGCTGCTCGAGCCGACGGTCGGCGGCATCAACCTCGAGGACATCCGCGCCCCGGACTGCTTTCTACATCGAGGAGACGCTGCGCGAAGACGATGCGGATCCCCGTGTTCCACGACGACCAGCACGGCACGGCGATCATCTCCGGCGCGGCGCTGCTCAATGCGCTGGAGATCGTCGGGAAGGCCGTCGGCGAGCGTGAAGCGTCGTGTTCTCCGGCGCGGGCGCCGCCGCGATCGCCACCGCCGACGCATTACGTGCGCCTCGGCGTGCAGCACGAGCAACATCATCATCTGCGACCGCGCGGGCGTGATCTACGACGGGCGCGACGGAGCACATGGACCGCTACAAGGCGCGGTTCGCCAGCACGCACGGCAGCGCGCGCACGCTCGCCGACGCGCTCGTCGGCGCCGACGTGTTCGTGGGACTCTCGGTCGCGGGCGCGGTCACCGGGGAGATGATCGCGCCGATGGCGCGCGACCCGATCGTCTTCGCGCTCGCCAACCCCGTGCCGGAGATCCTGCCCGGACGAAGTGCAGGCGCGTGCGCCCCGACGCGATCATCGCCACCGGGCGCAGCGACTACCCGAACCAGGTCAACAACGTGCTCGGCTTCCCGTTCATCTTCCGCGGCGCGCTCGACGCGCGGGCCACCGAGGTGAACGAGGAAATGAAGATGGCCGCCACCCGCGCGCTGGCGATGCTGGCCCGGGAGGACGTGCCGGAGAGCGTGGCGGCGCTGTACGGCCTGCAAGCGGGTGAAGTTCGGGCGCGAGTACCTCATCCCCTTCCCCTTCGATCCGCGCGTGCTGCTCTGGGTGGCGCCCGCCGTGGCGTGGGCCGCGGTCGCGAGCGGCGTGGCCGAGCGAGTTCATCGACCTCGAGGCGTATCGCGAGCACCTCGAGGCGCGGCTCGGGCGCGCGCGCGGCGTCATGCGCGGGATCATCAACCGCGCCATCGAGCGACCCCAAGCGCGTGGTCCTTCCCGAGGGCGAAGAGCGCAAGATCCATCCGGGCCGCGCAGAATCCTCGTCGACGACGGCATCGCGTATCCGATCCTGCTGGGCACACCGAGACGTGATTCGAACGACGCGCCGCGCAGCGAGAACATCTCGCTCGAGGACATCGCGATCGAGGATCCGCGCAGTCGGACGCGGCGCGAGATGTACGCCGAGTTGCTCTGGAAGCGCCGCCAGCGCAAGGGCATGAGCCTGGCGGAGGCCAACCGGCGGCTGTACAACGGCGAACTACTTCGGCTGGTCATGGTGGCGCTGGGCGACGCCGACGCCTTTGTCTCGGGCGTGACCACGCACCTACCCGGAGACGCTGCGTCCGGCGCTCGAGGTCATCGGCGCGCATCCAAGGCCGGCCTGGTGAGCGGGATGTACATGCTCGTGTTCGGAACGGCGTTGATCTTCTGCGCCGACACCACCGTGAACATCGAGCCGACCGCCGGAGCAGCTGGCGCAGATCGCCTACGCCGCGAGCCGCGTCGTGCGGGCGTTCGGCGAGCCGCCGCGCGTCGCGATGCTCTCCTTCTCCAACTTCGGTTCGGTGCGGCACCCGGAGGCCGACCGGGTGGCGAAGGCGGTGGCGCTCCTTGCGGCAGCGCGACCCGACCCTCGTGGTGGACGGGGAGATGCAGGCCGACACCGCGGTCGAGATCTGGAAACGCTGACAGGAGACCTTCCCGTTTTCCGCCTTGAAGGAGCCGGCCAACGTGTTGATATTCCCCAACTTGAGCGCCGGCAACATCGCCTACAAGCTGCTGCACCACCTGGGCGGGGCGACGGCCATCGGCCCGATTCTCGTCGGCATGGCGCAAACCGGTCCACGTCCTCGAGCAGGGCGCTGACGTGCAGGACATCGTGAACATGGCCGCGGTTGCGGTCATGGACGCGCAGGATCGCGCCCGTCCGATCGCAGGACCGGTCGCCGACCAGGACCGGGGACGCGTCGCACGCCTACTCCACTTCCTGATTCCAAGAGACTCGCCGATGGCGACTCAAACACCACCCGCTGCTGCCGCTTTCGAATCGGAACCAACACAGGCGCTCGACGCCCAGGGGCTCGACCCCAGCGGGCACGGTCCACTGGAATCTGGTGCGCCGGCGAGCCTGATCGAGCTGGCCATACGGCGTGAGGAGGGGGTCCTGGCCGACATGGGACCATTCGTCGCCGTCACGGCGCCGCATACCGGGCGCTCGCCGAACGACAAGTTCCTCGTGCGTGAGCCGGCGACCGACGGCGATGTCGATTGGGGGAAGGTGAACCAGCCGATGGCCGAAGAGCACTTCGACCGGCTGCTCGCCGACGTGCGCACCTATCTCAACGGCGCCGGCGATCTGTTCGTGCAGGACCTGTTCTGCGGCGCCGATCCGCGGCACCGGCTCAGCGTGCGCTACGTGACGCCTAACGCGTGGCACGCGCGCGTTCGTCCGCAACATGTTCATCCGGCCCGGACGATCGATGCCGTCGCGACGTTTCAGCCGAACTTCACCGTGCTGCACGCCCCGGAGTTCCAGGCCGACGCCCGCGCGCCATGGCACGCGGACCGGCACGTTCATCGTGCTTCACCTCGCGCGCCGGATGATCCTGATCGGCGGCACGCGCTACGCGGGCGAGCTCAAGAAGGCGATGTTCACGGTCATGAACTACCTGATGCCGAAGGACGGCGTCCTGTCCATGCACTGCTCGGCCAACGTCGGCCCGCGAAGGCGACACCGCGCTCTTCTTCGGCCTCTCGGGCACGGGCAAGACCACGCTCTCCGCCGATCCCGAGCGCGTCGCTGATCGGCGACGACGAGCACGGCTGGTCGGACGAGCGGCATCTTCAACTTCGAGGGCGGCTGCTACGCGAAGGTGATCAACCTGTCGCGCCGAGGCAGGAGCCGGACATCTACGCCACCACGCAGATGTTCGGCACGATCCTCGAGAACGTCGTCGCTCGATCCCGCCACGCGACGCGTGCGCTTCGACGACCAGTCGATCACCGAGAACACGCGCGCGTCGTATCCCGCTGCCACTACATCCGGAACCACGTCCCGAGCGGACGCGGCGGCCATCCGCGGAACGTGGTCTTCCTCACCGCCGACGCCTTTGGCGTCCTGCCGCCGATCGCGCGCCTCACGCGCGAGCAGGCGATGTACTACTTCCTGTCCGGGCTACACCGCCAAGGTCGCCGGCACGGAGCGCGGGGTGACCGAGCCGCAGGCGACGTTCAGCGTCCTGCTTCGGCGCCGTCTTCCTCGTGTGGCATCCCGACCAAGTACGCCGAGATGCTCGGCGAGCTGATCGACCGGCACGGCTCGCACGTCTGGCTCGTGAACACCGGGCTGGAGCGGCGGCCCATACGGCGTGGGCGCGCGGATGAAGCTCGCCCACACGCGGGCCATGGTGCGCGCCGCCCTCGCCGGGGCGCTGGACGCACGCCGCGCGCCGTGGATCCCGTCTTCGGCCTCGGCCGTCCCGGCCGCGGTGCCGGACGTGCCCGCCGAGGTGCTGACACCCGCGCGCGACGTGGGCGGATGCCGCCGCGTACGACGCCCAGGCGGCGAAGCTGGCCGAGATGTTCCGCCGGAACTTCGAGAAGTTCGGGACGATGGATCCGGCGATCGTCGCGGCGGGCCGAAAGGTTGAGCGGACGCTGAACGGCGAGTGACTGAACGCCTGGACCGGTCACTCTGGCCGGAGGGGATCACTGACCGCCGACCGCTGGCGACTGACAACTGCCGACTGACCACTGACGTCTGACAGACTTATCGCTGTCAGCTGGTTGCTTTGGATATCATCCGCGATCCGCTCTGGAACAACATCCGGTCTCGACGCGCTCGCGCTGCGGCTGGTCGATACTCGCGCGTTCCAGCGGCTGCGGTACGTGCGGCAGCTCGGTCTGGCGCACCTCGTGTACCCCGGCGCCACCCACACGCGCTTCGAGCACGCGTTAGGCACCTATCACCTCGCCGGGCGCACGCTGGCGCTGCTCGCGGAGCCGCGGCGCGCTCGGCGCGGCTCCCGGCGCCGAGGTGCGTGATCGGTCCGTACGGCGGCACTCCTGCACGACATCGGCCACTATCCGTTCTCGCACGCGCTCGAGGAGATCGGCGCCCCGCATCACGAAGACGTGGCCCGGCCGCTCCTCTCGGAAGGACGAGTCGCCGCGCAGCTCCGGCGAGCGCGTTGGCCGCGACGCCCCGGAGCGGATCTGGGCGCTCATCCGGGGCGTCGCGGCCAGCCCGCTCCAGGGGCTCATCTCCGGCTCCCTGGATCTCGACAAGATCGAATACCTCAAGCGCGACGCATTCATGTGCGGCGTCCCCTACGGGGAGATCGACGTGGATCGCCTGATCCACTCGCTGACGATCGTTCCGACGATCCTGCCACCGGCGCCGACGTGATCGGCCTCGCCGAGAAGGGCCTCTCCGCGCTCGAATCCCTGCTGTTCGCCAAGTACCAGATGTACCGCAACGTCTACTGGCATCACGCCGTGCGCAGCGCCACCGCGATGTACAAGCGGCTCGTCGAGGAGGCGCATCGCACGGGGCGCGCTGGACGCGGCGATCTGGTCGCGTTGAGCGACGAGGGGCTGCTGCACCGCCTGGAACAGCGTGCCCCGTCCCCGCTGCTGGACGAGCTGCGCGAGCGACGCCTGTACAAGCGGGCCTTCGAGTGCCCGGGCGCGGAGCTGGAGTCCGACGCGGCGGAATGGATCGCGGCCGACCGTACGCTCACCCTGGCCGCCGAAGACGCGCTGGCGCGCGAACTCGGGATGGCCCCCGGCGAGCTGCTGCTCGACTACCCGATGAAGACCCAGATGCTCGATCTCGACCTGCCGGTGCTCCGCCGTGACGGACAGGTGCGCCGCCTCACGGGCGAGGGCATCCTGGGCGCGATCAACCTGCCGATGCTCTCGCAGGAACTCTATCGCTCGGCACGGTGGCTGCGCGTTTTCGTTGCGCGACCCGTCAGGCTGGAACGGCGGCAGGTCCTGGCCCTGGTCAACATGCCGGAGGGAGACGTTCGGAGGCGGGTAGCGGACGGGGATGCGCTGCTCTGAAGAGCGGTCAGCTGCTCCTCTTCCCCCACGCCTCCGCCAGCTTGCGCGCGATGGCGCGGTAGAACGCCGCGTCCTCGGCTTTCCCCTCGCCCTCCAGCGCGAGCGCAGCGCGCTCCAACGCGTAGAGGATGTTGCCGAGATACAGCTCCGCCGAGCTCCCCGACATCGCTCGTCCGCCACCTTCCCTCCCCCGGAATCAGGTCGAGACCGCGGGCTTCTCGTCGGTGTCCTCGTCAGCCTGTGGCGAGTCGATCCGCAGTGACCTGCACCACGACCGCGGTGATGTTGTCCAGACCGCCCGCGGTAGTTCGCTTCGGCAATCAGCGCATCCACCACGCGGCCGGCCGAGGCGCGGGAGAGCAGGAGCTGCTGCAGCCGGCGGTCGTCCACCATGCCGGTGAGGCCGTCGCTGGCCACCAGAAACACGTCGCCCACCCGCAGCTCGCCGGCGAAGGTGTCCGGATCCACCTCTTCGCTCGCGCCGACGCAGCGCGTGATCACGTTGCTGTAGGGATGATAGCGCGCCTGCTCGGGCGTGAGGAAGACCGGCATCCACCTGCTCCTGCACGTACGAATGGTCCTTGGTGAGTTGCCTCAGAGCGCCGTCCCGGAGGAGGTAGATCCGGGAGTCACCGACCTGCCCGATGAGGTAGCGCGCGCCCGCCACCATCAGCACCGACGTCGTGGTGCCCATGCCCTGCTTGTCGGACTCGGCGATCGTCCGGTCGTAGATGGCACGGTTCGCGGTCCGGATGGCCGTCGGCGAGCCGCTCGCGAGCCGCCTCGCCGTGCAGGTCCCGCACGCTCCTGCAGCTCGCGGGAGATGATCTGCACCGCCATTTCGCTCGCCACTTCGCCGGCGGCGTGCCCACCCATCCCGTCGGCGACGATGAACACGCCTCGCTCCTTCGAAGGCAGGACGAAGAAGGAGTCCTCGTTCCCCGATCGGATCATGCCCACATCGCTGCGGGCCGCGACGGTCATCTCCACTAAGGACATTCCATGGCGGTGAACGGATTCCGACGGCGTTTACGGTGACGAAGCAATTCGATTGCGCAACTGGTCACCATAGCGCCGATGAGTGCGGTTGCGCTACAACGTCTGGAGAATGAGATAGACTACGACAAATGCGAGCAAGAGAATACCGCCAAGCAACCATTTTGGGATGCCAGGCTCGGGAGAAATGTCGGTCGGCCCCCGGGCAAGGTCCCCCGCCTCTGTCCCAACGACCTCCCCCGAGACCGGGGTCGACGCCGCCCCCGACGTGGCCAGGGGCTCGGCGGGGACTGACGGCTGGTAGCCCACGATCACCCGGGTCCCGCTCGCCTCGTCACGCTCCGGCGTTGCGCCCCGGAACACGAATTTCACGCCTCCGAAACGCAGATTGGCCCCGGGGGCGATGGGCACCTCGCCGTGGATGCGCTGGCCTGCTACGTAGGTGCCATTCGTGGAGTCGATGTCCACCACGAACCAGCCACTCTCGCGACGTTGAATCTTGGCGTGGGTGTCCGATACGCTTTCGTTCGGGATGACGAGATCATTGTGTTCGCCCCGCCCCACATGCGTGAGCGGACCCCGAATCTCGAACAGTGACCCCTTGCCGGGTCCTTCATTGATGTTCTCGAGGGTCGCGAGGACTGGCCGGCGGTGAGAGCGCTCCGCGGCCGGCGGCACGGCAACCGGACCGGTCGGCGAGGTGATGACCAGCGCGTCGGACGACGGCGCTCCCGCTCCAGGGGGCAAGACCGAGGCCCCGAGGGACGAGGGCTGCGTCGCTGCAGGCGCGGTCGCTGCGGCCGTCGCAGGCGCGACGACGGGCTCGGGCGGGACGACTGGCGGCGGGGCCTCGGCCATCGTGATCGGAGGCCGCACGGGCGCGGGCGGTGTGGCGAGGATGATTGGTGGCGGGCTCACTTCCACCGAAATCTCGACATCCGCGTGAAAGCGAAACTCCTCCGGACCAATCACGATCCGGTCGCCGCGGGCAAGGGGTCGCACGCGCGACGCCCGCTCGTCGTTCACGAGCAGCCCGTTGGTGCTCAGGTCCACCAACACATATCCCTCCGGCCTGAGCTCGATGCGGGCGTGCCGGCGCGAAACCTCGCTCGACGAAATCACTACATCGCACGCCGCATCCCGGCCAAGGGACAGCCCACCGCCGCCCACCGCGTACTCCCGTCCGTCCGTAAGCGATACGAGCCTCCCACGTCCCCGCGATCCGCGCACGGCACCGGACGGGGGAGCTGTACCGCCGACATCATGTCCGGTCCTGGCTTCGGTCTCCCCGTTCTGCACCACGGGCACCTGCGTGGTCAGGCCCGAATGTGCTTCGTCGGCAAAGAGGAGCTGGATTCCCTGGATAGTGATCCGGTCACCGTGGAAAAGAGGAGTTGGTTGCGTTCCGAGCGCGACGTCATTCACCGCGACCGAAGCGTCCCGGGAGGCCCGGCGTACCGAAGCCGACTGGTCCACGCCCACCGTGACGATCGCGTCAATCGACTCCGTGTCACCGTCCGACGGAAGGCCCACATCGGCCACGCGGCCTCTCCCGACACGCGTTTCTCCTGGCAGGAGGGGGAAATGCGTGTCTTCGAGCCGGAGATAGGGCATGAAGTCTGACTGTCGATCTCCCGGGACGACCGCGGGGTGTGACGCGTGACGCGACCACCCGTGAGCAAGGACCAGCTGAGTGAGGCGACGGAAAGTATCCGCCGAACCCGGAGGGCCGCAAGCATTGATGACAACGTGACTTGCCCCTTCCAGCGTGGCGCGGCGCCGCACGTCGAGACCCCTTCGGCACTCCGTTAGCTTTGTTTGCGTGAAGGACGCAATCGTCGTGCGCGGGGCACGCCAGAATAATCTCCAGGGTATCGACGTCGCCGTCCCACGCCGCAGCCTAACGGTTGTCACGGGACCATCGGGCTCGGGGAAGTCGTCGCTGGCATTCGATACCATCTACGCCGAAGGCCAACGGCGGTACGTGGAGTCCTTGTCGGCCTACGCCCGTCAGTTTCTCGAGCGCATGGAAAAGCCCGAGGTCGACAGCGTGGACGGCGTCTCCCCGGCCGTCGCGATCGAACAGAAGAACCCCACCAAATCCTCGCGGTCCACGGTCGGCACGGCAACGGAGGTCTATGACTACCTCCGGCTTCTCTACGCGCGCATCGGCCGCACCATCTGCCCGATGTGCGGCCGTGAGTTGCGTCCCGATACCGTGCAGTCGGTAACGGATGCGGTGATGCGACTCGCCACGGGCACGCGTTTTGTCGTGACCTTCCCCCTCGCGCTTTCCTCGAAGGTCACGGATGCCGTGGTGACCGAGAATCTGCGTGCGCAGGGTTTCCTCCGCGTGATCGTCGATGGTCGGACGGCCGAACTCGACGAACTCGAGTCGGAGCGGATCTCCCTGACAGGCGCGCGCGCGCTGCACGTGGTGGTGGACCGGCTGGTCGTCGGACCGGACGCGCCCGGGCGCCTGGCCGAAGCTGTCGCCACGGCGTTCCGGGAGGGTGAGGGGGAGGCGGTAATACAGGTCACAGGTCACACGTCACCGGCCACAGGCCGTCAGGTGGAGGCCGTCGGCCAGGAGCAGGCCAAAGGTCAAAGGCCAAAGGCCAAAGGCCAAAGGCCAGCCGACTCCTCCGACCTGCGACCTCCGACCTCTGACCTGATGCGCTTCACCGAGCGCTTCGAGTGCCCCAACGACGGCTACCGGGCCGCGCAGCCGACGCCGCAGCTCTTCTCCTTCAACAATCCGCGCGGGGCGTGTCCCACCTGCAACGGCTTTGGCGCGGTGCTGGAGTACGATGAGTCGCTCATCGTCCCGCATCCGGAGCGGTCGTTGCGTGACGGCGCCATCGATCCGTGGACCAAGCCAAGGTACGACGGGCGCCGACGGACGCTGGCGGAATTCGCGCGCCGCGAGGGCATCCCGCTCGACACCCCCTGGCGCGCGCTGACCGTCGACCAGCGGAAGAAGCTTCTGAGCGCGCGCTCGCGCGCGTACAAGGGCATTCTCCCTTTCCTCAAGGATCTCGAGGAGAAACGCTACAAGCAGTACATCCGGGTGTTCCTGCGCCAGTACCAGACGGCCGGAGAATGCCCGGACTGCCACGGCAGCAGGCTCCGGCCGGAATCGCTGAACGTGCAGCTGCACGCGATGACAATCGCGCAGGCCTCGGAGATGCCGCTCGATGCGCTGCGCGAGTGGCTTCGCGCGCTCCCCCTTACCGAGTTCGAGCGAGAGGTGGCTCGGCACATCCTGCGCGAAGCGCTGGACCGCGTGGACTTTCTGTGCGACGTGGGACTCACGTATCTCACCCTCAATCGCGCGACGCGCACCCTCAGCGGGGGTGAGGCCCAGCGGATCACGCTCGCCAACTCGCTGGGTTCACGGCTCGTCGACACGCTGTACGTGCTGGACGAGCCGTCGATCGGTCTCCACCCGCGCGACATGGGACGGCTTCTCTCGCTGCTGGCGCGGTTGCGCGACGCGGGCAACACGGTACTGGTGGTCGAACACGATCTCGAGGCCATCCGCCGTGCCGATCACATGATCGAGCTCGGGCCGGGGAGCGGCGAGCACGGCGGCCGGGTGGTGTTCGACGGGCCCCTCTCGCGCGCGACCGAGAGCCCGCTCACCGGAAAGTACCTGACGGGCGAGCTGGCCATTCCGCTTCCGGCCCGACGGCGCCCGGTGGGCCCCCGGACCCGGCGGTTGCGTCTGCTGGGTGCGCGCGAGCACAATCTGCGCGGCATCGACGTCGAGATCCCGTTAGGCACGCTGACGGTGGTGACCGGGGTATCGGGGTCGGGAAAGAGCACGCTGGTGCACGACGTGCTGTTCCGGGCGCTCGAGACGCGCCTCACCGGTGAGCACACCGCCAAGCGCCACCTGGGCGAGCGGGTGGGAACGTTTCGCGCGCTGGAGGGCGCGGACGCCCTCGATGCCGTGGTGCTCATCAACCAGGAGCCGATCGGCCGGACGCCGCGATCCAACCCCGTGACGTACGTGAAGGCCTATGACGAGATCCGGCGGCTCTTCGCGGCCCTGCCCCTGTCGCGCGAGCGGAGGTACACGCCGGGCACGTTCAGCTTCAACGTGGCCGGTGGACGCTGCGAGGTGTGCGAGGGGGCCGGCGTGGTGCAGATCGAGATGGTCTTCATGGCCGACGTGTTCGTGCCATGCGATCAGTGCGGCGGCAGGCGATTCAAGCCCGAGGTGCTGGATGTGCGACTGCGCGGCAAGTCGATCTACGACGTCCTTCAGATGACCGTCGACCAGGCCATCCGCTTCTTCCCCTACGAGGAGAAGCTGGGCCAAGCGCTCTGGCAACTGCAGCAGGTCGGGCTCGGCTATCTGCGCCTGGGCCAGCCGGCCACCACGCTCTCCGGAGGCGAGGCGCAGCGCATCAAGATCGCGCGCGAGCTCGTGCATGCCGATCGCGCCTCCGGCCGGAAGCTGTACATCATGGACGAGCCAACCACCGGACTCCACCTGCACGACATCCAGAAACTGGCGGACGTCTTCAACCGGCTGCTCGACGCTGGTCACACGCTCGTGATCATCGAGCACAACCTTGACGTAATCAAGCTGGCCGACTGGATCATCGACCTGGGGCCGGAGGCGGGGGCATCAGGCGGCACGGTGGTGGCGATGGGCCGCCCGGAAGACGTGGCGCGGGTTCCAGCTTCCCACACCGGGCAGTGGCTCGGCGGGGTGCTGGGGAGCGAGAAGGCGGAGCCGGTGGCCCTTGGCCTATGACGCCTATGACGCCTGTGGTCTGTGGCGTCTGTGGCGTCTGTGGCCTCTGGCCTGCGGTGTCACTTCAGCTGGCGCCGCTCGATCGCCCGCCGCACTGATCGTTCGCTCCGCTCCAGGGTCTGCTCGATGACGTCGCGCACGTCACGGCTTTCCGACTCCACGACAATCGGATCGAAACCCGCGGCCGAGATGACGGCGCGGCAGGCAATTGCCGGTGTGCCGGTGGGGCGGCTCACGTTATCCACATGCAGTGTCACTTGCTCGATGTACAGTGCGAACTTCGCGAGCTTGAAGCCTGCGCGCTCGTGCGCGAAAGTCCGCGTCGCGTCATCCAGGTCGACCCCATGGGTCCGGATGACGAGCGGCGTGGTCGATGCCGTGGTGCGTCCCCGCGCCGACTTGTCCGCCTTCGAGAGCACTTCGGGTTCGGGAAGCGGGGCGCGTCGTTCGCGACGGGCGGACACCTTGCGCGGAGAACGTGGCATATCCGTAGTGGTTGCGGCGTGTTTGAGAAGGTTCCCTGTACCCGATGCGGTCAGGGTTGCGGTGTTGGGGACGAGCGAACTGGCCCCGGCGGCAGGAGACGTCAACGTGGGCTGCACGGGGAAATGCCTCCGTGTACGGTCGCGAGTCGCCCGCCCGCTGTCCAGCGCCGCGGCCAAGCGGATCGGATCGCCTCGCTTACTCCAGCCCGCTCATCCACCTGGTCGCGCTCTCGCGGTCGCCGAGAAGCGAAGCGTATCGGGGACGCCGTCCACTGTGACCGCGAGAATGTTCGGACCCGGTTGGCCGAGGGTCCAGCGCCTGACCACCGCGCGACCGCGCTCGTCGGTCACTCCCTCGGCCGGCTCGACGGTACCGGAGCCGCCCACCACCGCGAACCGCACGTGCACCGATGGGACCGGGTTGCCGAACGCATCGTCCACCTGCACCACGGGGGCGACCGGCACTGGTGCACCGGCGTTCGCGCGCTGCTGATCGCCACCGACCGTCGTTAGGCGCACGGGGGCCGCGGCGACGGTGCGGAGCATGAAGTGCAGTGTCGTGTCCCGCACGTCCCGTACGCGCGCCTCCAGGTCGTTGATGCCGACCTTCGATCCCAGGCGCCACCGCCCCTCCACCAGGCCCTGGGCGTCCGTCTCGGCGCGATCGCCCACGACCGATCCACCGCCGCCCCTGACCGTGAACAGCGTCGCGACGCCCGGCACGCCGTTGCCGTGCGCGTCCACGGCGCGCAGCCGGACGGCGATGGTGTCCGCCGCGCGCGCGCGACGCTCCGGAACGCCAACCTGCTCCACCTTGGCCAGTGCTCCGGGCGCCGCAGTTGCATCGAAGGTCGCGGTGATGCTGTCACAGGTGGCCACCGCTGTCTGCGCACCGGCCACGGTGCCCAGCGTCCAGACGCTGCGGGCCTCGCCCGCGGGGTTGGTGAATGCCGTCGCCGGTTCGAGCGTGCCCCCGCCAAACGACTCGAAGTGCACCGACGCACGCGACACGGGGTTGCCGAAGGCGTCGTTGACACGGACCGCGACCGGGTCTGCCAGTGTGGTTCCCACCTCGCCGCGCTGGGTGGATCCCGACAGCACCTGAATCTGGCGTGGCACGCCGGCGGTGACGGTAACGGGGACCGCGCGTGTCAATGCGCCGCTGGTCACCCGCACGGTGTCGCTCCCCACCCGACCGCGCGCGACCACGTAGCCTGCGCTGCTCACTCGAATGACGGCGTCCGCACCGGCGGCGTATAGCAGGTCCGCGGCACCCACCGGGCGCCCCACCGAGTCGTTCACCTGAGCCACCAGCTGCACGCCTTCGCCGGCGCGCAGTCGGACCGTTGACGGCGCTACGACCACATCCGTCGCCCTCGCCGCATCAGCGGCAGATCCGCTGCCGCCGCGGCACGCCGCCGCCAGACCTATGATGGCGATCATCCACGACCCGGTACGTGTCGCTCCCATTGCTGCCAATGTGCCTGAGCGTTCCGGGATTGACAATCGGCAGCCGAGGGCGTTGCCTTTCCGCCGTGCAGACCTTCCGCGCGCTCGTCATGGCGGTCGTCGCGTCCGGTGCCGGCATTCTGACCGTGGCGTCAGGCGGCGGCGCCCAGATAGTGACCGAAACGGGCATCTCGTCGGGCGTGGACGTCCCCGTCCGGTTCCGCGGACAGACGCTGTTCACCGTGCGGTCCCGCGTGGGCGCCCTCACTCCGGTGGAGCGCGCCGCGGCCATCGAAGGACGGCTGGCGAAGATCGCGTCCGGTCCGTCGAGCACGCTCGATTCGGTCCACGTGGTGGAGCGGGAGCGCACGAGCGATCTGGTGGCCGGCGAGACCCTCGTGCTCTCCGTCACCGACGCCGACGCCGCGCCCACCGGACGTACGCGCGAGCAACTCGCGGCCGACTATGCGGTGCAGTTGCGTCAGGCTCTGCGACACGAGTTCAGCGGCCGAAGCCTGCGCGGAATCGGCATCGGACTGGCACTGACGGCTGTCACCACACTCCTTCTCATCCTCCTGTACCGGGTCACCGGCAACCTCTTTCCCCGGCTGGCGCGGCAGGTGCGATCGTGGCAGGGCACGCGCATTCGCGGCGTGCGCTTCCAGCGCGTGGAGTTCATCTCCGCGGCGCGTCTGACGGCGGCGGCGATCCGCCTGGTCCGGGCGCTCCGCGTGGTGCTGATGCTCGTCGCGCTGGCCGTCTACGTGCAGCTGGTCCTGGGATTTTTCCCGTGGACCCGTGGCGCGGCCGGGCGGATGTTCGCTTACGGGTGGTCGGCGGTGCGCGACACGTCGCTGGCGGTGCTGGGCTATCTCCCGAACGTCCTGTACATCGCGATTATCGTCGTGATCGCGCGACTGGTGATGCGTGGGACGAGGCTCTTCTTCGACGCCGTGGAGCGGAGTGAGATCCATCTCCCCAGTTTTCACGCGGAGTGGGCCGACCCCACCTACAAGATCGTGCGCTTCCTGATCCTGGCGTTCGCCACGGTCATCGCCTTTCCGTATCTGCCGGGTTCCGACTCGCCGGGTTTTCGGGGCGTGTCGATCTTTCTCGGCGTCCTGCTCTCGCTGGGATCAACGTCCGCTGTGGCGAACATCGTCGCCGGCATTGTGCTCACCTACATGCTCCCGTTCCGGCCCGGCGATCGCGTGAAGATCGCCGACACGGTGGGGGACGTGGTGGAGAGCAACCTGCTCGTGGTGCGGGTGCGGACCATCAAGAACGTGGAGATCACCGTTCCCAATGCCGCCGTGCTGGGGAATCACATCGTGAACTACTCGGCGCGCGCGGAGAACGAAGGCCTCATCCTCAACTCAACCGTCACGATCGGCTACGACGCGCCGTGGCGCACCGTACACGAGCTGCTGGTCAAGGCGGCGGCACGGACCGAGAGCATTCTCGAGAAGCCGGCGCCGTTCGTGTTGCAGACGGCATTGAACGATTTCTTCGTGTCGTACGAGATCAACGCCTACACCGACCAGGCGAGCCGGATGGCGGTAACCTACGGTGAACTGCATCAGAACATCCAGGATGAGTTCGCGAAGGCTGGGGTGGAGATCATGTCGCCGCACTACATGGCGGCGCGCGACGGGAACGCGATCGCCATTCCCGCCGACGCGCGGCCGCGCGACTATGCGGCGCCGGCCTTCAGGGTGAGCGCTGAGGTCAGGGAGCGGTCGGGACCGGGGCTGACCGCTGACCGCCGAAAGCTGCAAGCTGGCCGCTAATCGCTGATCGCTGATCGGTGATTGCTGATCGGTGATTGCTGCAGCTGAAAGCTGACTGCTTGGCGCTCAGTCCTCCGGGAGCCCGATGGCGCGGCGCGTTTGCCGGCGACGCTCCTCCTGGAACCTCCGCACCGTCCCGAGCGCCAACGTCCGCGGCAGCCACCGCATCAGCGACACCGAGAGCCTGTTGGCGGCGCCGGGGATGTCCACACGCCGTCCGGCGAACATCGCCGCGAGGCCGGACGCCGCGACGTCATCGGCCGACATCGGGGAAGCGATGCTCGATCGCGCGGTCGAGACGACGCCGGCGGCCTCCTGGAATCCCGTGCGCACCGGGCCGGGACAGAGGGCGGTGACGGCGACTCCGCTCCCTCGGCACTCTTCCCAGAGGGCTTCGGAGAACGAGAGCAGGAATGACTTGGAGGCGTAGTACAGTGCCATCACCGGGCCCGGGGTAAAGCTCGCGACAGAGCCCACGTTCAAAATGAATCCGCGGCGGCGCGCGAGCAGCCAGGGGAGGATGCGTTTGGCGAGGTGGACTGGGGCGTCGCAGTTCACGGCGATGAGCTCGAGCTCGCGGTCGAGGTCCGTTTCGCGGAAGTAGCCGTGGGTGCCGAACCCGGCGTTGTTGATCAGGATTTCGACGCGGTCGCGGTGCGGTTCCAGGTCCCGGATGATGCGCTCGCGTTCTTCATGCTTCGCGAGATCGGCGACCACGATTTCGCACTGTACGGTGTGTGACCGGGCCAGGGATGCGGCCAGTTCGCGGAGTCGTTCCTCGCGGCGCGCGACGAGGACGAGGTCGTAACCGCGGGCGGCCAGTCGGGAGGCAAGTGCCTGGCCGATACCGCCGGAGGCGCCGGTGACGAGGGCGATGGGGCGCGTGAGCTCGTTAGGGTCTGGCAAGGGGGGTCAGGTGTCAGGGGTCTGTTATCAGCGTTGAGCTATCAGCCTTGAGCTATCAGCGCACAGCTATCAGTGATCAGCCATCCGTGATCGGCGGTCAGTGATCGGCTGTCAGCTCCCGAGTAAACCGGGCGACGATCCGCGGCCAGCAAACAGCCATCAAGGGTAGCTGTTGCCTGTCGGCCGAGCGCCGTCTGGGCGGACCGAGCTTGCGAGCCTCGCCGGTGCAGGTCAACCACTGTGTGCTGGGGATCCTCGTTCGCTTGACCCATCCAGCGGGACTAGCCTAGCTTTCGCACCCCATTCCCGAGTAGCTCAGCTGGTAGAGCAGGTGACTGTTAATCACCGGGTCGCAGGTTCGAGTCCTGCCTCGGGAGCCTCCGAAGTCACTGCGGTGAAATGTGATGGTAGAACGCCCCGTCAGTCACCGGCGGGGCGTTTGCGTCACAGTGGTCTGCACGGATTGCGCGGTCCGGCCTGAGGGGCTGCGCCAGAATTCCGAACGGTGACGCACGAAAGACGCCCTGGGGTGGATTCCCGCCGATTGGGGTCGGCCACGAATTCCCGGCGCTCGTGGCGACCGACGCCTCAGGGGACGGCGTCGCCGTCGCCAACCGTCAGCGTCGCGACACCGAAGACACGCCGGTCGCTCGTGCGCAGCACGACGCGGTACCGCCCCGGGGGAACGACCCCGCCCGGCGAGTGCCAGCCATCCCACACCCGGAAGCCAGTGGCGTGCGCCGTAATCCCGACCTCACGCGAGACGCGCAACAGCTCGCCGTTGCGCCACCATTCGAGCTGCACGTTGGCGGGTAGTGCCGTCGGCGAGAAGACCTCGACCATTACATAGAGCGACCCGCCGGCAGCGGCTGGCGCGACGTGATCGGCCAGCGCATCCGCCAGCGTGAGCGTGCTGCGCTCGAATCCCGAGCCGAATGTCGCGTTTTCCAGGCGGAGCGGGACCGGCGGGATCAGTCCCGGCAGGCCCACCGGCACGGCGAGGACTACGACGGCGGCCGCGGCAAGCCGCAACCGCGCCCCCCACCCGCTTCGCGCCGCGTGCAGCGCCAGCGGTGCGGCGCTGCCGACGGCGAGCACCGCCGCAACAGGGGCGGCGAAGCCGGGTCGCACTCCCAGCAGCAGCGGGAGCAGGAGGTTGATCGCGGCGAAGGCGACGACAGCGAAGTACAGCAGCGAAAAGACCGGACGCGTGCGCAACCATCGGTCGAAGAGCAGGTCGATGCACGACAGGATGGCCAGCGCGCCGAGCAGCACGAGGAACCCGACGTTAGGCGAACGGACCACCGTGGAGTATGCGTAGAACGGCAGCAGGAAGAAGAGCGTCTCCTGGTAGAGTACGCGGGTGGCCCAGGACGCCACCTCGTGCGTGAGCCCCGGTGGCTCCCCCGCTACGACGGCGGCACGGCCGAAGTACAGCGTGGACGTCCAGGCCAGCGCCAGGAAGACCGCAACCCAGAGCACCAGGTGGTAGCGCTCCCGCGCCAGCACCACGATCACCGTGCCGGCCAACAGGGCCCACGCCGAGTGGAGCGTCCAGAACAGCGTCCGGTGGCGGCGCCAGAGACGGCCCGCCCGTTCGCGCAGCAACAGTGGTGCCTCCTCCTCGGATGGGGTCCGCACCGCGTGGCGGGCGCTGTGCCCGGCGCCCGTGCCGCGAAAGGTCGTGCGGCGAACAGGGGGGCGACAGGTGGGGGGCGACAGATGGGGGGGTTCGCTCCGGCGGCCGCCGCACGGCTTCCCGCGCCGCCAGGGAGGGCCATCGGCGCCCGGAACGACCCGCCCTCCGTGGACAATCCAGCGAAATCGGGCGATTCTTCTGCGTCGATCAGAGCCCAACTGACCCGCGTCCGGGAGATTCCCTTCGATGGGCGAAGAAGGCCCGCGCAATCCAGCACCCATGCCACCGCCCGGTCCACCCCCGGGACCGGCGAACCGGCCACGTCCACCCCCCGACCCCGAGTCGGGGCGGCCGCGCTTCTATTACCTCCTTCCGGCCGTGCTCACCATCGCGGGCGGCGCGGCGATTACGCTCGGCATTCTCCTGCTCCTGCGGCAGCGGCTGCCGGAGGGGACGGCGGCGCCCGAGGCCACCGTCGCCGCGGACACCGCGTTCCGCTTCGAGGACGCCGGATGGCGCAACGACAAGGGAACGTGCATCGCGACCATCCGCGTCACGGCGATGGGGAAGAGCCCGCGCCGCCTGACGCTCTTCGTCACCGACTCGTCAGGCGCCGCGATCGGCCGCGACGTCAAGGAGGCGCCGGTGGTGGCCCCTGGCGCGCTGGTGGAGTTCCATTTTCCGAAACTGGATTGCCGCCGGGTGGATGAGTGGCAGGTGCAGGGAGAGTTCGCGAAGCCGTAGTTGACCTCTGGCCTTTGGCCTCGTCCCCGCCTAACAAATCCGGGGCAGCTGGTCGCCGGGCAGCATGTCCACCACGCGGCGCGAACCGATCCGCGTACGAAGCATCACCAGCCCCGGATGCTCGCTGGTCACCCGCCCGGCAATCATCGCGCGCCGTCCGCGCTCGTGCCCGCGCAGCGCAACCAGCGCGTCGTCGGCCACGGCGGCGTCCACGAATGCCACCAGGACGCCTTCGTTCGCCACATAGAGCGGATCGAGCCCCAGCATCTCGCATGCTGCGGCCACCGCCTCAGGAACGATCAGCGACGCCTCTTCGATCAGGACGCCTACCTGCGACGCCGCCGCTATCTCGTTGAGCGCGCTGGCCACGCCCCCGCGCGTGGGATCCCGCAGCACGTGCACCGCGTCGCCGACACGCTCGCGCAGGCGTTCCACCAGGGGCACCAGACTCGCGCTGTCGCTCTCGATCTGCGCGTCGAACTCCAGGCCTTCGCGCGCCGCCATGATCGCCATCCCGTGGCACCCGATCGGTCCGCTGATCAGCACCGTGTCGCCGGCACGCGCGGCATCAGGCCGCGGCCCGAACCCGGGCTCGAGGAAGCCGATGCCGGTCGTGTTGACGTACAGGCCATCGGCCCTTCCCCGCTCCACCACCTTCGTGTCGCCGGCCACCAGCTGCACCCCACTCTCCCGCGCCGCCGCCGCCATGGCGGCGATCACCCGGTCGAGCACGTCGAACGGCAGCCCTTCCTCCAGCACGAATCCGGCCGACAGAAAGCGCGGCGTCGCACCCATCATCGCCAGGTCGTTCACCGTGCCGTGCACCGCCAGCGACCCGATGTTGCCGCCCGGAAACTCCACGGGACTGACAACGAAGGTATCGGTGGATATGGCGATCTGACCGCCCGGCACCGCCACCACCGCGGCATCGGCCAGTTGCCGGAGCACCTCGTTGTCGAGGAGCGGGAGGAATCGCTCGCGCATCAGGGCGGCGCTCATCTTGCCGCCCGACCCGTGCCCGAGCTGCACGCGATCGATGGCGGTGAGGGGCGCCGGACACACCGGACCGGAGGCGAGCGAGGGAGTGGTCACGACACCGCACCTTGCTCGCTGACGTCCCTTTGGCCTCTGACCTTTGGCCCCTGGCGTTTGGCCTCCCCCTGACCTGTGGCCTCCCCCGACCTGTGGCCTCCCCATGGCCTTTGGCCTCTGGCCTTTGGCCTGTGGCCTGAACGCCCTCACTAACAGTGCCACGATATCGCCCGTAATTGTGGTACGCCGCGCACGCGCCCTCCGACGACACCATCGGCGCGCCTAACGGGTGATCGGGAGTGCAGAGGACACCGAACGCCGCACACTCGAACGGCTTGATCTTCCCGCGCAGCACGTCACCGGCCCGGCACTCGGCCGGCTCCTCAACGCTCACGTCGCTCAGTCCGAAGCGGAGCTCGGCGTCGAAGTCGGAGTACTCGGGGCGCAGGCTGAGCCCTGACATGGGAATCTCGCCGATGCCCCGCCACTTCCGGTTGACGAGCTCAAACACCTGCTCCACCGCCGAGCGCGCCGGCACCGTCCCGTCACGGCGCACCGAACGGACGTACTGGTTCTCCACCTCGTGCCGTCCGCTCTCGAGCTGCTGCACCGCCATGTGGATGCCTTCGATGATGTCCACCGGCTCGAAGCCGGTGACGATGATCGGCACCCGATACTGCTGCGCGATCGGTTCGTACTCCGTCCATCCCATGATCGTGCAGACGTGGCCGGCGGCGAGAAACCCCTGAACGCGGTTGTCGGGGGCATCGAGGATAGCGGTCATCGCTGGCGGCACCGTGACGTGCGAGACGAGCACGCTGAAGTTCCGCACACCGAGTTCCTTCGCGCGCAGCACCGCCATCGCGTTGGCCGGCGCGGTCGTCTCGAATCCCACCGCGAAAAAGACGACCTGCCGGTCAGGGTTCCTGATCGCCAGCTGCAGCGCGTCGAGCGGCGAGTACACCACCCGCACCGTGCCGCCGCGCGCGCGCACCTGTTGCAGGTCGCACTCGCTGCCAGGGACGCGCAGCATGTCGCCGAACGACGTGAAGATGACCGAGGGGTCCTGCGCCAGCCGGATCGCCTTGTCGATCTGCTCCAGCGGCGTCACGCACACGGGGCACCCCGGACCGTGGATCATCTCCACCGCTTCACCCAGCAGCTCGTCCAGGCCCTGCTTGACGATCGTGTGCGTCTGCCCGCCGCAGACTTCCATCAGCACCCACGGGCGCGTCGCGGTGCGCCGGATCCGTTCCGCCAGGGATCGCACGATCGCGGCATCGCGATACTCGTCGAGGTACTTCATCTGACCTCCGTCCCGTTTGGCCTATGACCCCTGACCTATGGCTCGGGCGTTCGTCCGTTGGCCTTTGGCCTCTGGCCTATGACCCCTGGCCTATCGCCTCCGGCCCCCCCAACGTCGACAGCCCTGACTCCGCCACCTCCCGCATCCACTCCAGCTCGTCCAGCTGGCTCATGTCGCGCAGCACCTCGTATGTCCGCCGCGCTTCGTCCTCGGCCACCTTGGAGATGGCAAAGCCGACGTGCACGATGACGTAGTCGCCCACGCCCACGTCCTCGGCCACATAGGCCAGACAGCACGAGCGTCGCACGCCGCCGAAGTCCACCACACCCATCGGCAGACCGCGGTCCTCGTGGCGCTCAACGATTCGTCCGGGGATTCCGAGACACATGGGTCGTTACCCTCCAGCGCGCCCTGCGGCGCGCAGCGTGGTGGTCACCCTGCACTCCACACCGGCGAGTTGCGCGGCGCCCACCGCCGCCTGACCGAAGCTCACCGCACCGTCGTTCGGACCGAGCTGCACCGGGGCCAGCACCTCGAACTCCATCTCTTCCAGGCGGCGGCTCAGCGACGACAGGAGACGCGCATTCTGGAAGCAGCCGCCAGCCAGCGCGACCGCGCGGCACCCTGTGCGGTCCGTCGCGCGCTGCACCATCGCAATAGTGGCCGCGGTCACCGTCTCATGGAAGGCCGCCGCAAGCTCGGGCTTCGAGACGCCGAATCGCGCACGCTCGCCGAGCGCCACCAGCAGCGGGATGGGGTCCAGTTCATCCATGCCCTCGGCGTTTGTCGTCAGGCGCCACGGAAGCGGCTGCGCCTGACGCGCACCCGCCAGGGCCTCCAGTTCCATCGCCGCCTGTCCCTCGTAGCGCGATTCGTAGCGCACACCAATCACGGCCGCCGCGGCGTCGAAGAGTCGCCCCATCGACGACGCGAGGGGTGCGTTGAGCCGTCGCTCGATCTGACGGGCCGCCACCTCCCGTACCCGTGGACTGACGCCGATCAGGCTCGACGCGATCGCCGACCCGACCGGATCGAGCGACAGGTACCCCAGTGCGGCGCGCCACGGCGCCCGTGCGGCGGCGTCGCCGCCCGGGAGCGGCGCGTAGCGCAGGTGGCCGAGCCGGTGGTACCCGACCAGGTCCGCGTGGAGAATCTCGGCGCCCCACACCTGTCCGTCGTCGCCGTACCCGGTGCCGTCGAAGGCGATGCCGATGACCGGATCGGTGCGTCCATGCTCGGCCATGACGGCCGCGATGTGCGCGTGATGGTGCTGCACCGGCATGTCGGGTTCCAGTCCGCTCTCGCGCGCCAGCCGCGTGGAGAGGTATCCCGGATGCAGATCGCGCACCACCGCCTGGGGACGGATGCGGAACAGCTGTTCAAAGCGAAGCAGGGCGACGGTGAAGTGCTCCACGGTCTCCACGTTCTCCAGGTCGCCGATGTGCTGGCTCACGTAGGCGCGACTGCCTTCCAGCAGCGTGAAGGTGTTCTTGAGATGCGGGCCCACGGCCAGCAGCGCCCGGGGCGAGGCGATCGGCAGGTCGATCGGCATGGGCGCGTACCCGCGCGCGCGCCGGAGAAAGACCGGAGCACCGTCGACCACGCGCATCACCGAATCGTCGTAGCGCGCCACGATCTCCCGGTCATGGAGCAGGAAGCCGTCGGCAATGTGGCCGAGCCGCTCCCGCGCTTCGTCGTTGCCGATGGCGATCGGCTCCTCGCTCAGGTTGCCGCTCGTCATCACCAGGGGGCGTCCCGCGGCCCGCAGCAGCAGATGGTGCAGCGGCGTATAGGCCAACATCACGCCCACATGCGCCAGGCCGGGGGCCACGTTAGGCGCCAGCGGCCGGGCGCCGGCGGCATCCCGGGGGTCATCGTGGCCGGCCGCCGGCCGGGTGGCCAGCAGCACCACCGGTCGCGCCGCCGACTCCAGCAGCCCGGCCTCGGCCGGGTTCACGTGCGCGAATTCCCGCACGGCATCCAGGGCACCGACCATCACCGCCAGTGGTTTGGCTTCGCGACCCTTCCGGCTGCGCAATCGCTCCACGGCCGTGCGGCTGGTGGCGTCCACCGCCAGATGAAACCCGCCCAGGCCGCGCACGGCGAGAATTCCGCCTTCCCGCAGCAGCTGTGCGGCGCTCTGCACCGCCCCCTCGCCGAACGTGGGAGACCGTTCGTCGTCGCGGCGCTCGAACCAGAGCGACGGACCGCACGTCGGGCAGCTGTTGGTTTCCGAATGGTATCGGCGGTCACCCGGCGTGGTGTACTCGGCCAGACAGGCGGGACACTGGGCAAACGCCCGCATGCTGGTGCGTTCGCGGTCGTACGGCATCGACTCGATGACGGTGAAGCGCGGGCCGCAGTCGGTGCAGGTGATGAACGGATAGCGATAGCGGCGGTTCGATGGATCGGCGAGCTCGTGGGCGCACACGTCGCAGGTCGCGACGTCGGGAGAGACGGGCAGCCGGCCGTCGGGAGACGTGGCGCTGGCGCGCACCTCGAACGTGTTCGCGCCCAGCGGGTCGGCAGGCGTGACGTCCAGCGCCTCGATCCGCGCCAGCACCGGCGCTTCGGTGCGCAGCCCGGCGACGAACGCGTCAACCAGGGCGACGTCGCCCTCGGCGTGAATCTCCACCGCGCCGCTCGCGTTGAGCACCCACCCCGTCACGCCGTGGCGCAGGGCCAGGCGATGCACGAACGGACGAAACCCCACCCCCTGCACCAGGCCGGTCACACGTACGCGCCGCGCCGTGGCTGATACAGCCGGACCACCCTCCCCGGCGGAACCGCTCAGCTCCCGCGTTACGCCCACGTCACACCGCCACGGCGGGTGCGGCGTGGCTGCGGAGGAAGTCCATCCAGACATCGAGCCCCTTCCCCGTAAGCGCGGAAACCTGGAAGAACCGCAGATCCGGATTCACCTGACGCGCGTAGTCGAGCGCCCGCTCGACGTCGAACGGCACGTACGGCAGGAGGTCGATCTTGTTGAGCACCGCGTACCGCGCCTCGCGAAACATCTTCGGGTACTTGAGCGGCTTGTCCTCTCCTTCGGTGACCGAGAAGACCACGATCTTGGCCAGCTCGCCGAGGTCCCAGCTGGCCGGACAGACCAGGTTGCCGACGTTTTCCACGAACAGCAGCTGCGTGGCCGCCAGATCGATCGCGTCGAGCGACTCCAGAACCTGGCGCGCGTCCAGGTGGCAGGCGCCGCCGGTGACCACCGCCTGCACCAGCCGGGTGGTGCGCCGGGCCAGCCGCTCGGCGTCGTTCTGGGTCTGCACGTCACCGGTGACGATGGCGATGCCCAGCTCGTGCCCCAGTGCGTCGAGCGTGCGCTCCAGCAGGGTCGTCTTTCCGGATCCGGGCGACGAGACGAGGTTGAAGGCCGTCACCCCGTGTGCCTCGAGCCGGCGGCGGACTTGCGACGCCAGCTCGTCGTTCTTCGCCATCACCCGTTCGCGAACCTCAATCGTCCGGATTGCCATCGTCCACCTCGAGGTAATCGAGCCGGAGCACGTCGCCCGCGCGTCGCTCCAGGGCGCATCGCGCGGCGCCGAACGGCGGCTGGGTGAGCAGCGCGTCCAGGCAGAAGCTCAGGTTGTCCGGTTCCAGTCCGCAGTCGTCGCCGACCTCCAGGCCCACGACGCGCAGGTGCGCCGGCGCCCTCGCCCAGACGCTCCTCGGCCATCCGGCACACCTCGACGGCAATGCTGAGCTCATGCACGCGCCGGCTCCGTCAGCGGAAAGCACGACACCCCCCACGCCACCAGGGCGGCGGCGGCCTGGCTCACCAACTCGCCGAGGCGCGCTTCGACCTCCGGGCTGAGCGCGGTGGACATCTCCACCCGCGCCGGCTGGATGCCTAACGCGATGAGCTCGGGAGGCAGCGTGCCGCGCAGCTGCGCCAGCGCCAGCACTTCCCGGAGGTCGATCTGATGCGGCGACAGCTTCTGGGCCAGAAACCGCGGCACGCTGTCGCCCTCGAGCCGCGCCAGCGTGCCGGGTACGGCGCCACTGTCGATCGCATCGAGAATCAGCAGGCGCTGCGCCGACTCCACCACCGGCAGCAGGTTCATCCCCCAGGTGCCGCCGTCCACCAGCTCCACCGCCGGGGGAATGAACCAGTCGTCCTGCAGACGCGCCAGCGCCGCCAGACCGACGCTGTCGTCGGCCATGAGCATGTTGCCCAGGCCAAGCACCACGGTGCGGGGCCCCTCACGGACGGCCATCGACATATTCCTCGCCGACCGGAACGAACCGGCCGCCGCTGATGATCGACGAGATCGTTCCGGTGCGCTCCAGGTGATCCGACCGGATGGCAAGATAGATGTGGATCGGAATGAAGATCAGGAAGATCCAGGTAAACGAGTGGTGGATGAACCGGACGATCTGCGCGCCGCCAAAGAGGATGTTCACCCAGTTGAACGTCGAGTAAATGAAGCCGCCGGGGTTCGACTGGCCGTAGAGGGCGAACCCGCTGATCGCCGACACCGCGGCTGCACCGTACACGAAGGTGTAGCTGAGCTGCTGCAGCGGATTGTGTCCGAGGTATTGCGGGGCCTTATCCGGCTGAATCATGGCGTAGAACTTCACCATCTTCACCAGATTGCGAAGGTCCCGCGAACGCACCGGGAAGAGCGCCGACCACCGCTCGAAGCGATTGCCCATGAACATCCAGTAGAATCGGACGATCGCCGTCATCACCAGCACCGCGGCCGCCGCGAAGTGCGTGAAGCGCACATATCCCATCAGGTAATGGGAGCTCGCCTCGCCCGAGGTCACGAAGTACGGCTTGCCGATGTAGAGGCCGGTCACCGCGAGGACTGCGATGCAGAGGGCAGCCACCCAGTGCATGAAGCGCAGGGGCCGCTCCCAGAGATAGACCCACTCGTATTCCCCGCTGGGCGGCGGGATGCGACGCATGAAGTCGAAGACGCCGACGCGGACTGGCGGAATGTGATGGTGCGGCGCCTGCCCTTCCGTGGGAGCGGTCATTGTACCCGTACCTCGGTGATCAGGCGTCCCTCGGCGTCGAGGACATGAACGCCGCACGCCATGCACGGGTCGAAGGAATGGATGGTGCGCAGGATTTCCAGCGGCCGGTTCGGATCCAGGAGCGGATGGTTGTCGGTGAGCGCCGCCTCGTAGGGACCCACCTGCCCCTTGGCGTCACGCGGACCGGCGTTCCAGGTGCTCGGCACCACGCACTGATACCGGGAGATCTTGCCGTTCTCGATCTGCACCCAGTGTCCCAGCGCACCGCGGGCCGCGTCGAGGTACCCATAGCCCTGGGCCTTGGCCGGCCAGGTGGACGGGTCCCACTTGTCCTTGCTGAAGGTCTGGACGTCGCCGCTCTTGATCCGGGTCACCAGGGCATCGTACCAGGTGCTCATCCGGCGCGCGAGCAGCAGCGTTTCGACGCCGCGCGCCGCCGTCCTGCCTAACGTGGAGAACAGCGCGGCCGGGCCCACGCCCAGCTTGCCGAGCGCGTCGCCGATCACGGCCTTCGCCTCGGCGTGTCCGGAGGCGTAGGCCACCAGCATGCGGGCCAGCGGTCCCACCTCCATCGGCTGGTCGTCGTACCGCGGCGACTTGAGCCACGAGTACTTTTTCTCGTCCTGCAGGTACTTCCACGGTGTCGGCGGACCGTCGTACTTGGGCTTCGTTTCGCCCTCGTAGGGATGCAGCGAGGCCTGGTCGCCCTGGGTGTACTCGTACCACGAACTGAAGATGTACTCCTTCACCTTTTCCTGGTCGTACGGCAGCACCTTGCTGAGGTCGCGGTTCATGATGATGCCGCGCGGCAGGTACAGCTTGTCGACCTCGTTCACGCCCCCTTCGGGAAACGCCCCCACCGCCAGATAGTTCTTCACCCCGCCCCCGATCGCCGCCCACTCCTTGTAGAACCCGGCGATCGCCAGCAGGTCGGGCCAGTACACCTGTTCCACGAAGCGCTGGGCGCGCGCGATCATGTCGCTGATTTCCGTCAGCCGCGCGGCGTTGATGGTGGCGGTGCCCTCGAGGTTGATGGCCGAGGCCATTCCGCCAACCAGGAAGTTCGGGTGCGGGTTCTTGCCCCCGAAGATCGTGTGCAGGCGGATGACGTCGCGCTGCCAGTCCAGCGCCTCAAGGTAGTGCGCCACCGCCAGCAGGTTCACTTCCGGGGGGAGCTTGTACGCCGGATGACCCCAGTACCCGTTGGTGAAGATGCCGAGCTGGCCCGACGAGACGAACTTCTTCACCCGGTCCTGGACTTCGCGGAAGTAGGTGGCCGAGTTATTCGGCCACGGGGAAATGCTGGCGGCGATCCGCGAGGTCGCCGCCGGATCGGCCTTGAGCGCGCTCGGCACATCCACCCAGTCGAGCGCGTGGAGATGGTAGAAGTGAATGACATGGTCCTGCACGTACTGCATGCCATGCACCAGATTCCGGATCAGGTTCGCGTTCGGCGGCACGGTGATGCCGAGCGCGTCCTCCACGGCGCGGCAGGACGCGATGGCGTGCACCACCGTGCAGACGCCGCAGATGCGCTGGGTGTAGGCCCACGCGTCGCGCGGGTCGCGCCCCTGCATGATGATCTCGATCCCGCGAAACTGCGTCGAGGTGGACCAGGCGTTGGTGATCTTGCCGTTCTCCGCCTGTGCTTCGATGCGCAGATGGCCCTCGATGCGGGTGATCGGATCGACGACGACTCTCGTGGCGGCCATGACCTATTCCTCCCTGGTGGGGGCCGCCGGCGGCGCGCCGCCCGATGCGGTTGCCTGTGCCTTGCGATGCTGGATCTGATAGATGCCGGTGGCGATTGCGTGGGCCGTCACGCCGATCACCGCGCCCACCGCCAGCGTCGCCCCGACGGTGTCGATCTTGTTCTCGATCCCGATGCCGGCCACGTTCGGCAGCCGCCCGTAGAACGGGGCCATGGTGTCCCAGAAGTACGGCTCGGTGCACCCGAGGCACGGATGGCCCGCGCCGATCGGCCAGCTGGTGTGTGAGTTCCACTGGAAGATCGGGCACGGCGAGAACGTCGCCGGTCCCTTGCACCCTACCTTGTAGAGGCACCATCCCTTTCGCGCCGCCTCGTCGTCGAACACCTCGACGTACTGGCCGGCGTCGAAGTGCGCACGGCGCGGGCACTGATCGTGGATCCGCTTCCCGTACGCGAACAGGGGCCGCCCCTCGCTGTCCATTTCCGGAAGCCGCCCGAACGTCAGGAAGTGCACCACCGTCGCCGTCACCACGTCGCCGATCGGGGGGCAGCCGGCGATGTTCAGCACCGGCTTGTTGGTCACGATCTTGTTGACGCCAACGGCCCCGGTGGGATTCGGGCGCGCCGCCTGGACGCTTCCCCAGTGTGCGCAGGCGCCGACCGCGATCACCGCCGCCGCATCCTTCGCCGCCTCTTCCAGAATCTCCTTGCCCGTCCGACCGCCGATGGTCAGGTAGATCCCGTTGTCGTTGAGCGGCACCGAGCCGGTGACGATCAGGATATACTTCCCCTTGTTCGCCGCCATCGAATCGGCCAGCGCCTTCTCCACCGCCGCGCCCGCGCCTGCCATCAGCGTGTGCTGGTAGTCGAGCGAGACGATGTCGAGCAGCAGGTCTCCAATCGTCGGGTCGGATGTGCGCAGGACGCTCTCGACGCATCCGGTGCATTCCTGGAGCTGGAGCCAGATCACGCTCGGGCGTTTGATCGACTCGAGGGTTTGCGCGACCTTCGGCAGCAGGCTGTTGCTCAGGCCGAGCACTGCGACCATCTGTCCACAGAACTCGACAAAGTCGCGCCGCGAAATGCCCCGTGATTTCAGGTTCTCCCCGAGCGTCTCGCTTTCGACCCAGGGATGGGACGTTGGGTAGTACATCCGTGCGCCCTCCGGTCGCTCTGGTTGTTGCGGCAGACGGGCGGCGGGAGCACCGCCGTCAGTGTGCGGGCAGGCCTCTCTACCTCCGTGCCGCGAAGGATCGGGGCGCCGCAATGAGCCAGCCATAGGGCAACCGCGCACCCGGGCATCGGGGAAACCCTGACTTCTTGGACTTGCGGCGAAAACACCGCGATCAGGTCCCGGCGGTCAGCCAGAGATCGCTGATGGCTGATCGCTGCCGTTCAGATCAGTAACGCCAGGTACACGACGTACACGGTCACCATCAGTCCGCCCTCGAGCCGGGAGATGCGACGCCCGGTTCGCATAAGCGGGAACAGCGCGAGCGCCGTCCCGAGCATCCACCAGACGTCGGTGCGCATGATCTCGGGCGACACCTGGATCGGGAGGATCGCTGCGGTGACTCCCAGAATGCCCAGGATATTGAAGACGTTCGAGCCAAGCAGGTTGGCGATCGCGATGTCGGAGTGCCCGCGACGCGCCGCGGTGATCGACGCCGCCAGCTCGGGCAGGCTGGTGCCGGCGGCCACGATCGTCAGGCCGATCACGCGCTCGCTCACGCCGGCCAGCTGCGCCACCACCACCGACCCTTCCACGAGCAGTCGCGCCCCCAGCACGAGTGCCGCAATGCCGCCCACCACCAGCGCGAGGGAGACGCCCAGGGCACGCCATTCCCGCGGAGGCGTCAGCATCGCGACCTCCGCCTCCAGTTCCTGCGCTTCGGCGTCTTTTACCTCGCGGCGCGCCAGCCACACGGAAAACGACGTGAACGCGATCAGGCCGAGCATAAGAAAGCCGCCTTCGACCCGATCGATCACCAGATCGCGCATGACGATCACGCCGGCTGCCGTCACCACCAGCATCACCGGCCAGTCGACTTTCACCGCCGTGCCGTGCACCTCCATCGGCCTGACGAGCGAGGCGATGCCCAGCGTGAGGGCGATGTTGAAGATGTTCGAGCCGATGACGTTGCCGACCGCGATGTCCGGCTGGTGCCGTGCCGCCGCCAGCAGGGAGACGGTCAACTCCGGGAGCGACGTGCCGAACGCCACGACGGTGAGCCCGATGACCGCTGTCGTGAGCCCCGCCAGCCGGGCCAGCGACACCGCGCCGCGGATCAGGACCTCGCCGCCACCGGCCAGCAACGCCAGCCCGCCGGCGATCATGAGAATTGCGAGCCCTGGCCCCATGGCGCGGAAGGTACCGCTCGTTGCAGTCGAAGGAGAGCGACGCCCCGATCCTGACCTGTCTTTGGCCTTTGGCCTTTGGCCTTTGGCCTTTGGCCTCTGGCCTTTGGCCTTTGGCCTTTGGCCTTTGACCTCTGGCCTTTGGCCTTTGGCCTTTGGCCTTCTCACCCTACGTTTCCCTTCGATTCATTCGTTGCCACCCTCACCACACCTGTAACGAACCGATGACCGAACGCGCACCCGCCCCCGCCCCCGCCCCCGCCAGGAATTCCCACGCCCTCGTCGGCGTGCTGATGGGGAGCAAGAGCGACTACGAGATCATGCAGCACTGCGGCAAGACGCTCGACGAGCTCGGCGTCCCCTTCGAGGCCCGCGTGCTCTCCGCCCATCGCACACCCGACGAGGCGGCGGCCTACGCGGCCGACGCGGCCTCGCGCGGACTCATGGTCATCATTGCCGCTGCCGGCGGCGCCGCGCACCTCGCCGGAGTCATGGCCTCCAAGACGTTGCTTCCAGTCCTGGGGATCCCGATGCCGTCGCAGCACCTCAATGGGATGGATTCGCTGCTCTCAACCGTCCAGATGCCGGCCGGCGTGCCGGTGGGCACGCTCGCCATCGGGAAGGCCGGCGCAATCAACGCCGCGATCCTTGCAGCCCAGATCCTCGCGACGTCGCGGTCTGACGTGTTGGATCGCCTGCGCGCATTCCGCGCATCGCGGCGCGAAGACGTGCTGAGGCAGACGATACCATGACGGCGGCACTCAGCGGTCAGCTTTCAGCGGTCCAGCTGATAGTTGATAGCTGATAGTTGAGAGCTGATAGCTGGTAGCGCTGGGACTTCAGCCCGCCTGCCGCACCGCGCCGAACCGGCGCTCGCGCGACATGAACTCCTGCAGGGCGGCGTCGAGATCGCTCTCCGCGAATTCCGGCCACATGTGACGGGAGAATACGAGCTCGGCATACGCACACTCCCAGAGCAGGAAGTCGCTCAGGCGCTGTTCGCCGCCGGTGCGTACCAGGAGATCGACATCGGGAACCCGGCTGGCGTCGTGCTCCACGTCCCGTAGAGCGCGCGCGAAGTCCTCGCGCGACACCGGTTCACCCTGTGGCACCCGGGCGGCCGCTCGCACAATCAGATCGCGGGAGGAGTAATCGATGGCGATCCGGAGTCGCAGGTCACTGCCAGCCCGCGTGGCGCGCTCGGCAGCCGCGATCGCGCGCCGCAGCTGCGGCGTCAGCCGATCCCGGCGTCCGATGATGGTCAGGCGAATGCCATGCTCCACGCAGCGTGGCACTTCGGCCGCCAGATAGCGCCGGAACAGCGACATCAGGGCTCCGACCTCTTCCGGGGGCCGCGACCAGTTGTCCGACGAGAACGCGTAGAGCGTCAGGAACTCGAGCTCGAGGCGTCGGGCGTGCTCGACCACGCGACGCACCGCTTTGGCGCCCGCGAGGTGACCCGCCGTACGCGACTTGCCGCGCGCCGTGGCCCATCGCCCGTTGCCATCCATGATGATGGCGACGTGGTGCGGCCGATTCGTCGTCAGGCGCGCGGGTCGAACCGCCACACCATTCCCGAAGTCCACCCTCACCGCTCCCGTGTCACCCGAATGATCGCTTCCATATGATCGAGATAGCGCTCCAGCGCCCGGCGCCCCGCTGCCGTCAACGCGTAGACGGTTTTCGGCACCCGCCCCTCGAAGGTCTTGGTGCAGGTGACGTATCCGGCATCCTCGAGCTTCCGCGCATGGACACTGAGGTTGCCGTCGGTGGTCTTCATGAGCTCCTTCAGCTCGTTGAAGGCGAGCGAGTCGTTCACCGCCAGCGCGCTGACGATGCCCAGCCGCATCCGTTCGTGAATGAGACGATCGAGGGCGGCCGGCGTCGCGTCGGCGGCCTTTGCGCGCATGCCGCGCGGGCTCGCCCCGGCGCCATCGCCGTGCTCGTGGTCCGTGCCCCGATTCCGCCGGCGATCATCCGCCAGTGCGCTGCGCTTAGCCACCGTACCTCCGGGCAATTGCAATACCGAACGCGAGGTGCAGCCCGCCGAAACCGGCGAGCATGAACCAGTTGGCCAACTCGGGCGGCGACGCCAGCGCCACCACGCCCAGTGCCATGAACAGAATCCCCAGCACGGGGATGATGGAGACGGAGAACGCGCCGCCCGCGGTTACTCCGGCGCCGTACAGCACCAGCCACATCCCCGCCAGCAGCTCCTCGGCCCCGGCGCGTACGACCGCCACGGTGAGCAGCACACCTGCCAGCACCGCCGGCGTAAAGGCCAGCAACGCCTTGCGACCGGGTCCCGACATCAGGGGCGGCCCCAGCGAGCGGGCCTTCCGCACGGTAAAGCCGACATTCACCGCCAGGGCCACGGCCGCTGCCCCCACCCAGACGGCGATCCATCGCGCCGACGTCGCCTGCTGCGCTGCGACCACCCCAGCGAGGACGGCGATCCCGCCGCCCACGATCACTCCCGCTCCCGAGATCGCCGTGAACGAACCGGCGCGCTCCATCGTTTCGCGGATGAAGCGCAGATTGGCTATTGCCCGCTCATGGAGCGCGGGCGGAGCCGACGGCGTGTCGTCGGGAGACGGGACCACGGTCACCGGGACAACCTGCCTGACGGACAGTGCAATGTCAAGTACTTTTCGTCACAAAGCGCGTCAACCCGAAACAGGCCCCACAGCCTCCCGACTATGACCTTTGGCCTATGGCCTATGGCCTATGGCCTTTGACCTTTGGCCTTTGGCCTTCTTCCGGCCTCTGCCCCCACACCCCCAACGCCCAGCGCCCGCCCCTCCCGCTCACGCTCGTCCAACTCGGCGCGAAGCGTGCGATAGCGCTCTATTGCATCCCGCCCGATCTTCTGGTCCGCGGTCGTCGTCATGCCGTAGAGATACGTGATCTGCGCCTGCAGCATCGGCTCCGAGTAGCGCACCCCGGAGCTGACGAGCGTGGCCCGCAGCGCGTTCAGTTTCCCCAGCGTGTCGGCCGCCGCGCCCGCGGCATCAGCCAGCCGCGTGCGCGCCGCATCCGCCCGGTCCACCAGATCGTTCACCTCGCTCACGAGATCGCGCACGCGCAGGTTGTGCTCCAGTTGCCCGCGCAGATCGGCCAGCGACACACCGTCGGCGGCCACTCGCGGATCCATCCGCACGGTGAGCGGCCGTTCGGCGCGATAGCTCCCAGCCGTGAAACGGACCCGATAGCTGCCGGGGACCACCAGCGGGCCACGCATGGCACGCGATCCGCGCGCCGCATGCGGTCCCGGCAATGCCAGATCCCACACGAAGCGGTTCACGCCGGCCTGCCGCGTCAGGCGGTCCGACGCGTCCAACGCGGACGCGTCGGTAACGCGGACGTGCGCGGGCTGGTCGACCGCGTCGAACCGCCGCACCACGGTCCCGAGGGAGTCGAGAATCTCGATCGTCACCGGGTCACGCGACGCGTCAGGAGACAGCCAGAAATCGATTGCGGCTCCCGGCGGCGGATATCGGGGATCGGCACTCCATAGCGATTCCGCGCCGCCTCCGCCTCCCTGGTAACGCAGCCGGTACGCCGGACGCGGCACAAACAGGTGGGCCCATCCGGTCGCGATGGCATCACTCAGTTGGTGCAGCGGCGTCAGGTTGTCGAGAATCCAGAACGCACGGCCCTGGGTGGAAACCAGGAGGTCCTGGCGGAAGACCCGGAGGTCGGTGACCGGCGTGTGTGGCAGGTTGAGCTGGAGCGGGCGCCACGTCTTCCCGGCGTCGTAGGAGACGTAGAGACCGAACTCGGTGCCCGCATACAGCAGGCCCTCCCGGTCGGGATCCTCGCGCACCACGCGCGTCGGCTCGTCGCGCGGAATGCCGTTGGTGCCATCGGTGAGCAGCGTCCAGTGTGCACCGTAGTCATCGGTGCGCCACAGCCACGGGCGGAAGTCGCCTGACAAGTAGCAGGTCACCGCGTAGTACGCGGATCCCCGGCTGGTCGGCGACGGCTCGATGTTCTGCACCCGGCAGCCGGGAGGCTGCCCGGCGGGGGTGACGTTCGTCCAGTGCCTGCCATCGTCTCGCGTCACGTAGAACGGGCCATCGTTCGCGCCGGTCCAGATCACGCCGGCCTCCCGCGGCGATTCGCGGATGGCGTACAGCGCGCTGTAGGTCTCCTCACCGGTGACGTCGATCGTGATGGGTTCGCCGCTGGGGCGGTGCTGTCGCTCCGGCGGATTCCAGGTCAGGTCCGGCGAAATGCGCTCCCAGGTCACGCCTTCGTCGCGCGTCCGGTGGACGTACTGCGATCCGTAGTAGATCACCCGCGGATCGTGCGGAGAGATCTCCATCGGCGCGACCCGCTGAAACCGGTAGATCAGCTCCGCGCCGGTGTTGCCGTACAGCGACTGCGCTCCAACCCAGTATTGCTTCTCCTGACCGGTCTTCAGGTTCATGCGGGAGAACTGACCCTTGCACGAGCCATAGACCGTGTCGGGATCGACCGGATGCGGCAGGATGGGCCCGGTTTCGCACCCCGGGCCCACCCGCCATTCCGGCACCGGGCTGTCGGCGCTGCCTGACGAGAGGGGCAGACTCGGGACGATCAGCGTGGTGTTGTCCTGCTGCGCGCCGTACAACCGGTAGGGGAACCGGTTGTCGGCCGCCACCTGATAGATCTCGGCGGTTGGCTGGTTGTAGAGGCTGGACCAGGTCTTCCCGCCATTGAGCGTCACCGTGGCGCCACCGTCGTTCGCCTGGATCATGATGTCGGTGGCGTTGGGATTGATCCACAGCTCGTGGTTGTCGCCGTGCGGATTCTGCTGCACCCGCCACGTATGGCCGCCGTCGGCGCTGCGATACAGGTCCTCCGTGCCCACCCAGACGATGTCGGGGTCCTGCGGATCGACGGTGAGGTCGGTGTAGTAGAACGGGCGTGAGAGCAGCGGGGGGTAGGTGCTCACCAGGTGAAACGACTCACCGGCGTCGTCCGATCGATACAGCCCGCCGCCGGGCCTCGCTTCCATGAGGACGTAGACGATGTCCGAATCGGCCGGCGTGACGCCGATGTTGCTCTTCCCGACCAGGCCATCGGGCAGCCCGTTGGTCAGCTTCCGCCACGTCGTGCCGCCGTCGGCGCTCTTGTAGACGCCCCCTTCGCGCGCCCCGGAGATGATCGTCCACGGCTTGCGCTCGGCGCGCCACATGGACGCGTACACGACCCGCGAATTGCCGGGCTGCAACGCCACGTCCGCGGCGCCCGTGCTGTCGGACAGGTACAGCACCCGCTCCCAGGTGTCGCCGCTGTTGGTGGTCCGATAGACGCCGCGCTCCGGACCGGGCGCGAACGGATTGCCGATTGCGGCGACGTAGACGATGCGTGGCGTTCCGGGGTGAATCGCCACCGCGCCGATGTTCCCGGTGCGGTCGAGACCGACCATCTGCCAGGTGCGGCCGCCATTGGTGGAGCGGTACACGCCCTTCCCGATCGACACGTTCGAGCGCAGCGCATCGGAACCGGTTCCGACGTAGATGACGTTGGGATCGGAATTCGCGACGTCGATCGCGCCGATCGAGCCCACCGCGAAGAAACCATCGCTGATGTTCATCCACGTCTGGCCGGCATCGGTCGTCTTCCAGACGCCGCCTCCGGTCGAGCCCAAATAGAAGGTGAGCGGTTCCTGCGGAACGCCGGTGACCGCGGTGACGCGACCTCCACGTACCGGCCCGACCATCCGATAGCGCAGCCCGCCGAGGAACTCCTGATCGAGGTACGTGGTGAGTGGGGCGACACGCGGCGCCGGCGGCAGGGGTGTTGGCCGCGGCGGCGGGCTCCGTTGGGCCCCTGCCGCCTGCACGCACAGGAGCAGCGCGGCGCCCCCGATCGCCCTCCCCGTGTCGTGCCGCACGACTCGGGGGCTCATCGCGATCTCCTGCCCATTGCGCGGTCAGGCATCGAGAGGCTGCCGGCTCCGGTCCGGAAAGGCCAGACTCAGCAGGGCGCCGGCCAGAAAGAAGGCCGAGGTCAGCCCGAGCGCCGATCCGATACCCACGTTAGGCAGCGTGGCCACGTAGCCGATGGTGTAGGGCGCCAGCGCGCCCAGCCCGCGTCCGAGGTTGTAGGTGAGGCCCTGGCCGGTGGCGCGCACCGCGGTCGGGAAGAGCTCGGCCAGGAACGACCCGAACATGCTGAAGTAGCCGTACCCCACGAAGCCGAGCAGCGGGCCGAGGGCCATCAGCACCAGCGGGCTCCGCGCCATCTGGCCATAGAGCGGCACCAGGATCGCGGCGATGATCAGATACCCCACGAACGTGCGACGGCGTCCCAGCCGGTCGGAAAGGAAGCCGAACGAGTTGTAACCGATGTAGGCGCCGATCTGCACCGGAATGATCCAGCCGGTGGAGCGGATGATCGACATCCCGGCCCCGCCCTGCTCCACCGGCCTGGCCAGAAACCCCGGAAGCCAGAAGAACAATCCCCAGTTCGCGAACTGCACGAACGCCGAGAGCAGGGTGGCGAGCACCGTCCGGCGGCGGAATGCCGGTCCGAACAGAGTCGCGAACGGGCGGCCGGACCCGCGGCTGCCGGTCTGCCGCTGCACCCAGGCGTCCGGTTCGGCGACCTTGCGACGGATCCAGAGCGTGAACAGCGCCGGCAGCACACCGGCCACGAACAGCCACCGCCAGGCCGCTTCGCCTAACGGGAGGATGTCCAGGACCAGGGCGGCGATCAGGGCGGCGAGGATGTACCCCAGCGCCCACCCTGACTGCATGATGCTCACCGCCTTGGTGCGATGCTCGGCCGGCCAGGTCTCGCTCACCAGCACCGCCCCCGAGGCCCATTCCCCGCCCATCCCGATCCCCAGGACCGTCCGCCACACCAACAGTTGCCAGACCGCCTGGGACGTCGCCGCACCTAACGAGCACACCGAGAAGATCAGGATGGTTACGATCAGCGCCCGTGCCCGCCCGATCCGGTCCGCCACCAGCCCGAACAGAATCCCCCCCACCGCCGAGGTGAGCAGGGTCACGGTGCCGAGCAATCCGGCCGTGGCGTCGTCGAATCCGAAGTAGCTCTTGAGCCGCCCGACGGCCATCACGTACAGCATGAAGTCCATCGAGTCGAGCATCCACCCGAGTTTGGCCGCGATCAGGGCGCGCCACTGCGCCCGCGTGATGGTGCGATACCAGGGAACGACGGCCATGGTGGCGCCCGCCGCGCCCATCACGAGGCGCCGGCCTCCGCGAGCAGGGCGTCCAGGTCCAGTGGCTCACTGACCATCGCGAGCTCGCCGTCGCCTGCACGCGGCCACTCCTCGCGCGGCCGGTCCCGGTACAGCTCGAGCCCGTTCCCGTCGGGATCGGCCAGGTAGAGCGCCTCGCTGACGCCGTGGTCGCTGGCGCCGTGCAGCCGCACTCCGGCCTCCCTCAGCCGCCGCAACGCCTGCGCCAGCGCCGCTCTGGTGGGGTACCGGATCGCCACATGATACAGACCCGTCGCGCCGCGCGGCGGCGGGGATCCACCCTTGCTCTGCCAGGTGTTGAGACCAATGTGGTGATGGTACGCGCCGGCCGAGACGAACGCCGCCGAATCGCCGTAGTACTGCATCAACTCGAAGCCCAGCACACCGCAGTAGAAGTCGAGTGCGCGGTCGAGGTCAGCCACCTTGAGGTGCACGTGGCCGATGTCTGCGCCCGGATCGATGGTCCCGGCCCGCTGCCACTTGCTGTTTCCAGGATGCATGGCGACGCCCCACTCCGGAAAAGTGCTCGAGGGAAACTCGCTCGCGGGTATGTCGCCAGGGAAGGGACGGTCCACCCGTCACCGAGAGACCCGGAGCATCAGCTGATGCGACTCGTCATTGTCCGGGCCCGCACCGGGTGCGCACACAGCGCACCGATCAGGCGCTGTTCGCGCAAACTGGGGCTGGTGAACATCGACCTGCAGCCGAAACCCGCGCTGGCGGTGTGGGACAGCGCGTATGCCCGGCCCTGTCGGCGGTAGCGCCCGGACGACGGCGGCTACTTCGCGCGGGCCCGCTTGATGCCCAGCGCGCGGGCCGCGAAGCCCTGAACCTCCTTGCGGACGGCGTAGTAGATGGCCATGCCGTGATCCGCGCCCATCACGATGGTGGCCTGGGCGTGCGAGAGCTTGTCGCTCCACGCCCGCGCGTTGGCCGCACCATCGAACGGATCATTCTCCGACGACGTCAGCAGGATGGGCACGGTGAGGCGCTCGCAGTTGCGCCGGATGCGCTGGGCGGCGTCGGATCCGTGCGCCGGCGCGCCGGCCGCACAGAAGGTCAGCACGCCCCGCAGCCCGTTCCCGATATTCGGAGCAGCCAGCAGGGCGCCGGTACCGCCCACGCTCGATCCCACCAGCAGCACCCGGTCATGGTCCACGTAGTTCTGGGTCATCCCCCAGGCGGAAACGCGCACGATGTCGTCGGAGATGTGCGCGAACCCGGCTTTGGCGAAGCTCGCCATGAACGCGGTGGCGAAGGCTTCCCTGGTGGGCAGGGCCGGCGTGTCGACCACCCGCACGCCGGTCGGCGTCCAGATGGAGTCGCCGTGGCCGCGCAGGTCGAACGACAGCGTCGCCACGCCTAACGCATGAAGGTCTGTGGCCAGCGGCACGTAGCTCTCGCGCGCCGAGGGATACTGGTGGGCGAGCACGGCCAGGGGATACCGCGCACCGGTGAGGCCGTGCGGATAGGTGAGCGCGCCACGGAGCACGAGACCGTCCGCGGCGGGAACCGACATCGTGAGTGGGGCGAGGGCGGGATATTTCGGCATGGCGGTGGGACGGAAGAGGGTCAGGAAACAGCACTAGCCTACATCGCGCACCGGCTCCCGGCCAACGACCGGGACGGTGGGTGCCGGCCCGCATCCAGCGACGCCTTGCCGTCAGGCGGCTGCATCGGGCCGCCGATACGTCGGCGCCGCCATCCGGCGGATGACATGCTGCGGGCGGCCCCGGCCGGGCAGCCTCCGACGCAGCGGCGTCCATCCTTTCGTCGTACATTGAGCGGAAGCGTACGCCGTTCGTTCGCTCCGGCCTGCCAGTGCACCAGGTGCGCTCGCGCGCCGGACTCACCGCCACTTCGTTCCCATGCCAGATCGCCGCGATTTCGTCCGGGTTGCCGCGGCCGGGCTCGCTGCCGGCGCGGCCGGGTCGCCGGGTGACGCGCTCCGACGCCTCACGCGCGACCCCTCCTCCACCGACGCGTCCCTCGACGCCCCTGCGCTGTTCCTCCGTCGTGCCGTGTCGCCGGTGGTCGTGTCCGACTACAGCGGCTTCGAGTTCCGGAACGGCGGTCCCGAGAACGCCGTCGAGCGCGCTTTCCGCCTTATCACCGCAGGCAAGGATGTGCTCGACGCGCTGATCGCCGGCGTCAACATTCCGGAGCTCGACCCCGAGGAGACCGGCATCGGCTACGGCGCGCTGCCTAACGCCGACGGCGTGGTTCAGCTGGATGCGTCGTGCATGCACGGGCCCCGGCGGCGGGCGGGGGCGGTGGCGGCGATCGAAGGGGTGCGGACGCCCTCGCTGGTCGCCCAGGCAGTCATGGACATGACCGACCACCACCTGCTGGTGGGCCGGGGCGCGCAGGATTTCGCGCGTGACATGGGGTTCACGATCGAGGCGGACCTCAACACCGCGCGATCACGACAGCTCTGGCTGGAGTGGCGCCGCCGCATCGACCCCGAGCACTGGCTCGACCCCAATGGTCCCGGCCGCAAGCCCCCCCGGCCGTCCGCCGGGCGGCCAGGTCCGCCTGCGTCCGGTGTTCGCGATGCGGCGTGGGAGGAGCGGGCGCTCGCCGCCGGCCGATCGATGGTGCGCGACGGACTGATTCGCGAGGGAAGCTTCTGGGGGACCATCAACTGCAACGGCATCAGTCCCGCCGGCGACATCTGCGGCACGACCACCACCAGCGGACTGGCCTGGAAGATTCCCGGCCGGGTGGGAGACTCGCCCATCCTGGGCGCGGGCCTGTACGTGGACAACGACGTGGGCGCCGCCGGTTCCACCGGACGCGGCGAGGCGAATCTCTACAACCTCAGCTCGTATCTTATCGTCGAGACCATGCGACGGGGAATGTCGCCGAAGGACGCCGGTATGGACGCGTTGAAACGGATCAAGGCCAACACGATCGAAGCGCGCCTGCTCAACGCAAAAGGAAATCCGAACTTCAACATCCGCTTCTTCATCCTCAACAAGCGAGGCGAGCACGCCGGAGTGTGCATGTACCACGCCGGGGAAACGAAGTTCGCGCTGTGCACGGAGCATGGCGCCACCACGCCCGATCTCGAACCCCTGCTGCCGGGCTCCCCGGACGATCAATGAGCGGTGAGTGGGCGCGGACACGAGGAGAGGACCCTGTCTGACTACTACGTGATCCGGCGCAGCCGGATCACCGACGCGGCCGCGTTCATCGGATTCGCCATCGGGCTGATGGCCGCGGTGGCACTGCGGTGGCAGATCCTCAACGTCAATTTCCGTCACGGCAACTTCGCGCGTGCGGTCTACGATTTCGCGAAGATGATGTTGTGGTGGGGACTGCTGGGCGGTGTGATCGGCATTGGCGCGGGCTACATCGCGGGGATGTCGTGGGAGCGCTTTCACCTGCGTAGGCGCCGCCGGAAGGAGGTCGCCGAGCGCCTGGCGGGCGTCGCGGCCGGCGACGCTGGCCTGCGCCTGGCGGGCGTCGCGGCCGGCGACGCTGGCCTGCGGCTGGCGGACGGCGGAGTGGCGCCGGCGGCGGCGATGCCGTCGAGCGATGGCGGCGATGCCCGCGCCGCGGCGGCCGAGGGGAGGGGGATCCGATACGATACGGATGGCCTCGCAGCCAGCGACTTCATCGCCCTCGCGGCGCGGGTCTGGCCGCATCGTTATGACGTGCTGCCCACGGCAGCCGCGATCCGACGGACGCGCAACATCGGCGCGTGGGATGGCACGCGGCTGGTTGGCGTCCTTCGCATGCTCAGCGACGGCTATCTGTTCACGTTCGTTCCCGAGGTGCTGGTCGATCCGGCATATCGGGGACGCGGCATCGGGCGGGAGCTGATGAATCGGGCGCTGGCGCTGGCGCCGGGCGGCGCGTTGACGATCGGCGCCACCAGCGACAGCGTGGGGTTTTTCCAGCGTCTGGGCTGCGAGCTGGCGCCGATGGGATTCGTGATGCGGCGGCCGGCGCCGGAGCCGGCGAACGCCGGCTGATTCGCGGGCGCGCCCGGGTTCGCGCAAATCGGGCATGGCGCGCGGGACGCCGGACGCCTAACGTTGTAATCGCGCGCCGGACGTGCGCGTGCAGCGTCTTCGCGGCAGCGGCATCGTCGACCTTCCGGAGGGCGTCATGGTCCACGTGCAGATCGTCGGTCGTCACGGTCCCAATCTCCAGACGGAGCTCCGCTCGGCGATCGCCGAGGGACGCATCCGCTCGTTCGAGGTGACGCAGGTACGCGGCGGGGTGCGGCTCCGGCACAAGCGCTATCCCGGCGAACTGCGGCTGGAACAGACCCCCGGTCCGCTGCTGGTCACGGTGCGGTGCCGTCCGCCGTCGAAGGAATGGCAACTGCTGTCGGCGTTCATCGGCCGGCTGGCCGATCATTTCAAGGACGAGATCAGCAGCATCAACCTCCAGCTCGAGCCTAACGAGGAACCGGCGAAGAAGAAGCCCCGGGCGCGTCGCAAGAAGAAGTAGGCGGACCGACCACCCGCTCGGCGGTCCGTCCGTCGTCGACCGCAACGATCGGGCGTGTCGTCCGTCGTCGCCACGTCGACCGCGACGATCGGTGCCTGTCGCCCGCCCGGCATCCCTGCGATCCCGCGTTCACACGCGCGTCCGCGAGATGCCGAGACCCTCGAGAAGATTGTTCCATCGACCTTGACACAAGATTGCCTCCCACCCATTGTTCAGCCAGACTGATACAAGCCGCAAGCCACTGCCGTGAATGCTCCTGGCCGGAGGCAATCGTGCTGCGCTACAGCTGGGGGAGACGTCGAATGGGCAGCGTCAACGCGTACAACTTCACCGAGGGCGTTCGCGTTGCCCTGGTCCAAGCCCGGGCCGAAGCAAAGGGCCTGGGCCATGAGTACGTCGGCACCGAACATCTCCTGCTGGGACTGAGTCGCGACGAAACCGGTGAGACGACCAGGCTGCTCGCCGGGATGGGGGCAACGTGGGACGCCATCCGCCGACAGGTGCTGGCGACCGTGGAGCCGGGACGAGGGAGGACCACCGGCCCTGATCTCCCCTATACGTCCCGCGCAAAGAAGGTCCTCGAGCTGGCGATGTCGGCGGCTCGCGAACGCAACGACAACTATGTCGGCTGCGAGCACCTGTTGCTTGGACTGCTCGACGAAGAGAAGGGAGTCGCCGCCCAGGTGTTGAACGCCCTTGGCGTGACGGCGGATCGCGTGCGGTCCGCGTTGAATGGTGACGTTCCCGTCCAGTTCCGCATTCAGGTGGACGACAGCTCGGAGCGTTCCATTTACGAGCAGATCGTGGCGCAGATCCAGGAAGGGGTGGCGACGGGCACCCTGAGCGCTGGCGATCGATTGCCGACCGTGCGCCGGCTGGCCGACGATCTGGACATCGCGCCGGGGACGGTGGCACGGGCGTACGGAGAACTCGAGCGGTTGCGGGTGGTGGTGACCGAAGGCGCGCGAGGCACACGGGTCGCCCGACAGCGACCTCCCGCCATGCCCGACTCGCAGCGGCCGCAGACGCTCGCCGGCCTCCTTCGTCCCGTTGCGGTAGCGGGTTTTCATCTGGGGGCCACCGCCGACGAGCTCCGTACGGCGCTCGAATCGGTCATGCGCGACATCTTCGACCAGCCAGCCCCGGGACCGAGCGAAGGGCCGCGTTAGGTAGAAATCAGCTTTCAGCCATCAGCCACCGCTTTCAGCTTTCAGCGGGCACAGACTGGCATCGCCATTGGCGCCGCCGCTGCTGCTGGCCGGTGCAGGTCCCGCTGCCGGGACGCTCCCGGCTCCTGTCCAGTCTTGCGGTTCCACCACACCCCCATCATCTCTAGGCGACGAGTCGCACGACGCGTTCACGGGCACCACACGCGGGCGTTACGGTGGCGCTCGCCGCGCGGACTGCCGGTGCGTTCACTCGGGAGATCGCGGGCGGGAGGGATGTTTGCCGGGCGCGGGGTGCCGCATCGCGGGGTGCAGGAGGTCCGGATTCATCGCAAGGAGGAAACACGGATGCCATTGTTCATGGATGTGCACAAGCATGTGCCGGGACTCACGGCCGACGCGGTCGCGGGGGCGCACAAGAAGGACCTGTCGGTGCAGGACAAGTACCGGGTGAAGTATCTCAAGTACTGGTTCAACGAGACGACCGGCGACGTTTTCTGCCTGTCCGAAGCCCCGGACAAGGAGTCGGCAATCGCCGTGCATCGGGAGGCCCACGGACTGATTCCCGACGAAGTCGTCGAGGTGCGCGAAGGCGCATAGCGTCTCTGCACGCTGGCTCCCTCCGGTCGGTGACGGCGCGGCCCCTCCCATTGGGCGCCGCGCCGATCGCTAGCCGGCACCGATGTCCTCTCTTCACGTCACGCGAGTGTTCCACCATGGGAACGAAGGCACTGTCCGCCGCCCTCCCGATGGTCGTGGTCGCCTGGGCCTGTGCACCGGCAGTGGAAGCGGCAGTCCGACGGGAGCTGGAAGATCGTGCGCGACATCGACAACTCCGATACGCCATGACGATGTGAAGGCCGGGACCGAGAGCTCTTCGAGCGTCGCTGCGCGGCCGATGACCGCCTCCGCCCCACCCCGCTCGGTGTATCGATGGGCCACGTTAGGCGATGTCAACGCCTTCTTCGGGCTCATCCTCGACAACATCGTCAATCTGGCCATCCTCGCCGGGATTCTGGTGGCGGGGTTCGGCTTTCCCGCCGATCTGGTCTACCGGCGGATGTTTCCGGGCACCGCGCTGGGGGTGATGTTCGGCGACCTGGTCTACACCTGGCTGGCGTTCCGGCTGGCCAGGCGCACGGGCCGCGACGATGTCACCGCGATGCCCCTCGGTACCGACACGCCGTCCACGATCGGCATGGCATTCGCCGTGCTCGGCCCGGCGTTCGTTGCCGCGAAGAGCCGGATGGCAGAACCGGACGCGGCGGTGCTCGCCTGGCAGGTGGGCATGGCGACGATGGTGGTGATCGGCCTGTTCAAGCTCGTCATGGCGTTCGTCGGCGACCGTCTGCGACGCTGGATCCCCCGCGCCGGTCTGCTCGGTTCCATCGGCGGGGTGGGGATCGCGCTGCTGGGCACGCTGCAACTGACCGAGATCTACAGCGAGCCGGTGGTGGGGATGATCTCGTTAGGCATCATTCTCTACGCGCTGGTGGCGAAGATCAGGCTGCCGTTTCGCGCCCCGCAGGTGCTGGCGGCGGTGGTGACGGGCGCCCTGCTCTACTACGCCATGGGCGCGGCCGGCCTGTCCACGCACCCGGTCTCGATCCCGGCGGCAACTTTCCCGCTCGCGTTTCCCACACCCACGCTGGGCTTTCTGTCGGGATTCCGTATCGCGGTGACGCAGTATCTGCCGCTGGCGCTGCCGTTCGCGGTACTGACCATCGTCGGCGGCATCGACGTCACGGAAAGCGCCCGCGTGGCCGGAGACGACTATCGCACCCGCGACATCCTCCTCACCGAGGCGGTGGCCACGCTGCTGGCGGGGGTGTGCGGCGGCGTCAGTCAGACCACGCCATACATCGGACACCCGGCCTACAAGGATATGGGCGGCCGTGCCGCGTATACCCTCGCGACCGGTCTCGTGATCGGTCTTGGCGGGATCTTCGGATACATCGCGTTCCTGGCGGGTGCCCTGCCCCGACCCGCGCTCGCCCCGGTACTGTTCTTCATCGGGCTCGAGATCACCGGCCAGAGCTACCTGGCGTCGCCGAGACGGCATGTCGCGGCCGTCACCCTGGCCGTGATGCCATCGGTCGCGTACCTCGTCTCGATCTTCCTTTCGCAGGTGCACAATGGGGCACTGATGTCGGCGGCGCTCGACCCGGCCCAGGCCATGGCCGCCAGCGGGATCACCAACCCGGACTTCATTCAGACCTGCGCGGTCGTGGTCATGCTCGCCAACGGGTTCATTCTCACCGCCCTCCTGTGGGGCGGAGCGCTCGCGTTCCTCATCGACCGTCAGATCGTGCGCGCCGCGGCCATTCTCGTCGCCTGCGCCACGCTGTCGTTGTTCGGGTTCATTCATTCCGTGATGCCGGCCGCGAACATCTACCTTCCCTGGAGGGTGTCATCGCGTCTGCCGTACCACTGGGCGGTGGCGTACCTCGGGCTCGCCGCGCTGTTCGTCGTGCTTGGCAGAACGCGCAGCTTTCGCGACACTCCTCCGCTCGCGGAGCGCTGACGGGGCTACCTCGTGGCCTGCTCCGCCTCTATCGTGACACGAGGCGCATCGATCGCGCGCGCGGCGAAACCCACTCGAAATCCCCGTGCCGAGGCGTTCGAGGGTCAGAGGAACAGCGGCCACGGGCCATGCGCCACACAACGGACTTGCTCGACAACCCGACCAGGAGACATCACGCTCGTCGCGGGCCGCCCCCGCGTATGGAGGACGCAGTGGAACGGAGAGTACTCGGAACAGTGGGACCCGTCGTGTCGGCCGTCGGACTCGGCTGCATGGGAATGTCTGATTTCTACGGCGAGCGGAACGAGATTGAAGCGATCTCCACAATTCATCGCGCGCTCGAGATCGGCGTGACGCTGCTCGATACGTCCGACGCCTACGGGCCGCACACGAACGAAGTCCTGGTCGGGAACGCCCTGAAGGGGCGCCACGATCAGGTCGTGGTGGCCACGAAGTTCGGCAACATGCGCTCGCCGACGGGCGAATGGCTGGGCGTCAACGGGCGGCCGGAATACGTGCGCGAAGCGTGTGAGGCGTCTCTCAAGCGACTCCAGCGCGAGCATATCGACCTCTACTACCAGCATCGCGTAGACCGGAGCGTCCCCATCGAGGACACGGTGGGCGCCATGGGGCGTCTGGCGGAGGAGGGAAAGATCCGCTACCTCGGTCTGTCGGAGGCGTCGGTGGCGACCCTTCGGCGCGCCCAGCACGTCTATCCGATCTCGGCGCTCGAGACCGAATACTCGCTCTGGACTCGCGATCCCGAGGACGAGATCCTGCCGGCGTGTCGAGAGCTGGGGATCGGGTTCGTCGCGTACAGCCCGCTCGGCCGCGGCTTTCTCTCCGGCCGCTTCCGGACACCGGACGACATCCCCGAAGGCGACGTCCGTCGGAATCACCCGCGGTTTCAAGGTGAGAACTTCCGGAAGAACCTGCACCTGGTCGACGAAGTGAAACGCATCGCGGCGGCGAAGCAATGCACACCGTCGCAACTCGCGCTCGCCTGGCTGCTCGCCCAGGGGCGCGACATCGTCCCCATTCCGGGGACGAAACATCGCGCGCTGCTGGAGGAGAATGCCGCCGCCGTGGATGTGCTGCTCACGGAAGCCGATCTGGAGCAGCTGCAGGAAGCGGCGCCGAAAGGAGTGGCGGCCGGTGAGCGGTATCCGGAGGGTGGCATGCGGCTCGTGAACGCCTAGGACCTCACCCTCGCGCCCCGAGCCCCCCAGGTTTTCCACCCGGGTTGAGGCCGGCGCGTCGTCGTTGTATCGTGAAGCGCCCTTTCGCTTCCACCCTACAACAAGGAGGTGATCCAGTGTCCAGTGACCCTACTACGGCGTGGATCGCCGGAAGCCGCTAGCGCTTCATTAGTCGGCTGACCGACGCATCCGCGCCGATCGGTCATTTCAAGGCGAGGTCCAGCGTGCACAAGGGAGCGCGCTGGACCTCGACCGTCTTGGGGGGCGGTGCGACCAGCTGGAGAAATTGGGGTCAGACTCGAATTTCTGGAAATTCGAGTCTGACCCCAAATTTTGCCTGACCCCATTTTTCTGACGGCGCCAATCGTACGGGAACCAACGCATGCGCGACTGGACACGACGAGACGTCCTCAAGACCGGACTGGCGGCCTCGGCGGCGGCCTGGCTTCCTGACGTGGGCGACGTCGGCGCAGACGCAGCGCCTCGCCCCGGCCCGCACGCAGGGCCACCGCACCAGGAATCCGCCGCGGCGCCGTCGCCCCGCGAGCGACTCCTCTTCGATTCCGGCTGGCGTTTTCACCTCGGCGGAATGAGCTCCGGGAAGTACCGTGTGAACACACTGCCCTTCCCCCGCCGGCCAGCCTGCCAGCCCGCCTAACGCGTCCATCTTCTGGACCTGCGACCATTGCTCCTGGCTCTTGCGGAGCGCGGCGTTGCTCTCGGCGAGTTTCCGAGCGTGAGCACCTGGCCGGCCGCGGCCGAAGCGGTCGGCTGAGCCTGCCATGAAGACATTCCCCGAGTTACGTCCGCACGAGCTTCCGGTACTTGATCCGATGTGGCTGATCGGCGTCGGGGACCTTCGGTCGCGTCAGGTCCTCGATGTGGCCCTGATAGTTGCCTTCGAACCAGACCACCTCAGACTCGCCTTCGAACGCGACCATCTGGGTGGCGACGCGGTCCAGGAACCAGCGGTCGTGGGAGATGATCACCGCGCACCCCGCGAAGTCCAGCAGGGCCACCTCGAGCACGCGCAGCGTGTCGACATCGAGATCGTTGGTGGGCTCGTCGAGGCGCAGCAGGTTGCCGCCCGCCATCACCATCTTGGCGAGATGGAGCCGGTTCCGCTCGCCGCCGGAGAGATTCGCGACGAGTTTCTGCTGATCGGCTCCGCGAAAGCCGAAGCCGGATACGTAGGCGCGCGAGTTGTCGAGGAAGTAGCGGTCGTGCGTCACCGCCACCACGGTCCCTGGAAACGTCTCAAGATGCTTCTCCAGCCACACGACGCTCTCCGCGTCGAGATGGTTCGTCGGTTCGTCGAGCAGCAGCAGGTCCGGTTGCTCGAGGAGGACGCGGCACAACCGTCACAGGGCGGACGCGTAGATTCCAGCGCATGCCGACCGACAGAAGTCGAATGACCGCACGCGTCGTGCCGCTGCGGAGCGACAACGCGAGTGATGCCCGGGTGGCCGGCACGGCCTTGCCGAGCGGGCGCGCTATCTCGTGGTGGGGCCAGACGGCGCTTCGCGACCTGTTGTGCACCCGTGACTGCGACCACGCCCCTTCCGCGGCCCTGTCCGACCGCCCCCTGATCGAGCGCGAAAGCACGTAGCGCTCCAGCGAGGCCGCCACGCGGTCGCAAACACGCGGGAACCGCACCATGATTGACGTCGGCAGGAGCAACGGCGCCGCCCGGTGCGCGAACGCGCCCCGACCCGACAGAACCGGAACCCGGAACACAGCATGCCTCCTGAACGCACTCAGAGCGCGCGCCGTCATGCGCGCTACTTCCCCCTGTACCATTTCTTCGTTCTCCCTGTGACGTCGGGGTACGCGGCGATCGCCATTGCCACGGCGTTCCAGGAGCCGACCACGGGCGCCTTCGTTTCCGCGGTGTGGGCACTGGCGATCGTGGGCGCCGTTTGGGCGTCCCGGACGATGGCCCTGACGGTACAGGACCGGGTCATTCGACTCGAGGAGACCCTGCGGATGCAGCGGCTTCTGCCAGCGGAGATGCTCGCCGACATCGTGAAGCTCTCCCGCGGGCAGTTCGTGGCGCTGCGGTTCGCGTCCGATGCCGAGCTGCCCGGCCTCGTCAGGCGCGCGGCGGCCGGGGAGCTGCCAGAGCAGAAGGCGATCAAGGAGGCGATTCAGACCTGGCGTGCAGACTGGCTCCGTGCGTAGCGCGCCTGCCAGGGCACCCCGAAGCGCCTGCTCGAGGACCCCGATTCCTCCTCTGCCAGCTCGTCGAGCGGGCGATCCTTGTCGGAGAAGGGCCGGTACAGCGCGGGCGCGGTGACCCGTTGTCTTCGGCGAGTGCGTGGCGGATGCATCCCAGGGACCTAGATTCGTGGCATGATCATCATCGGACTGACGGGCCGGAACGCCAGCGGCAAGACGACCGCCGGCGAAGTGCTCGCCAAACGCGGATTCTCGTACCTGTCACTCTCCGACGTCATTCGCGAAGAAGCGAGGAAGCGCGACCTGCCGGATGTGCGCGAAAATCTCATCGCCCTCGGGAACGAGCTGCGCGAGCGCCATGGGCCGGGCGCGCTGGCCGAGCTGACCGTCGCGCGCATGCAGTCGGATCGGAACTACGTGGTGGACAGCATCCGGCATCCGGCGGAAGTACTGGCGCTGAGGAAGGCGGGGTCGTTCTCGCTCTTTCACATCTTCGCCCCCCTCGAGGCACGTTTCGAGCGCGCGCTGGCTCGCGACCGGGCCGGCGACGCGCACACCCTGCAGGAGTTCATCCGCCTGGAGGAGCGGGAATTCGCCAGCAGCAACGCGGCTGCGCAGCAACTGCTGGAGACCGAACGGCTGGCCAATCGGGTGATCGAGAACAACGGGTCGATGGAGGCGTTCTCGGCTCAGCTGGCGACGGCGCTCAGGGAGCTCGAGGTGTCTTTTTCCCGGCCGTCGTGGGATCAGTACTTCATGGACATCGCGCGACAGGTGGCCGCGCGCAGCAATTGCATGAAGCGTCAGGTGGCGGCGGTGATCGTCGCCGACCGGCGGATCATCAGCACGGGGTACAACGGCACGCCGCGCGGCGTGAAGAACTGCAACGAGGGGGGATGTCCGCGCTGCAACGGGTTCAGTGAGAGCGGCCGGAACCTGGAGGAGTGCCTCTGCTCCCACGGAGAGGAGAACGCGATCGTCCAGGCGTCGTATCACGGCATCGCCATCAAGGACGCCACGCTGTACACGACCTACTCCCCGTGTCTTCTGTGCAGCAAGATGATCATCAATGGCGGCATCCGGCGCGTCGTCTACAACGAGGCGTATCCGCTCAACGACACCGCCACGCGCATGCTGCATGAGGCGGGCGTGGACCTGGTGAAGCTGAAGGTGTAGGCGCGGGAACTCCGGGACGGGCAGGGTCGACCTCTCGGCCGCCGGACCTCGCCGCTGAAGGCCGATGCGAACGTTGGTGGTGGAGCCCGCCTGTTTGGGCCCGGGTTCGCGGCGGCGTCCGCGACTATCCCGTAGCCGGTTTTCTGGTGCACGAGCACCACCCCGACGGTCCACTGTCAATCGTGGCCAGGACTGCAGCAGGCGTCTTCAAGTCGGTGGATGGAGACGCGTTGCCCCTGGGATACCACGTGCAGTCCGTCAGCGGGCCCCGTGGGCAGCCTCCCGGGTTCGCGTACACCCCTTGACCTGGTGGCGGCCGCGCGCGACAAATGGGCGGAAGGACGGTCTCCTCGCCGCATTTCCATCTCCTTTCCGATCCATGCGCATTGCCTCTCTCGCCTCGCTATTCGTCGCGTTCCCGGCGGCGCTGATCGCCCAGACGGCACCCCGCTCGCAACCACCGGTCGCTCCGGCCCCCGCCGGATTCGGGGATCCCTTCAAGGCCCGGCCACTCGGCACCGGCCCCGTCAAGGTCGGACCTGCGCAGGGCACGGTGATCGTCGTCGGCGGTGGCCAGATGGGGCCGGAGATCTACCAGGCCTTCATCGACGCGGCCGGCGGCCCGGACGCTCTCATCCTCGACGTGCCTAACGCGGCCGGTGGCGACTCGGCCGGGCCGAACACCGGCCAGGCCTGGCGCCGTGCCGGCGCGAGAAACGTCGCCGTGCTGTTCACCAAGGACCGAAAGGTCGCCGACAGCGACTCGTTCGTCACCCTCATCCGGAAGGCAAGCGGAGTCTGGTTCGAGGGCGGTCGGCAGTTCCACCTCGTCCAGGACTACGGCGGCACGAAGACGGAACGCGAGCTCATGGCGGTCCTCGAGCGCGGCGGGGTCATCGGCGGCTCTTCCGCCGGGGCCACGATCCTTGGCGACTTCATGGTCCGCGGCGCGCCGTCCAACGACAACATGATCATGGACTATCCGGGCTATGAGCGAGCCTTCGGATACCTCCGCAACGTCGGCATCGACCAGCACGTCGTCGCGCGCTCGCGCCTCCCCGACCTCGCGGATTCGATCATCCCGCGTTATCCGAACCTGCTCGGCATCTCCGAGGACGAAGGCACCGCCTGGGTGATCCGCGGCGACACGGCGCGGATCATCGGCCGCAACAAGGCGTTCGTCTACAACGGCCAGGATCCGACCGATCCGGGGAGCCCGTTCCTCACCCTGCACCCGGGTGATCGCTACGACCTGAACGCGCGCCACGTGCTGAGCCGCGCCATCGATCATTCGCCGGTGCCGTCCGACTTGGTGAATGCGATGTTCGCGAAATACAACGATCCGGCGGCCGGCGGCGCGACCGTCCTCGTCGCGCGCGACGGCCAGATCTTCATCGACGCCGCCTTCGGGATTCCCGCGCAACCGCGGTACATGCCCCGCACCACGCTGCCGCAGTTCGACCTGGGCGACATCGCGCAGACGTTCACGGACCTGTGCTCCCAGCTCCCCCCACCGGTGGCCAGAGGTCGCGGTGCGGCAGATTCCGCCGGCGCCGCCGCGGGACGGGGTCGCGGGCGCGGTCGTGGTGGCCCGCCGCCGTCCCCATTACAGACGTGCATAACGAGAATCTCGACGCCCATCGGCGCCCACCAGACCTCGGCACTCGATTCCACACGGGTGCAGTCGAGCGTCGACGAGCTGTATCGCTTCGCGCTCGGCCTCGAGGTCCCGGCGACCTGGCGGGACGTCGACTACGCGAAGGGGTGGACGGCGGATTCGTACAAGGGCGCGACCCGGTTCGCGGCGTACGCGACCTCCGACGGCAGGCGCGCCGCATTCGTACGTGTCCCCGAACGCCACGCCACGATCGTGGTCCTGACAAACGACGCCGAGGCGGATGCCCGTGGCATGGCCGGGCAACTGCTGGACCGGCTGCTCGCTTCTCCATAGCCCCGTCGAAACAGCAGTGGTCGCGGGCCGGGCGGCCAGGCGACATCTTTTCCGGCCGTGTCCACTCCTGCCGAGCGTCTGACCGCCGCCCTGGCCGACCGCTACCGCATCGAGCGCGAGCTCGGCGGTGGGGGAATGTCTCGGGTCTTCCTCGCGCGCGAGCTCGGACTCAATCGCGAGGTCGTCATCAAGGTGCTCTCCGCTGACGTCGCCGCCGGCGTGAGCATGGAACGCTTCGATCGGGAGATCCAGCTGGCGGCGTCGCTGCAGCAGGCCAACATCGTGCCACTCCTCTCGGCCGGCAATGCCGACGGCGTTCCGTTCTATGCGATGCCATTCATCCAGGGTGAATCGCTCCGTCGCCGGCTGTCTGAGCAGGTTCCGCTTTCGCTCCCGGAGATCGTCGGCATTCTCCGGGATGTGGCCCGGGCGCTGAGCTACGCCCACGCGCGCGGGGTGGTGCACCGCGACATCAAGCCCGACAACGTGCTGCTGTCTCATGGCGCCGCGGTCGTCACCGATTTCGGGATCGCCAAGGCGGTATCCGCTTCGCGCACGGTCTCCGACAACCGGACGCTCACGCAGGCAGGCGTCTCGCTGGGAACGCCGGCCTACATGTCTCCGGAGCAGATTGCCGGCGACCCGAACGTGGACCATCGGGCCGATCTCTATGCGTGGGGATGCATGGCATACGAGATGCTGGCTGGTGATCCGCCGTTCGTTGGGACCTCTCCGCACCGCATGCTCGCGGCACATCTCGGCGAGGCGCCCCGGCCGATCACTGGCCGTCGCCACGATACGCCACCGGGGCTCGCGCAGCTCGTTATGCGCTGCCTGGCGAAGGATCCGTCGGCGCGGCCCGCCGGTGCAGACGAGCTGCTCCGCGAACTGGAGGCAGTCGCGACACCCGTCGACGGCTCCATTGGCCCGCAGGGACCCGCTGCCCGGAGCTCACCGTGGCGGCGTATTGCGATCGCCACCGGCGTGGTGGCCGTCCTTGCAGTCGCGCTCATTGCCTTCGTGAAGAGCCGGACCCCGGGGAGCGTGGGCTCGGCGGCGCCGATCGACAAGAGCATCGCCGTCCTTCCTCTCGCCAACCTGAGCGGCGACGAGGCGGACAACTACTTCGGGATCGGCCTCGCCGAGGAGATGACGCGGGCGCTCGCCAAGGCCGGCGTGCGGGTCATTGGCCGCTCGAGCGCGGGCGCGCTCCAGGCCCGCGGCCTCGACGACCGCTGCGGAAGGACCCACGGGTGGCGGCATTGCTGGCGTCCCTGGAGAAGTGGTGAGCGTGAGGATGTCGCGCGCAACCACCCGTTTCTCGCAGAGCACGGGCCGTTCCTCGGCGACGGGCGCGAAGAGCCCGGCTTCCAGCAGTTGCGTGCCGAGGTGAAGCCGCGGTGGGAGGCGGTCGTCGAGTGGGAGCCGAGGCGGCAGGCGTGACCGTGCCGGCCAGTCACCAGAACCTCCGCGCGGTCATCTTCGCCAGCTTCGTCGGCACCACCATCGAGTGGTACGACTTCTTCCTGTACGGCACCGCCGCAGCGCTGGTCTTCAACCGGCTCTTCTTCCCCACGCTCGATCCTCTCGCCGGGACGCTGAGCGCGTACGGGACCTTCGCCGTCGGCTTCGTCGCCAGACCGTTAGGCGGTGCGATCTTCGGCCACTACGGCGACCGGGTGGGACGCAAGAAGACGCTGGTCTGGTCGCTCCTGATCATGGGTGTGGCGACGATGCTGATGGGCATCCTGCCGGGATACGACGCGCTGGGCTTCTGGGCGCCGGTGATCCTGGTGGTGTTGCGCTTCCTGCAGGGGATCGGTGTCGGTGGGGAGTGGGGCGGCGCGGTGCTCATGGCCGTGGAGCACTCCGGGGACACTGGTCGGCGGGGACTCCACGGAAGCTGGCCGCAGATGGGCGTCCCGGCCGGACTGCTCCTCTCCACCGGCGTCTTCGCCCTCTTCTCGGGAACCCTGCCTGATGAGCAGTTCGTCGCGTGGGGATGGCGCATCCCGTTTCTCCTGAGCGCGGTGCTCGTCGCCGTCGGCCTGTTCGTGCGCCTCCGCCTCCTCGAGACGCCGGCATTCACTGATCTCCAGGAGCGTCGCGACACGGCGCGCGCTCCGCTGCTCGAGGTCTTTCGCGCGCATCCGCGGGAGATCGTCGTCGGCATGGGGATGCGGTTCGCGCAGAACATGCTCTTCTACATCTACACCGTCTTCGTGCTGAGCTACGGAGAAAAGACGCTCGGCTACTCCAGGAAGGCGATGCTCGCCAGCGTGGCGGTGGCGGCGGTGGTGGGCCTGTTCTCGAACCCGATTTTCGGCGCTCTCTCCGACCGCATCGGGCGGCGACCCGTGTACCTGGCCGGCGCGGTGCTGTCGCTCGTCTACTCGTTCCTGTTCTTCCCGTTGATCGGCCTCGGCGCGGCGTTCGTGCCGATCGCGATCATTCTGGGATTGAACGTCGGACAGGACATGATGTACGGGCCGCAGGCGGCGTACTTCGCGGAGCTGTTCTCGACCCGTGTGCGGTACAGCGGGGCGTCGCTCATCTACCAGCTGGCGTCGGTCTTCTCGGGCGGGCTCGCCCCCTTCATTGCGACGCTGCTCCTGGCGCGACACGGGGCGCACGCGGTGGCGTGGTACATGGCGGCGTCGAGCGCGATCACCGTGGTCGCAACGTGGTTCGCGCCCGAGACCAACCGCCGGTCCCTCGGACTGGGGGAGAGCCGGCCGGTGGACCAACGCGGCGGCGCGCTGACGACGCGCGACCACGCGTGAGTCGATTACCGGCGTTCCCGACCTGAAGCCACCATGGCCACAGCCCTTCCGCTGATTCCCTCCGGCACCGTTCGCGGAGCCTGCCCGCATGACTGTCCGGACACGTGCGCGATCATCACCACGGTCGAACACGGCCGGGCGGTGCGCGTGCAGGGTGATCCGGCCCACCCGCTCACGCAGGGTTTTCTCTGCGCCAAGGTCAACCGCTACCTGGAGCGCACGTATCATCCCGACCGGCTCACGCATCCGCGCAAGCGCGTTGGTGCCAAGGGCAGCGGCACCTTCGAGCGGGTCTCCTGGAAAGACGCTCTGGCCGACATTGCGCGCAAGCTGCGCCGCGTCATCGACGAGCATGGTGCCGAGGCGATCCTGCTCTATTCCTATGCCGGCACGATGGGCTACCTGCAGGGCCAGTCGATGGACCGGCGCTTCTTCCACACGCTCGGCGCGTCGAAACTCGATCGCACGATCTGCTCCACCGCCGGGGGAGCCGGAATGCGGATGACCGTCGGCGCGAACATCGGCGCCGATGCGGAGTCGATTCCGCACTGCGACCTCGTGCTGCTGTGGGGCACCAACACCCTCACGGCCAATCCGCATCTCTGGCCGTTCGTCCTGCGCGCTCGCGAGCACGGCGCCGCCGTCATCTGCATCGACCCGATCCGTACCCGCACCGCGGAACAGTGCGACGAGTGGATCCCGATTCGTCCGGGAACGGATGCCGCGCTCGCGCTCGGGATCATGCACCTCCTGTTCGCCGGGAATCTGCAGGACGACGACTACATCGCCCGGCATACGCTGGGGGTGGACCATCTGCGGGCACGCGCTGCGGAGTGGACGCCGTCGCGAACCGCCGCCACTACCGGAATACCCCAGGCCACGATCGAGTCGCTGGCGCGTCGCTACGGTCGGGCGCGGAATGCGTTCATCCGGGTGAACTACGGGCTCCAGCGCCACGCGGGCGGCGGCATGGCGGTGCGCACGATCGCGTGCCTGCCGGCGGTAACCGGTCACTGGCGTCATGCGGGTGGCGGCGTGCAGTTGTCGACGAGCCGGAACTTCCAGTTCAACGTTGGAGCGCTGCATCGCCTCGACGTCAGCCCGCCGGTCCGCCTCATCAACATGATCCGCCTGGGCGATGCGCTCACGCTGCCTGACGCGGGCGTCGGTGCGGTCAAGGCGCTCGTCGTGTACAACTCCAATCCCGGGGCCGTCGCGCCCGACCTCACCGCCGTTCGCCGCGGCCTGGCGCGCGAGGACCTGTTCACGGTGGTGCTGGAGCATTTCCAGACCGACACGGCCGACTGGGCCGACTACGTGCTGCCCGCGACGACCCAGCTCGAGCATTGGGACGTGCACCTCGCCTACGGGCATCACTACGCGACGTTGAACCGTCCAGCGATCGCCCCGTTAGGCGAGGCGCTGCCGAACACCGAGATCTTCCGCCGGCTGGCGAAAGCGATGGGACTCGACCACGACTACCTGGCGGATGACGATCTGTCGCTGGTACGACAGGCACTCGATTCGGCGCAGCCGAACATGCAGGGCGTCACGTTCGACGCGCTCATGGAACGGGGCTGGGTCCGACTCAACCTTCCGGTTCCGTACGCGCCATTCGCGAACGGCGGGTTCCTGACGCCGAGCGGCAAGTGCGAGTTCTACAGCGAGCGCCTGGCGCAGATGGGACTGGACCCCGTCCCCACGTACATTCCGCCGTACGAGAGCGTGGAGCGTGATCCCGGGCTCGTGGCGCGATGGCCCCTCACGCTGATCTCGTCACCGGCGCACCAGTTCCTGAACTCGACCTTCGTGAACGTCGACAAGCTGCGCCGCAGCGTGGGCCGCCCAGGCTCGCGCCCGACGGCCACAACGCCAACGAAACCACCAGCCAGCGCGAAACGGACATGGGCGGCGGTGCGATCTTCTACGACAACCAGGTCGAGGTCAGCGGGGTCGATGGTGGCGATGACGCGCCCCGCGGATCGAACGCCGTGATTCCCTGATGAGCACCCCCGACCGTCCCGGCGCGGCCCTGACCGATCGCTTCCGCCTCGAGCGCGGGAACCATGAAGCCACGTGAGCTCACGTTCCGCGGCCTCGTCCTCGGCGCGCTGATCACCACTGGCTTCACCGCCGCCAACATCTATCTCGGCCTCAAGGTCGGCCTCACCTTCGCGTCGTCGATTCCCGCAGCCGTCATCTCCATGGCGGTGCTCAGCGCGGTGAAGGATTCGACGATCCTCGAGAACAACATCGTCCAGACCGTGGCCTCCGCCGCCGGCACGCTCTCGGCGATCATCTTCGTGCTCCCCGGGCTCGTGATTGTCGGGTGGTGGACGGGGTTCCCGTTCTGGCAGTCGTTCCTGATCTGCGTGAGTGGCGGGGTTCTGGGCGTGGTGTTCACGATCCCGTTGCGTCGTGCGCTCGTCACCACCTCCGACCTGCCGTACCCCGAAGGCGTCGCCGCCGCGGAAGTGCTCAGGGTCGGTTCGGGCACACGCGGGGAAGTGAAGGACGACACCGGCGAGGCGCGGGAAGGACTCGTTGCGGTGATCCTCGGATCGGTCGCGTCCGGCGGACTGGCCATTCTCACAGCGACGCGCATCGCCGCCGCCCAGGTGACCGGGTACTTCGCCATTGGTGCCCGTGCCTCCAGTGGGTATGACGTCGCCTGGTCGCTCGCGCTGCTCGGGGCGGGACATCTCGTCGGCCTCTCGGTGGGCATCGCGATGCTCGTGGGGCAGATCATCTCGTGGGGCGTCGCCGTACCGGTTCTCACGGCGCTCCACCCTGCAGCCCAGGGCGTGACGCTCGCCGTGCACACGTCGGCGATCTGGCGAACCCAGGTTCGCTTCATCGGCGCCGGGACGATCGGCGTCGCGGCGATCTATACGCTGGCGACGCTCGCGAAGCCGGTGGTCGGCGGGCTGGTAAGCACCCTCGCCGCCTCCCGTGCCGCGAGGGGCGGGGACGACCGGGACCGCGATCTCGCGCCGTCGTGGATCGTCGCGTTGACGGTCGCGTGTCTCGCGGTCGCCGGCGGGCTTGCCTTCATGTTCGCCCGGTCCACACCGCTCGCCGCGAGCGCCGTACGGCTCACGCTGGTCGCGGTGCCATTCGTTCTGCTGGTGGGCTTCCTCATCGCCGGGATCTGTGGCTACATGGCCGGGCTCATCGGCGCGTCGAACAGCCCGGTGTCCGGCGTCGGCATCCTCTCGATCGTGATCTGCGCGTCGCTGCTGGTGCTGGCCGTGCCACCTGACGAGGCGACGCGGCCGGCGCTGGTCGCGTTCGCGCTGTTCGTCACCGCGATCGTCTTCGCCTGTGCCACGATTTCCAACGACAACCTCCAGGACCTCAAGACGGGCCAGCTCGTCGGCGCGTCGCCGATGCGCCAGCAGGTCGCGCTCATCGTCGGCGTCACGGCCGGCGCCGCGGTGATTCCCCCGGTGCTCAACCTGCTGGCAAAGGCGTACGGATTTGCCGGTGCCGCGAACGTCGGCGTGGTCGCGCCGAATCCCCTGCCGGCACCGCAGGCGACCCTCATCTCGGCGCTGGCGCAGGGAGTCATCGGCGGCCAGCTCGACTGGCAGATGATCGGCATCGGCGCCGTGGTCGGCGTCGTGGTGATCGTGCTCGACTCCGCCCTGGGCGCGATGAAGAAGCTGCGCATTCCACCGCTCGCCGTGGGGATCGGGATCTACCTGCCGATGTCCGCGACGTTCGCCGTTGTGGTCGGTGCGGTGATCGGCCACTGGTTTCGCGGCCGCGCCAGGCTCACGCCCAACGCCGACCGCACGGGGCGGCTCGGGACCCTCGTCGCATCCGGCCTGATCGTCGGGGAGAGTCTCTGGGGAGTGATCAACGCGGGCCTCATCGTGGCGACGTCGAATGACGCCCCGATCGGCCTGGTGTCGGAATCGTTTGCCGCCGCTCCCTGGCTTGGAGTGCTTGGCTTCGTGGCGCTGGTCGCGTGGCTCTACCGGTGGATGCTGGGCCGCGGTGCGGCGACGGGGGCTGAGAACGGCCGTTGATCACATCCACCGGCGGCGCCCCGCCGGCACGCCCGTGCTACAGCGCGACTGGCTGGCCGGCACGGCACGCGGCGCGGTCCCGCGCCGACAGACGGCCCGCGCGCTTGAGCACCAACGCATCGTCGAGCGTGAAGAGCTTCCAGCGCACGACCGAGGATTCGGGCAGTCCGGCGGCTGCGAGGTCGGTGATGGGAACGTCACCGGGCCACGGCGTGTGCGTGGCGGTGGTGATCATCGCCAACACCAGGTGCCGCGCCTGACGATTGAAGATCTCGCTGGAGCAGACCAGGGCCGGGCGCCGTTTCGTCGCCGCGCGATCAGTGAACGGGAACGGCACGACGACGACGTCGCCCGGACTACAGGTTCGCAAAGGCAGCGTCGTCGTCCTCGGAGTCCCACTCTGGCGCAAGCGTGGCTTCGAGCGCGTGGAGCTCGCTCGCGCCCGGAGGCGCTTTTCGCAGGCGGACGGCCCCGCCGCGATCGATGAGGAACTCGATGCGATCGCCGGCGCCGAGCTGGAGCGTCTCGCGCACCTGCTTCGGGATCGTCGCCTGGTACTTGGTCGTCAGCGTGGACATGGGCATGCGCTCCTCCGTATCACGCAAAGGTATTACGTAATACGGTAATGGGATGGCTCGCCGGGCGCAAGGGCTTGCCGGCCTGACACACCATCCACCCGGCCCGCGCGCTCGGCGTCATCGTTTCATGGCGCCACGGAGCCGGGCAGTGCGATCCGATGGAGCGTCTACCGCCTCGGCGTCGGAGCGATCTTCGCACTGAACTGCAGATTGAAGTTGTTGGGCGTGCGCGTGTGAAAGCTCTTGTACGACGCCGTGTGGATGTCCTTCTCCACATCCGGCGACGACGCGATGGCGCCCGTATCCACCTGCGCCGCCAACCCCCGCCTGCACAACTCGGCGTTCACCACGTCAGGGTCGAACGGCGTGATCCCGAACGAGATGTGATCCATCGACACGGTGCGCGTCGCCGGCATGGTGAAGTTGGGCGCCAGTGCGTTGCCACCACGAATGAGGAGGCCGCCGATCTCCGGGGCGATTTCCGTTTCGTTCTGGCTTCCCTCGTCACCGAGTCCCTTCCACCCCAGGAGCGCCTCGAAATAGGCGACCGTCTCCTTGTAGCTCGTGCACCGGTACGAGATATGGTCGAGGTACACGGTTTTCCATCCCGTCGGCTCGAATGGCAGCGCAACGGTGAGCGTGCCGTTCGCCGTCGTCCGCCGACGATTCCGCCGGTTGCCGTTGCTGATCTGCACGTCCATGCCGTCCGGGTCCTTCACGTGGAAACTCCGGAAATCGTCTCCGCGATGATCGGCCACGGGGTCGAGTCCGCGCGCCTTCAAGACCGCTTCCACTTTGTTCGTGTCCCAGGGCGCGATCCCCCAGCAGAAGCCGTCCCACACCGTACCGCCGTTCGCGACCCCTTCGGCTCGAGGCGTTGTGCACTCGCTCATGTGAGATGCGTTCGCCGCGCCGCCACCGGCGCCACCTCCCCCACGCGCACCGCCGCCACGGCCGCCGCGCCCACCGCCCGCGCTGTCACCGGCGGCACCCCCGCGACCTCGACCGCGACCGCCACCCGCCCGGGGCACGTAGCCGCCTCGAATCTTCACACCACCCCAGTCGCCGATGTCCATGTCGATCACGCCGCTTTCATTGCTGCGGACCTTCCATCCGAGAAACGCCGCGTAGAACGCCGCTTCGCGTTCGGGATCCGTGACCTGCATGTTGAAGTGATCGAGCAACACGGTCTTCCATCCCGTGGGCTCGAAGGGTGGCCTGGCCGGAGTGTGGTTGCACGCGGCGGTCGTGTCGCGGTCCCGCCCCGCGCACGAGCCCTGACCAAGCGCGCGCGCGAATGGCGCGGCCGCTGCCACCACGCCGAGGGCGCGCAGCAGCTGGCGCCTGGAAATGGTTCCCCGATCGTAGTCGCTCAAGAGTCGATACAGGTCGTTCACGGTGTCGCTCCTTCCCCTGGCGGTCATGGCGCGTCGCTCTTCGTGCAGCGCGAGTATGCGGCGAGCGGCACTCGCGAGCAAGGACGCGGTCAGCCCAGCGCCGCACGGAATCGCTCCTTGAGCCACACGCCATCCGTCGACGGCAGAACGAGCGGCGGCCTGTCCGCGCGCACCGTGACCACGGCGAACACCGGCCCGGCGCCACGCCGCACGAGTCCGGCCAATCGCGCCACCCCGGAACGCGTGCGTACGCGGCGCACACGCGCGAATCCCGCCGCCTTCGCCATCCCCGCGAGATCGACGCCGTACGCGGTGTGCGTCCGCTGCATGCCCGTCTCGCCGTAGCGCCGGTTGTCCAGGACGACGAGGCTCAGATTCCGCGGTCGCTGCGCGGCAATCGTGGCCAGCGCCCCGAGCCCCATGAGCATCTCGCCGTCGCCGGTGATCACGAGCACCCGGCGTTCCGGCTGCGCGAGCGCGAGGCCGAGTCCGATCATGGACGCGCCACCCATCGCCCCCCACATCGGGAAGTTGAGGGCACTGTCGCCCGCGGCGGTGACATCCCAGGCGGGCGCTCCCAACCCCGCGATGACGAGCAGGTCGCCGCGTCCGTCGAGGAGCGTTCGCACCACGTCGCGCCGGGGCAGCGCGGCTGCCCGCGCGCCCTTCCCGGCCCCTCCCGGCGCGGGCCGTGCCCTGCGTCGTGATCTGTTCACGCTCACTTGAACTCCTTGAAGCCGAGCACGCGCTGCGCGATGAGCACCGCGTGCGCGCGCTCGAGCGCATACGCGCGATCGAGCGCCGCCGCGACCGCGGGGGCGACCGCCTCGCTTCGCTCCACGCGGGAAACGCTGACGCCCATCGCTTCCAGCACGCGCCTGGCGGCGCTTCCCATCGGGATCTGCGCCGGGTTGGTCTCTCCCGGCTCGCCCCGCATGGTCACCAGCATCACCAGCGGAAACCGACATGCCTTCGAAAGGGAGAGCATGTTCACGCAGTTGCCCGCACCGCTGCTCTGCATCAGCAGCACCCCCTTGTCGCCGCCGAGCCAGGCGCCCGCCAGTAACGCGACCCCCTGTTCCTCGCTGGTGAGCCTGACGACGTGCAGAGCGCGGTCCGACTCGCAGCGCGTGATCAACCGCGCATGACCCGCGTCGGGGACGACGCCGACCTGGCGCACGCGCGCATTGCGCAGCACGCGATGGACGGCGCCGGACCAATCGCTGGTCATTCGACGGCGTGGGGAAGTCGGGCCCGACTCTCGCAGACAGGTCGCGTCACGGCCACGTCAATATGATGGCTGGCCGCCGTCCCGCCATCGCCCGCCCTGCCGGGGTCCCGCCCAGCTGGCGTCCCGCCCTGCCGGCGTCCCGCCCTGCCGGCGTCCCGCCCAACTGGTCCGCGTCTGGCGTAAACATGTCTGACGGGGTGCCGTTCGGCATCCGATCAGCAGTCAGCCGTCAGCGGTCACGAAGGTGGGCCGCCCGGATCTTTGTGGCGCGTACCGCGCCTAACGCGATCCCTTCAGCAGCTGGGCGACGTCGTACAGGTGCCCGTTGGCGATCACCTGCTTCACCCGCCGGGTGGCATTGATGTCCACCAACGGGTTGCCGTCGACCACGACCAGGTCGGCCAGCCTGCCCGCTTCGATGCTCCCGGCATCGAGGTTCAGCGCCGCCGCGGGGTTCACGGTGGCCGTCTGGAGCGCCTGGAACGGCGTCATGCCTGCCGCGACATAGGCAGCGATCTCGGCGTGCAGATTGAGCGCATTGGGTGTGTCGGTGCCGGCGACGATGCGCGTCCCGGCGCGCATCGCGCGCAGGATGAGGTCGCCCGGACCGTCGAAGTCGCCGGCCCCGCCGCGCCCCGTCCCGCCCCCGGTCCGCCCGGCGCGCGCGGCGCGGCCGGCTTCCGCGTTAGGCGCGGCACCCTGCCCCCGCCCGCGCCCTCCCCGGCCGCCTCCGACAACGCCGCCGCGTCCCCCGCCCGCCTCTCCCGTCACCGACGCGCGATTCCACACCGCGTAGAGCTGCATCCGCGGATCGGTCCGCAGCGTGGAGTCGGCGGCCAGGATGGCGCGCAGCGTCGCCCCACCCAGCGCCAGCGTGGGACAGACGGTCATCCGCGCCGCACCCCACAGCTGGGCGATGTCGTCGTAACTGCGCTGGAGCGTGGCGATCTTGGGCGAGTAGCCGCGGCGGCTCGTGCCCGTGATGTGCTCCGTGCCGTCGCTGCCCTCGAAGGCGGCCGGGTAGATCTCGTGGCTCGAGGTCGGAACCCCCATGCTGTGCGCGAACTCGACGATCCGCCGCTGTTGCAGATCGGGCATCCGGACGTAGCTCTTGACGAGGTCCAGCTGCAGGACCTTCTCGCGCTGCAGCTCCATCTCCAGCTGCGCCACGCTGGAGACGGGGACCGCCATCGGATAGTAGACCCGCTGCCATTCGAGCAGATAGCCGGTGGAAAAGACCCTCGGCCCCCACTGCCTGCCGGCGTCACTGGCTTCGCGAAACTCGGCGGCCTCGTAGGGCATGCCGCCGGGACTGCGCACGGTGGTGATGCCGAACGCCAGCCAGGCGCGCAGTCCGGCCTCCCCCAGGTCGGGCTGCAGGTGCGAGTGGTACTCGACGAGTCCCGGCATCACCGTGTAGTTTGACGCGTCGACGACCCGCATGCCGGCGTGGGCCGCCGCGTCATGGGGCGCCACGCTGCGGATGCGATTGCCGGCGATCACGATGTCCACGTTGGAACGGGCGGTGGGACTCTTCCCGTCCACCAGCCGTCCGGCGTGCACCACGTATTGGTCCGACGGGACGTCCACCGTGTAGGTGAGATCGACCGGGACGTCGGCGATCTGACCGGTCTCGACGTCCACCATCCGCAACCGGTCGAGCGACTGGTACAGGATGTGCTTCGAGTCCCCGGTCCAGGTCGGCGCATACGCCATCTCACTCGTCAGGCGCCGGGGAGGGCCGAGCGGCTCGCCGGCGGACGACACGGGGATCACCGAGAGGAGCCCCTGGTACACGATGGCCATCCTGGTTCCGTCGGGAGACCACGCTGGTCCGGCGCCCACCCGCGAATCGATGGAGAGATTCGGCACTGGCGTGAACCACTGTTCGTCGCCGGCGCGGTCGGGGTTCATGGTGAGAATCTGATTCGTCCCCTCTCGGAACCGGGTCGAGTACGGGATGAGCGACGTCATCGCCAGCCGGCGCCCGTCGCGCGACCACGTCGCCGTCCCCGGCGCGAACAGGGCGTCGTGCAGCCGGGTCACCTCGCCGGTGGCCACGTCCACCACCGACACAGTGGCGCGCCGCCACATGGCGTCCACGTCGCTGAAGGCAATGCGCTTGCCGTCGCGCGACCACGCCGCCTTCAACGCCGACGTCGGGAGACTCGTCAGGCGGCGCTCCTGACCGGTCTTCATGTCCCGGATCCAGAGGTCCTGCAGCTGGCCGCCGCGATCGGTGGACCAGGCCAGTTGCGACCCATCGGGTGACCACGCCGGATCGGCGTCGAGAAAGCGGTCGTGGGTGAGGTTCACCGGCGTGCCGCCGATCGGCATCACGTAGAGATCGTGGAGTGCGGTGAACGCCACCTGCTTGCCGTCCGGGGAGATGGCCGGCGTGTTGACGCCCACCACCCGGCGCGGCGCGCGGCTGTCGAAGTCGCGCTTGCGGTGCTGGTACTCGGCGTGGGTGACCTGCAGCGTGGCCGAGAATTCGATGGTCTGCGCCGTGGCGACGCCCAGCGTGCGACGGCGGATCTTCCCGTCGGAAACGTAGACGAATTCCGTCGGCGACAGCCAGCTGGCGCGGAACGGGAAGACGTTCTCGTCGCCGGTGATCGCGGTGCCGTCGATCTGGTACTGACTGGCACCGGTGGTGGTGGCGTGATAGACGATCTGCCCGCCGGTTCCCCACGAGGGCGCGTCGGCGCGTACGCCCGATGGCGAGAGCCGGCGTTCGGCGCCGTCCGCCAGGCGTACGGCCCACACACCCGCCCCACCTCCCCGCGTGGAGATGAACGCGATCTCGTCGTCATGCGGCGACCAGGTGGGCATGTAGTCTTCGGCGGGATCCCGGGTGACCTGGTGGATCTCGCCGGTCCGCGTGTCGAGGACCCAGACGTCGTAGTTGCCGCCGCGGTCGGACGAGAAGGCCACGCGCGCGCCGTCGTGCGACCAGACGGGCTCGCGGTCGTCGTAGGGGCCCCACGTGAGCTGGTGCTGTCCCGATCCGTCCGGGGCAACGACCCAGACATCGTAGCCGCCGTCGCGATAGCCCTGGAACGCGATCCACCGGCCGTCGGGCGACCAGGCCGGCTGGCGTGCATCATTGAACAGGTCGGTGATGCGCGTCGTCGTGCCGCCGGTGGCCGGCACGGTGTACAGGCTGCCCTGGAGATCGATCACCAGCGTGCGCCCATCGGGCGACGCGGCTACGGCCATCGAGGTCCCCTCGTGGAGGGTCACGTCGACGGTGGCTCCCGACTGCGCCTGGCTGATGCCGAGGCCCGGCGTGGACACCTCACGCGCGCCGGACGAGAGCATGCCTAACGTGGCAGCCAGACTCAGGGCGCGCATCGGTGACCGCGGCAGACTCATGGCGCGAAACCTCGAGGAACTGGGGGCGTGGCGCTCAATCTACGCGGGGGGGAATGTCGTGGAATGGGGCATGCTGGAATTGGTGGAATTGGGGTCAGACTCGAATTCCCGGCCGGGAATTCGAGTCTGACCCCAATTCCGCAATTCCGCTCCTTCCCCGAGCGGCCGCGAAGGGATAGGCTATGCCCGGCCCACACACCACCCTGCCATGGCCGCGTCGTCCCCGGCGCCCCGGTCTGGCTCTCATCTCAACCCGACTCGAAAGGAGCGCTCCGATGTCCGTCGAAAGCACCCGCGCCGCCATCAGGAAGTACATCGACTCGCAGCACACCGACCTGAGCATGATGGCCGAGGACGTCGTCTTCACCAACATGAGCGACGGAGAGCAGACCCGCGGTGTGGACGGCGTCCGCCAGATGCTCCACTACATCTACCACGTGGCCTTCGACGCGCGCGGTGAATTTTCGAACGTCATCGTCGCCGACCAGCATGCCATGATCGAGGGCGACTTCGTGGGAACGCACACCGGGGAGTTCGCCGGCATTCCGGCCACGAACAAGAGCGTACGGGTCCCGCTGTGCGTGGTGTACGACCTCGAGAACGACAAGATCAAGCGCGGCCGGGTCTACATGGCGGTACCGGCGATGTTGAAGCAGCTGGGCGTGGCCTGAGCGCCCAGCCCGGGCAGGCGGCGGGGCGAGCGCGAGGCGCGGCGCCCGCCGGCCGGGATCCGGTGCGCGCCGCGCAACCGCTTGCGCTACCGGAATTCCTCCATCAGCGCCGCGAGGGCCGCACTCCCCGGACACAGTGCTTCGTACGGAAGCTCGACCAGGGGGGTGTCTGACGACTGGTTCACCGCGTGCATGTCCGCGCCCGCCTCGTCGATGTACAGCAGGCCGGTCACCACCTCGCCGTTCTCTTGTGCCCGCCGCACGTAGTGGTAGGCGGCCTCGCGATCGGTCGGATCGTAGTCCGCGGCAAGCTTGCGGAACTTGACCATGCTGCCGTCGTGCATCGTCACCACGCGGGTATCGCCGTCAGCCAGGGATCGCCGAGATCTCGCGCCGGATCGGCACGAAGTCCACCGCTGCCACCTCGTGGTAGTGCTGGCGCGTGTACAGGTAGCTCTTGGTCGACCCCTCGTGATCGTTGAAGGTCACGCACGGCGAGATCACGTCCACCAGCGCGAAGCCGCGTGCGCGAAGCGCCGCCTTGAGGATCGGGACCAGCTGCGCCTTGTCGCCCGAGAAGCTGCGCGCGACGAAGGTCGCGCCGAGCGTCAGCGCCGAGCAGCACCGGATCGATGGGCGCCTGCATGTTGGGCTCGCCCCGCTTGCTCTTCGAGCCGATGTCGGCGGACGCCGAGAACTGGCCCTTGGTCAGCCCGTACACGCCGTTGTTCTCGAGCACGTACACCATGCGCACGTTGCGGCGGATGGCGTGGCACATCTGGCCCAGGCCGATCGACAGCGAGTCGCCGTCGCCCGAAATGCCGATGTAGTAGAGGTCGCGGTTGGCGGCGTTCGCCCCGGTGGCGATCGCCGGCATGCGCCCGTGCGCGGAGTTGAAGCCGTGCGCCTGCGCGACGAAATACGCCGGCGTCTTCGACGAGCAGCCGATGCCGCTCAGCTTGGCCACCCTGTGCGGCGGGATCTCCAGCTCCCAGAACGCGCGAATGATGGCGGCGGTGATGGAGTCGTGCCCGCAGCCGGCGCACAGCGTGGACATCGACCCTTCGTAGTCGCGCAGGGTGAGCCCCAGGGCGTTCTGTTTGCAGCGACGGGTGATGGACCCGCGGTTTGGCGATCGACGGCATGCGCGGACTCCCGCGTTTCGAGTTCTCTCACGATGCCTTCGATCACCCGGTTGGTGCCGAGCGGGAATCCGCCGTAATCGAGCACCGAAAGGAGCTGTCGCCCGCCACGCCGGTCTCGAGCAGGCAGCAGCGACCGCAGCTGCGCGTCGCGGTTCTGCTCGACCACGAAGCAGCACTCGTGCGTCTCCAGGAAGTCGAGCACGCCCGGGCCGAACGGGAACGCCCGGATGCGCAGTAATCGAGCGCCATGCCGCGCTCGCGCAGCCGGTCCAGCGCCTTCGCGCACCGCGCCCCGGCAGCCGCCCAGGGTGATGACGCCGACTTCGGCGCCCTCGCTGTCGGATGATCTCCGGCGCGGGCACGACCCGCGCCGCCGCCGCGTGCTTGCGCGCCAGCCGGTCCATCACCTCCTGGTACTCGTCGGCGTCCTCGGTGTAGCCGCCGAACTTGTTGTGCCCCGAGCCGCGCGTGAAGTACGCGCCCTTCGGGTGGACGCCGGGCAGCGTCCGCGCCGCCACGCCGTCTCCGTTGTTCGAGAGGTAGCGGTAGAACCGCGGCATCTGCTCGAGCTCCTCGGCCGTCAGCACCTTCCCCCGGTCGGGACGGTAGCGGTCGTCCCACGTGAGGCGGCGACACATCCAGTCGTTCATGCCGATGTCCAGATCGGACACCATGAACACCGGCGTCTGGAAGCGCTCGGCCAGGTCGAACGCCTGGCCGGCGATGTGGAAGCACTCCTCGGGGATCGCCGGGAAGAGCAGGATGTGCTTGTGTCGCCGTGCGAGGGGTAGGCGATCGAGAGGAGATCGGCCTGCTGCGTGCGCGTCGGCATCCCGGTGGACGGGCCGGTGCGCTGCACGTCGAAGAACACCGCCGGAATCTCGGCGTAGTAGGCGAGGCCGATGAACTCGCTCATGAGCGAGATGCCGGGGCCGGCGGTCGGCGTGAAGGCGCGCGCGCCGTTCCAGCAGGCGCCGATCACCATGCCGATGGCCGCCAGCTCATCCTCGGCCTGCATGATGCAGAAGTTGTTCTTGCCGGTCTCCGGATCCTTCCGGTATCGCTCGCAGAATCCCTTGAAGGCCTCCATCACCGAGGTGGCCGGCGTGATCGGATACCACGCCCCCACGGTGGCGCCGGCGTAGACGCAGCCGAGCGCGGCGGCGGTGTTGCCGTCGATCAGGACGTGTCGGCGGTGGCGTCCATCCGTTCCAGGCGGAACGGCAGCGGACACTCGAAGTGCTCCTTGGCGTAGTCGTAGCCCAGGCGGAGCGCCTTGTGGTTCGACTCGAGCAGCGCTCTTCTTGCGCGCGAACTTCTCGTCCAGCAGCGCCTGGACCACGTCCATGTCGATCTCGAGCAGCGCCGCCAGCGCCCCGGCGTAGGCGATGTTCTTCATCAGGATGCGCTCGCGGTCGCCGTGGAAGCGCTCGTTGCACATCTCGCCCAGCGGCACGCCCAGGACGGTGACGTCCTCGCGCAGCAGCTCCTTCGGCATCGGCCACGACGAGTCGTACAGCAGCTAGCCGCCGGGTCGGACCTCCGCGACGTCGCGAGCGTAGGTCGACGGGTTCATCGCCACCATCAGGTCGAACGGGGCGTTCGGGCGGTGTAGCCGTCCTTGTTCACCCGGATCTCGTACCAGGTGGGCAGCCCCTGGATGTTCGACGGGAAGACGTTCTTGCCCACCACCGGGATGCCCATGCGGAAGATGGCCTGCATGAGCAGGCCGTTGGCGCTGGCGGAGCCGGTGCCGTTGACGGTCGCGATCTTGAAGCGAAGTCGTTTATCAGATCATGGTTCATAGATCACAGGTCATAGTCCACAGCGCATAACGGGCTGATGAACAGTTGAATGCCGATGGTCCAATGCAGATGGCTGACGGCTGATGGCTGACAGCTGCTGACTGATCCCTATCCCACCGCTGCCGGCACACCGCTGGCAGCTGTCCCCGCGTACGGCAGCACCAGCTCGAACTGCTGCATGTCCCAGGCAGCCGTCGGGCAGCGCTCGGCGCACAGGCCGCAGTGCAGGCAGATGTCCTCGTCCTTCACCATCACCCGCCGCGTCTGCGGCAGCGCCGCCGACACGTAGAGGTCCTGGGTGAGGTTCTCGGCCGGCGCCGACAGCCGCGTGCGCAGATCGGCCTCCTCGCCGTCCGGCGTGATCGTCAGGCAGTGCACCGGACAGACGTCGACGCAGGCATCGCACTCGATGCACAACTCGGCGGTGAAGTCCGTCTCGATGTCGCAGTTGAGGCAGCGCTCCACCTCGCGCGCCGCCTGCTCCGGGGTGAAGCCCAGCTCCACCTCGACGGACAGGCTGCGCGAACCGCTTCGTCGAGATCGACGTGCTTCATCTTCTGCCGCGGCGCCGGGTTGTAGTCGTTGCTGTACTCCACTCGTGCATGCCCATCTTCTGGCTGACCAGGTTCATGCCCTGCGCGGGGCGGTCGGTCACCGGCATTCCCATGCAATGGTTGTGGATCGAGATCGCCGCCTGGTGGCCGTGCTCGACCGCCCAGATGATGTTCTCCGGGCCCCAGGCCGCGTCGCCGCCGAAGAACACGCCGGGCCGCGTGCTCTGGAACGTCGTGCGTCCACCACCGGCATGTCCCACTTGTCGAACTCGATGCCGATGTCGCGCTCGATCCAGGGGAACGCGTTCTCCTGGCCGATGGCCAGGATCACGTCGTCGCACGGGATGACACGGTGTCGATCACCTCGCTCTTCTGTCGCCCGTCGGCGTCCCGCGTCCAGCGCAGCTGCTCGAACTCCATGCCGACCAGGCGCGCCGTTCTCGACCACGAAGCGCTTCGGCGCGTGGTTCTCGATGATCTCCACCTGCTCCTCCTCCGCGTCCTCGAGCTCCCACGGCGACGCCTTGAAGTACTGGCGCGGCCGGCGCGCCATCACCTTGATGTCGGTGCCGCCCAGCCGCTTCGACGTCCGGCAGCAGTCCATGGCGGTGTTGCCGACGCCGATGATCAGCACGCGCTCGCCGATCGGTCCGATGTGGCCGAAGTGAACGTTGGCCAGCCACTCGATGCCGATGTGGATCCGATCGGTGTCGTGCCGGCCCGGGATCTCGAGCTCCTTGCCCTTCGGCGCCCCGCTGCCGACGAACACGGCGTCGAACCCCTCGTCGAGCAGCGCCCTCAGGCTCGCGATCGGCGAGTCGTAGCGGATGTCGACGCCCATGTCGAGGATGACGTCCACCTCTTCGTCGAGCACCGCGGCCGGCAGCCGGAACGACGGGATGTTGATCCGCATCAGCCCGCCGGGGCGCGTCAGCTTCTCGAAGATCACGCACTCGTAGCCGAGCGGCATGAGATCGTTGGCGACCGTGAGCGACGCCGGGCCCGCGCCGACCAGGGCGACGCGCTTGCCGTTCTTCTCCGCCGGGATGGGCGGCAGCAGGTGCCGGAATTCGTCGCGCAGATCGGCGGCCACGCGCTTGAGGCGGCAGATGGCGACCGGCTTTCCGTCCACGCGGCCGCGACGGCAGGCCGGCTCGCAGGGACGATCGCACGTGCGGCCGAGGATCCCCGGGAACACGTTCGATTCCCGGTTGAGCATGTAGGCGTCGGTGTAGCGCCCCTGGGCGATGAGCCGGATGTACTCGGGGACGTTGGTGTGCGCCGGACATGCCCACTGGCAATCGACGACCTTGTGGTAGTACTTCGGATTGCTGACGTCGGTTGGCTGCACGACTGCTTTTGCCGGGAAAAGGGGGTACTCGCATCTTCGCCGGGGGAAGCGAGCTTTTCAAGGCGACTGCTGTCGCGACGCGTCCGGAGCGAGTACAATGGCCCATCCCGAACCGGGCCAGTGATACCCGTACCGACGGTCGAAGGGTGCAGGGACCGCAAGTGACACCGATTCTCACGACTCCGCGGCTATGGCTGCGGGAGTTCACGATCCAGGACCTCGACTTTGTCGCCACGCTGCTGGGCGACGAGGAGGTCATGCGCTTCTATCCGAAGCGGTACAGCCGCGCGGAGTCGCAGGAGTGGCTCGACCGCCAGCTCCGACGTTATGCCGCGGACGGCCACGGGCTCTGGCTCGTCGCGCTGGCTGATGAACAGGTGCCGGTGGGAGCGGTGGGTCTCGCCATGCAAACCGTGGACGGCGTGCGCGAGCCGGAGATTGGCTGGCTGATCCGCCGAGCGTACTGGAAGCGCGGGTTTGCGGCCGAGGCGGCGCTGGCGGTGCGCGACACCGCCTTCGGCAGGCTCGACAAGCCCCGGGTGATTTCGATGATCCGCCCGGAGAATCTTCCGTCTCAGGGGGTGGCGCGTAGAATCGGGATGGCTCCGGAGCGGGCCACGATGTTCCACGGCTACGAGCACCTGGTGTTCGCGGTGTCGAGGGACGATTCGGGACGGCCGGCCACCGGGTTGCAGAGGCAGGATGCGGGAGCGGTCGACGGACGGACGGCCGCCACCGCCTGACGAGCGACGACGCGGACATGTTCAGGATCCACCAATCATCCCCGTGAGGTGCCGGACCGATGAGCGACGTCCATCGGCCTGACGACGCGCGCGACGAGGACGCGCGCGACGAGGACGCGCGCGACGAGGACGCGCGCGACGAGGACGCGCGCCTGCTGCTGCGCCACACGGTGGCCACCCTCGCCTATCGTGGGGCCAAGGCGGTGCGCGGCGCGCCGGCGTCATTCGCCGCCTTTCAGGTCGGCCCATCCACGCGGACGCCGGGACAGATTCTGGCCCACATCGGCGACCTGCTCGACTGGGCCATCTGGCTCGGTCGCGGCCAGCAGGTCTGGGAAGACTCCGACCCGCTTCCGTGGAGCGCCGGTGTGGACCGGCTCTTCGCCGGGCTGTCGGCGCTCGACGCGTTTCTGGCCTCCGATGAACCGCTCGCGTGTCCGGCGGGGGCTCTCTTTCAGGGCCCGATCGCCGATGCGCTCACCCATGTGGGACAGATCTCGCTGTTGCGCCGGCTGGCGGGCGTGCCGGTGCGCGGCGAGAACTACTTCCGCGCCGAGATCGCGGTGGGGCGCGTGGGATCCGAGCAGTCACCGCCGCGTCGGGAGTTCGACTGATGCAACACTGCCCATAACCCGGAGTCACGTGACATGAGTGCGCCGGCCACCACCGTTCGGGAGTATCTGGTTCACGCATCCTCCACCGACACCCTCGGCCGCGTCCTGTGCAGCGCCCGGGATCACCACTTCATCGTTGATGGTCCGGTGCAGAACGGCTGCCCGGGTGAGGAGATCACACCGCCAGAGGTGTTTCTCGCCGCGGTGGCGTCATGCGGAGTCGAACTGCTTCAAGTGATCGCGCGCGATTCGAACGTACCGCTGTCACGAGCGAGCGTGCGCGTGGAGGGCGTCGTGGACCGTGCCCGGCAATCCCGTCCCGATGTGACCCTCTTCAACTCGGTCCGCCTCGATTTCGAGATTGCGGGCACAGACGACGACCAGGCCGCGGCACTGGTTGAAGGCTTCAAGCGGCGTTGACCCCTCTACGGCACGGTCGCGGTCGCGACCGACGACGTTCGCGTGAACGTGCGCACCGTCGCGTAACGGGCAGCGCAGGGCGGCTCAAGTTGTGGGCCGCGGGTGCCGATAATTGGTGAGCGGACTGCGTCCGGCAGGCTCGCGCGAACGGTCCCCGCTCCGCATGCGAATCCTCCACGTCGACGACCATCTCGAGCATCGGCGCCACCTCCGCGCGCTTCTCACCGAACGCGGGGTCGAGGTGGTGTGGGCATCGAACGGCGTCGAGGCACTCGACCTGCTGACGCGCGAACGAATCGACGTCATCATTGCCGATGTCCTGATGCCGCAGATGGATGGCTTCGAGCTGTGCCGGGCGGTCAAGGCGCATCCCAGGTGGCAGCGTATTCCCTTCGTGATGCTGACGGCGACGCACACCGATCCGGCGGACGAGGAGCGCGCCCTGGGGCTCGGCGCTGACCGGTTTCTGGAGCAGCCCGCCGATCCCGAGGTGCTGCTCCGCGCGATCACCGATCTGGGGAGCCGGCGCCGCGCGCGTCAGACTCCGACGCATCGGGAGACTCCCTCGACTCCCGATGAGCGCGTCTTCCTCAAGGCCTACAACGAGCGCCTGGTGCGCGAGCTCGAGGAGAAGGTCGGCGAGCTGCAGGCCCTGTCGCGCACGCTCCAGTCCACGCTCGCCGACAAGGAACGGGAGCTGGCCGAGCGCCTGCGGATGGAGGCGGCGCTGCGGGAGAGCGAGGCGCGATATCGCGTCACCAGCGAGCAGACCGGCAAGGTGATTTACGACTACGATGTCCCGAGCGGCCGCATCGAGTGGTTCGGGGCCATCGAGCGCGTGACCGGGTTTTCGGCCGGGGAATTCCAGGCGGTCGACATGGCACGCTGGACGGCCATGGTGCACGCCGAGGACCGTTCCACGACGCTGGCCCTGCTGGAGGATGCCCGGCTCCGGTGCGGGAGCTTCGCCGCCGAGTACCGATTCGCGCGGAAGGACGGCAGCTACGTCACGGTGGAGGACCAGGGCGTGTTCCTGCCTGACGAGTCGGGCGAGGCGGCGCGGATGTTCGGTTCCATCGGCGACATCACGGTCCGCCGGGCCGCCCAGAATGCAATGCACCAGGCCCAGAAACTCGAGGCGGTTGGTACCCTGGCCGGCGGCATCGCGCACGAACTGAACAACGTGCTGACGGTGGTGCTGACCAACGCCTCGCTCCTGCAGAGCGAGCTCGGCGCCCGGAACGACGACTCGCGAACCTGTCTGACCGAGATGGAGATGGCGGTACGCCGGGGCAGCTCGATGATCCGTCGGCTGCTCGCCTTCGCCCGCCACGAGAAGGTCAATGCGCGGCCCGAGCGGATCGACAAGATCGTGAGCGAGGCGGCCGACACGCTGCGCCGCCTCATTCCCGCCAACATCGAGATCCGGACCGAGTCGAGGCGCGAGACACCCCAGATCATGGCCGACGCCGACGCGGTGGAGCAGATGCTGTTTAACCTCGCGACCAACGCGCGCGACGCCATGCCGGACGGCGGCACCCTCACCATTGCCGTCGACCGCGTCCGAGTCTCCCACGGCGATCCCGAGTCGTCGCTCGGCGCGCCGGGCGAATACGTCGCGCTCTCGGTGATCGACACCGGCACCGGCATGGACGAGTCGACCCTGGCGCGGGCGACCGAGCCGTTCTTCACCACCAAGCCAGCGGGCGAGGGAACCGGGCTCGGTCTGGCCATGGTGTTCGGCCTGATGCAGCAACACCGGGGCTTCCTGAGCCTGACGAGCCGACCGGGACACGGGACCACCATCCGCCTGTTCTTTCCGATCCGGGCGGTGTCGCCCAGCGACAAGACACCTCCAGGCGCACCCAGAGGCGGCACCGAGACGATTCTGGTAGTGGAAGACGAGCCGTTCCTGCGGAGCGTGGCCGAGCGATCGCTGCGCCGCCTTGGTTACACCGTGCTCACAGCGGTGGACGGGGAAGAGGGGCTGCGTGTGTTCCTGGAGAACACGGCGCGCATTGCGCTCATCTTCTCCGACGCGGTGATGCCCAGAATGGGCGGCGTGGAGTTGCTCGAGGCCCTCCGATCGCGCGGGGCGACGGTCCCGTTCGTGCTGACCAGCGGCTACTCGGAGCGCGACCTTCGCGCCGTCCAGGGGCGGTCGGCGCCCGTCCTGCAGAAGCCATGGTCCCTGGAGGATCTGGCGAGCGTCGTGCGGACCGTGCTGGACGAGGCCCCCGGCCCGGGCTCCTGACCGCGGCGGCACGCACGTCGCCGCGGGCGCGCCTTGCCCTGCCGCGAAGGCGCGCCCGCGGCGAGGTTTCGCGGCGTCACCCGACCCCCCCCCACACCCTGTTCCGCATCCGTCCGCCATGAAGCTCGCGCGTCCGATTGCCGCTCTGCTGATCGCCCTGGCGGCGTTCTTCCTGCAGCGAGGAGCCACGTTAGGCTGGGGCACGGCGGTGACTCCCGATGCCGCCGTGTTTCGTTTTTCGCCCATCGGCATGGAACGCATCGCGTCAGTGGATGCGACCGGAGGGACCGCGTCGTGCCGGTGGTGGCCGAAGGGGGGAGACGAGAGGCTGTGTGCCGTGGCGACGGGCGGAGAGGGCGCCGCCCGGCGTCTCCGCCTCGCGTATCCCGCCCTCACGGTGGCGCTGTGGGTCGCCGTCGCCGCCCTGTTCCTGCAGGTCCTCCGGCTTCCACGATCACCGATGGCGCGCGCCGCCATCACCTGGGTCGTCGGCATTCTGGCCACCGCGGCGATCATGCTGCTGGCCACCAATGCCCCTCGCGCGTTGGTGGCGCTGGCCGGGGCCCGGCTGCGTTTTGGGGCGGTCGGCTTCACGCTGGTGGCAGCGGCGGCCGTCTGTGCCGGCGTCAGCGGCACCCTCGAACTCCTCGGGAGCTCGGTCAGGCGGAAGGGGGCGTAAGCACGTCGCGGCGTCCCGCGGGGCGTTGCGCCGGCGCGAGGCGCAGATCAACGTGCTGACATGCGTCGTGTGCCGACGTGGCTCCTTCCCGTCCTGGTCCCTGCGACGCTGCTTGCGCAGCGCCCACGCGCCGACTCCGCCGCGGCGCCGGGCCTGAGCGCGTGCTGGCGTTTTTCCTTCGGCGAGTGGGATCCGCCGCTCGACTGGTCGGCTGCGGGACACGCCGGCGAAGCGACCTCGGTCGCCCGGAGGGTCCAGCGGATGCGCGACTCGATTTTCGACGGGGATCCCGTGGGAGCGCGGAGCAACGCGATGACGATCGAGTCCACGCGTAAGGGGATGCTGGTGGTGCTCTATCCTCCGTGGTGGCCGGCTGGGGTGGAACTCACCTTCGACAGCACGCTCGCCGGAGGCCGCGAGATGCTGGGCACGGCGGTGGCGATGGTGGCCGATGGGTACCGGAAGCCGTCACGTGCGCGCACGCGGGCGTGGCAGGTCTCGTGTCAGGCACGCTCGCCGTGACGCGCGGCGCGGTGTCGGCCCTGGCTGTTGCGCACGCCGCGTTCGCCGCAACGGCCGCCTGTGCCCAGGGAGGCGAACCGCGACCCAGCCAGCGTGGATCGGTCACGCAGCAGGTGGCTGGGACGCGCATCGAGGTCGAGTACTTTCGACCGGTGGCCCGTGGGCGCAACCTCTTCCCCGGGGTGGTGACGTGGGGTCGCATCTGGACCCCGGGCGCCGACTCCGCGACAACGATCAGCGTGTCGACGGATGTGAAGATCAACGGCGAGACCCTCCCGGCGGGAAAGTACAGCATCTGGACCGAGCCGCAGCCGGATTCGTGGACCATCATCTTCAACCGGCGGCAGCCGGTGTTCCACATGCGGTATCCGTACGGCGAGGACGTGTTGCGCGTGCACGCCACGCCGCGCACCGGTGAGCACCTGGAGACCCTGGCGTTCTACTTTCCGGTGGTGGATGGACACCATGCCGAGCTGGTGCTCCACTGGGGGACGATGGTGGTACCACTGGAAATCGAGGCGCCGTAGGCGTCGAACGCCGGCCGGGCGCGGGACGGAGCGCCGGACGCCGTGCCGGTGGAACATGGGCTCGCGGGATTTGACGCCCGTGGGGCCTGCCCCTCACGTTTGCCCGGGCAGACCGAGGATGTGATCCGTCCGAGTCCCTTTGCCGGAGTGTCCGTTGGTACCGCATCGCCCCAGTTCATGGATGAAACGGCCGGTGCTGGCCGTGCTGGTGATGGTGCCGCTCGCCGTGCGTGCCCAGCAGTTCGATTCGACCCTCTTTCGCGAGCTGCAGTGGCGGAACATCGGCCCCTATCGCGGCGGGCGCACCAAGGCGGCGACCGGCGTGCGCCAGCAGCCGAACGTGTTCTACATCGCGGCCACCGACGGTGGCGTGTGGAAGACCACCGACTACGGGCGCACCTGGAACCCGATCTTCCATGATTCGCCCACCGGCTCGGTGGGCGCGCTGGCGGTGGCACCGAGCAGCCCTGACGTCATCTACGTGGGCAGCGGCGAAGGACTGCAGCGCCCCGACCTCTCGACCGGCGACGGCATCTACAAGTCGATCGATGCCGGCCGGACGTGGACCCATCTCGGACTCCGTGACGGCCAGCAGATTCCCCAGATCCTCGTCGACCCGCGCGACCCCAACCGCCTGTTCGTCGCGGTGCTGGGACATCCCTACGGGCCTAACGCGGAGCGCGGGCTGTTCCGGTCCACCGATGGCGGCCGGTCGTTCGAGAAGGTGCTGTACCACGACGAGAACACCGGGGCGATCGACGTGGCCTTCGCGCCGGACGATCCCAACACGCTCTACGCCGCCCTCTGGGAATCGCGTCAGGCGCCGTGGGAAAACGGCGTCTGGCAGGGCGAGGGGACCGGGTTGTTCAAGTCCACCGACGGCGGCAGCACCTGGAAGCCGATCATGAACGGCCTTCCGACGGTTGCCGACGGCCTCGGGCGCATCGGGATCGGGGTCTCGCCGAGCGACCGGAGTCGGCTGTACCTCACGGTGGACGCCGGCGCCCGCACCGGCGTGTACCGGTCCGACGACGCCGGCGCCAGCTGGCGCAAGGTCGGTACCGACGCGCGCGTGACCACGCGCGAAAGCGACTTCGCCGAGGTGAAGGTCGACCCGCGCAACCCCGACATCGTCTGGTGCCTGAGCATCGTCGTGTGGCGATCGACCGACGGCGGCGCCACGTGGTCGATGGTGCGCGGCGCGCCCGGGGGCGACGACTACCACCGCCTCTGGATCAATCCCGACAATCCGCAGATTCTGCTCATCGCCAGCGACCAGGGCGCGATCATCTCGGTCAACGGCGGCGAGAGCTGGAGTTCCTGGTACAACCAGCCCACCGCGCAGATGTACCACGTGGCCACCGACAACTCCTGGCCGTACCGCGTGTGCAGCGGACAGCAGGAATCGGGCTCGGCGTGCGTCGCGAGCCGGGGGAACGACGGGCAGCTCACCTTCCGCGAATGGCGCCCGGTGGGAACGGAGGAATACGGCTACGTGGCGCCCGACCCGCTGGATCCCAACGTCGTCTACGGGGGGAAGGTCACGCGCTTCGACTCCCGCACCGGGCAGACCCAGGACGTGTCGCCGAGACCGTTCCGCGATGCGAACTACCGCGCGCTCCGCACGGCCCCCCTGCTCTTCTCCCCCGTGAACCCGCGCAAGCTCTACCTGGGGATGAACACCATCTGGGAGACGGTCAACGGTGGACAGCGCTGGCGCCAGATCAGCCCCGACCTCACGCGGACCGACTCGGTCGTGCCGCCTAACGTGGGGAAGTATGCCACCACGGCGTCGGCCATGGCCCGGCATCCGGGCGTGGTGTACACGATCGCGCCGTCGTACCTCAAGGAGAACATCCTCTGGGCCGGCACCGATGACGGCCTGATCCAGGTCACCTTCAACGGCGGCGCGTCCTGGAAGAACGTCACCCCGCGACCGCTCGTGCCCTGGGCCAAGGTCTCGATCATGGACGCCTCGCACTTCGATACGCTGGGCGCCTACGCGGCGGTCAACACCATCCGCCTGGACGATTTCCGGCCGTACGTGTATCGCACCCACGACGGCGGAAAGACCTGGACCGCGATCGTCTCCGGCATCGACAGCGGGGCGACCATCAACGTGGTGCGCGAAGACCCGAAGCGGCGCGGCCTCCTCTACGCCGGGAGCGAGACCCAGGTCTGGGTGTCGTTCGACGACGGCGACCACTGGCAGTCGCTGCGCACCAACATGCCGGCCACGTCCATTCGCGACCTGGTCATCAAGGACGACGACATCGTCGTCGGCACCCACGGGCGCGGCTTCTGGATACTCGATGACGTCACGCCGCTGCGACAGCTTGGCGCCGACCTGACGATGCATGACGCCGCCCTGTTCCGTCCGGCGCTCGCCACGCGCGTGCGGTTCAGCATGTACACCGACACGCCGCTCCCGCCTGACGAGCCACGCGCGCCGAATCCGCCCGACGGAGTGCCGATCGACTACTACCTGAAGAACCCGGCGAGCCAGCTCACCCTGGAGGTGCTGGACGCAACGGGAAAGCTGGTGCGCCGATACGAAAAGGGAGTGAATCCGGTCCCGGATCCGCGGTCGGAAGGCAACTGGCCCGACTGGTGGATCCGACCCTGGCCCGACCTTCAGTCCGCCCCCGGGCTGCACCGATTCGTGTGGGATCTGCGATACCCGCGGCCCAGCGTGGAGAATTTCTCCTTCCCCATCAGCGCCATCCCCGGTCGGACGGTGCCCGAACCATTGGGCCCGTTCGTGGCACCCGGGCGCTATACCGTGCGCCTCACCGTCGACGGCCATCCGTATACGCAGCCGCTGACCGTGCGCATGGACCCGCGGGTGACGACGCCGGCGCTGGCGCTGCAGGCCGAGCAGACGCTGCTGATGCGCGTGTACGACGCCATCAACGCCAGCGCTGACGCGCTGGCGGCGGCCCGGGCGCTGCGTAGCCAGCTCGCCGATCGTGAGGCGAAGGCGCCCCAGCTCGGCGCACAGATCGTCGCGCTCACGTCGAAGCTGGACGCCTTCGACGGGGGTGGGGCGACCGGCGGACGCGGGGGGCCTGGGGCGGGTGGCGGACGGGGGCGAGGGGGCGCCGCCTCGGCAAGCCTCCCGGGATTGCGCGACCAGCTCACCTCGCTATACGGGGTGCTCCAGGATGCCGACCGGACGCCGACGACGCAGCTGACCTCGGCGGCAAACGAACGCTTGACGAGTGTGACGACGCGTCTCGCAGCCTGGCGGCAGATCCGGTCCGCGGACGTCGGGGCGCTGAACGCCCGCCTGCGGGCGGCCGGACTGCAGGAGATTACCTGGACCTCGACCCCTTGAACGGGTCGCTCGAGCGATGCACCGGGTTTGCGGCCGCGCATTCGCCGCCGAGGGTCGCCGGAGGCCTTCCGTATGCAAGTCGGGACCGCCAGTCTGAAACGCGGTCCGGCCATTTGGCGTAGGGGCCCCGGTGCCCCCAGATTTGGAGGGCGCAGGCTACCCCGTGTGGGTTCCACCAGGAAATGCCGATGATTCAGCAGACGCCAGCCCCCGCCCCCGCCGCGCCGGCGATTCCGATCGTGGTCGGCGACCGGAACGCGACGCCATCGGAGATCTACAACGCGTTCAGGAACCAACGGCGCGAGCTTCGGCAGCAGCAGTCGGACCTGGAGGACAAGCGCGGCGACCTGCGGCGTGAATTGACCCAGACAGGATCGAGCGACCCTCTTCGGAAAGGGCTGGAGCAACGCCTCTCGGACGTCGATCAGCAGATCAGCGCGCTCGACAAACAGATCGCGTCGGCCGACGCAGCGGTCGCGCGCGCCGCTGCGGTTCCGGGCGCGGTGGTGCCCTCCACACCCATTCCCCGGCGCGGACCGCCGGATGGATTCTGGGTGGTGTCGGTAGCCATGGTGTTCTTCGTCCTCTTCCCCGTTGCCATCGGCTACGCCAGGCGCCTGTGGCGGCGTGGAGCGGCCGTCGTGGCGTCGCTCCCAGCGGAACTGAGCGAGCGCCTGACGCGGATCGAGCAGGCCGTGGATGCGATCGCCATCGAGGTGGAGCGGGTGGGCGAGAGTCAACGCTACGTGACCAGCGTGATCACCGGTGAGTCAGGACCGCGGGCGCTGGCGGCCGGCGCGGCCGAGCCGATCGCGGTGCACGCACGCGAGCTGGCGCCTAACGTGCGACGGTAACCTGCGCCCCGAACGCCTCCACACACATCGGTGGAGGCGTTCGGGGTCGCGACGGCACGGAGTTGCTCATGCGGTCACCGGGCCGGCCGCCGCGACATCACCGATCAGCTTACGGCGACGGTTTGCGCGTGACTGTGCCGACCGGCGTTCCGCGAATCTCCCGGTCGAACGACTCCGCCAGCACGCCCAGGTCCACCGGCAGCACGCCCGGATCGTCCGGGCGATTCGCCAGCCGGGCCAGGCTCACGCTCGCCTTTTCATAGGTGCTGTCCGCCGACAGCGCGGCCCGATACGCGCCGGCCGCGAGCTCGTTGTGCCCGGTGCGCTCGAGCGCGATGCCGAGGTTGTTCTGGAACACCGGAACGGTGGGGTCGAGCTGCACCGCGCGAGCGAGCGGCCCCAGCGCGTCATCGTAGCGCCCCTGCAGAATCATCAGCAGCGCCACGTTGTTCATCGACCAGACATCCGTGGGGTCGAGGGCCAGTGCGGTGCGATAGGCATCGATGGCCTCCTCGTTCTGCTTGAGGACCGCGCGCGTGCGGCCCAGCAGGCGGTAGACCTCACCCGACGTGGAGTCGAGCTTCAGCGCCTCGGTCACGCGCATTCTGGCGTCCTTCGCGTTGTCCTGATCGAGCAGCACCCGACTCAGGTTCAGCAGTGTCTTGACGTTCTGCGGATCCAGTTCGCGCGACCGCTCGAGCGCGGTGCGCGCGGGCTCCAGATCACCCGCCTTCCACGCCGAGAGGCCGAGCATGTAGAACCCCCAGGCGTTGTCCGGCTTGCGCTCCGTGTATCCCTCGAACATCTGCTCCGCGTCGCGGTAGCGCTTGTCCCGGTAGGCCGACTCGCCATCGGCGAACGACGCGGTGACCGCGGACCCACTCACCGTGGTTCCGATGCTGCCTGACGAGGCGGTCGTGTCGGTGGGGGTGGTCGTGGAGACGGCCGGGGACACCGCCGGCTCGCCGCTACTCTGCTCGGAACCGCCACAGGCGACCAGCGCCAGCAGCGCGCTCGAGGCGAGGGCAACGCCGGCCATCCGCCGGCGGTCCATGGAATCCAGTCGCGATGCGCGAATCATGTTCTCCTCCTGTCGTCAGGCGCCTGAGGCGCCGGGGTTGAGTGACACCCACGACAGGAGGCAAACGGCGGCCCATCCGCGCCGGGCGACGAGACGGTGCCGCAACCGGATGGCACGGCGCACGTTGCGCCCGGACGCCTTTCGCCCCGGCGACTCGCGTGTGTCCAGGCGAACACGGCGTCGACGGGCCGGATGTGTCCCGGCCGACACGTCGCCCGGCGGTCCCCCCGCGGCACCGTGTCTGCGCCAGGATAATTGGGGTCAGACTCGAATTTCCCCGTGGGAAATTGGGTCAGACTCGAATTGCCGGGCGCGAGAGACCCGGTCGAGTACCTAACGGCGCGCGACGCCGTGCCGGCGCATGATCTTGAGCAGGCTGGCGTGATCGGCCAGTCCCAGCTCCTGCGCGGTCCTGGTGATATGCCACTGGTTGCGCTCGAGGGCCGCCACGATGATCTGCCGCTCCGCCTCGGCCTTGAGCTCGAGGAACGAGCGGGCGGCGCCACCCGGGGCCGGCGATGTCGCGGACGCCGCCGCCAGCAGGTCGCCGGGGACGTGCTCGGCGCCGATCACATCGTCGTCGGAATCGATGACCATGCGCTCGATGACGTTCCTGAGCTCGCGCACGTTGTTACGACGCCAGTCGTGGCGCGCCAGCGCCTCGAGCGCCGGCGGCGCCAGCCGCTTCGGTCGCATCCCGAACCGTTCGCAGATCGAGGCCAGCAGATGAGCCGCCAGCTCCGGCAGGTCGGAGAGCCGGTCGCGCAGCGGCGGCACCACCAGGATGTGGGCGTTGAGCCGGAACAGCAGGTCCTGGCGAAAGCGGCCCGAGGACACATCCTCGTCCAGATTGCGATGCGTGGCCACCACCACGCGCGCCGGCACGGTGACGTTCCTGGACGTGCCCAGCCGGACGACCGCACGCTCCTCGAGCACGCGGAGGAGCTTCGCCTGCGCCGGCAGGGGCAGCTCACCGATCTCGTCGAGGAACAGCGTTCCCTTCCCCGCTGCCTCGAAGGCGCCCCGGCGCGTTGCGACCGCGCCGGTGAACGCACCGCGCTCGTGTCCGAACAGCTCGCTCTCCACCAGCGTCTCGGGGAGCGCGGCGCAGTTGAGTGCCACGAACGGCTCGCGCGCGCGTCCGCTCAGGCGATGAATGTCGCGCGCCACCAGCTCCTTGCCGGACCCGCTCTCTCCGATGACCAGCACCGGACTGGGAATCGGTGCCACCCGGGCGATCGTCTCCTTGAGACGCCGCATCGCCGGACTGTCACCCAGCAGGGCCGAATCTTCGGCGGCATAACGGCGCAGCGCGGCCACATCCGCCAGCAACTGTCGCCGCTCGACGGCGGTTTCGACCTCGCGCACCACGCGTTCCAGCGGCTCGGCCTTGTCGATGAAGGTGAATGCTCCCAGCCGCAGCGCCTGCACACACCGGTCGAAATTCCCGGTGCCCGTGTACACGATCACCGGCGTGTCCAGCCCGCGTTCGCGCACGGCGCGCAGCACGGCGAATCCGTCCAGCCCCGGCATCTCGAGGTCGAGGATCACGCAATCCACTGCCTCGCGGCCCATCACGTCCAGCGCCTCCTGGCCACTCGACGCGGTGAGCGCCTCGAATCCGCCGAGCCGGCGCAGATCGTAGGCGTACTGTTCGGCCAGGGCGGTGACGTCGTCGACGATCAGAACCGAGAGCATGGGCGCTGGAGTGTGGGGTCGGGCGAATGGCGGCGACTGAGACGGGGACGGGCGGAAAACGGACGGGCGAACGCAGCGTCCGCAAGCCTAACGAGTTGGCACGGCGTTTACTCCCGCCGGGAAGTCGAGCACGACGGTCGTTCCACGGCCCGGCTCGCTCTCGATGCGAAGGGTGCCCTGCAGGTCGGCCGTCAGGCGTCGCACCACCGACAGTCCCAGTCCGGTGCCACCCTTCCGGGTCGTATGGAAATCGTCGAACGCACGCTCGATCTGTTCGTGTGTCATGCCGTGACCGGTATCCGCAACGGTGACCCGTACCCCGCGGTCCGGAGACCCGGCCGTGCGCAGCGCCACCGTCCCGGTACGACCTTCCAGGCTCTCGATCCCATTGCGTACGAGATTCTCCAGAATGCGACGGAGCAGAACCGGATCACCACCGATCCGGGGAAGCGCGGGCGCCAGATCCCACGCCACGTGCGCACCGTCGGAACCGGCCGCGGCGCGCCCCACCTCGGCGACTATGGCGTTGACATCCACCCAGGTGCGCTGCACGCCGGGAGACAGGCGCGCGTAGTTGCGCGCCAGCGTGTCGAGGTACGCGACGCTCGACTCCAGCGTACCGCGCCGTTCGGCGAACAGGTCCGGGAGATCGGCGGGCCGTTCCTCCTGCACCTGCGCCAGGTGCCGCAGCACGTTGCGGATGGGCACCAGCCCGTTCTTGATGTCGTGGTTCACCTGGCGCGCCATCTCGCCGATCGTCGCCCGCCGCTCGGCAGCCCGGAGTCGTCCGGCGCTCGACCGCAACCGGCCCGCCATCGCACTCAACCGTCTGGCCAATGCCCCAATCTCGTCGTCGCGTTCGAACTCCAGGGCTACCTCGGGTCCGTCGAGCTCGATCCGCGCGGTGGCCGCAGCGAGACTGGTGAGCGGACGGCTCAGCCGGGCCGACAGCCACGCGGCCAGCGCCGCACTGAGGACCACGGCACCAGCCAGTGCCGCGAGAAACCAGCGATTCACGCTCCCCAGCAGCGCGTCCAGCTCGTCCAGCGGCTGCGAAATCGTCAGGCGGGCCGCGCCGAGCGCCGGTGCATCCCGGCCCGCTACATCGATGTACGCGAGGGGGATCTCCGCGGCCACGGCGTGCGGCGGCGACGTCCCCGCGCTGTCGGCCCACACCACGAGCGCGATGCCCACGGCCGGATCGCGCGCCAGCCGCCGCAGAAACGTGCTGTCCACGGCGATGCCGCCCACCAGGGTGAATCGACGGCCGGCCACCATCGTGGAATCCGCGCGCGCGAGGACCAGCAGCGGTCCATCCGGTGCCCGCGCCCGCACCAGCGTGGGCTGGCCATTTACGCGCGACATCAGCGCGGGGAGATCGGGTTCCAGCCGGTCGAACTCGTTGCGAAAGTGCCCCGAGCTGAGTATGCGCCCACGTTCGTCTTCCACCTGAAGCATGGAGAGTCCGGCGAGCCGCATGGCGCGGCCGGCAAAGTCGAGGAGATACGGACGCTCATCCTGCACGCCGCGCACGGCGGCCAGGCGGAAGCGATCGTCGTCGGGCAGCGCGCGGGCGAGCGTGGCGAGACGATCGGCAATGGCCGCGGCCTGGCGACCCAGGTCTTCGTTCGCCACCGCCACCTGGGCGTCGACTCGACGGCGGTACTGCAGCTCGAGCCGCGAGCGCAACTGGTGGCGCACCCCGACCCCGAACAGCACCAGTGGAACTGCGGTACCAGCCGTGAAGGCGACGAGGAGCCGTGCGCGGAAGGTCACGGCACCGATCCGCCGAGCGGCATGGAGGCGCCGGTCAGACGCATGGCGCCATCGCCCTCCACCACGAATCCCGGGCCGTCGCGCCTGAAGAAGGCGCGCCAGAACCCATCCACCAGTGACGTGATTGCCGGCACGCCGGTGTCACCCCAGTCCCACCACCGCACGGTTCGCGCCAGCGCCGCCAGGTCGACGCACGGCGCGAGCGACTGTCGGGGGAGATCGATGACGAATCCGAGCGCGTCTCCGGTCGCCAGGGCGGCGGCGAAATCGCCCGGCGACAGGCCCGTTGCGCGGAGCGCTCCTCCGGCCGCGAACAAGCGGGGCGCCGCCGCGGCGAGCGAGGCCGAATCGGACGTGGCCCCGATAGCCGCGAGGGCTGCGAGACGATTGGCGAGTCCGCGCGCAAAGTCATCTCCACGGCGAAACACCACACGCGACTGAGGATGTTCCACCACGGTCGCCGGACCAGGGGGCGCGGGGAGTCCGCACCCGTCGGCGCGCGTCCACCAGGCAGGGTCCGCAGACGGGAGCGCCTCGAATCCGACGGCGTCCCGCGCGAGGGCGTTGCGCAGCCTCGAGACTCCTGCGCCACGATCGGCCATGGAGGTCACGGCCGCGCCGCCCGCTGTGGCGGGGGTGGTCAGGAGGACATACGTGCGATCGACCGGCAGCGCCGTCGAGGACAGATCGTTTCTGGTGGCGCCGTATGCGGACACTCGGCGGTTGTCGGTCAGAAGGAGGTCCACTCCGGCGTCGACGAAGTCGCGCGCCTCTGCTTCCGAAACGGAATGGACGACCACGAGAGCGGTGCCGGCGGGCGTGGTGTGTGCGAGTTCCACGGTTGTTCCGGTCGCCGAGCGGACGGCGTAGAGGCCGGTGCCTTCCGGCCATGGAGAGGCGGTCCGCGGGCGGGCCACGGCCAGCCTGGTGTCCGCGAGCACGGATGATCCCGCTGCACGCAGTCGGACGACGATGGTCCGGCTGTCGATCGCGGTACCGGAATCGAAGAGGGGCGGCGCGAGGGAGTCGGCGCCGGCGAACGGATGGTCCCGCCAGGCATCGAGGACGGCGACGGCCGTTACCGGGTCGCCGTTCCAGAAGCGCGCGCTGTCGCGGAGGACAATCGTCCACGCCGTCGTGGCGCTGTCGTACCGCCACGAGGTGGCCAGGCCGGGACGGAGTCGTCCGGTGCAATCCCGCCGAGCCGGCGTCTCGTAGGCCTGCGCGAACAGGAATCGCTCGCCGGCGTTAGGCATCCGCATCATGCGCGATGGGACGAGGTCTCCGGTCACCGCGACCACGAGCGAATCGACCGGCCGGCCGGAGCCGGGCTGCACCCGGCAGGGGGGCGTCGCGGAGTCCGCCACCGGGCGGACTCGCGCGGCGGAACACGCCAGCGTCAGCAGCGCCACCCACGACACCGAAGGTGACGCACGCCACATCGTGACAGGGCCTGGGAGGCGTATCAAAGCAGCGGACGGAAGGGCCAGCGTTCCTCTCCTGGCAACCGGACCGGGATGCGGGTTGCGGGGTGCAGGCTCACAGGCGCGCGGACATTCGGGGCAGTACCCCGGCGGCAAGGGCATGCGGTTACGACAGGATTAAGACTTCGTTACGAGCGCATGATAATCTGGTCGAAGCGGGCCAATGGCCGTATCGTGGTACCTGTCCCCTCCGGGCTCGAGATGATGCCGGTCCGGCGCCCGGACGGGGCGGCCAACTTCGGGACGTTCCCGCAGGCGTCGGGGTCTCGCGGGGCGGGTTCCACATGGCCATACGCGTTCGCTTCCACAGGGATGGGCCCCATGCGTGACGAACTGCAGCGACTGCCCGGTGTTGGTCCGAGCATCGCCGCCGACCTCCGTGCGCTCGGCGTGCGTTCGATTCGCGACCTGGCGCGACGCGATCCTGAGCGGCTGTATCGCGCCCTGTGCGATCTGCGGCGCCAGCGCCAGGACCCCTGCGTGCTCTACACGTTCCGGTGCGCTGTCTATGCCGCCCGCAGCGCCAGCCCCGATCCGGCGCTGCTCAACTGGTGGGCGTGGAAGAATCGCCGTCTCGAGCGCGACGGACTGCGGGTGACACACCTGCCGGTCGACGATCGCCGGTTGACGCGCCGGGCATAGCGCTCGGCCGCGCGGCGTTACCGAGGCAAGAGGGCAGGGACGATCGACGGCGCTTGCACGCTGGAGGAGGCCGCCGGAGGCAACCGGATTCCGAGCCGGGGTGTGCTTCTTGGCGTCGTCCGGGGAAGGTGCCGGCGGTTGTAGGCGCGCGCATCGTTCACCGCGGTCTCGGTCCCCCAGATCCAGTTTACCCCCAGCACGACGAGGGCGGGCCGCTCCCATCCCCACACGCGGCCGTCCCCGGCACCCCACCACGTCACATCGTGCACCGCCGACACGATGAGCACCGACGTTGCCACGGTTGTGATGAGCAGATGGCGCACCCCGTGCGCAACGTGTCCGGCATAGAAGCTCCCGGTCCCAAACGGGAAGAAGAAGCTCAGCGCGCCGGCGAGCGGCGGACTTCGGGAATCCGCCATGACGCGCGGGGTGGATGGCGGCAGCCGGTCGGCCGCGAGCGCCGGCTGAAACCCATCTGGCGAGGGCCCCGGGATCTGGCTCGCGGCCTGGATGGCAGCGACCGCGCTGAGCGCGAGTGCCACGACGCCCCTGATTACCATGGTGTGTCTTCCTCGCAGGCGCAGCCCGGGAACGGGGCGATGCCGATCCGGATTCACCGCTCGACCGGATTCACCGTTGAATATGACGGTCGCCGCGTCGGGCCGCACAGTAGCTTTCCGAGCGCTTCGATCCCGTTTGCAGTGGTCATGAACCGCGAGCTCTCCCATGGCCTCCTGGCGTCAGGGCAAACCGACCTCGCAGGAGATCGCGAGGGCGTATTACGTGATCGCTGGCGTCTACACGCTGTCGGCGTCGCTGATCTGGGGGATCAACACGCTCTTCCTGCTGCGGGTGGGCGGGCTCACGCTGCTGCAGGTCTTTCTGGCGAACGCCGTCTTCACCGGCAGCATGGCGGTGTTCGAGGTGCCGACCGGGATCGTGGCGGACACGAGGGGACGACGGCTCTCGTTCCTGCTCAGCACGGCGATTCTGTTCGTGGGGACGCTCCTCTATGCCGCGGTGCCCGCGTTAGGCGGTGGATTCGGGTGGTTCTGCGTCATTTCGGTGATCCTGGGCCTGGGGTACACGTTCTATTCCGGGGCGGTCGAAGCCTGGGTGGTGGATGCACTCAACGCGGTCGAGAACCCGGACCCGGTGGATCGCGTGATGGCGCGGGGGTCGATGATCTCGTCGGCGGCAATGCTGGTCGGTACCATTACCGGTGGTCTTCTGGGGAGTCTCGACCTCAGGCTGCCCTATCTCGCGCGCGCCGTCCTGCTGATGATGGCCTTCGGCACAGCGCTGGCCACGATGCACGAGGTGGGGTTCACGGTGCGATCGCTGCCGCTGCGCGCGGTGCCGGCGGAGATGGCGCGCGTGGGGCGGGAGAGCATCGCGTTCGGCTGGAATCAGCCGAACGCGCGGCTGGCCATCCTGGCCGGTGCCATGCCGGCCGTCTTCCTGGAGTGGGGCTATCACGCCTGGCAGCCGTACTTCCTCGGCTTGCTGGGGGCGTCGGCGGCCTGGGTCACCGGTGTCATCGCGGCCCTCATCTCCCTGGCGATGATGATCGGCAACTGGGCCGCCGAGCGCCTCACCCGGTTCTGCGGCCGCCGGACCACGCTCCTGTCAGGCGCAGCCGCCGTGTTCACCGTGACTGCGATCGGCGTAGGGCTCGCGAAATCGTTCTGGCTGGCGGTTCCTCTGTACCTGGTCGGCATGATGAGCAGCGGCGTTTTCCAGCCGGTGCGTCAGGCGTACCTGCACCTGGTGGTCGCCCGCGAGCAACGGGCGACCGTGCTGTCCCTCGCGTCGCTGGTGGCCAGTGGAGGAAGCATGGCGGGCCAGGCGGGTCTCGGCTGGGTAGCGTCACGCACCGCGCTGGGGACCGGCTACGTGGTAGGCGGCCTCACCACCGGGCTGGCGATTCCGTTCCTGCTTGCCATGCGGCGGCTGGGCGGCCGTCCCGATCGCATCGCGGGGAAGGCGGGCCGGTACAGCGTGTGTACGCCGCTGGCGCTGCCGGAATCGGCCGCGGTGGGCGGCACGCGCGACGTGGCACCGCTGGCCCCGGAGGTCGCCACCGCCGGCCCGGCGCGACACTAGCCGGACCGGCCGGAACGGGTTATATGAGTGGTCTTCCCCGCCCATGCTGCCTAACGAACCGCACGCCCACCAGGGCATCATGAACGAGATGGCGGCGTTCCCGGAAATGAATCCGGGACCGATGCTCCAGGCGGATGCCGGGGCCACCATCGTGCTCGCCAATGCAGCGGCACTCGAGCTGTTCGGCGAGGAAACCCTGATCGGACGCTGCTGGAAGGACCTCTGCCCGGGCCTGACCGACGCGATCTGGCAGCATATCCTGGACGGCGCCGACGTGGTGCGCGTCGAGGCCCGGGTGGGACGCCGGTCGTTCCAGTTCGCGCACCGCCTGGCCCGGGAAGCCAACCTGGTCTTCATCTACGGCGCCGATGTGACGTTGCTGCGCACCGCCGAAGAGGCGCTGCGCCAGTCGGAGAAGATGGCCACGTTAGGCACCCTGGCGGCCGGCGTGGCCCACGAGTTGAACAACCCGGCGGCGGCCGCGGCCCGTGCCGCCGACCAGTTGCGGGCGGTGTTCGCCAAGCTGCAGGATGCGTTCGTGCCGCTCACCCGGGTGCGCCTCTCGGCCGAGCGCCAGGCCGCGCTGCTCCCCCTCGTCCGCGAGGACCGCGAGCGCTCGGCCCAGGCATCCTACATCGATCCCCTCACCCGCAGCGACCGCGAGACCGAGGTGGAGGAGTGGCTCGACGCACATGATGTCGCCGACGCCTGGGAGCTCGCCCCCTCCCTGGTGAGCCTCGGATACGATACCGCGGAGCTGGAGCGCGCCGCGGCGTACTGGGGCAACGAGGCCGCGGTCGTCGTGGCCTGGATCGCCCGCGCTCAACCCGTGCTCGCCCTGGCCCGCGAGATCGAAGAGGCAACCCGCCGCATCTCCGAGATCGTCAAATCCCTCAAGACGTACTCGTTCCTCGGCCAGGCTCCGGTCCGGCTCGTGGACGTGGTCGAGGGCATCGACAGCACGCTCGTCATGCTGCGAAGCAAGTTGAAGACGGGCATCACGGTGGAGCGCGAAGTCGACCCGGTCCTGCCGCACATCGAAGCATACGGAAGCGAGTTGAACCAGGTCTGGACGAACCTCATCGACAACGCCGTGGACGCGATGAACGGTCGGGGCCGCCTGATCGTGCGGGCTCGCCGGGATGATGACCACGTCGTTGTCGAAGTCGAGGATGACGGACCGGGGATGCCCGAAAGCGTGCGCCAGTGCATCTTCGATCCCTTCTTCACCACCAAGGAACCCGGCAAGGGAACCGGGCTCGGACTGTCGACCAGTCGGAACGTGGTGGTGAAGCGCCACGGCGGCAGCATCGACGTCGAGTCGCGTCCGGGGTCCACCCGCTTCATTGTCCGGCTGCCGATTCACGTCGCACGGGCCGAACCCGACCCGTCACCCGCGCCAGCGCCGTGACGTCGCCACCACAGGATCACCGCCGCATGAACAAGCCCGTCATTCTCGCCGTCGACGACGACCCCGAAGTCCTGAATGCCGTCGAGCGCGACCTGCGCCAGCACTTCCGCGCGGACTACCGCGTGGTCAAGGTCGGCTCCGGACCGCAGGCGCTCGAAACAGTGCGTCAGCTGAAGAAGCGCAGTGCCCCGATCGCGCTCTTTCTTGTCGACGAACGCATGCCCGAAATGACGGGGACGCAGTTTCTGATGGAAGCCCTCAAGCTCTACCCCGACGCGCGACGCGTTCTGCTCACCGCCTACGCCGATACCGAAACGGCCATCACGGCCATCAACCGCATCGGCCTCGACCATTATCTGCTGAAACCCTGGGAGCCACCCAGCGAACGACTCTATCCGGTGCTCGACGACCTGCTGGCCGACTGGCTGGCCAAGGTGCGCCCGCCGTTCGACGGCATTCGCGTGGCCGGTACCGCGCTCTCCGCTTCGAGCTACGTGGTCAAGGACTTTCTCTCGGCCAACCAGATGCCGTACCAGTGGGTCGACCTCGACACCGATGCGTCGGCACGGGAGCTGGTCTCATCGCTGGAAGAGGGCATGGCGCGTCTGCCGGTGGTGTTCTTCGCCGACGGAACGACGCTGGTGCAGCCCACCACCCGAGCGCTCGCCGAGCGACTCGGGATGCAGACGCGCCCGCAGCGGCCGTTCTACGATCTGGTCGTGGTCGGCGGCGGGCCGGCGGGACTGGCGGGCGCCGTGTACGGCGCGTCGGAGGGGCTGCGCACGATTCTGGTGGAGCGGACCGCACCCGGCGGGCAGGCCGGTACCAGCTCGCAGATCGAGAACTATCTGGGATTCCCGGGCGGGGTGAGCGGCGCCGACCTGGCGCGGCGGGCCACCACCCAGGCGCGGCGTTTTGGCGCCGAGATCCTCACCGTGCAGGACGTGACGGAGATCCGGCGGAATGATCCGTACCGCACCGTGAGACTGTCGGATGGGTCCGAGCTCAGTTGCTACGCGGTGCTGATCTCCTCGGGCATGGAGGTGCGCCGTCTGGACGCGGCGGGCGTGGACGATCTCGTGGGAGCCGGCGTGTACTACGGGGCGGCGCTGACCGAAGCGACCACCTATCGCGGCTGCGATGTGTTCGTGGTGGGCGGAGCGAATTCCGCTGGACAGGGGGCGATGTTCTTTTCGCGTTATGCACGCAAGGTGACCATGCTGCTGCGGGGCAAGAAGCTGAGCGCCGGGATGTCGCAGTATCTGGTGGACCGGATCCAGGATACCGCGAACGTGGAGGTGGTGCCTTCGACGGTGGTCTGCGGTGTTCGTGGGAACGGCCGGCTCGAGGCCATCACCCTGAAGAACATCGAGACCGACGAGGTGCGGGACGTGCCGGCGAGCGCGATGTTCATCTTCATCGGCACGGCGCCGCGCACCGAGATGGTGGCCGGGCTGGTCGAGCGCGACGCGCAGGGATTCATCCTCACGGGACGCGACCTCATGGTCGACGGCAAGTGGCCGAAGTCGTGGACGCTGGAGCGCGACCCATACCTGTTCGAGACCAGTGTCCCCGGCATCTTCGCGGCCGGCGACGCCCGACACGGGTCGGGGAAGCGCGTGGCGGCGGCGGTTGGAGAGGGATCGGCGACCGTGAGCATGATCCACCAGTACCTGCAGACGGTCTGATGCGGATCGAAGCGGCCACGCCCGAGGACCTGCTCGCGCGGCTGCGCCGGCATCGGTCGCTCGCCGCCGCCCCGAGCCACGAACTGCAGTGGCTGGCGACCCACGGCTATCTCCGCACCTTCGACCCGGGGGAAATGCCCTCGCAGAAGGGGCGTCCGGTGGACGGCTTGAACATCGTCCTGACGGGCCACGTAACGTTTCACGTCGATCGCGGAACCGGCCGCAAGAAGGTGATGGAGTGGCGCGGTGGGGACGTGACCGGCGTGCTCCCGTATTCGCGCATGCAGTTCTCCCCCGGCGATGCCGTCATCGAGGAGCCCACCCAGTTCATCACCGTTCCCACCGAACACCTCGCCGCGCTCCCGGGCGCCTGCCCGGAAGTCACGGCGATTCTGGTGCACGTGATGGTCGATCGCGCGCGCGTCTTCAATACCAGCGATCTGCACGACGAGAAGATGGTCTCGCTCGGCAAGCTGGCATCGGGGTTGGCCCATGAGCTGAACAATCCAGCGTCGGCGGCGGTACGCAGCGCCAAGCTCCTCACCGACCGGCTGGTCGAGGCAGAGAAGGCATCACGCCAGCTTGGCGCCGCCACATTGAGCGAGCAGGAGGTGTCGGTGCTGGAACGGGTTCGCCAGATCTGCCTGGCGACGCCGGTGTTGTCGGTGCGCTCGCCGGTGGAGCAGGCGGACCGTGTGGACGCGATCGCCGGATGGCTCGAGCGTCACGGGGTCGACGTCTCTGGTGCGGCGCCGCTGGCCGAGACGAGCGTGACGATGGAGGCCCTCGACGAGCTGGCGGCCGCACTGGGCGCCGACCAGCTGCATAGCGCCCTGCAGTGGATCGTGGCGGGGTGCGGGACCCGCGCGCTGGCCCTGGATCTCGAACGCTCCGCGTCGCGCATCTACGAGCTGGTGAGCGCCGTGAAGGGCTTCACCTACATGGATCGCCCCTCGGTGGCCGAAGCGGTGGACCTGGCGCGCGGCCTCGGCGACACCCTGGCGATGGTGGGCAGCAAGGCCCGTTCGCGGTCGGTCGCTGTCAGCCTGGAGTTGGAGCCCGACCTGCCAGCCGTGCGCGGCGTGGGCGGAGAGCTCAACCAGATCTGGGCCAACCTGATCGACAACGCCCTCGACGCCGCCGGCAGCCCGGGCCGCGTGGAGATTGTGGCGCGACGCGGCGTCAACACGGTGGACGTCTCGGTCATCGACGACGGTCCGGGCATTCCCGATGGCGTCCGCAGCCGGATCTTCGATCCCTTCTTCACCACCAAACCGGTGGGTCAGGGCACGGGGCTCGGGCTGGACGTCGTGCGGCGGATGGTGTTCCGGAACAGCGGCGAGATCAACGTGGAATCCAGACCGGGGCGGACAGAGTTCCGGGTATCGCTGCCGGTGGCCGACAACGGCATCGCGGAAGAGCACGCCCGATCGGCTGATCGGCTGATCGCGGATAGCGGATAGCGGATGGCTGACCGCTGATCAGCGCTCGACCTCGTCGAGTATCGGCGAAGCCAATCCCTGCATCGAACGCGTTCCTGGACGTTCCAGGTCGAAGACCACGACCTCGTTCCGTCCCGCATTCAGCCAGGGGCCGGGGACGTAGAGCGTCTGTTGCGGGCCAATATGCCAGAAGCGGCCCAGCTGATGTCCGTTGACCCAGACCGTGCCCTTCCCCCAGTCGCGGGTGTCGAGGAAGGTGTCGCCGGTGCGGTCGAGGGTGAACGTGCCGTGATAGAAGGCCGGGCCGTCCGGATTCCCCCGCGTGAACTTGCGGTTGGGCGCCGTCGCCATGGGCAGGGGGTACACGTCCCACCCCGTGAGCGTGGTCCCGCCTAACGATACGGACTGCGTGATGCCCTTCCGTTCGTCACGCAACGCCCTGGTGAAGTTCACCCGTCCGGTATTTTCCACCAGGATGTCCAGCCGCGCCGCGCCCGCGGGCGCCTCGACTGTGAGGCTGTCCTGTCCCAGCCGGCGGTCGAGCGCACCGGCCAGCTGGCCGTTCACGTAGACCAGCGCGTAATCCCGGACGTCGCGCACCACCAGCATGCCGCTCACCGGTCCCCGCAGCGTCGTTCGGTAGAGGATGTACCCGTACGATTGCCCGAACGTCTCCATGCTCCTGGGTCGATCCACGTGTATGGGATGTGGCAGCGCCGTCCACAGCGACGCGGCTTCATCGAGCGTGAACGAAGGTATCGTCATCGCGGAGTCAGTCGGCGGCACGTCAGGCGGCGGATCCTCGAGGTGTCGCGTGATGACGTCATGGAAGGCGAAGTACTTGGGCGTCGGCCGCCCCGACTCGTTCAGCGCGGCGCCGTAGTCGTAGCTGGTGGTCTGCGGGAAATACCGTCCGCGGTCGATGTTCGCCCCGTTCATGAAGCCGAACGTGGTCCCGCCATGAAACATGTAGAGATTCACGGAATACCCGCGATCGAGCATCCACGCCAGCTCACGCGCCTGCCGTTCCAGGCTGGTATGCGCGTGGGGGCGACCCCATTGGTCGAACCAGCCCGCCCAGTACTCGCCGCTCATGAGCGGCCCGGCGGGGCGGAACCGCTGGAGGCGGGCGAACGCACTGTCGGCGCCCCCGACACCGAAGTTCACGACGGCCGGGAGATCGGGCAGCGTGCCGGCGGAGAGCTGGACGTCGCCATCGGCCGTGTACATCAGCACGCTGCCGAATCCTGCCCGGCGCAATGCGGCGCGCTGCCACGTCATGTATGCCCGATCGTGGTCGAACGAGCCGTACTCGTTTTCGACCTGCACCGCGATGATCGGTCCACCGTGGCTCGCGAGCAGCGGCTCCAGTTCGCGTCCGAGCCTGACGAGCCAGCGCTCGGCGGGCCCGGTGAACGACGGTTCGGTACTGCGCAGGACCATCGTGGAGTCGGCCAGCAACCACGCCGGATACCCGCCCAGGTCCCATTCGGCGCACACGTAGGGACCCGGACGGAGGATCACGTGGAGCCCTTCCGCCTGCGCCGTGCGGATGAACGCCGCCAGGTCGAGCTGGCCATCGAAGTCGAACCGCCCGGGTGTGGGCTGGTGCAGGTTCCAGAACACGTACGTCGACACCGTGTTGAGGCCCATCGCCCGCGCCTTGCGCAGCCGGTCGCGCCAGTACGCGCGTGGCACCCGGGCGTAGTGCATCTCACCCGAGATGATCTGGAACGGCCGGCCGTCGAGCAGGAATCGACCCGAGTCGGCGACCAGGCGGGTGGGTTGTTGCGCCAGCGCGTTGGGCGGCCCCGCCAGTACGGCGGCGACGGTGGCGACCGCCAGCCGGGACAGAGAGCGCATTCAGAAATGAGACCCGCCGGCACCACGACGTGCAAGGGTCGGGCAATGTGCCTTGCCAGGGCCGAACTCGCGATCCAGCCCGCCGTGGATAACGGACGTGCGTTGCTTCCGCTCGTGACGCGGGAATCCCCGACCCGACCGCCCGGCGATTGCCCACATCGGTCCCGTCCTTCTCCGGCAGACGCGCGGCGCGCCGGTCACAACGTTCCCTCCCGTGGAGAAGAACCGATTGCCCGCTGCTGCGATCGAGCGGCGCAAACACCAGGGAGGGACTATGAGGAAGATTGCTGCGATCATTGGTGCGCTGAGTCTGGGGGCCGTCGCGGTCCCGGCGCAGAATACGGTGACCAAACCGGAGATCCGTCCGTTCGTGGGGGCGTCCATCCCCACGGGCAGGCAGCGTGATCTGTTCAAGAACGCGGCCATGTACGGCGTGCAGGCGGCGCTCGAGGTGAAGCCCACGATGCATGTGCTCGGATCCTTCGCCTACGTGCCGGGGCAGAACAAGTACAGCGTGGCGCAGGACAACGTGAACATCTTCCAGTACGACGCCGGGCTGGAGTTCGACATGGTCCGCGCGCTCGGCGCGGGATGGGAACTGAAGCCGTTCGTCGGACTGGGAGCCGGAGCGCGCACGTATCAGTTCCAGTCGAAGGACCTGAACAACAAGACCTGCGCCGCCGGCTACGGCGCCGTGGGCACGGAGTTCCAGTTCTCGCCCATCGCGCTGCGGCTCGAGGCGCGGGGCAATCTCTTCTGCTACCGTTCGCCCATGGTGGGCGTGAAGGCTCAGACCCGGAACGACGTGGGTCTCGCTTTCGGCCTGGCCTATCACCTCCGGTAGGAGATTCGAGGACAGCCTGATCGTCCGATTGCCGCCCGCCGGCGGCGCGACAGGCAGCAGACAACGCGGCGGCGGGTGCGCGAAGTGCGAGGGACACGGGGCGCACCCGTCGCCCGCACGTTTGCCGCCTTCAGCCGGAAAAGAGCGCCATGCGCACCGGTCGCGGGGTCTCGACCGCGTCCTCGATCACCAGGCGCACCCGACGCACCTCGGTCGCCGCAAACCGATCGAGCTTGCGGTAACCGATGGTCGTCCCGTGGGCGAGGGGGCGCCACGGACCGCCGTCTGAACCCTCCACGGAATACCGTGCGACAACCTGGCCGTGGGCGATGTCCTCCCGCAGATCGGACACCGACACCAGCGCCGTCCGACCGAGGTCCACCTCGGACACGGCACTCCGCTCGCTCGTCAGGCGCCAGCTCTGCCGTCGCGCCGCGAAGTCCTGGGCAAACAGCCCGGTCAGGAGTCCGCGCATCGCCGCGAGGTGCGCGACGTCGGTGTCGTGCAGCAGGCCGTCGTCGTGGGCGGCACGTTGAGCAGCAGCTTGGAGTTTCTCCCCACCGACGTGAAGTACAGGTCGGCGAGCTGGTCGACGGTCTTCACGCGTTCGTCTTCGGCGGGATGGTAGAACCAGCCGGGACGGATGGAGACGTCGGTCTCACCCGGTCGCCATACACGCCCGTCCGGATCCCCGTGGCGGAGCATCGCCATCACCGCGTCGCCGCTCGCTCCCGGGAACGGAACCACCACCGGGTCGACCGTGGACCAGTTGGTCTCGGCGGCAACACCGCGCTCGTTTCCAATCCAGCGAATGTCCGGACCCGCATCGGAGAAGATGACCGCGCCGGGCTGCAGCTTCCGCACCAGCCCCCAGAAGCGCGGCCAATCGTATTCCTGGCGCTTGCCGTTCGGCCCTTCCCCGTTGGCACCGTCGAACCAGACCTCGTGGACATCACCATACCGGGTGAGCAGCTCGGTGAGCTGGTCGCAGTACAGGTCGTTGTACCGCGGCGAGTCGCCGTACGCCGGGGCGTTTCGATCCCACGGCGAGAGGTAGAGCCCCGCCTTGAGGCCGTCGGCGCGGCAGGCGTCGGTGAATTCGCGAACCACGTCGCCGCTGCCGCCGCGGAAAGGACTCCTGGCCACCGAGTGATCGGTGGTCGCGGTGGGCCAGAGGCAGAAGCCGTCGTGATGTTTGGCGGTGAGGATCAGGGTGCGGAATCCCGCGTCCTTCGCCGCACGCGTCCACTGGCTGGCGTCGAGCTGCGCCGGATCGAAGATGGCAGGATCCTCCGTGCCGTCCCCCCACTCGCGGTTGGTGAAGGTGTTGACGCCGAAGTGGAGGAAGAGCGCCAACTCGTCGCGCTGCCAGGCGAGCTGCGAGGGCGACGGCACGGGGCGCGCGGCCGTTTGCCGGAGCCCGAAGGCCAGTCGCGGGGAACGGGTGACGCCCATGCGGGGCCACGCGGCGAGCGCGAGGGCCGCGCCGGCAGCCGAGAGAAAGGAGCGGCGATCGAGGGGATCGTTCGGGGCGTCGTGTGCGCGCCCTTGCGACGGATGCGTCATGCCACCGCCAGTCAACGGAAGAATCCTCTGAAGCAATAATAGCGCGCGGCCGCGGGGCGGAACCTCACCGCTGCGCACGGGTTCCACCGACATCCCCCACCCGACTGCCATGACCCTCCCTGGCTGTCTGTCGCACGCTCGTGCTCCGCGCAGGTCGCTCGTCGCGGGATTGCTGGCCGTTTCGGCCTGGACCACGTTAGGCGCTCTCCCCCACTCGGCGCCGGCGCAGACCTTCATCGTGACGGGGACGGTGCGCTCGTCCGCCGGCTTGCCCATCCAGGGCGCCCTCGTGCTGATGGACTCGGTGAAGTCGGCCCGGGCTTTCCGCACCACCGCCGCCGGCCGGTTCCAGTTCTCCGCCGTCCCACCCGGCGCCCACAGCCTCGAGGTCCAGGCCCTCGGCTACCGGGTGGTGGAACGGGACTTCACGGTGGACGCCGCGGACGTGAACCTGGACATCATCCTCACGCCGCGCGGGCCGCAGCCACTGGATTCGATCGTGGTGCGCGCGGAGCGCACCGGCGTCTTCGGCATCATCGCCAATGCGCAGGACCTCACTCCGGTGGGCGGAGCGAAGGTGCAGCTGATCGGAGCGGGGGAGACCACGACCGACTCGGCGGGCCGGTACGACATCCCCAAAGTCAGGCCGGGGAGCTACCTCGTCCGGCTGTCGCGCGAGGGATTCGCCGACAAGACCTGGTCGATCACCGTCAACAGAAACAAGGGATACGAGCTCAGTGCGCTCCTGTCACCATCGAGCGAGCGTGCATCGAGGCACACCGCGGGCGTCTGGAAGGACATGGATCTGCGCGTCCACGAGGGAGGTGCGCACACCTATCTCGTGCCGCGCTCCGAGCTCGGGGCCAACCCGCGCGGTGACCTCTCGCTGTACATGGCGCGCTCGCGTTCGATGCTCGTCAAGAACGATCAGTCTCTGCTCTCCAGCCCCTGCATCTTCGTCGATGGGCGCCCGGTGCCGGGCTTTCCGCTGTGGTCGTTCTCGGTGGGCGACGTGGAGGCGGTCGAGGTGTACGGCATGGGCACCAGGCAGGGACGGCAGCTGCAGGACCTGTGGCCGCGATCGGCCCCCTGCAGCAATATGGAAATCTCGCCGCTCATGCCGGGTGCCGTCCCCCTCGACGAGCGCGCGTTGAGGGGAATGGCCTTGCGGCCGCTCGGGGCGCAGGTGTCCGGCTCCTCATTCGTGCTGGTCTGGTTGCGGCGTTGAACGAAGCCGCGGCCGCTGGTCCCGGAGACCGGCGGGACCGTTCGCGATGGTGAGGCGCGCGGTCAGGCGCTCCTGCGCGACAACAGACTGAGAAAGAAGATCCCGGCCGCGATCGTGATAATGAGCGGCCCGCTGTCCACCCCCAGCACCGGCGCAACCACGATCCCCACCACCGTGGTCAGCACCGCAATGACCACGGAGATGATCAGCATCTGATGGAGGCTGCGTGCCAGATGCTTGGCGGTCGCCGCGGGAATGATGATCAACGACCCCATCAGCAGGACGCCCAGGTAGCGCAGGCCGAGCGCCACGGTCAGGGCGAACGCGAGCAGGAAGAGGAGATTCGACCGCTCCACGCGAATGCCAGCGGTTCGGGCGAGATCGGGTGAAACGAGCGCGATCACCAGCCGGCTCCGGGTGCCCAGCAGGAAGGCCGCCACCACCGCCGCGGCCACCACCCCCAGAATGCTCTCGACGGTGCTCACCTGGCCCGGGGCGCCAAACAGCGCATCGATCAGATCCTCGCCCGAGGCGAGCATGCTGCCGATCGCGAGTGCTGCCGAGAAAACCACGCCGATCACCGTCTCGGTGGCCAGACGGGTCTTGTTCTCCGTTGCCCAGACGATGAGCGTCCCGAGAAAGAGCGCGGCGAGTCCGCCCAGCACGGGATTGACCCGAAGCGCGATGGCGAGGCCGATGCCTGGGAGCGCGACATGCGAGATGGCGTCCGACGCGAGCGTCATGCGCCGCATCACCGCGAAGGTGCCGACCAGTCCGGCCGCCACGGCCATGCCGATCGGCACCACCAGCTCGTCAGGCGTCAACATGGTGATGGAATTTCACCGGAGAGCCGTACACCTCCTGGAGGCGCTCCGGCGTGAGGATTTCGATGGGCGCGCCGTAGCACGTCTGCCAGCGCGATAGACAGAGCACCTTCTCGGCGTACCGGTACACCAGGCTCAATTCGTGGGAGATGATGAGGAGCGTGAGGCCTTCCTCACGCTGCAGACGCTGCAGCAAGTCGTAAATGCCCTGCTCGCCCGGCTCATCGACACCCGCGGTCGGTTCGTCGAACAGCAACGCGGTGGGCCGCCCCATCAGCGCGAACGCCACCAGCAACCGCTGGAACTGTCCCCCCGACAGCGTGCCGACGGTGTGAGCGGCCGCTTCGTGAGACAGGTCGACCAGCGTCAGCACCCGCTCCACTTCGCTCGCCGGCACATGCAGGACGCGCGCCTTCGCCCGCAGGAACTCCCAGCCGGTGAGGGGGAGGTCGCGCTCGATATCGAGCTTCTGCGGGACGTAGCCGATCCGCGTGTTCGGCGCCCACCGGATGGAGCCCTTCGCCGGCAGGGCGCCGATCAACGCCTTGAAGAGTACGGTCTTGCCGGAGCCGTTCGGACCGATGATCGCGAGCGAACTCCCGGCCTCGACGCGGAAACTGAGGTCATCGAGGATCCGCGCTTCACCGAAGGAAACCGAGAGGTGTGCGACGTCGAGGGCGTCTGGCACTCGCTACTTCTTTTCTCCCATCATCCCTTCGTGCCCGCCGGCACGGTGATCCATCCGCTGAAACGCCAGAAAGTCATGCACCGCCGCGACCGCCGCGGCATCGTCGCTGCGGATGCGCACTTCGGCACCGCGCGGCCGGTCGGTCACCTCATAGCGGAGGTGGTCGCGCAACGCGCCCATGCGGTCGGTGCCAGGAACCACCTGGGCGTGCACCATCATCGGCTTGCGGAAGTCCCCCGCACGGAAATCGGCGGCGACCTCCCGCATGTGATTCCTGACCGTCGCGATGCCGGTCGAGTCTGACGGATCGTCCACGTCCAGCACGATCCGCCCGCCGTCGGGAAAATCCTCGAACACGTGCCGCGAGGCGTACTGGTCCACGCCCATTACCGCCTGCCCGCGATCCTGCATGGCTGCATACGCCGAGTCGCCGGCGGCGGCACCGGGTCGCCGGCCACAGCCCGTGGAGCCTAACGCGGCGGTCAGCGCCAGAGCCATGGTCGATCGCAGTCGCGGGTACATTGATGGCTGAAGGCTGATCCCTGCCAGCTGCCGTTATGGTACCGCCGGTTTGGGCGCCTTCGCCGGCTTCGTGCCGTTGATGCGTGGACGCGGGCCGTTTCCGACTTCGACCACGATGTCCCTGATGTAGTTGGCGACGCGCGCGTAGTGCGGATAATCGATGAACTCCGGCTCGTCGGTTCGCTGATGGTAGTCGCCGTGCAGTCCGGTGAAGAAGAACGCAATCGGCACGCCCTGCAACGCGTAGTTGTAGTGGTCACTCCGACCGTAAATGTTGTTGTAGCCCGACCAGGTGAGGGTGGTGTCGTACTTGTAGTCGAGGTCGAGCGGCGTGGGCTGCTTCTTGTTCACCGCGGCCACGGTCTCGCCCAGGTCCTTCGAATCGAAGAACGAACCCACCACGCCAAGGTAGTTCGGGCCGCCCCCGGGCAGATCCTCGGCGCGCCCGCGGCCGATCATGTCGATGTTGATCTGGGCCACCACCGAGTCCATCGACACAGTGGGATTGTGGGTAAAGAAGCCCGAGCCGACGAGGCCGGCCTCCTCGCCCGTGTGCCAGACGAAGAGCACCGACCGCTTGGGCTTGACCGCCATCGACGAAATCGCCTGCGCGATCTCGAGCACGCCCATCGAACCGGAGCCGTCGTCGTCCGCCCCGTTGTTGATCGAGTCCAGGCGGGCCTTCGGATAGATCCGGCGAATACTGTCCATGTTCACGTGAATCGACGTGAGCTGATCCCGCGTCAGCGCGACCATGTTGTTGGCGATCAGTATCCTGTTGCGCGCATCGTTGAACGCCTTGAGCGAATCGTGGTCGACGGGCGAGCTGATCCCGATGTGATCGTTGTGCGCGCCGATCGCGACGTACTCGTGGCGGAGCACGGGATCGCTTCCGGGAATGATGGCCACCACGTTGCGTCCGTACTCGCTGGGCAGCTCGAGATAATCGAGCGACGCGGTGACCGACCCGCCCGCGGCGCCGGGCGCGAGCGAGGCGATGGACCGCCCGCCGAAGAGCTGCGCCGCCCCGGCGGCCGTCAGGCGGATGGTGGCCTGGGGAGCCAGCGCGTCGATCTCCTGGTGCAGCACGGCCAGAGAGTCCACTGGCTCATTCTGCGCACCCCCCCGGCCGCCGCGTCCCCCGCGCCCCCCTCGTCCGCCCCGCCCCCCGCTCAGTGTCGCGACTTCCGGGCTCGCGAGGGCGGATCGCTGCGCGGTTGGGACCTCGTCCAGATCCACGGTGGCCACCGCCACCGCATCGGCGAATCGTGACGCCCCCAATCCGAAGAACCCTCCCCGCCCACCTCGCCCGCCCCGGCCTCCCACCGGAACGGCCTGCGGCGGCGCGGGCAGCAGAACCACAAACTTGCCCGCGGCCTGCTCGGCCGTGATCGCGTTCGTCGTGTCGCCCGCGGTCCCGCCGAAGACCACCTCGGCATCGGCGATCGGCCGCGGCGCACGCGCTCCCGGCACGGCGATCCAGTCGCGATTCCACGCCAGCGGGTTTCCGTCGACGGTGAGACGGGAGTGGTCGGTGATTCGGTGCAGATGATACGGAAGGACCTGGAAGTAGCTGCCGTTGTCGCCCGCCGGGACGAGACCGAGACGTTTCACCTCGGCGGCGATGTACGCCGTCCCTTTCATATTCCCCACGCGCCCCACCTGACGTCCCTGCATCGAATCATCCGCAAACTGATACAGGCGGACCTGCAGGTCCTTCGCCGTAATCGACGGCGAGGTCGGTGCCGGGGCCATTTTCGGCGGGTTACCGTATCTGTTGAGCCGCTGCGAGGCCGGTGCCTGCGCCTGACCGGGCGTGCCAACCGACAGGATCATCAGGACTACCATCGCACACGTGATCCGGGCGTTCCTCATTCGCACTCCATCAAAAGGGTTTCCATGACAGTGTGCGTGCGCGAGCCGGGCCGGCGCTAGTGGCAGCCCGGTGCTTTTTGAGGGACGGCGGCAGGGTGGCTGCCGCCATGTGGCTCACTCGCTTCTGAGTGCGAGCACCGGATCGACGCGGCTCGCCCGCCGTGCCGGCAGCCAGGCGGCCACGACGGCGATCAATGCCATGCCGATGGCCACCACGACGAGGGTGACCGGGTCCCCGGGCGTCACCTCGTAGAGCAGGTTGGTCATCGTCCCCGTGAGCAGCAGCGCACCCGCGCTCCCGATCACGACACCGAGGACGACAGGGGCCAGCGCGCGACGCAGCGTCTCTCCCACTACGCGGTGCCCATCGGCGCCCAGCGCCATCCGCACGCCGATTTCCCGCGTGCGCTGCCCAACCACGTAGCTCATCACGCCGAACACCCCGACAGCCGCCAGCGCCAGGGCAACGGCGGCGAACGCGGCGAGCAGCGTCATCGCGAACTGCGGCTGGGCCACCGAGAGTTGCGCGACCCGATCCATCGTGCGCACCCCCAGCATCGGGAGTCCGTCATCCAGCAGCCGGAGCTGCGCGCGGACGGGCGTGGCCAGCGACCCCGGGTCTACGCGACCGGCAGCCCGGACCACGATCGCCATGTCCGTAAGCGGAAACTGCGCATGCGCGAAGTAGAGCGTGGGACGGGGGTCCGTGCCGAGTGCATCGTCGTGCACGTCGTCCACGATCCCCACCACCTGCCCGCCGGCGCGGCCCCGGCCAAGGCCGAAACCGGTCCCGATTTCGAGCGAATGGCCGATCGGATCCGTCGCATTGAACAGCAGCTTCGCCGCCGCGCCGTTCATCACCACAACGTCAGGCGCACCCTCGCGGTCGGTGTCGACGAACGCCCGGCCGCGCAGGAGCCGGATGTGCAGCGTCCGGAACAGATTGGGGGTCACGACCCGGATCTGGGTCGACGGTTGCTCCGACGCCTCGATGTTCACCCCGTCGAGCGAGTGGGTGCTGATGCTGTAGTCGTAGTCGTCGAGCGGAAGTCCGCTGATCGACGCCGCACTCCCCACTCCCGGCAAGGCCCGGATCCGCTCCAGCATCTCACCGTAGAATCGTTCCGACTGCTCGGCGTTCGGGTAGCGTTGGCCAGGCAACGAGAGGTAGAACGTGAGGACTCCCTTCCCGTCGAAACCCGGGGACACGCTCTGCAGCCGCGAGAAGCTCCTGACGAGGAGCCCGGCGCCGACCAGGAGCATCACCGCCAACGCCAGCTCCACGGCCACGAGTCCACCGCGGACGCGCCATCCACCCCGCCCGATCGTCCCTCCGCGTCCTCCCGCCTGAAGCGTGCCGTGCACGTTCGCCACCCGCGCTGCCTGGAGCGCCGGCGCCATCCCGAACAGGAGACCGGTCACCACGCTGAGACCAAGGGTAAACGCGAGCACCGTGAGATCCACCCGCGCTGCGCCGAGCTGCTTCAGCGCTTCGGGCCGCAGCGCGTCGAGGCGCTTTCGTCGCCCACCACGCCACGGTCAAGCCCACGGCACCGCCAACCACCCCGAGCAGCACGCTCTCGGTGAGCGCCATGCCAACCAGGTCCCGCGGCCGTGCTCCCAGTGCGGCGCGGGTCGCGAGCTCCCGCTGGCGCGCGGCGCCGCGCGCCAGCAGCAGGTTGGCCACGTTGCTGCACGCGATCAGCACCACCAGCGCCACCGCCCCCAGCAGCACAAGCAGGGCGCGATGCGGTGTCGCTCCGACCATGGCATCGCGGAGCGTCCGGCTCGTGGCCCCATCGTCCTTGTTGGTGTTCGGGTACGCTTCCGCGAGACGCGCCGAGATCGCGACCACGTCCCTGGTGGCAGCATCGAGCGTCACCCCCGGCTTCAGTCTCGCCACGACGCTCAGCCAGTGCGCGCCGCGCTGGGTCGCCAGTTCATCCGCGCTGAACGCCCACGGTGTCCAGATCCTTGTCCCGGATGGATAGTCGAAGCCCGGCGGCATGATGCCCACCACGTCGAACGTGCGACCGTCGAGCTGTATGCCTTGCGCCGATGAGATTCTCCCGCCCGCCGAAGGTAGTTCGCCAGAGTCCATCGGAGAGGATGACGGCGGTCGTCCGGCCGTAGGTGAGTTCACCGGCGGAAAACGGACGCCCTCGCACCGGCTGCACGCCGATCACCTTGAAGAAGTCCTCGGTCACCGATGCCGAGGGCACGGGTTGCGGGTCGCCGTACCCGGTGAGCGTACGCGCGAAGTTGTTGAACGCCGCGATGCCGGTGAACGAGTGGGACTGCGCGCGCCAGTCGGTGAAATTCGGTGGCGAGACCGTGAACGGCCGCCCCTGGCGCATCTCGTAGAGCCGAACCAGCCGATCCGCCCGCGGATATGGAAGCGGCCGAATGAGCGCCGAGTTGACCACGCTGAACACGGCAACGTTGGCGCCGATGCCCAGGCCGAGCGTCGCGATGGCCGCAATGCTGAAGGCGGGCTGGTGGATCAGCTTCCGAGCGCCCACCCGGAGGTCGTACCGGAGGCTCACCCACCATCCGGCGCGTTCCGCGCGACGGTATTGCTGGACCGACCGGTCGCTGAGCGTCTGTTTCACGCGCTGGATATCGCCGAACTGCGCGTGGGCGGCGCGCTCGGCCGCGGTCTGATCCATGCCTTCCGCGCGGTACCGCCGCACCAGCTCCTCCCAATGAAATCGCAGCTCGTCGCCGACGTCGGCGCGGGGATCGGGACGCGTGAAGCGCAGGTAACGACGCCAGAGCGGATCGCGGGCGGGCATCGTCAGGCCCGTGCGGGTTGCGGCCGCATCGGGACCTCGAGCGCCGCGAAGATCGCGCGCGCATAGCGGGTCCAGCTCGCCGTTTCCTCGCGGAGTCGGCGGCGTCCCGCGGCAGTCAGCGCGTAGTACTTGGCACGCCGGCGGTCATCCGTGAGCCGCCAGTCGGCCTCGATCAGACCGCGCTCCTCGAGTCGGTAGAGGGCGGGGTACAGCGATCCGTCCTCGATGCGGAGCGCGTTGCCGGTCACGCGCTCGACCCACCGGGCGATCTGGTAGCCGTGCGCAGGATCGCCGCTCAGTGCCTTGAGCACGAGCAGGTCGAGGGTCCCGCGGAGGATCTGCTGATTCAGGTCGGGCATGGCTCTGTCCTCGAAAGTCTAGGGCAGAATGCCTCGGCCCGGCCTGGAAAGTCAAGGGCGGCGCGTGTCGGGTGGTGGCTGAGCCACTACCGCGTGTCGGACCTCGCCACGCGCCGCCCCCTGCCTGACTCGGCGCCTCAGCCGCCTTTCTTCACTGGCATCGCGGCCGCATCGGGCATGGAGGTCGAGCTCATGTCGGCCGCCACCTTCCACTCGTCTCCCACCTTCTTCCAGACCGTCAGGAAGCTCCCCTTGTCGGTACCGTCTCCCTTCGGACCCAGGCCGGTGGTCTCATACGAGCCGGTCTGCATGGCGATGTCGCCGGATTCCGCGACATGGATCGCGCTCGTGGTCCACGAGATGGCCTCCTTCGGATTGTCGGCGTAGTCCTTGGCGCCGTACGCCTGATACGCGGCGGGGCCCATGAGCGGCTCGCTGTGGTCCCGAAACGCCACGCCATCGTCGGCGAACATCGTGGCCTCGGTGGCCGCATCGTGCGCCTTGGCCGCCGCCAGCCACTTCGCGTCCTGCGCGCGGATGGCTTGTTCTTCCGCCGCCAGATCGGGCTTCGCGGCCGGCGGAGCTGGAGCAGCACACGCAGCAAGCGCGATCGCCGCGCCGGCAAGGAACGTGAATCGGGTGTTCGACACAGAGCCTCCGGAGTTGGGACAGAACCAGGGTGTGGTGCTGCTCGTTGCTGGCCGGTCTGTGGCAGTCGGGCGCGGCCGCGAGCGCCGGACGGCGGAGACCATGCACAGCGTCCGCAGCCGGACTTTGGAGCCGCCAAACGTCGCGTGCCCCACCCCTCCCGTCAATCACCGCGCGCGCTGGCCCCGCCTCCGCCCCGGGAGTTAGAATCGTCGCAGACCTTCCTCCTGGCGGAGCTTCGTCATGCGTGTCTTCCCCTGCGCCATCACACACTGCGGAATTCTCGCGATCATCGCCGGGCCGTTGTTGGCCCAGGGCGGCGGCCCGGACTCGAGCAGCGATCCCGTTATCCAGCTGGTGTCCCGGCTCGATCTGGAGAAATACAAGGCCACGATCAAGGGACTCACCCAGTTCGGGGATCGCCGTCAGGGTACCGACCGGAACCGCGCTGCCGTGAACTGGATCGAGGCGCAGCTCAAGAGCTACGGGTGCACGAACACCGAGCGCATCACCTACGACTACAGGCCACCACCGGCACGAGGTCGCGCCGGCGGCGGTGGCCGCGGTGACACGACGGCGGCTGGTCGCCGGGGCGGTGGGGCCGGTCGGACCGGCGGACGGGGTGGCCGCGGCACGACGGCGTCCGGCGGCGGTCGCATCCGGGGCAATCGCGCGCGAACCGGCGTCAATACCGACTCTCTCGCCCAGCCCGACCTGAAGCTCCGCGCACTGGACACGCAGCCCACCGAGCCCGGCGAGCGCCAGGAGGTCTATTGCACCAAGGTCGGCACCACGCATCCCGAGGAGATGTACATCGTCGGCGGGCACATGGACGGCCACGGCTGGGGCGAAGCGGCCAACGATGATGGATCGGGCGCGGCGCTGGTGATGGAACTGGCGCGTGTCCTCAGCAGCCCCGACGTGCAGACCGAGCGCTCCATCCGGTTCGCGCTCTGGAACAACGAGGAGACGGGCCTCAACGGCGCGCGCGCGTACGTGGCGCAGCGCGAGGCGCTGCAGGGAAAGGAAGATCCGCCAGGCTCGGGAAAGTACCCCGAACCGAAGTGGCTGGGGATGATTCAGCACGACATGATGCTGTTCGATCACGGCATGCCGCGGCCGGACGGCACGGTCAGCCAGGAGCAGCGCCCGGAGGCCGACGTGAACATCGAGTTCCAGTCGACCGCGAAGATGGCGGACGGTGCGCGGCAGCTGGCCTGGTTCTTCCACGCGGCAAACGAGAAGTACGCCACGGACTATCCGGCACAGGTGGGGCCGCACATGACCAACACCGACTCCGATGCCTTCAAGGACATCGTGCCGGCGATCAGCCTGCGCGAGAATGAGCGCGGCACGCAGATCGGCGCCGGCTGGGATCCGCAGTGGCACCAACCCACCGACGTGTACGGAACCTACAATGACAAGGACTTCCGGCTGGGACTGAACGCCGCGCAGACGACGCTCGGCGCCATTTCCCAGCTCACGGGCGCGACGATCCGGAAGTAGCTCGCACACGCGCCATCGGTTCTGCCCCGGGCGCCGCTCCTGTCGCGGCGTCCGGTCCGACCGTGTACGTTAGGGCGGCGTCGCTCCCGACTTCCCACCCGTTTCGCCCCACACCGCGTTCTCGCTGGAGACGGCCATGCGCACTCTCAATCGTCCACGCGCCGTGCCGCGTGCGTTCCACACCCTCCTCCCGGCCGTGGTGCTGCTCGTCGCCGTCGCGCCCCTGAGCGCGCAGCGCAACGGGGATACCGGCCACGCCGTTGGCGCGCCGCTGTCCGCGCCGTCTGCGCGCCGCCACAGCGCTAAGCAGGCGCTCACCATTGCCGACTACGCGCGCTGGCGCACGGTGCGCTACGTGGCCATTTCCGATGACGGGACCTGGGCGACCTACGGATATCAGCAGCGCAAGACGGACGACACGCTCTTCGTACGCAATCTCGGGACCGGGACCGAGCAGCCGATCGCGCGGGCATCGCGCCCACAGTTCTCCGATGACTCGCGATGGGTTGCCTATTTCGTCTCGCTGCCAGTCAAGGAGCAGGAGCGGCTGCAGAACAATCGAAGCCCGGTGGCGGAGAAGGTCGAACTGCGCAACCTCGCGACCGCGGCGACCGTCACGTGGGACAACGTCGCGTCGTTCTCGTTCGCCAAAGGCTCGGGCGCGCTGTTCGTGCGCAAGGCGCGACCGGGTGCCACGAACGCGGCAGCAGGCGGCCGCGGTGCGGGTGGAGGCGGGGGCGGGGGCGGCGGTCGTGGGGGGAATGCCGGCGCGCCGCCGGCAACCGAGGGCACCGATCTCATTCTCCACAATCTGCGCGAAGGCCACGACGAGCTCATTGGGAGCGTCTCGGACGCCGAGTTCAATCGACCGGGGACGTTCCTCGCCTACACCGTCGCGGCGGCCGATCGCGAAGGGAATGGGCTGTTTGTGGAGTCGGTGGAGCACGGGCAGCGCCGCGCACTCGACAACGCCCGCGCGGACTACTCGCGCCTCACGTGGGACTCCTCTGGAACGGCGGTGGCCGCGCTGCGCGGCGTGGACCGCCGCGGTTTCACCGAGAAGGAGAACACCCTGGTGGCGTTCGCCGAACTCGACGGGCCGGAGCCGGCGTCGTGGACGCTCGGGGCTTCCGACCTGAGCGGGATTCCCACCGGCATGGTGATGAGCGAGAAGGGAACCCTCTCCTGGAGCCCCGATCACTCCCGCATCTTCGTCGGCCTGAAGGCGCAGGAAGCCCGGCCGCCGGTCAGGCGGGATTCAACCGTCGCCGAGGAGCCGGTGGCCAACGTCGACGTCTGGCACTGGAAGGATCCCTACATCCAGTCGGTGCAGATGACCCGCGCCGCCAGGGACCGCAATCGGACGTACCTGGCCAGCGTGCTCCTGGGCGAGAAGCGGGTCGTTCCCCTCGCCGATACGCTGATGCAGACGGTGCAGATCACGAAGGACGGCCGGTGGGGCATCGGCCAGGACGATCACGCCTATGTCGACGACTGGAAGCCGCAGATGGCCGACTACTATCGGGTGAGCACCGGGACCGGAGAACGCACGCCGGTCCTGACGGGCCAGGAGCGCACGCTGGGCCTTTCGCCCGACGGGCGCGTGATGCTGTACTGGAAGGGCGCGCAGATCTGGGCCTACGACATTGCCGCGAACACGCACACCAACATCACGAAGGCGGCGCCGGTCAGCTTCGTGAACGCCGAAGAGGATCACGTGGGCGAAAAGCCGCCCTACGGCATCTCCGGGTTCACCAAGGATGGCAAGTCGGTGATCCTCGATCACCGGGATGATCTGTGGCTGGTCTCGCTCGACGGCAGCACGCCGCCCCGCAACCTGACCAACGGCGTGGGGACGCGTGAAGGCATCCGGTTCCGCTACGAGCGGATCGAGCCACCGGACGATCCCACCGCGCCTCCCGGTCCCGGCGTGCCGGGCGGCGGCGGGCGCGGCGGCGGCGCCGGCCAGGATCGCACGATCGACCTCTCGAAGCCGGTGACGCTTTCGGCATTCGGCGACCTGACGAAGAAGGACGGCTACTACGAGCTGGACGGGGACAAGCTCACGCCGCTCATCTACGAGGACGCCTCGATCGGGCGCCCGGTCAAGGCGCGCGATGCCGATCGCCTGCTGTTCACCCGCGAGACGTTCGGGCAATTCCCTGACTACTGGGTGAGCGACAGCCATTTCGCGAATCCGCAACGCGTCACGAACGCCAACCCGCAGCAGGCCGAATACGCGTGGGGCCATCGGATTCTGTTCGACTACAAGGACAAGGACGGACACAAGCTGCAGGGCACGCTGGCCATTCCCGACGACTACCAGGCGGGCCAGAAGCTCCCGATGCTGGTGGATTACTACGAGAAGAACTCGCAGAACCTGCACCGGTACCAGGTGCCGCGGTACGCCACCGCGCCGCAGTTTGCCGACTACGTGAGCAACGGCTATCTCGTTATGCAGCCGGACATCTATTATCACACCGGCCGGTCGCACACCGACATGCTGAATTCGGTGGAAGCCGCCGTGAAGCGGGTGATCGAACTCGGGTACGCCGATCCGAAGCGTGTCGGGCTGCACGGCCACAGTTATTCGGGGCAGGGCTCGGCGTACATCTCCACGCAATCGAAGATGTTCGCGGCAATCGTCGCCGGGGCGGCGGCCACCGACCTGGTCGCCGATTTCAACCAGCTCTGGAAGACGAGCGGCACCAATCAGCATCGCTACGACACCTACGGGCAGGGTCGATTCGGGACCAACCCGTACGACAATCTCGAACTGTTCATGGACCAGTCGGCGGTGTTCCATGCGAGGACCATGAACACCCCGCTGCTGCTGCTGCAGGGCACAAACGACGGCTCGGTGGACTGGATCCAGGGAGTGGAGTTCTACAACGCGCTCCGGTTCCTCGGCAAACCGGTGATCTTCCTGTCGTACGAGGGGGAGGCGCACGGCTTCACGCGCTATGAGAACCAGTACGACGTGGAGACGCGGATGAAGCAGTTCTACGATCACTACCTGAAGGGCGAGCCGGCGGCTGACTGGATCGCCAACGGGGTGCCCTTCCTGAAGAAGAAGCGTCCCACCGGCGATGCGGCCCGCCCGGTGGCCGTCACCAGTCCGGGCGGCGGCATCGGCACGCCCGGATCGGGTGGTGGGCCTGGAGGCGGTGGAGGGTCCGGCGGTCCGCCGCCGGGCGGCAATCCGTAGCACGACCACTCGCCGCGGATGGCCGAGACCGGCGATTTCCGTGGACGGGTGGCAATCGTCACCGGCGCGGCCCGTGGTCTGGGTCGCGCCGCGGCCCAACGGCTGCACGAACGCGGCGCCCGCGTGGCGATCAACGTGCGCGACGCCGCGCGGGCGGGAGCGATCGCAGACTCGTTAGGCGAAGGCGCGCTGTCGGTACCGGGAGACGTGGCCGCCGAGGGCGTGCCTGACGCCATCGTCCGGCGCACCCTCGAGCGCTTCGGCCGGATCGACATCCTGGTGAACAACGCGGCGATGGCCCGCTCCACCCGATTCGCCGACATCAGCCCGGCCGAGTGGCGGGAAACGCTCGAGGTCAACCTCACCGCGCCGTTCCTCCTCATCCAGGCGGTGCTGCCCGCCATGAAGCAGCAGGCCTACGGCCGGGTGGTGAACATCTCCTCATCGGCCGGACGGACGGTCAGCACCCTCGGCGGCTCCCATTACACGGCATCCAAGGCGGGACTGCTGGGCCTGACGCGCGCGGCGGCCACGGAACTGGGCAGGTTCGGCATCACCGTCAACGCCGTCTGTCCCGGCATGATCGATACCGAGCTCACGCGAGAGCACGCGACCCCCGATCTGCTGGAACGCCTGGCGGCAGGATATCCCGTCCCGCGCCTCGGGACCGCACGTGAGGTGGCGGACCTGATCTGCTTCATCGCGTCGGAAGCGGCCGGCTACATCACCGGTGCGTCGCTCGACATCACGGGCGGCGATCTGATGATGTAATGCCCATCGCCTCGTGAAGGAGAGCACGCGCGTTCTGGTCGCCCTCGGTGCCGCCGGCGCGGGGGGCGCTGCCATCGCCGCGTCAGGCAGCGCTCCGCTCCTGCGCGTCGCCGATTTCCTTGCGCCCGCCGGAACGCTCTGGGTGAACGCCATCCGGATGACCGTGATTCCCCTGGTGGTGTCGCTCCTGATCACCGGGGTGGCGTCGGCAACGGATCTGGGGGCGGTCGGCCGCCTTGGTGCGCGCACGCTCGTGGTGTTCGGGGTGCTGCTCGTGGGCACCGCGATCGTGGTCATGCCGCTCCTGCCGTCGGTGTTCGCGTTGCTCCCCCGCCCTGCCATGCCGCCGCCCCCACCGCCCGGTGCAGCGGAAGCAGCCAGCCAGATCACGGGCGCCGGCCAACATCAGACGCTGGCCAACTGGCTCATCTCACTCGTCCCCTCGAACCCGGTGGCCGCGGCCGCCAACGGCGACCTGGTCGCCCTGATCATCTTCACCTTGTTGCTGGCGCTCGCCGTGGCGCGGAGCCCTGCCCAGGTGCGGGATCCACTGGTGGTGTTCTTTCGAGGGCTTGGCGAGGCCATGCTGGTGCTGGTGCGGTGGATCGTGTTGCTCGCGCCGATCGGGGTATTTGCGCTCGTCCTGCCGCTGGCTGCGCGGGCCGGCGGCGCGCTGGCCGGCGGCATCGGGTTCTACATAGCCGCGTATTCGCTGGGCAGCCTCGTCATGACAGCCCTGCTTTACCCGGCCGTATCGCTCGTCGCTCGCATTCCCATGCGCCGCTTCGGCCGGGCGGTGCTCCCCGCGCAACTCATCGCCTTCGGTTCCTCGTCATCGATCGCCACCCTCCCCGCGCTCGTCGAGAGCGCCGAGCGTGGACTCGGGCTGCCGGATCGGGTCACCGGCTTCGTGCTGCCGCTCGCGGTCTCCAGTTTCCACATCGCCGCTCCGGTGTCCTGGACCGTGGGCGCGCTCTTCATCGGCTGGTTCTACGGCGTTCCGCTGCATGCCGCGCAGCTGGCCACCGTCGCCTTCGCGTCGATCTTCCTGTCGTTCGCAGGCCCCGGCGTTCCGCGGGGCGCGTTCATCATGCTCGCGCCGCTCTTCGTGACGATCGGTCTGCCCGCCGAGGGAATCGGGATCCTGATCGCGGTGGACGCGATTCCCGACACGTTGTCGACGGTGTTCAACGTGACGGGCGATCTGGCGGCGGCCGCGATCGTGGCGAGTGGCGCCCGGCCGGGCGACGCGAAAATGGGGTCAGACTCGAATTTCGGAAAATAGGGTCAGACTCGAATTTCGCGGTTCGAATGAGGATGTCGTGGTCTGCTCGTCGTGACCGCGTCGCCGGCGTCAGGTGTCGCGGCATCGCAGACCGGCGGCTGCGCACCTCGCGAGCTGTGACTCCGAATCGGCAAGCGCGGCGGTCACCGGCGCGGTGTCGGATCTTCCGGCCTCGTCCCCACAGCGGGAGTGGTGCTTTCGTGTCTGAGCGACCGCGCTCTCGTGATTGGCCTGCAACCCTCTGGTACGCTTTGCGACGCACCCTTCCGCGAGAATTCCATGCAGGCCTCGCTCGTGAAGCCGACGTCTCGGTACGGCAGTGGAGCACAAGGCACGAGTCGCCAGAAACGGAGGGTAGACCATGCCGCGCTTACCGCGGTACGAAGTGCCGGGCCATCCGCAGCACGTGGTCCAGCGCGGCAACAACCGCTGCGTCACATTCTCAGCCGACGACGACTACCAGCACTTCCGCGATTGGCTGTCAGCGGCGGCCAGTCGCCACGGATGTCAGATCCATGCCTACGTGCTGATGACCAACCACGTTCACCTGCTGGTGACGCCCATGCGCACCGGGAGCGTCGCGTTGACCATGCAATCCGTGGGCCGTCGATACGTCCGGTACTTCAACGACATCCACGAGCGGACCGGGACGCTCTGGGAGGGGCGCTACCGGGCCACGCTCGTCGACTCGGAGCACTATCTCCTCAGCTGCTACAGGTACATCGAGCTCAATCCGGTACGGGCGGGTCTGGTAACGCGTCCCGATGAGTATCGATGGTCGAGTCACTCCACCAACGCCTGGGGAGCGGCCGATCCCCTGATCGCGGCCCACCCTTGCTACGAGGCACTGGGCGCCGAACCGCGAGCACGGCTCAAGGCCTACCGCGCGCTGTTTCGCTCCGCCGCCGACGAGCGCGTGCTGCACGACATCCGGGAGGCGACCAACACCGGCTGGGCGCTGGGCGACGAGCGCTTTCGCGAGAACATCACGGCGCTCAGCCACCGCCGGGCGGGCCCGCTTCCCCGAGGCAGGCCGCGTTCGACGGAACAAGCAGCAGGAGCACCAGCGCGCCGCCGACGCGCGGGCGCTGGTGCGAGTGTGGGGCCAACCAACCCCGTCGCGCCGTCAATAATTCGAGTCTGACCCCAATTATCCTGGGCTCCGCGGATCGGGCCGCACGGTGAACTCCTGGCTGTAGCTCCTGCCGCCCACGGTGAGCTTTGCCGTGAAGGTCGCCGGAAGGACCGGTGCGCCTCGACCGCCGCCGCGCCCGCCGCGCCCTCCCCCACCCCCGAATCCTCCGCGGCCACGGCCGCCACCGCCCGGATTCCACACCGCGCGATGCATCCCGGCGGAGACGTCGAACGGCGTGGGCGGCGGACGCCACAGCGCCGACGTGTTGGGGATACCGCCGCCACGTCCACCTCCGCGCCCCCCGGGCGCCGGCTGCGCGGCCTCCTGGTTCGAGAACGTCTCCAGGATCTGACCACCCGCGTCGAGGATCTCGAGCGTGACCGTGCCGGGCGCGTTCGCCCGCAGATAGAAGTCGATATACGCCCCGTTAGGCGGGTTCTCGGCCTGTGGCTCGTCCTTCTGCACCGGCGTGCCGTTGTCCCCGCCCTGCTGATACGCGATGGCGTCGGCCGGCTTGAACAGGTAGACGTCCGCGCGCGCGACCTCGTCGGTGATCTGACGGAGCGGACTGATGTCGTCGATGACCCAGAACCCCCGACCGTGGGTCGCGACAATCAGGTCGTTTCCATAGAACTCGAAGTCGCGCACCGACGTCGCAGGGAGATTGAGCTGCAGCGGCTGCCAGCTGTCGCCGTCGTCGAACGACAGGAAGGCGCCGCACTCGGTCCCGGCCACGAGCAGCCCCTGGCGCAGGGGGTCTTCCTTGACGACGTGCACGTATACGCCGGAGGGAAGCCCGGTGGTGATCTTCTGCCAGGTCTTCCCCATGTCGCGGGTGCGGTAGATGTAGGGGTCGAAGTCCTGCAGTTGATGCCGGTCGACGCTCGCGTAGGCACTGTTGAAGTCGAAGTGCGACGCTTCGACCGTGGTCACCCGGGCCCACGCCGTGACCGCCGGCGGCGTCACGTGCTGCCAGGTCTTCCCGTCGTCGGTGGTCATGTGGATCAACCCGTCGTCGGTCCCCACCCACGCCATCGGGACGAGAATCGGCGACGGCGCCACGGTATAGATGACGCCGCGCGGCTCCCGGTCGTGATCGTTCGCCGCGGCCGCGTCGAGATTCGACGGGACGCCGGGATCGGGGCGCGTCAGGTCGCCGCTGATCTGGGTCCAGGACTGGGCGCCGTCGGTGGTCTTGAACAGGAACTGATTCGCATAGTACATCGCGCGCGGATCGGCCCTCGAGATCACCAGCGGCTGCGTCCAGTCGGTGCGCGCCGTCTCGGGTGAACGGGGCGACGTGGTGCCGGGCACGTTGCGGTTCAGCGCCAGATCGAACCGGCTGCCGGTGCCGCCGTAGATGATGCCGGGGTGCAGCGGGTCACCGGCCGTATAGCCGCTCTCACCGCCGGCCCCGATGGGCTCCCAGTCGCGCTCGGAAATCTCGCCCAACTTTCCGCGCGAGCACACCGCGACCGAACCGGAATCCTGCTGCGCGCCGGTGACCCAGTACGGAAATCGGTAATCCACCGAAACGTGATAGATCTGCGCCGTGGGCTGGTTGAGCCACGAGCTCCAGGTCACGTCACGCGGATCGTCGGTGCGGGCGTTGCGCGTGATGATGCATCCCTGGTCGCTGGCGACGATCATGGTGTCGGGATCGTCGGGCGAGACCCAGGCCTGATGGTAGTCGTCGCCGCCCGGCGAGCCGCGCAGCGGGACCCAGGTATGCCCTCCGTCCTTCGAGCGCGAGACGGAGACGTTCGACACGTACACGATGTCGGCGTTGCGCGGGTCGGTCACCACGTGCTCGAAATACCAGCCGCGGCCCCAGAGCGCGTTGTCGGCGGACAGGCGCGTCCACGAGTCGCCGCCGTCGTCGGAGCGGAAGAATCCGCCCTGGAGGGCCGGAGCCGGCGCGCCGCCGCGGCCGCCGCGCCCGCCACCGGCGGGCGCGGCCGGCGGCTGCGCCGCGCCCGGCTCCGGCACGAGACAGTCCACCGCGGCGTACACCCGCCGCGGATTGGTCGGCGCCACCGCGATCCCGGTCCGGCCGATGCCTTCACCTGGCAGGCCCCTGGTGAGCTGCTTCCAGGTAGTGCCTCCATCGGTGGACTTGTAGATCCCGCCGCCGGGCCCGTTGCTCGGCGCGTAGGTGAACCACGGCGGCCGACGGGTGTTCCAGAGACCCGCGTACACCACCTGGGAATTCGTCGGATCGATCACTACCTCGATCGCACCCACGTTCTCGTTCTTGTACAGGACCTTCTGCCAGCTGCGGCCACCGTCGCGTGACCGGAAGACGCCGCGATCGGGATTGGGCGCGTAGAAGTGGCCGATGGCCGCCACGAAGACGATGTTCGGATTCTTCGGATCGACCGCGATCTTCCCGATGTGCTGCGTGGCCTCCAGCCCGATGTGGGTCCACGTCTTCCCGGCATCGGTGGACTTGTACATGCCGTTGCCATATCCCACCGAGTCGCGCAAGGTCGATTCGCCGCTCCCCACATAGATCGTGTCGGGCGCCGACGGCGCCACCGCCAGCGCGCCGATCGACGCCACCGGCTGGCTGTCGAAGACCGGCTCCCACACCCGACCGGCGTCGATCGACTTCCAGACGCCCCCGTTGACCGCACCGAAATAGAACTCGTTAGGCCTGCCGGGGACACCACTCACCGCGTCGACCCGGCCACCGCGGAACGGACCGAGCATCCGCCAGCGGAGTCCCGAAAACAGCGCCGCCGGCTGCGGCGCCCGTCCCACCGCTGCTCCGGCGTTCCCGGCAGCGCGCCGCAGCGCCGAACGCGTCGGTTCCGCCTCCAGCACGCCGCTGAACAGCGGCCCGGCAAACGAGAGCGCGCATCCCAGCTGGCTGGCGTGCACCAGAAAGCCCCGGCGCGAGAAACGCGACTCGTCCGCCCCGATCGGGGCCGCTCGGTCCGCGGCGTCGTCACGCCGCCGTGATCCAGCCTGTCGGTCTGCCACAGTGGTCTCCCGCTCCATGTCGACGTTCGTTCCCGGGCACCGCGGGGTCTCCCGAGTGGCGCCGCCGCGCCCGCGTGGCGCTGACGTTACTCAGGTAAGCATCGCCCGGAACACTGTCAAGCAGAGGCGGAGCCGGGGAGACCGCGACGCGTCGACCGTCGCGCCTTGGCAGTTTCGCACGACGGCACGGCGCGCGATGTTCGGCATCCAGGGCGGGGATGAGCCGAATCGTCCGAAGCGGCCTCATCACGAATCGGATGGGTTCACGCGTTCCTTCGGATTGGCCCACCCGTTACTCACCCCTGCACCGGCTTGGGAGGACGCATGCCCTCACATCGACGCTTGTTGGCCAGGTCGTTCCATGTCGTTGCGTGCGCGCTGGTGATTTCGTCGCCGGCGTTCGCGCAGGAGCTGCAGCCATTCCTGCGCGACCGCGGCACGGGCGTCTCGACGTCCATGTTCGGGACCTACGTCGATCGGGGGCAGCTCTTGCTGTATCCCTTCTTCGAGTACACGGCGCAGAACCTCGAGTACAAGCCGTCCGAAATGGGCTACGGTGTGGCCGACGATTTTCGCGGGAAGTACCGCGAGCGCGAGTACCAGCTCTTTGTCGGCTACGGCGTCACCGAGCGCCTGGCCCTCGAGCTCGAGGCGTCGCTGTATACCGTGGGATCGCTCCGCAAGTCGTCGAAGGATCCGAGCGCACTTCCGGCCAACATCAGGGAATCGGGCCTTGGAGACGTGCAGGCCGAGCTCCGATGGCGCTGGAGCGCGGAGACCGCATCGCGCCCGGAGTGGTTCAGCTACTGGGAGACCGACTTCCCGTTTCAGCGCAATCGCAGGATCCTGATCGGAACCCAGTCGTGGGATCACGTGCTCGGCGTGGGGGCCACCAAGGGCTACCGCATCGGGACGTTCACGGTGCGGACGTCGCTGGAATACGACGGGCAGGATCACAACGTCGCGTTCAGCGAGTACGCGCTGGAGTACCTGAAACGGCTGTCGCCCACGTGGCGCGTCTACGCGGGGATCGAAGGCGAGCAGGACGAGGTGGCGCTCGTCACCGAGGCCCAGGTACACCTCGGATCGCACGCTTTCCTGAAGTTCAACAACGCGGTCGGGCTCACGTCCATGGCGCCAGGCTGGGCGCCGGAGGTGGGGATCATGCTGGTGTTCTGAGGATCGTGCGATGGCGCCGTTGCGGGCGTGGTGGCGCCCCGCGACGCCGGATAGACTTCAGCGATGCCGACGACCTCTCGCAGCGCGCCAACGCGCCTGCTGGCGTTTCTCGGCGCGCTGGCCGCGCTGGCGATCGCCTTTGGCGGGTACGTCCGACCGTGGTACCTGCGCTGGGGCGCCACCACCGACGAGAGGCATCGCGCCCTCCCCGGCGACTCGATCGTCCCTGACGCGGGCCGCCAGGAGACGCGCGCCATCACGATCCAGGCGAGCACCGACCGCGTGTGGCCCTGGGTCGCGCAGATCGGTCAGACGCGGGGCGGCTTCTACAGCTACGACCTGCTCGAGAACCTGGTGGGCTGCGACATGCCTATCCAGGACTACCTGCGTCCCGAGGCGCAGTCGTGGCAGGTCGGCGACTCGCTCTGGATGTATCCGAAGGACAAGGCCGACGGGGTGGGGTTCGCGATTCTCCGGGTATTCATTCCCGGCCGCGCGCTCGGCTTCGCCACCCACGCGCCGGGGACGTCGTCGTCGGCGCCGACAGACGGCAGCTGGACGTTCGTGGTGGAACCTCGTGCCGACTCGACCACGCGCCTGCTCATCCGTGGACGCGGGGCGCCCAGCCGGTCGCTCCTCGGCGTCGCCTTCGATCGGTCGATCTTCGAACCGATGCACTTCGCCATGGAGCGCCGCATGATGACCGGCATCCGGCAGCTCGCCGAAGGCGGTGACCGGGCACGGATGCGCAACCATATCATGGTGTACCTGTGGACGATCGCGTTTCTCCTCGCGATCATCGCCGCGATTCTCGTCTTCACCCGCGACCACTGGATCCGAGCGCTGGTCGCATTCATGGCGTCTGCGGCGGTATTCCAGGTGCTCACGCTCGGCCAACCGGCGCTGCCGATCGCGGGGGCGCTCCTGTTCGGTGTGAGCCTCCTGGTGCTGTGGCCGGACCGGCGAGATCGGGCGCACGATGACGCGGCGACACCAGCCTGACGGCCGCATCCGCGGCGCATGACACATCTCACGACGGGGCGTGCGATCGACCGAATCCGCGCCCCGCGCATCGTGAGGGCCGCCACGGAGGGGTAGGAGTGCCTCCGCCTCCGGTCGCGAACTTCATGAACACGTAATCCTGTGTTCACGTGATCCTAATCCGGCGGATGCATCGTGGTGCACACCGGACGCCGCCGGCCGGCGGGTGACTTCACCCGGATTCCTTCGTGGAGCTCACGTGGCGGATTCACGGACTCGATTTTTCCTGCCCCGGCAGGCCACGCCGGCAAGACGCTGGCGCGATGACGCAGCGCGCGACCTCCGCTATGCGCTTCGGCAGCTGCGGCGCGCACCGGGCCTGACCGCGTTACTCATCGGAACCCTCGCCATCGGCATCGGCGGCAACGTGACCATGGCCGGGACCATCGATCGTCTCGTCTTTCGGCCGCCGCCACACGTGACCGATCCGAAGCACGTGGTGCGGCTCCTGTACGTCGGCCCGAATCCTGCCGGCGGCAGATTCGCGAATCCGGCGACGACCTATCCGACGCTGCTGGACATGGGGCGCGAAGTTTCGGCATTCGAGATGACCGCGGGCTACTCGGGCCTGTCCCTCTCGTTCGGTCTGGGGCCGGAGGCGATACAGATCCATGCCACGCTGGTGTCGCCGGACTTCTTCTCCCTGCTGGGCGTGCGACCGGCGCTTGGCCGGACGTTCTCGTCCGCGGACGGCTACCCGTCCGGGGAGATCACGGGTGGCACGCCCCTGGCCGTCTTGGGTCACGCCTTCTGGCAACGGCAGTATGCGGGCGATAGCGGCGTGGTGGGTCGCGCGGCGCGCATCGGCAGCCAGACGTACACGATCGTTGGCGTAGCGCCTCCCCGGTTTCAGGGGGTCGAGGAGCAGATGCCCGATGTGTGGCTTCCGGTGTCCGTGGCGGGCAGCGATTTCCCGATGCTCTGGCTGGCGGGACGGAACGCCACCTGGATCTCCATCGTGGCGCGGCTCCGGCCAGGGGCGACCGCGGCGCAGGCGGGCGATCAGGCCACGGCGGTGACCCGTTCCCATGTCCCGCCGAGGACTGCCGACGACGCCGCGATCCGCATCGTCGCGGCACCGGCCATCCGCGGGCGCGGCCCCGACGCCCCGCGCGAGGTACGGGTCGCCCTCTGGTTAGGCGGCGTATCGGCGCTGGTGTTGCTGATCGCGTGCGCCAACGTTGCCAACCTGCTGGTGGGACGGGCGCTCTCGCGGCGACGCGAGATCGCCGTCCGGATCGCACTTGGAGCGGCACGCAGCCGGCTGGCGCGGCAGCTGGCGACCGAGGCCCTCCTGCTCGCGGGTCTGGGCGGGACGGCCGCGCTGCTGGTGGCCGTGTTCGGCACGCGCCTCCTGGGCGACCTGTTCGTGACCGACATCGCGGGTGGCGGTTTCATCGACCTGCGCCTGTTCGTGTTCACGGCCGCCGTGGCGTTAGGCACGGGCGTGGTGATCAGTCTCGCGCCGGCGCTGCAGACGCTGACGCCCGATCCCTGGATGGCCCTCGGCACCGGTGCTGGCGTCGGCGGCGCTCGCCGGTCGGTCGTCCGCGCCACGCTGCTCGGCGTGCAGGGCGCCCTCTGCATCATCCTGCTGGTGGGCGCGGGCCTGTTCGCGCGCAGTCTGCATCGGGTCCGGGCCCTCGACCTGGGGGTGGATCTCGATCGGACCCTTGAGGTGCGCTTCGACTTCAACCGGGACGTGCTCCCGGTGAAGGCGGACTACGAGGCTGCCTCGGCGGAGATGCTGGCGCGCGTGGCGGCGGTGCCCGGGGTGGAGCGCGCGGCGCGCCGGGTGAGCCTGGGTGCCTTTGCGCCCCGCTCGGACGCCACGAGGGACCGCGACTGGTGGGCGCTCGCGACCCGCGCCGGTTTTCTCACGGCGGTCGACAGCGGATACTTCCGGACGTTAGGCGCGAGGCGATCCCTCCGGGGACGGGACTTCGACGGCCGGGACCGAGCCGGCGCCGAGCGCGTGACCATCGTCACCGAGCCGCTGGCCGCGCTGCTCTGGGCGCATGAGGAGGCACTGGGCCGGTGCCTGACTTACACCATGTGGGGGGACCAACGAGGGGGATGCGTGCGGGTGGTCGGTGTGGTCAGCGGCTTCATGGGACGAGACATCCTCGATCGTGGGCCACTGGAGGCGTTCATCCCACTGGCCCAGCGCGCCCGGGCCGGGTCACGGCCGGGGTTCATGTACGTGCTCGTCCGGCGCGATCCGGCCGCCGCGGCCCCGGCGGTGCGCCGCGCAGTCCAGAGCGTGCACGCCGGCCTCCCGGCAATCACCGTGCGACCCGCCCGTGACCGGGTCGATCCCCAGATGCGCCCCTGGCGTCTGGCGGCGGCGCTGTTCTCGCTGTTCGGTGGCGTCGCGCTGATCATCGCGATCGTCGGTCTGTACGGCGTCGTCGCGTACTCGGCCGCGCAGCGGGCCACCGAGGTCTCGGTGCGCGTCGCGTTAGGCGCGCGACCGGCCCACATCCTGGCGGTGGTGGCCGGCGACGGCCTGGCCGCGGTCGGCGCCGGCCTCGCGGCCGGCCTGGGCGTGGCGCTTGCCGCCAGGCGCTGGATCGGCCCCCTCCTCTTCCAGACGTCGCCGCGCGATCCCGGAGTGATCGTCGGCATGGCCGGCCTTCTCTTGCTCGTCGCACTGGCGGCAAGTGTGGTCCCCACCGCCCGCGCGCTCCGACGGAACCCGGCCGAACTCCTGCGCACCGAGTGAGTATCTTGAGACACCAGGCGGCGACACGCATTCGGCGCGCCACCGCCTGCTCATCTCGCCTGCCATGCCTGGCGCTGAATTCCATCAGATCCGCGGCTTTCCCGTCGTCGTCGAGAACACGCGCCCGGATATTGCTACCGCGGACGTGCTCGCCCGGTTGGACGAGTCGCTCGCCCTGATCGAGCGCTATCAGCCGTGGCGCCTGCGCCACCTGCGCCGCGACCTCGCCCAATTCGCGGTGGTGCGCTATCCCTGCCGTGGCGCGTACTTCCCCGACCAACGCACCTGCATGACCGAGCTGACGTTTCTGGCGCGCCGCGACATCTCCGCGGCACCGGTGGCGGCGTCGATCGTGCACGAAGGGTTGCACGCCCGGGTGGACCGGATGGGCGTCCGCCGGAGCGGCCGCGACCGCGCCCGGGAGGAGCGCCTGTGCCGGCGCGCGGAGCTCGAATTCGGGCTCGCGCTGCCGCCGGAGCTGGGTGCCCCGGTGGTCCAGCGCGCGCGAGAGAGCCTCATGCTGGCCGACCAGGAGGTCGCCCCCGAGATCGACTGGAGCGAGGCGTTCCGTCGCGCCAATGCGATCGATCGCGCGGCGCGCGACCGATAAGGACGCCTACGACACCGCCTTGACCTCGGTCGTGACCGGTTCCAGCCCGAGCCGCTTCAGTTGCTCGTTGAGCTTCGACAGATCCGCATCGAGTACGTGCTGCAGCCGGTCGGTCTGGACCTTGAGCTCCGCCGAGAGATCGGTGAAGATCGGTTCGGCGTTGCCGATCGGTCTCCCGTCACCCCGGTCCACCACGCCTAACAAGGACGCCAGCCGGTTGTTGAGCTTGATGGGGAAGTTCAGCGGATCCTGGCCGCTCTGGTTTCGGACCTGATAGATCTCCTCTTCCACCGCGCTCAGGTTCGCGGTGAGCGAGTCCCCGACCGCCTTGAGCTGCGGGTCCTGCGACTTGCCAAGCCGGTCGGCCACCTGGCTCTTCAGGTCGCGAATCCGGATCACCGCGTTGTTCGCCTCGCTCACCTTGTCGCGAATCCGGATCGCGAGCGCGAACTGCGCCTCGAGATCGGCCTGGGTGACATCCGTGTAGAGCGGATGCTTCTTCACCACCAGCGGCTGCGTCTGTGTCCTCCCGTCCGCAACCAGTCGTACCTGATACGGTCCCGGCACCGCCAGCGGCCCCGACGTACTCGCCCCCCAGAGGATCATTCCCGGGAACGTCGTCGCGCCGGGATACTGCAGGTCCCAGGTGAGCGTGTTGAGCCCGGGCGCCATCGACGGACCCGCGGCGACGCCGCGCCCGAACCCACCCCCGCCCCCACCACCACCGCCCCTGCCGCCACGACCGGCTCCGCCGCGTCCCCCCCGCCCACCGCCCGGGGCACCTTCGTACGACCGCACCAGCGCGCCCTTGCCGTCGAGAATCTCGACGGTGAGGCTGCGCACCGGCTGCTTGAGCCAGTACTTGATGTTCGCGCCCCCGGCTGACCGGATTGCGGTGGACGGCTTGAACAGATAGAACGGTGTGGCCGCCGCGACCTCGGGCGTATACTGCCGCAGCGGACCGATGTCGTCCAGAATGTAAAAGCCGCGGCCGTGCGTGGAGATCGCCAGGTCGTGATCCTCCACCGCCACGTCGGAGACCGGGACCTCGGGGAGGTTGAGCGACAGCGACTGCCAGCTGTCGCCGTCGTCGTAGGAGATGTAGACCCCGTGCTGGGTACCGGCGTAGAGCAGCCCGCGCCGGGTGGGGTCCTCACGAACCGCATGGACGAAGTCGTTAGGCGCGATGCCGTTCACGATCTTCGTCCAGGTCCGTCCGTAGTCGTGGGTGCGGAAGATGTACGGCGACACGTCGTCGAGGAGCGGGCGCTTCACGGCCGCGTACGCGGTCCCGTCGTCGAACGCCGAGGCATCGATGATGCTCACCCGACCGAAGTCGGGCATGTCCTTCGGTGTCACGTTGGTCCAGGTGACGCCGCCGTTCCGGGTCACCTGAATCAGCCCATCGTCCGACCCGGCCCAGAGCACGTTCACGCTCCGCTTGCCCGGCGCCAGCGCGTACACGACCGCGTACACCTCCGGCCCGTTCATGTCGTGGGTGATCGGTCCGCCGGACGGACCCATCGTCGACGAATCGTGCCGGGTAAGGTCCCCACTGATCCGCACCCAGCTCTGCCCTCCGTTGGTGGTCTTCCAGACGTGCTGGGACGAGGTGTACAGCACGGTGCGGATCGACCGGCGAGAAGACGATCGGATACGTCCACTGCCAGCGCTCCCTGAGCGCGCTCGAGGGCTCGCCGGAGAACATCCGTGGATACGGCCCCACCTCGCGGTACTCGCCGGTGTGACGGTTGATCCTCGTCAGGAATCCGCCGTTGTTCGCTCCGGCGAAGAAGACGTCGATGTCCTTCGGATCCGGGGCGATGTATCCCGGCTCGCTTCCCCCGGCGCTGTAGGTCTGCGGCGCACCGCCACCGCGCCCGCCCCTGCCGCCACCGCGCCCGCCGAATCCCGCCTCGCTCGGCACGCAGACCGTGCTCGCGTCCTGCTGGGCGCCGCACACGTGATAGGGCACGTGCTCCGTGGTGATGACATGATAGAACTGACCGGTGGGATAGGCGCGGCTGCTCCACGTCCGCTGCTGCGCGTCGGCGTTGTAGGTCACCGCGCCGCCGCCGTCGCTGGCGTGCAGGATGTGCTGCGTGTTCTCGGGATCGATCCACAGATCGTGCGAGTCGCCGCCGGCAAAACTCTCCAGCGTCTTCCCGCCGTCCACCGACTTGAAGGTGCCCACGTTCTGCACGTACACGATGTCGCGGTGCACCGGATCGGCGGTCACGTGCGAGTAGTAGAACGCGCGCTGCCGGATGTTGCGGCCGCTGTTGATCAGGGACCATGTCTTCCCCGCGTCGTCCGACCGGAACAGCCCTCCGTTGTCGTTCTCGACGATCGCGTAGACGCGGTTGGAATCGGCGCCCGACACCGACACCCCGATCTTGCCGACGACGCCCGACGGCAGGCCGGGATTGCGCGTGATCTCGGTCCAGTGCTCGCCGGCGTCGGTCGACTTGAACAGACCGCTCCCCGGTCCGCCGCTCGACATCGTGTATTCCTTGCGGTACGCCTCCCAGAGGGCCGCGTAGATCACGTCCGGATTGCCCGGGTCGATCGAGATGTCCACCCCGCCGGTCTTGTTGTCCCGGAACAGCACCCGGCGCCAGGTCTTCCCACCGTCGGTGGTCTTGTAGATGCCGCGCTCGTCGTTAGGCGCTCCGTAGTTGCCGAACACCGCCGCGTAGACGACGTCGGGGTTGCGCGGATCGATGCGGATCTTCGCGATCGTCTGCTTGCTGTCAGCGCCGAACCCCACGTGGGTCCAGGTCTTTCCCGCGTCGGTCGACTTGTACACGCCATCGCCGGCCATGATGTTGCCGCGGATGCACGCCTCGCCCATCCCGATGTAGACGATGTCGGGATTGGACTCCGACACCGCGACCGCACCCACCGAGGCGCTGTGGATCTGCCCGTCGGTGACCGGCTCCCAGGTCTCCCCACCGTCGGTGGTCTTCCACAGCCGCTCCGCCAGTAGCCCCGAAATACCCCTCCAGGGGACGCCCGCGCACACCGCTCACCGCCAGTGAGCGACCGCCGCGATCCGGACCGATGCTGCGCCACTGATAGGTGCGCAGGATGGCGGAGTCGATGGGGACCGGGGCCGGTGCGGGACCGTTCGCCGGCGCCCGAGCCGTGCTGCCGGCCGACGAGGTCGTGTCCACGCTCCGTGCGCCGGCCAGGGTCACGACCAGCGCGGACGCGGCAAACGCGAGTGGTCTGTGCCAGTGAAACATCGCGACATCCTCCTCAGGATGCCGACATTGTAGCGCGCGCCACCGCACGGTGTAAGGCGGAATTCCCCGCCTATTTCTTCTTCGGCTCCGACGGCGCCGCCACCTCCTTGTTCTGCGCGGCCTCGTTGGGACTCAGCTTCCGCACATGCTCCATGAGCTCCGACATCTTCTTGCCGGTCAGCGACTCGAGGAGCGCCGGCACCTGCGCCACCATCTGCGCCATGTCCCCCGTGATCTTGTGAACGCCGGCGCTGCCGTCACCGCCCGTGGAGACGATCGTGATCTTGTCCACCTTCGAGAGCGGTTCGGCGAACGCGCGCACCACCTCGGGGAATCCGGTGAAGAGCTTGTCCAGGACCGCCGCCTCGTTGTACTCCAGGAACGCACTCGCCTTGAGCTGCATCGCCGAGGCCTCACTCTGGCCCTTCACCAGAATGATTTCCGCTTCCGCCTGTCCCTTGAGCCGGATGACGTCCGCCGCGGCCGAGCCCTCCGTCTTCACCGCCTCGGCCCGCCCGGCCGCCTCCAGGGCGAGTCGCTGACGTTCGGCCTCGGCCAGCGTCTCGATCTTCCGCCGTTGCGCCTCGGCATCCTTCTGGATCGTCGCTTCCAGCTCCCGGGCGCGCCGCTGGATTTCGGCCTCCTGGACCTTGATCTCCCCTTCCTTGCGCACGCGGTCCACGTTGACCGCTTCGGTCACCACCTGCTGCTGCATGATGTTGCTCTGAATCTCGTACGCCTTGTCGGCCTGCGCCTGCTGGGTCTTGGCCAGGGCCTCGAACTGCGCCTTCTTGACGGCCAGATCCTTTTGCGCCTCGGCCTGTTTCGCCAGCGAGAGCGTCTCCGCCAGCACGCGGGCCTGGTCGGCCTCCGCCCGCGCCACAGCCGCCTCGCGCATGTATACGGCCTGCTTCATCGCCGTGTCGCGCTCGGCCTCCGACGCCGCGATGTCGGCGTCGCGCTTGATGCGCGCGATATCGGGGCGGCCCATGTTGTCGATGTACTGGTTCTTGTCCCGCACTTCCTTGATGGTGAACGACACGACCTCCAGACCCATCTTGGCAACGTCGTCGGCGACGTTGGCCCGCATGCGGTCGGCCACCATCTCCGGCTGCTTGACGATCTGCTCCACTGTGAGCTGGCCGATGATGCCGCGCAGGTGGCCTTCCATGACCAGGCGGATCAGCGCGTCGCGCGCGGGGGGCGTCTTGGTGAGGAACTGCTCCGCCGCCGTGCGGATGGATTCCGGCGACGACTTGATCTTGAGCTGCGCCACGGCCTCGACGTTTACCGCTACGCCCTGATTCGTGTAGAGGTCCTGCTCCGGTGCGACATCGAACGACATGAGCTCGAGGCTCAGCTCCTGCGCGCTGTGCAGCAGCGGCAGCACGATCGAGGCACTGCCCTGGACGATGTGGGTACCGCCGAAGCCGTACCGGATCAGCGCCTGGTTCGGCCCCACCTTCCGCAGCATGCGCGCGAACGAGGCGAGGATGAGGAGCACGACCGCGACCGCGAGTCCGCTGACGACGACGACCGGACTGGTGAAGATGTCCATGTGAAAATCTCCGAACTAGTGGACTGTAACTCAATTTCCGCTCGCACGAATACGGCGGGTGGGGTCCGAGTAGTTCCAGACAAACGGATGACAGTGCTTGTTATGCGTGCGGATATAGTGCATCAACTTGCGGCGCAGATCGGTGGTCGAGGTGAAGATGCCGCGCGCGATGCAGTCGCGTTCGATTTTCGCGAACCACAGCTCGACCTGATTCAGCCACGAGCTATACGTCGGGGTGTAATGGAAGTGGACGCGAGGGTGCGCGGCGAGCCACGCGGTGACGGCTTTGGTCTTATGAGCGGAGAAGTTGTCCAGGATCAGGTGGATCTCGCCGCGCGCGCGCTGCGCCGCCAGCACGCGATTCAAGAAGGCGAGGAACTCCGCACTGGTGTGCCGCGCGGCCGTCATCCCTTCGATCTCGCCCGTGCCCACATTCAACGCCGCGTAGAGCGACAGCGCGCCGTGCCGCACGTACTCGAACCCGTGGCGCTCCGCGCGGCCGGGGGAAAGCGGCAGCACCGGATCGCGCCGATCCAGGGCTTGAATGCTGGTCTTCTCATCGACACAGAACACCACCGCATGCTCCGGCGGCTTCAGATACAGGCCGATGATGTCGGCGGCTTTCTGTTCGAAGTCCGGGTCCGGACTCGCCACGTAGCGCTCGATCCCTGAATCGCCCCCGTTGCCCGGGGGCAGTGCATTCTGCTCCGCGAACTTGTCCCAGCGCTCGACGTACGCGATCCCGGCCTCCACGTGATGGATCACCACCTCGGTGCCCCGTTCCAGCGCCTCACCCGTCAGGCTGCGCGCGCCCTCGATCTGCTGCGTGCCCGCGAGCGTGTAGACAATCTCGCCCGTTCCACCCTGCCGAATGGGGCTGGTGACACGGGCAATCGCGCCTTCGGGCCGGTAGTCCTCGGAGCGCATCTCGGTCAGACGCGGCAGGAGGAATCGCGACAGCATGACGAACACCGTTCCGGCACCCACGATGCCGACCGCCGTCGCCGCGAGCGCAATGGCGATGGCCGTCAGTCCCGAGTAGCGCGAAAGGAGGTATCCGGCCCCGCCGAACCAGGTGAGGAATGCGCTGATCGCGCTGATGTTGAAGGGCGAGATGTGGACGCTACCGGTGCCGCCCGCGTGGTTTGCCCCAGGGTCGGCGCCCCCATCGTGAACGTCGCCGTACAGATGTTCGTGGCCGCCACCGAACGCGCCCAGGAGAAAGCTGGCGACCGTGAAAAGCAGGCCGAACGCAAAACAGCCGAGAAAGACGCTCGCCACAATGGACGCCTGGAAGACGGGAACAGCCGCACGGCGAAGCTATCCGTGCCGTCGCGCGTTGGCAAACGCCGTCCGTGCGAGTGCGGCGCCGACTATCCGGCCGCGGTCGCCCGGTGGCGAACGTGAAGGGATCGGAACAGGACGCGCCCGGCATCGGCCACATCGCGAACGGCCTGGTCGAACGCGGCCTGATTGGCCTGCGACGGCGCATGGAATCCGCTGATCTTGCGAACGAATTGCAACGCGGCGCCGTGAAGCTCCTCGTCGGTGGGAAGGTGGTCCGCCTTCCGCAGTCGCTTGATGTTTCGACACATGGTTCGGGTTCCTCGTTCAGACGCTCGCGCGGTCAGGCCGCTGCACCTGGCTCAACGCCTGGAGCGGGAGGCGCGCACGATGAGCAGGATGGTAATGAACACGATTGCGAAGATGATGCCAGGGCGCCGTTCACGCGCGCTCCCTGTAGGCCGGCAGGTTGCCCCGGCTCAGTCCGGCGGCGTTGCGACATTCCTGGCGCACCAGCGTTTGTGCGCATCCCCTCGCCCCCGGGAACTTCCCGCGCACACGGCCCATTAGGTGAGCACGACGCCGGCGCACAGATCGGGCGAGTCACTCAGTTCCCATGAGTCGATCAATCGAAGACTACATCACGCAGGTCGCCGCTTCGCGCGCGAGCTATCCGCTCCCTGCTCAGGCTGGACTGCAAGCTGAAGAACTGACCCGGGTCGCGCTCGGGGTACTGTTCCCCCACTTCGCGCCCGCCCCCGTGGCAACACCGCGGGAGGTGCGCGCCGAACTCTCCGGACTGCGCGCGCGTCTCGAGCGATTCCTGCAGGGGCTGGGAACGGCCAACGAGCACGCCGAAACGCATGCCGAGGCTTTCCTGCGGGCGCTTCCCGGCCTTCGGGACGCGCTCACACTCGACGCCCGCGCCACCTGCGAGGCGGATCCGGCCGCCAAGAGCGTCGACGAAGTCATTCTGGCCTATCCTGGGTTCTTCGCCCTGGCCTGCTTCCGCATTGCGCACACGCTCTGTACGCAGGGCGTCCCGCTGCTGCCGCGTCTGATCACGGAATTCGCGCATCGGACGACGGGGATCGATATTCATCCCGGAGCACGTATCGGCCAGTCGCTCGCCATCGATCATGGCACCGGGATCGTGATTGGCGAGACGAGCCAGATCGGCGATCGGGTGCGCCTCTATCAGGGAGTGACCCTCGGTGCCCTGAGCGTGCGGAAGGAGCTGGCGCGACAGAAGCGGCACCCCACGATCGAAGATGACGTGGTGATCTACGCCAATGCGACGATCCTCGGTGGCGATACGGTGATCGGCGCCGGCAGCGTCATCGGCGGCAACGTCTGGCTCACCCACAGCGTGCCGCCGGGCTCGGTGGTGACGCACGCCGCCACCGTGGAGCGACAGCGTGCGCCTGACGAGCCGCAGCTGGAGTACAACATCTGACCTGACGACGACCACAGACAACCAACGGGGACGGGACATGCGGGCGGCAACGATTCTCGAAACGATTGGCAACACGCCTCACGTCCGCATCAACCGCCTGTTCGACCGGAGCGTCGAAGTCTGGCTCAAGCTGGAGCGCGCCAACCCGGGGGGCAGCATCAAGGACCGCATCGGGCTCTCGATGATCGAGGACGCCGAGCGACGCGGCGTCATCAAGCCGGGAACGGTGATCATCGAGCCGACGAGCGGGAACACGGGAATCGGGCTGGCGATGGTCGCCGCGGTGAAAGGCTATCGGCTGATCCTCGTCATGCCGGAGTCGATGTCCATCGAGCGGCGGCGCATCATGACCGCGTACGGCGCCGAGCTCGACCTGACGCCGCGCGAGAAGGGGATGCCCGGCGCGATCGAGCGCGCCAGGGAACTGATCGCGAAGACCCCGGGCAGCTGGATGCCGCAGCAGTTCGAGAACCCGGCCAATGCCGAGATCCACCGTCGTGCCACCGCCCAGGAGATCCTGGCCGATTTCCCCGAAGGGTTCGACTATCTGATCACCGGCGTCGGCACCGGCGGCCACATCACCGGTGTGGCCGAGGTGCTGAAGCAGAAGTTCCCGAAGCTCAAGGCGTTCGCCGTGGAGCCGGCGAAGTCGGCGGTGATTTCCGGCGGCAGCCCCAGTCCCCACAAGATCCAGGGAATCGGGGCGGGCTTCATTCCGGCCATCCTCAACACGAAGGTCCTCGACGGAACCATCCAGGTGACCGAGGAGGAGGCCTTCGCGTACGCCGTACGGGCGGCGAAGGAGGAGGCGATCTTCGTGGGCCCCTCGTCAGGCGCGACGCTGGCGGCCGTGGCGAAGAAGATCCCCGAGGTACCGAAGGGCAGCCGCGTGCTGACGTTCTGCTACGACACCGGCGAGCGGTATCTGTCGGTGGAGGGATTGTTCGGGTAGAGCGACACAGCGCTGGCGCCGGCGCGGATTCCCCCGCAACTCATGCGCGCCCGACCGCAGTCCCACCAGAGGCGCGCCTGCGCCCACCTACAGTCGGAGCAGTTCGTCCCGCAGCACGCGTGCGCGGATCCGGCTCACCGGCAGTTGGAGCCCGGTGCTGAGCGTGACCACAAAGGTGCCCCCGGGCATCGGGCTCACGCGCTGGATCAGATCCACGTTGGCCAGCGCCCCACGCGACAGGCGAACGAAGCGCGACGGATCGAGCCGCGACTCGAGGTCCTTCAGCCGGTAGGTGATGGTATGGCGTTCTCCGGAGGTGGTGACCAGGTGTAACAGTTCGCCCTCGGCGACCACTGCCGCCACGTGGTCGATGAGCACGAGGACGATGTCATCGCGCTTCCGGACGGGAATCCGCTTGAGGTAACCGCCCCGGCCGGTGCCCGTCTCCAGCTCCGACGCCACCGCCTTCAACCGCTCGGCCTCCGCCGGGTGAAAGTCGGCGTGTTCAAGTCGTTGCTGTACACGGCTGAGCGTGGCACGCAGCCGCAGCGGATCGACCGGTTTCAGCAGGTAATCGATCGCGTTGAGTTCGAAGGCGCGCACCGCATATTCGTCGTACGCCGTCACAAACGCGACCAGGGGAAGTCGATCCCTGCGGAGGGCCCTGACCACACCCAGCCCATCGAGCTCCGGCATCTGCAGATCGAGGAATGCCACGTCGGGACGCACGCGCTCGATGAGCTCGACAGCCTCGGCGCCGCTCTCCGCCTCGCCCACCACGTCCACATCGGGCCAGGCCCGCAAGAGCGAAAGCAGGAAGGCCCGCGCCGGGCGCTCGTCTTCGGCGACGATGATACGCATGGTGTGGCTCACGGGCCGATCAGCCGACCCGGGGGGAGCGACACCGACACCGTCGTTCCATGCCCGGGCACCGCGCTCACTCGCAACGTCGCCGCGTCGCCAAAGTGGCGTGCGAGCCTGCGCTCGACATTCGCCAAACCCAGACCGCCGCTCCGCCGCCACGCGTCGCCTTGTGCATCCATTCCAACGCCGCTGTCGCTCACCACCAACGTCAGGCGCGGTGGCCCGGGGTGCGCGGCACTCTCCGCTCCGACCTCGATACGCGCGATGACGTCGACGCGCCCGCCGCGCTTCAGGGGAGAGACCCCGTGCTTGATCGCGTTCTCCACGAGCGGTTGGAGCAGCAGCGGTGGTACCCGAAGCCCGCGGAGCTCGGGCGGAATGTCAATCGTCACCTGCAGCCGCTCTTCGAAGCGAGCGCGTTCAATGGCGAGGTAGGCTTCGATGATTTCGACCTCTTCCTGGAGGGTCACGTAGTCCGCCGTGGACCGGCGCAGAACGGCCCGCAGCAGGTCCGTCAGGCGATACAGCGTCGAGAGTGCCCGCTGCGGCGCCGCCTGGATCAGATAGCCGATGGTCGTCAAGGCGTTGAACAGGAAGTGGGGATTCAATTGCGATCGGAGCGCCCGCAGCTCGGCTTCGGTGGCGAGCTGCAGTATCTCCTGCTCGCGCCGATCGCGGGCATATCGCTCCTCGGTCACCCGCAGCACGTCGATTCGACGGGCGATGGCCAGCGCGACCGCCTCGAGGAGTGCGACGTCGTCGGAGAGAAGACGACGACCATCGCGCAGATCGCCCACGTCCAGGACCGGGTATGGGGCGTCGGCCGTCGGAATGCGCGCCTGGGCGCCATCGACGGCGTTGCGGACCAGCGGCTCGCCCCGGGCCGCCGCCTGCTCCGTCATCTTCCAGGAAATACGATGCGAAGAAAGCGCGCGGAGCGAGCGTCGCAGCGGCGCGCTGAAGAACGAGTTCGCTCGACAGCGCGGTCTCGATCTCGGTCGTCACGCGCACGATCGAGTTGGCGGTAGTCCGCGCGCTCGAGCACCACGCGGTCGACCAGGTACCCCACCCCCCGCCTGACGAGGGGATACGAGAGCGCCGTCAGGACCCAGAGCGCGACATGAGCGCTGGTGGCGAGAAGACCCGCTTGCCCACCGCCATCCAGCGGCCCGAAGAGCGGCACGGCCACCAGCACGTGGAGCGTGACGGCCAGACCAACCAGCGCGACCAGCAGCAGCGCGCGGCGGAGGAAGAGATCGGCGAACGCGAAGCGGTAGTCCTGATAGAGGATGACAAGGACGAGCAGGAGTGAGGCATGGTGTCCCACCAGGGCGGTCACCAGCGAATCGGGGCGCGTGAAATCGGGGGTGCCGAGGTCGCGGCTCAGGTGCAGCGCCGAAACGGCGAAAGCGGCGAGGGCGACGATCGACCAGCGAGCGCCGCCAGTCGCGAAGGTTTCTGGCGCCGAGGAGAAGCAGGGCCGCGGAATGACCCCGTAACCGATCGTCAGCGTCAGGAGAGCGGTCGCGCGACGGCTCGCCGGTACGGAACGCCTGCAGGAAATGCAGGACAGCGGCCACCGCGCTCAGGGCATACGCGGCTGCGGAGAGCAGGCGGCCGGTCGGCCGCTTGCCGCGCGCGGACACGGCTGAGTGCACGACAACCGCGGGCAGAAAGCCCAGAGCGGCGAACGACAGCGCGAGGAACGCGGGCGCCGGTCGGCCGATGCCGAAATCCCGGAGGCCGTAGATGACGAATGCGCCGCCGTTCCACAACAGCCCCAGTGCCGCGACCGCGAGGGGAACGCGGGCCTCGTGGCCGCCTTCCACCATGATGTCCCGCGGACGACGCCTCAGCGTCATCGCCGCCAGCATCGCATACAGCGCGATACCGGTAATGAAGCCGGCGAGGTGAAGCAGCGGCGACGAGGGTCGGGCGAAGCCATGCGGTCGGGGCTCAGAGGTCGCAGGGCGACTCGGTCCCCTGCAGCTGCCTGGTGGTCAACTTATGAGAAATGCGAAGGCCTACAACCAAACTCGCACGGGACGCCGAGCCGTACGGATGAGTGGTCGAATCCGTCCCATGAGCGCCCCATCCATACAAGGAAAACGGCCGCTCGTCTGGGAGAATGACCCACCGAATGAATAGAGAGTGTGCGCCAACGGCGAGACCAGCAGCTTGTCCAAATGCCGCATGGACGCATTCCGCCTCGACCGCACAGCATGCCGACCTGCCTGGCGATCCTCGGGATCACGGTTGGTGGGGCGTTCCTGCAACCGGCGGGGGTCGCGGCACAGGAGGTGCAGCGCGGAGCGCAGGCCCGGCGCGAGATTCACGGGACGGTCACGGATTCGGCGTCGAAGGAGCCGGTTCCCGGGGTAACAGTGGTCATTCCGGACCTGAAGCTGGGAGCCCTCACCGACAGCTCCGGTCGTTACCGCATCAGCGGGTACCTTCCGGCGACCGTGACCGTGATGGCCCGCTCTCCGGGGTTTGCGCCAGTGTCACGGCGCGTCAACCTCTCGCGGGGCAGCGCCGAGGAGGACTTCGTGCTGGCGCGTCGCGCCACCCTGCTCCAGGGAATCACGGTGCGCGGGGAAACCCGCGCCGACACGGCCGCGCGCTTTCTGGCATTGGAACAGGCGTCGTCGATCATTTCGCCCGTTGAGATCCAGCAGACACGGGGGGTGAGCGTCGGCGAAACCATCAAGGAGTTGCCGGGCGTCTCGGTCATCCAGTACGGACCGAGCATCGCGAAGCCGGTCGTTCGCGGACTGCACTCGCAACGGGTGGCGACGATCAACAACGGCGTCCCGCAGGAAGGACAGCAGTGGGGAGGCGAGCACGCACCGGAGATCGATGCGTTTGCCGCGAACGAGATCGAGGTCATCCGCGGACCCGGTACGATCCTGTACGGATCCGGCGCATTGGCGGGCGTCGTGCGCGTGACGCCTCGAGCGCTTCCCACGCAAGGCGCCTACAGCGGGGAGTTTACCACCAACACCTTCTCGAACAACCGGCAGGGCGCAGCGTCGCTGCTGTTCGAGGGCGCGGATCTGAACGCTCCCGTTCTGGGACGTCTGGGCTGGCGGGTTCAGGGGAGCGCCCGGAGAGCCGGCGACGCGGCGACACCGGATTACTATCTGCCGAATACGGGCTTCAAGGAGCTCGACTACAACGCCGCGCTGGGGATGACGCGACCGTGGGGACGCTCGGAGCTGGACTTCAGCCACTACGGCACGCTGCTCGGTCTGTACGTCGGCGCCCATGTCGGCAATCTCGACGATCTCAATCGGGCGATGGAGGACCCGTACACGACCTCGGGGTTCTCGTACGATCTCGCCCGCCCTGATCAGAAGGTGCGCCACGACATGGTGGCGTGGCACACCGAACTGCGCCTCCGCACGAGGCGCGCCTCGAGACCTCGTACGGGTTCCAGCACAACAACCGGCAGGAATTCGACAATCACGGATTCGCGGTCGGGGCCCGGCCGGCGTTCGCGCTCGAGCTCTACACCCACACGCTGGACGTACAGTACCATCACGCGCCGTCGGCCCACTTCGCGGGGACCCTTGGTGCGAGTGGCATGCGCCAGGGGAACCTGTCCCCGGGGCGCTCGTTCCTGATTCCGCAATACCGGTTGTATACCGGCGGGCTGTACGGACTGGAGAACGTGACGCTGTCACGCCTCACGCTGACCGTGGGCGGTCGGTTCGACTATCGCTGGCAGCACGCCTACCAATACGGGGCGCCAGTTATCGTGAGCCCGAACGAAGTGCGGTCGTATCAGGGGGTCTCGGGGTCACTCGGGGCAACCTACAAACTGGCGGAGACCTGGTCGATCGCCACCACGCTGGGGAGGGCGTGGCGGCCGCCTAACGTCAACGAACGCTTCAGCCAGGGCGTGCACCATGGAACGGCGCAGTACGAGATCGGCGACAGTGCGCTCGGTCCCGAGCGCTCGCTGAATGCGGACCTCACGCTGCGCGAGAGCGGCGCCCGCACCCGACTCGAGATCAGCGTCTACCAGAACCTGATCGACGATTTCATCTTCCTCCGTCCGCGGGCGCCGATCGAGACCGTGCGTGGAACCTACCCTGCCTACGCCTACGCGCGCGCCAACGCCCGGCTGCGCGGCGCCGAGGTGACGGGGCAGCTCAACCCGGTGCCGTGGATCTCGCTCTACGCCAATGCGAACGTGGTGCGTGGCGTCGACCGCGACAGCGCGACCGCGTTGTACGACATGCCCGCCGACCGCCTGACGACCTCGGCACGGTTCTTCGCGCCGAGCACGTCGAAGCTGGAGGGTCCGTACTTCGAAGTCGGCGGCACGTTCGTGCGGCGTCAGGACCACGTGCCACCGGTCACGATCTACAAGCTGCCCACCGCCGGCTACGCCCTGCTGAACCTGGAGATCGGCGCGTCCGCCCTTGATCTGGCAGGTCTGCGGCTCGAGCCCAGTGTGACCGTTCGCAATGCCCTCGACCTGCGGTACCGCGACTATCTGAGCCGGTATCGCCTGTTCGTCGATGAAACGGGCCGGGACATTGTGTTCCGACTCACCGTGCCGTTCGGCCCCGGCCGGCGTTAGGCAGGGTTTCGCGGGAACCGCATACCCTGTTGTCTCCCCTCACCGCAAAGGAGCAGACACATGCTCGCAGGACTCTCGTCTCGTGTTCGTTGGACCCCGGTCGCCCTCGCGGCAGTGCTGACCCTTCTCGCCGACCGTGCAAGAGCGACAATCCCGCCGCGCCGACCGAGGGCGCCGGAGATCCCGAGAACATCGTCCGGGTCACGATTACCCTGACGCCGGTCGGCGGCGGCAGCGCCGTCACGTCGGTCATCGTCGATCCCGACGGCACACAGCTGCCGCAGCCCGTGGGTGCGCCGCAGGGCACCCTCTCTCTGACGAAGGGGACGACCTACAACGGCACCATCAGCCTCCTCAACGACCTCGACCCCAGCAATGTCGTCGACATCTCGAACGAGGTGCACAACGAAGCGAACTTCCATCGCTTCTTCTATACGCCAAGCTGTGCAGACGTAACAGTGCCGGTTTCAAGTCTCAACACCGATACGCAATCGCCGCCACAGCCTCTCGGCCTCACGTTCCAGGTGGTGGTAGACGCCGCCGCGGCCACCACCGCGAGCTGTACCCTGCACGTCGAGCTGCACCACTTCGAGTCGGCAAAGGGAGACGGCCTTGGCTCGACCTTCGACACCGACCTAAGTGTCACCTTCCCCATGTCGGTGCAGTAGCCGGCCTTGGCGGCCGGTTCGGTGCTCCAAAAGCGCTGGAGCACCGAACCGGCGTCTCCCCACAGGCAGCGGCACGGACGGGGCCGCCCGCCCGCTGATGCCGGCAGAAGGACCAGCTGGGACTCCTCCGAGGCCAGTCGTGAAAAAACGGATGCCCGATAGCGGCATGGCAGATAGGGTAGGGCTCTGGTTGCTCGCTCGCAAGGGCGGTGCCCAACTGCTCGTGGCACCCACAGCGAATCCCTAACCTGATCCAGTCATGCCAGCGATGTCCTCCGCGCCACGCGGGTGCGCCGCGCGCCCCTGGTGGAGCCGGCCCGTCCAGCCGCGCCTTCGCGCCCGCTGACCCGGCGCGCGCTTTGGGCCGTGATCTGGGTGTTCTTTGTGCTCCCCGCGCCAACGCGTGCGGCAGTGGGCCTCTTCACGGGAGACGTCGGGGGGACCGTGACCGATTCGTCCAGCGGTCAGCCGCTGCCATCCGCCGAGGTCAGCGTCATGCACAACGGATCGGTGGTGGTGAACACTGTTACCGATGCGCTCGGTCGCTACCGCGTACACAATCTCGCGCCGGGATCCTATGACGTGTCCGCGCAGTTCCTCCAGTTCGCTTCCTCCACGCGTACCGTCACGATCGGTTCCGAGTGCCGCGGACCAGCTGCATATCGACTTCAGGCTGGCGCCCGTTCCCCTGGAGCTGTCTGCCGTGACGGTCACGTCGACGCCTCCGGTCATCGTCGACACGCGCACCGGTGACCAGATCTTCAACGAAACCGACTACCACGGCGCTCCGACGAACACCACGTCACAAATTCTGCAGCAAAGCATCGCCGGCGCCGCGCGGGCGCCCACCGGTGAAGTCCACATCCGAGGGCAACACGCCGAGTACACCTACTACGTGGACGGCGTCCCGGTCCCGGCTGGATCTCGGGAAGTCTCAACGAGATCTTCGATCCCGCAGGTCGTCAACCAGATCAACTTCCCAGACCGGTGGATGGGACGCGGAGTACGGCAACAAGAATGCGGCCATCGTGAACATCACCACGCGCATTCCCGTCGGCGAAATTCCATATGGACCTGGGCTCGTACGGTGGTCAGTTCGACCACGGCGCGACAACCGGGGGCCGCGCACAGGACGGCGAAAGCCTGAGTTTCAGCTGCGAACCGCGGACGCTGGGGGTTCTTCGCATCCGGTGCCCGGCAGTCGTCCGACATGCGGCTGGAGCCGATCGTGTACGATTCGACGTCCAGGCGAGATCGTCAATTTTCACAACACCGGACAAGACTACTACGGTTTCGGCAAGATCCAGTACACGGCCGGAAGTCGTGACGTCGTGAACGTCGATCTGAGCTACTCGCGCACCCGCTTTCAGGTGCCGTACGACTCCAGCGGCGGCGTCTTCCTCGACGATCACCAGACCGACGTGAACGACTTCGTCAACGTCGGCTGGCGTCACCAGTTCGCGACGTGAAGGCAGTGCCGGCGGAACGGAGCCAGAGCTGTTCGCCGCCGCGTTCTTCCGCAGCGGCAGCCTCGCGTACACACCCAGCGCACTCGACGACCCTTCGTTCTTCTTCTATCCGGACCTGCAGACGCCATACAATCTGCAGGAAGACCGTAACTTCAATACGTACGGGGTCAAGCTCGATTACGATTTCCACGCCTCCGAGGCCGCCGAGTTCAAGTTCGGCACGACCGCGTCAGGCACCAGCGGCCACGAGGACTTCTTCCTCCACCGCCGGGGACGGATCCGCCGGTCCGGCCTCGAACTCCGGTCTCAGCGGCGAGCGACGTCGGTGTCTACGGACAAACGGCCCTCAGTCCCGTGGAGTGGTTCGAGCTGCGCACTGGCGTCCGGTACGACCGTCACAACGCGCCGTTCGCAGGCGCACCAGGACGCAGGCCAGTCCCGCGCATGAGACTCAACTTCTTCCCGACCCCGGCGACCACGTTCTACGCTCTACTACGGCCGTCTCTTCCTGCCGACCAATGTCGAGGACCTGCGGGCGATCACTAGTTCAGCGGAAGGCCAGCGAGGTCACTCCCAGCCCCACCCTGCCTGAGCGCGACAACTTCTACGAGCTCGGACTCGTGCAGCGCTTCGGCGTCGGCGATCGACGACTCAAGCTTTCCGGCTATCGCAAGGAGTCGTCGCCCGGCATCGACGACAACACCGTCCCCGGCTCGGCGATCGTGACGTCTGTGAATATCGACCAGGTCCAGATCACCGGGATCGAGAGCGTGTGTTGCAACTGCGGCCCACCGGGACCGATCTCGGGCTATCTCAACGTCGCGCTCAACCACGCCTACGGGCCGGGCCTGTCACCGGCGGGCTTCTTTCCCGAAGACGACGATCCGACAGGCTATTTCGATCTCGACCACGACCAGCGACTCTCGGCCGTCGGGAGCGTCGACCTATTCGCCTGTCGCGATTCTACGCTAGCGGCACCGCGATCTACGGCAGCGGCCTGACCAACGGAGTCGAGCCCGACTCGTGCGATGTGCTCGATCGGCACCGGAGCTCTTCGACTTCAACAAGGGGATCCACGTCGCGCCGAGCACCGATCTTCGATGCCAGCGCCGGGTATACGCTGGTCGTCCGATCGACCGTGCTGAAACCACAGCTCTACGTCGAGAACCTGTTCGACAAGACCTACCTGCTGAAGGGCGCGTTCTTCAGTGGCCCCGCCATCGGTCGGCCGCGCAACATCCAGCTTCGCGTCAACATCTCGAGATAGGCGGCGCGGACGAGAGTGAGCATGGGCACCGTTGCGTGACCACAGCGAGCGGAAGTGTTCCGCGAGACCGCATCATGGGGCGGGCCCGGACCCGCCCACCCCGCCGCGCACGCGCGCTGCAGCTCTCCGGTGCGATTGCGCTTCTCATCGTGGGAGGCGTGGGGGGATTCATCATCGGGAGCACGATCACGGCCGCCGACGCCGTCCGACCGCAGAGGTGGGGTGGACACAACGCGGCTGAATGGACGGAGCAGCTGCGCTCAGCTGATGCCAACGTGCGCGGACGCGCGACGTTCGCGCTTTCCGAATTCGATTCGCTCCCTGCGGGTGCCTGCAGCCTCCTGGCGGCAGAACTGTCTGCGCCGGGTTTTGTGGCCGACGAGGCCGTCGCCACCCTGATCGTGTGGGTCCGGCGCGGCCGCTGTCTGGCCGAGTCAGTCGGAGAACTGGACGGCCGACCCCCAGCGTTGGCGCGCACAGCAGTCGCCACGGTCCTGCGCGGCGCGGGTCCCCCGGCGCGCGCCGCGGTGCCGAGCCTCCTCCGACTCCTCGACGATCCGGCGGAAGAGGTTCGGGCCATGGCCTGCGCCGCGCTGGGCCAGATTGGAGACACGGCGGCCGCAATTCGGAATCCGTTGGAAGCGGCGGCCGTTCACGACCACGCCGCCACGGTGCGCTTGAACGCGCTTGAAGCGATCACGCGACTCGACGCACCAGTGCGCGAAATGGACCGCATCGCGCAGCAGGTCGTGCGTGATCCGAGCAGCGACGTCCGTGAGACCGCGGTGGGTGCGATGGCCAGGGTGAGCGGACCAGTGTGGGAACGTATGGTCGAAGATCTGGCGCGCGACTCCATCGCATCCGTGCGTGTCGCGACCGCCCGTCTGATCGGACGGTCGCCCGATCTGGCCGGCGGCGACTCGATTCTCTCGCGCCTGTCGCGCGACGTCGACCCGTTGGTGCGCGACGCCGCGGCACAGGCGCACACGCTGCGCCAGGCCAGGCCCGTGCGCGAGGATGGGTGAGGGTTCGGGGGACTTCCGATCCGCCTGTTGCGCACACGGCGAGTTCGTCTGTTATCATGAGCCACAGGATTCGGCGCCGCCGGCTGACGACAGCGCCGCGGCGGTCAGTGCTGATGGCCGCACCAACGCAGTGCGATCGAGGCTCCAGAAACCATGACGACTGCGCCATTTCGCGATCGCTCTCCAGCCGACATGGCCGAGCAGGTGCCGGAGGCCGCACCGTCAACCGGCCGGCGGGCCGGAATGGAACGCTGCCGCGCAGATGCGCGGACAGGGGACGATCGCCGCCCGCCATCCTTACGCCGTGCATCGCTCGCGTTCTGGGCGCTCTTCGTTGCGCTCGTCTCGTGCGGACGCCCACACGCGGGCGCAACCCCGCCGGCGGGCCTTGCCAACATCGGCCACATCGTCGTCATCTACCTGGAGAACCGCAGCTTCGACAACCTGTACGGCCAGTTCCCCGGCGCCGAGGGACTCGAGCAAGCGAGAGGGGCCGCGCCTCAGGTGGATCTGTCCGGAACGCCGTACCGCACCCTCCCTCAGGCGGACGATACCCCGTTCCCGCGCGACCTGCCTAACGCGCCGTTCGACATCACCCGCTACGTTCCCGCCGACCGGCCCACCCGTGACCTGGTCCACCGCTACTACCAGGAAAGGGCGCAGATCAACGGGGGACGAATGGACCGGTTCGCGGTGGTCAGTGACGCCGAGGGACTCGTGATGGGCTACTACCCCACCGCTGGACTTCCCCTGGCGGCCGAAGCGAAGCGATACACCTTGTGCGACCACCTCTTCCACGCCGCGTTCGGCGGGTCGTTCCTCAACCACATCTGGCTGGTGGCCGCCGCGACCCCGACGTATCCCGACGCGCCGGCGGAGATGCGCGCGGTGATCGATTCGGCCGGGTATCTCCGCATCGATGGCGCGGTGACGCCCGATGGGTTCGTGGTGAATACCGCCTTCTCGGTGCACTCCCCTCACCCGGCAAACGTTCCGCCCGCCCAACTGGTTCCCGCGGTGCATCTACCGACTATCGGTGACCGCCTGAGCGAGGCCGGGGTAAGCTGGGCGTGGTTCTCGGGCGGGTGGGATGACGCCGAGGCCGGCCGACCCGATCCGTCGTTCCAGTTTCACCACCAGCCGTTCGCCTACTTCGCCACCTTCGCCGACAGCTCGCAGGCCCGGGCGGAGCATCTGCTCGATGAAACCGAGTTTATCCGTCGCGCGGCCGCCGGGACGTTGCCGGCCGTGTCGTTCGTGAAACCCCTTGGCGAGGTGAACGAGCATCCCGGATACAGCGATATCCTGAACGCCGAGCGGCACGTGGACTCGCTGATCGATGTCGTACGCAACGGCCCGGACTGGAAGGACGCCGCCATCATCGTGACCTATGACGAGAACGGCGGCTTCTGGGATCACGTCGCGCCGCCGACGGTCGATCGCTGGGGACCCGGCACACGTGTTCCGGCAATCGTCATCTCGCCGTTCGCGCGACAGGGGTTCGTGGACCACACGATCTATGACACGACCTCGATTCTCGCCCTGATCGAGCACCGCTTCGGTATCCGGCCGTTGTCTACCCGCGATGCGCATGCCGCCGACTTGCGCGCGGCATTCCGGTTCGGATCACCGTGAATGGCCTGCATCGTGGGCGCGAAGTGGTCCCCCGCCGGGCGCTCGTGGCCCCGCGGGAAGCCTTGGTCCTCCGGCTTCCATCGGCCGAACTGGCACCGCAGGAGCGGATGCGTCAAACCCGTCACGGCGTGTCGCGGCCGGTATCTGAGTCCAAACACAGTGCTGTACCGAGCGTGGCTCCCCGCTGTCGCTGTGCACCCGTTCGCAGTACGTTCGCATTGTCCTATATACCTGGAGGCGAACCATGGCGACACAGAATCCCATCGACATCGCGAAGGCTTCGGTTGAGGCGTATAACGCGAAGAACTGGGACCGCGTGCGCGAGACCGTTCTTCCCGGCATCGTCTACGACGAGGTCGGCACGCATCGGCGGATCACCGGCGTGAACGACGTCATCTCGACGTGGAAGGGCTGGGCGGAAGCGATTCCCGACTCGACCGCGACATTCGAGTCAGCCACCGCGAGCGGCAACACGGTGACGCTCGAGCTCACGTGGCGCGGCCACCAGAAAGGGGCGCTGAAAATGCCGACTGGCGAGATTCCGGCATCGGGACGCCCGATCGAACTGCGCGCGGTTCAGATCGTCGAGGTGGCCGACGGCAAGGCGAAGTCCATCCGGCAGTACTTCGACGTGGGCACGCTGGTGGAACAGATCAGCGGAGCCAGCAAGTAGGCGACGCGTTAGGCGGGCCGGCATCGAGCGGTGGTGCCGGCCCGCACGGAAGGAGCGTCTTGTTGCCACACGCCAGAGTGGTCAGCCTGGCGCCCGCGGCGCTTTGAACGACTGTTTGCCGCCGGTGTTCTCGGCACCGCGCGGCGGTGCGTCGCGCTGTCTGCAGGCGGCCGCCAATGGGGATTCGGCGCGACGACTGTGGCGGGAGCCCACAAGCTGGCGGCTCGAAGCCGGCGTCCAGGGCACCACGGTTTGTGTGCGCTCCATCACAATGGCGCAGAAGGTGACCGTCCTCTGGATGTGACGACCCACGACGCTCCCGCGCCTGGTCAGGTGATTCCCATCGCTGCGCCCGGGAAAGCCGCGGGATTTTGGCCGGTGCGGTGCGACGGACGATCAAAGTGTCCCGCAGTAACGGGCTTACCGCGCCTGTGCGGTCACCGGAAGCCGTACTCTGGAACGGGGCTTGCCCGAATGGTGGTGCACCGGGCCTTGGGAGGAGGTCCGGTACGGTTTCAAGCAGCCACCGTCCGATTGCACATCCCAACTGGACCAGCCCCCCATGCAACTCCGAAAGATCTTCCCCATCGTCTCGGTCGCGTCTGCTGTGCTGGCGGGCGCGTGCAGCATCGATTCGCCCACGGCGCCCAGCCGACCCCTGGTCGAGGCGTCGACTGCGGCCCTGTCGCCAGCTGAGAAGGCGGCGCTCGTGGCAACGAAGGATTCGGTGAAAGCGGCGCACGACCGTCTCACGGTCACGAGGGACAGCATCAGGAAGCTCCAGCACGATACCAAGGAGAAGAACAAAGCGGCGTTCACTGTTCTCAAGAAGGAGTGGGACGCCTGGAAGAAGCAGTGGGCGGAGTACAAGAAGGACAACAAGGACGCCAAGGTCGAGCTGCTGCGCTGTGCGCCGCTGGAGTACGCCGGCGCCGCCGAGATCATTGGGCCGAACGGCGGTGAGATCCATGTCGGTCCGCACAAGCTGGTGGTTCCGAAAGGTGCGCTGAGCGAGGAGCATCTGGTCGTCGCCGAAGCACCCATGGGGTCACTGGTTCAGGTGCTCTTCGAACCCCACGGCCTCCAGTTCAGCACACCGTCCGAGCTCACGTTGAGCTACGCGCACTGCATGCGTCCGGACGCCTACACGTACCGGATCGTCTACACCGACGACAACGCAAAGACCATCCTGGAGTTTCCCCCCTCGTCAGACGACAAGACGCTCCAGGCGGTCCACGCGCCTATCAACCACTTCTCGAGTTACATCATCGCCTACTGAGTCATCAGTATGGTGTGCTGAGCTCCCCGTCTCCCGCGCCCGCCTCCTCCCCTTCGGGGGAGGGGCTTGCGCGCACGCTGTTGGCGGACGGCCGCCAGCACGACCGCGAGGGGCAGCTGGACCAGGCGGTACAGGCGTACGAACGCGCGATCACCTCGGCCGAGGAGGAAGGAGACGATTCCACGCTGGCCGAGGCGCTCCGGACGCTGGGCATTGCGCGTCATCGGCTGAGTGACGGCATTGCCGCGCGCGATCTCGTGCGCCGAAGCCGCACGGTGGCACTGGCCGTCGCGAATCCCTTGCTCGAAGCCGAGGCCCTCAACACACTGGCCGCGTTCGATCTCAGCGACGGGTTTCTGGACGCCGCGCGAGCCACGTTCGATGCCGCGCTGCAATTCGGCGGGAACGACCTGCAGCTCACGGGACGGATCGAGCAGAACCTCGGTATCATTGCCAACATCAAGGGGGAGCGCACGGCGGCGCTCGCGCACTATCAGCGCGCCCTGGCATCCTTTCGCTCGGCCCGGGACGAGCGTGGATGCGTGATGGCCTACAACAGCCTGGGGGTCATCAGCGCCCAACAGCAACGCTGGGACGAGGCGGAGCGACACTACGCGGTGAGCCTCGAGATCGCGACCCGGCTCGGCGATGTGCAGCACCGCGGCCAGGTCCTGTTGAATCAGGCGGAAGCGCAGATCGCACGGGGCCGGTATGTCGCGGCGCAGCGAAACGCGGAGGAAGCGCTGGGGATCTTCGACAAGCTCGGCGTGGTCCGCAACAAGTCGGAGGCGTACCGGGTGCTCGGCGTGATATATCGGGCGATTGGGCGGAAGACGCTGGCTGAGGCACGGCTGCAGACCGCCATTCAGCTGGCGCAAGGCGCGCATGCCCCGCTCGCCGAAGCCGAGGCATCGCGCGAGCTGGCTCAGTTGTTTCGTGAACTGGGCCGCAACCAGGACGCCCTCCGGATGCTCAATGCGTCGCACCGGTTGTTCCGTGGACTCGATGCACAGGCCGATCTGGTCGACATTGCATCGCGCGTTGACGCACTGGAGAGCGCTTTTCTGGCCGTCGTGCTCGAATGGGGCCAGTCGATCGAGTCGTCAGACAGCTACACGCATGGACATTGCGAGCGGGTAGCGGAACTCGGGGTCTCCGTAGGTCGTCAGCTTCAACTCGACGAGAATATGCTGACGACGTTGCGGCTCGGCGCCTACCTGCACGATCTGGGGAAGATCCGGATTCCACACGAGATCCTCAACAAGCCGGGTCGCCTGACGCCGGAAGAGTTCGAGCTGATGAAGCGCCATCCGATCGATGGAGTGGAACTCCTCGAGGCCATCGAGTTCCCCTGGGACATCCTGCCCATCGTGCGTTCGCACCACGAACGGTACGACGGCTCGGGGTATCCGGATGGCCTGCGCGGTGAGGAAATTCCGCTGACGGCACAGGTCATTTGCATCGTCGACGTCTTCGACGCGCTCACCACGACGCGCAGTTACCGCAGCGCCATGTCACGCGACCAGGCGATGGCGATCATCGAGCGGGATAGTGGCTGGTGGGGGCCGGATGTCTTTGACGCCTTCATGCGAGTCATGCGGCACCCCGACGCGGTCTCCGGGGCCCATCCGCTGTAGCAGCGCGGTCGCACTCACGGGCGGCTGGTTGGGTTATCGGCGTCGGTCGAGGTAGTCGCGTGCCTCCTTCAAGGCGGCCTGCCGCGTCCCACCACCGGCAAGTTTGAGTAGCTCCTCGTAGTACGCGCGGGCCATGGTCGCGTCGCCTGACGCGTTCGCGGCGCGAGCAGCACCCAGGAGACTATTGAAGCGACGCGGATAGGCTTCCAGCGACCGCTTGAACGCCGCGAGCGCCTCCGCCGATCGCCCCTGCACAAGGAGCAGATCTCCCAGCAGTTCCGCGGCCGGCAGGGTCGGCGCTGGCGTCACCGGGTGCTTTGGCGTTGACGCTTCGAGATCGGCGGCCTCCTGCATCACGAAAACACTTCTGTCCTTCCGCCCCGCCGCGTGCGCGCGCCACGCGTTTCAACTCCAGGCGGAGCATTCGGATGTTCCGGGCGAATAGCTCCTCTCCGGCCCGGTGGGTTACTGTTTCGAGCGCTTCCAGTCGCTCGGCATCCGCCGTGGCTTCGCTTACCTCACCGAGATGTACCGCGCCGAGTCCGCGTGCGAATCGAACGATGGCTTCTGCCCAGGTGAAATGGTCCCAATCGAGGGTCGCGGGCTGGCGCGGTACGAGTCTGATGGCCTCGTCCCAGGCGTGTCTCTCAAGCACGTAGCGGCTCTGGGTAGACGCGAGGTGAAAGGCCGTCTTGAACGAGGGTTCCAGGCCAGTGGTTGCGTGCAGCCGATGCAACGCGGCGGCGGCGCTGTCATCGTTGGCCCGCTGGAGGTAGGCATAGATGAGATACTCCATCGCGTGGGGGAACTCGTCCCACACGAATTCTCCGATGCTCCCCGGCGGGAACCTCCCGCGCAGCCTCCGCCGCCCGCAGGTTTCCGCGGATCACCCCGTCCCAGTCTCCAAGACGAGTGTAGATATGCGTCGGCATGTGGAGCGCGGTGGCCTCTGGCCTCTGGCCTATGTCTCCATGGCCTTCCCCAGCGCCTCCAGCCGCTCGGCCCACTCCTTCCGGAGTCGGTCCGCCGTCTCCCGGTCGGGCAGCTTCGTGTGCGCGACCGACACAGAGCTCTTCGACTTGCCCTTTGACATGAACCCGACCGCAACGATGCTCCCGTCACGTCCAGTCGAGCCGCATCGATCTGGGCGCGGTGGACCGGCGCACCCTCACGGACGCGCCATTCAAAAAGCGGCGGCGGATGTCCGCATCGGCCCAGGCTGCAAACAACGTCGTCACCGGCACCCCGAACGTCCGCGACTTGGTCATCTCGTACGTCCCGTTACGCTGCTGGCCCCGCGCGCGCAACCCCTTGATGCGCTCGTACCCGACCGCGACCGTCTGCGACCACCATCCATCGATCTTGTACTTCGACCGGACCATTGCGGCGATGTCGCGGTGCGTCATCCTGTCGGCGCCATGGTGGTCGAGCGAACGCACCCAGCGCTCCCAGGTGCATCCCGTCTTCTCCTTCAGGGCAGCATCGCTCATGCCGGCGAGCTTCGCGTAGTCCTTTGGCACGGGAGCGGATGCGAGGGGCGGCGTGGCGGCGGCGGACAACGGGGCGGTCCGCGCCCTGCCCTTCCTGATGATCTGCGCGCGGGCGGCGGTGTAGGCTTCGCCCGTCTTTCTCATGCGAGCGCGCACGAGGCGCTTGAGATCCCTGTTGCTCGGCATCGTCATGTCTCCTTTGGGCGCACCATGGCCTCTCCCCAGCAGCGCGCCATGGCGACGCAAAGGACCGACGATACAGATCCGGGAGTATGCCCCCCTTTGCCTCGCACAGGACTCCGGCTGGGGCGGAGTCTCGAGAGGTTCGGCGCGGATCGTCGCCGCCAGTACGATCATGGCTCTGTCTGACGACGTCAAGGCCTTCAGAAGCAAGGACCCGACTCGGCAGCCGGACACGCCGCGCCGACGCCGCGGCCGCATCCCGTGCGTCGGGCAATCCTTGTCGGCGCCCTCCCGTTCACAAGTCGACCGAAGGATGCCCGCGGCCCGTTAGCCGATCCCGTTGGAGGCATTCGGCACAGTCGAGGCCGTCGATACGCGGCTTGTCCCGACGGGCAGTCGCCCGGTCACGATGTCCGCTGAATCGCCATTGTGAATCCCGACGGGACGTCGCAGCTTATTCGACCCCCAGATGCACACATGTCGCAGCAGTCGCGGATTCTGCCTCCGCACCCTAACGCGAACGGATGGACCGCACGCCGCAGTCACCGGCGGCGGTCCGGGGTTACGCACGCGCCGCCGCGAACATCGGGGCGGAGCGGCGCCGACGTGATCGCCAGCCATCGACCTTGCATGGTGGGAAGCGACTCGGCGCATTCACTCCCTCGTCACACCCACTGATCCTCCTCGGAGAGTGCCTATGCCAACACGCAGGGTCATTCACTCGCTCGTGCTCGCGGCGCTCTGCGCGATTCCACCAGCGCAGCGCGCGAGCGCGCAGACACAGCACGGTACGATCACCGGTCGCATCACCGACGCCAGCACCGGACTGCCGGTTGTGCTCGCACAGGTCACCATCGTTGGCACGAACGTCGGTGCCCAAGCCAACGAAGACGGCCGGTTCACCCTGACGGCGGTCAATACCGGGACGGTCGAACTCCGTGTGCTGCGCGTCGGATACGCCGAGGTGAAGCAGCCGGTCAGCGTCACCGCGGGCCAGACGACCACCGCAGACATCAAGATGCAGCCGCTGGCCACCCAGCTGGTTCCCATCGTCACCACCGCGACCGGCCAGCAGCGCCGGGTGGAGGTCGGGAATGCCATCGCGCGCGTGGACGCCGCGACGCTGACGGAGACCGCCCCGGTGACAAACGTCGGTGACCTGCTCACGTCGCGTGTGGCCGGTGTGACGGTGTTTGGCGGGACGCAGACCGGCGCCGGAATCCGGATTCGCATTCGCGGAACCAGTTCCCTGTCGCTCACCAACAACCCGATCTACGTGGTCGACGGCGTACGGGTGGAGGGGACGACCGGCTCTTCATCGGTCAGCGTGGGCGGGACGACGCCCAGTCGCATCGGGGACCTCAACCCTGAGGAGATCGCGTCGATCGAGATCGTGAAGGGGCCATCGGCATCGACCCTCTATGGGACCGACGCGGCAAACGGCGTCGTCGTGATCACCACCAAGCGGGGCGTCGCCGGGAAGACGCAGTACACCTACTACACCGAGCAGACGGCCCTCAGGGACGACAACAACTACCCGACGGCATTCCGCGGGTGGCGCACCGGCACCACGTCGAGCACGAACTCCACCGTCTCCAACACGGTCCAGTGCTTCCTTAGCCAGGTGGCCGCGGGGACGTGCACCCAGGACAGCGTCACCAGCTTCAACCTGACCAAGGACAAGGAATCGACGCCCTTCGGCACGGGATACCGCCAGCAGCAGGGCCTCCAGATCCGGGGCGGCAACGACGTCCTCCGCTACTTCGCCAGCGGCGAGTACGAGTACGAGGACGGCGTCACCAAGGTGCCGACGTTCGAGGACCGCTTCCTCTCGACCCACAGCCGTTCACTGCTGCCTGGTGAGCGCAATCCGAACGCGTTGGACCGCAAGACGGCCCGGACCAATCTCAACGTCTCCCTGTCGCCGGAAGCGGATCTGGCCATCAGCGCCGGGTACACGTCGCAGAACGTGCGACTCCCGATGAGCGACGATTCGGGGACCGACGGCATCGCCGCCAACATCTATGGGGGCCCCGGATTCAGGTACAACCTCAATCCAGCCGGCGACACGCTGTTCGGGTGGCGCCAGTTCACCCCCCGCGACGTGTACCAAGCCGTGACCCAGCAGGGGATCCAACGCCTGATCAGTTCTGCCGCCGCCAACTGGCGCCCCCAGGAATGGCTCGCCATGCGCGGAAACCTGGGCGTGGACTACATCAACCGTCTCGACACGCAGCTGTGCCGCTTCGGCGACTGCACCACGAATGGCGACAACCGGCTGGGATACAAGGAAGACAACCGCACCAACTTCTTCATCTACACGCTCGATGCATCGGCGACCGCCACGCACCTGCTCACTAGCACGATCGAGTCCAAGACCGTCGCGGGACTGCAGTACTATCGCAACCTCTTCGACCGGAACGGCGCGTTCGGCAGCACCCTGGCACCGGGTGCCACCACGATCTCGGGCGCCGGGAACAAGAGCGCCGATGAGGCGACCACTGAGAGCCGCACCCTCGGCGGGTATATCGAGGAGAACCTCGCGTTCAACGACAAGCTGTTCGTCACGGGCGCGGTCCGGTCCGATCGCAACAGTGCCTTCGGTGCGAACTTCAAGACGGTCTACTACCCGAAGGCTGCCGTGTCCTGGTTGATCTCGAACGAGTCGTTCTTCCCGCGCCTCGCCTTTCTCGACGAGCTGCGCCTCCGCACCGCGTATGGCGCATCCGGCGTGCAACCGGGTACCACCGACGCCGTGCAGTATTACTCGGCGACGACCGGCCGAGGGGAGAGTGGAGACTATACCGGCGTGGTGTTCACCACGCTGGGAAACCGCAACCTCAAGCCAGAACGGTCAACGGAGCTCGAGCTCGGAATCGACGGGACGTTCTGGGACAGCCGGATCACCAGCGAGCTGACCTACTACAACAAGACGTCGAAGGACGCCTTCGTCAGCCGGGTGCTGCCACCCTCGATCGGCACCGGCGCGACCACTCGCTTCGAGAACCTGGGCGAGGTGCGCAACAAGGGCTGGGAACTGCTGCTGAACGCCCGACTGCTCGAGCGGCGTTCCATCGGCTGGGACGTCACGCTGAGTGGATCGACCAACGACAACAAGCTGGTGACGCTCGGCGGCGTACCGCCGATCGTGCTCTCGTCGACGCTCCAGGACCGCGAGGGATACCCGCTGAACGGCTGGTGGACACGCAAGCTCCTGGGCTATGAGGACAAGAACGGCGACGGGATCATCTCGTACAATTCCGATCCGGCCGTCAGCGAGATTGTCGTCTCCGACACGGCGATGTTCCTCGGCTATTCGTCGCCCAAGGTGGAGGCGGCCCTGACGACCGGGTTCGATCTGCTGAACCGCCATTTGCGCCTCTCGGGCACGTTCGACTACAAGGGCGGACACAGGGTCTACAACAACAGCGAGCGGATCCGGTGTGCGAGCCGGTTCAACTGCGACGGACTCATCAGCCCCGACGCGTCGCTGTTCCAGCAGGCGCGGACCGTGATGGTACGCGAATCCCCCAGCCGGTCGACCGGCGGTTTCATCGAACCGGGGGACTTCCTGCGCTTCCGCGAACTCTCGCTCGCCTATACGGCGCCCGACCAGTGGGCGCGCTTCTTTCGCGGACGCAGCCTGGTCGCCGCAGCCTCGATCCGGAACGTCAACATGCTCTGGACCCGGTACACCGGTGTGGATCCGGAAGCCTTTGGCACGACCGGTGACGCGCCGTCGTCGTTCCAGGCGTTTGCTCCGCCCACGTACTTCACCTTCCGTCTCAACCTTGGCTTCTGAGGCACGCATGCACGCACATACCAGCAAGAGAACGCGCGCCGCGCGTCATCTCCTCTCGGTGATCGCGCTTGCGGCGCTGCCGATGGGCGCCTGCAAGTCGGCCGATGAGATTCTGGCCGTCACCGATCCCGACATCATCAACCCGGGGAACGTCGCGTCCGCCGCCGGCGCCGACGCGGTACGCCTTGGCGCACTGGCCCGGCTCAATTCCGCCACCAGCGGGGGTTCGTCGGGCGACGAGGGCATCTTCCTCCTGGGCGGGCTGTTCGCCGACGAGTGGAACAACGGCGACTCCTTCATCGCGCGCCAGGAGATCGACGAACGCACCATCACGATCCAGAACGGCTTCCTCACCAGCGCCAACCGTTCGATGCATCGCGCGCGGCTCTCGGCGGAGCAGGCGATTCAGCTGCTCGACCAGTACAACCCGAGCGGCCCGCACGCCAACGTTGCCGAGATGTACTTCGTGGAGGCGTTTGTCGAGAACATCATGGGCGAGGACTACTGCAACGGCGTCATCTTCAGCGCGGTGGTGGACGGGGCCGAGAAGTATGGAGAGCCGATCACGGTGGAGGCCACGTTCCAGCGGGCGCTCGCGCACGCCGACTCCGGGCTGGCCCTGATCACGGGGACCTCGGCGAACGATGTCAAGGTCGCGAGCGCACTGCGGGTGATCAAAGGGCGGATCCTGCTCAACCTGAACCAGTACGCGTCCGCCGCGACGGCCGTGGCCGGCGTTTCGACGTCGTTCGTCTACGAGATGTTCCATTCACAGACGACCAACAGCAACCAGATCTGGACCTACAACAACAGCGCCCGCCGTTACAGCGTCAGCACCGGCGAGGGGACCAACGGGCTCAACTTCGCGACCGCGAACGACCCGCGTCTTCCCATCTGCCAGGGCGGCGACGCGGTCTGCAAGGCAATCGGAGTGACGCAGACTGTCCGCGACGACCTGACGACACCGATCTACGTGCAACGGATCTGGGCCACCCGGGACGCGTCGGTCACCATCGTCAGCGGCATCGAGGCACGCATGATCGAAGCCGAGGCGCAGCTCAAGGCGGGGAACCCATCGGGGTCGCTCGCGATCCTCAACGCGGCGCGCACGACGGTGCCCGGCCTCGCGCCGCTCACCGATGCGGGCAGCGATGCCGCGCGCGTGGACCAGGTCTTCCGAGAGCGGGCGTTCTGGATGTTCTCCACGGGTCACCGGGTGGGCGATCTGCGCCGACTGATCCGGCAGTACGGGCGGGGGGCCGATGCCGTCTTCCCGACCGGCGCGTGGCACAAGGGTGGTAACTACGGTACCGATGTCACGATCCCGGTGCCGCAGGCCGAACAGAACAATCCAAACCTGCCGATCGGCAACAACACCTGCATCGACCGCAACGCCTGAGTCGAGCGGGAGTGGTTGGCAGGCGGTGATGGACACGGGCCGCCGGCGACATCGAGTCGCCGGCGGCCCGTCTGCATCAGCGCCGACGCAGGGACCGCACGGCTCCGGGACACCAGTCGGAGGGCGAGTCTTCAACACACCTTGCTCAGCGCGTCGCCGGGACCGACCCAATACCCCACCACTTCGCCCACTCCCCAGGAGACAACGAACGCCGCGATCAGCGGGATCGCTTTGACCAGTGTCCCGGCGTATTTCCCTTTTCCGGCGATGCGGGTCACGGTGCGGTACATGAGGAGGGGCGGCAAGGCGAACGCGGCGAGCCCGTACGCGAGGCGCCGGGTGAGCGGGGCGCCGGCCACGCGTGCACCCGCGTACGAACGCGCATAGAGGTAGCGCTGTGACAGATACTCGCCGAACGAGTAGTGCTTCTTGTGACCCACCACGATTTCCGGATGGCAGGTCAGCTCGATCCCTTCGGCGCGCAGCGTATCGTGGAGGTAGTTCTCCCACTTGCCCGCCTCCAGGATCTGGCGATGCGCGTCCAGCACTCGCCGGTCGTACACCACGTTGTTGCCGGTCAGCCAGCTCACGGCGCCCGACTCGATAGGCGGGATGCAGTGACTGTACTCGCACAGAAACGCGGCCCAGTCCATGAGGGTGCCGGTCGCCGCATTCTCCACCGTGCCGCCGACCACGACCTTCCCCTCGCCGAGCGCGTCGAGCATCTGTCGCGCCCAGCCGCGCGGTACGACCACGTGATCCTCGATCACGGCCACCGCGCGGCCCCGGGCGGCGCGAAATGCCGCGGCTCGCATTTCCGGGATCGTCGTGTCGGTCGGCACGTCGAGTACCCGCACCCATGGGAACAGCCGCGGCATCGCCTCGCGAATCGGGGCGCCCAGCCGATTCACGACCAGGACTTCGAGTTGCACTTCGCTCCGCTGCGCGTCCAACGCTTCGAGGGACCCCGTGAGATCCAGCAGCGTGTTGACCGCGGGAACGACTACCGAGAGTTCGACGTCGGGCATATCGGCGATCCGTAGCTCACCAGAGTCTCAGCGGGTAAATTTGGCGACCATGCGTCTTGCAGTCATCGGCACGGGAGTCATCGGCCGGCTTCGCGCCCAGTCCATCCACGATCATCCACAGACGGAACTGGTTGGGGTGGCCGACGTGAATCGCGTGAGCGCGGTGGAGGTCGCCGGCCAGTTCAACTCCAAGGCGTTCGCCGACTACCGACAGCTGATTGACGAGCTTGCACCGGACGGGGTCATGATTTCGTCGCCCGTCACGCTGCACGAGGAGATGTGCTGCCACGCCCTCGGCAAGGGATGTCACGTGCTGGTGGAGAAGCCCTTCGCCAATTCCCTGCCGGCCTGCCGGAATATCCTGCAGGCGCAGGTGGCGGCCGGTCGGGCGCTGGCGGTCGGCTTCAACCATCGCTTCTATCCGGCCATCAAGTTCCTCAAGCAGGTGCTCGCCGACAGGCGCATCGGCGAGATCGATCACCTGCGGGTCTTCGGCGGACACGATGGGCTGCACAATTTCCGCGCCGACTGGCAGTACAAAGGCGAGCTGTCGGGTGGCGGCGCGATGATGGACGTCGGCATTCACATGACCGATCTCGCTCGTTATTTGGCGGGCGAGATCACCGAAGTCTACGGATTCGCCAGCAACCGGATCTGGAACGTTTCGGGCTCGGAGGACAATGCGGTGGCGGTGATGCGCACCGCCGGGGGCATCCCGGTCATCTATCAGGCCACCTGGGATGAGTGGCGCGGCTACAAGTGGATCGTCGACGTCTACGGCACGCTGGGCATGGTGCGTGCCTCCTACGCGCCGATGTTCAACCTCCTCGTCACCCAGGAGCGCCCGGGCGCCGCGCGCCGGAAGTCCTACCGGTTCTATCCGGAGATCATTCTCCGCGAGAAGCTGAAGGGCTGGCAGACGACGTCGAAACGCTCGTTCGACGACGAACTGCGCGACTTCCTGCGGCTGGTCAACGGCGACACCGCGGTCGATCTGGCAGACGGCTGGTCGGGGTTCCGGGCCAACGAGATCGCCCAGGCGGTCTACCGCTCCACGACCACCGGATCGGCGGTGACCCTCGAAACCCCGACGGTGGCCACCCCCGTACCCGCGACGCGGGCGTCATGAGGACGGTGTCGGCCCGCGCCCACCCGGGATGAAGCTGTCGGTCGTCGTCACGATTGTCGAAGGCGGCGCGTCGCTCGCACGCTGTCTCGAGGTGCTCGACGCCCAGATCGATCCGCCCGACATGGAAGTGGTGGTCCCGTTCGACGACACCGTGACGGACATCCCGTCGCTTGCGGCGCGCTTCCCGCGCGTGCGCTTCCTCCCCATGGGAGCGGTGCCGACCATGGCCGTCCCGACGAGCGCACGGGGACAGCACGAGCTGTTCGATCGCCGTCGGAGTGCCGGCCTGCTCGCGGTCACCGGCGACATCATTGGGATCCTCGAGGATCGTGGCCTTCCCACCACCGACTGGGCGAGTCGCGTGATGCACCTGCACGCGGCGCTCCCACACGCGGTGATCGGCGGGGCGGTGGAGAACGGGGTGGACCGTCTGGCCAACTGGGCGCTCTACTTCTGCGATTTCACGCGCTACGCCCCCCCATTCGCGGCGGGTCCGGCCGCCTGGGTCACCGACGTCAACGTGTCGTACAAGCGGCGAGCGCTCGACGACACGCGCGACCTGTGGCGGGAGCGGTACCACGAGCCGGTGGTGCACGGGGCGCTGGCGCGACGCGGCGAGACGCTCTTCCTGACGCCCGAGCTGGTGACGAGCCAGATGCGAACGCAAACGGCGTTTCGGCGCATCGTGCGCGAGCGTTTCGGCTGGGGGCGTCTGTTCGCGTACACCCGGGTGCACTCAGCGACACTCGTCAGGCGCGTTGGCTGGGCGGCCGGCGCCCCGCTCATTCCGGCCGTGGTATTCGTCAGGCAGTTCCGGCTGACCTGGGCCAAGGGGAGACACCGGAGCCGGTTCCTCGCCGCCGCACCGCTCATGCTCCTGCTGCTGGTGTGCTGGAGCGCCGGGGAGGCGGTCGGCTATCTGACCGGCCGGCCCTGACCGTCGCAGCGTTGGCTCGCCCGACGACGACCGCAACCGTCCGTGTTCCACCGCCCGTCGACCCATTGACAGGATGCACGGCCCCCCATCCATTGAACCGCCGTCGGGCGCCGCGCGTTGCGCGTTTGCGTCCACCACACGTCCGCTTTCGTGCAACGCTTCGAACCGCCATTCCTCCTCGCCCTCGCCATCGCTGCCGTCGCCTGCGGCGTGGGCGCGCGGCGTCGCGTGCGGTTGCTGCTCCTGGGCGTCGTGATCCTGGCGCTGGGGCTGCACCTGTGGACAGACGTGCCGCGGTGGACCATGGCGCCGGCCTACCTGGTCGCGGGCGTGATCGCTCTGCTGACCATCATGGCCCGACCGGGACGCGAGGCATCGACCCGTACGGCCGTATCCCGCTGGCCCGCCCGCCTTACGAGCCTCGCGGCCCTTCTGCTTGTCGCGGCGGCCGGCGTGCTCTCGAAGTATTTCTTCTTTCCCCAACTGCCTGCCCCGACCGGAACGCACGCCGTCGGCACGCGCTGGCTGGTCCTCGTCGACTCGTCGCGGAACGACTCGACGCCCGGTTCGTACCGCACCCTTCTCGTGCGCCTCTGGTATCCAGCCGATTCCGTCACCGGCAGACCGGTGTCCTTATGGTCGTTGCCCGTCGCGCGCCACCTGGCCGCAGCGTCGCGTCTTCCCGGATTCGCGTTCCGCTATGCCTCACGCGTACCGACCCACAGTTACGCCGACGTTCCCCTGTCCCATGCGGCGCCCCGATTCCCGGTCGTCCTCTTCTCGCACGGCACCGGCGCACGCGGCTTCGAGTCGCAGAACACGATCCTGATGGAGGCGCTGGCGAGCCACGGCTACATCGTGGCCAGCACCGCGCATCCCGAATACGCCGGAATCGTCGTGTTTCCAGACGGGCGGATCGTCGCTGAGCAGCACGACGCCGCGTCGCCCGGGGCCTCCTTCGACCGGGCCGCGGGCACGCTCCTCAAGACCTTCAAGCGGGCAGACACGCTCCAGCAGCTCGCCCTGCTCGACAGGCTCGCGCGCGTGTCGGATATCCGGCAGCCCATCATGGACTCCTGGATGGCGGACACCCGATTCACCCTCACCCAACTGCGCGCGATGAACGTGGGCGGCCCGCGCGCCCTGTTCCCGGATCGCCCCGCAACAATGGCCCTCGACTCGGTCGGCATAGTCGGATGGTCACTGGGCGGCGCACTCACCACCGAGTTCTGCATCCTCGAGACGTCGTGCGGCGCAGGGGTCAGTCTCGACGGTCTCGCGTTCAGCGCGCTCACGCGACGTCCTATGGCGCACCCATTTCTGTATCTGTCGAGCTCGGAGAATTTCAACGAATTCCAGCTCCACTATCATTGGGCAACGGCACCTGTCTACCGGGCCGTGATCCCGCACACCCGCCACCCCGATTTCACCGACATCGGGCTGATCGCCCCCGCCGGCGTGCGCGACCGCACCCTGGGTGGCATCGATCCACGTCGCATGCAGGCTATCCTCGACCGCCTGGTGGTAGCGTTCTTCGACGCCCACCTGAGCGGCGCACGGCCCTTCCCCGAGCAGGCCATTCGAAAGGAGTTTCCCGAGATCACGCTCGAATCGCGCGTCGGGCGCTGACCCGCGCCACGAGCAGGCCGGCTTCCCCTGCCCCCGTCCGGCGGCCGATTCTATCCCGCCGTGCCCACCAGGTCGATATCGGTCACCAGTCCCTCTTCGGTCAGGTGCACGAGGAGGTACTGCGCACCCGCCGCGCTGGTGATGCGATACACCCGCACCCGCGACACGTCGCCGCCGTGGCGATGGATGCCCCGTCCTGCCACCTCCACCGTCGATACGTAGCCCAGCGTTCCCAGGTCGCCGAGTGCTGAGCCGATCCCGGGACCGAAATCCGCCTTGGCCCCAGGGGTGACACCCGGTGCACTCGCCAGTGATGCCCCGCCCTGTCGCAACGCCTCGAGCGCGGCCGAAATCCGCGCGCTCAGGGCGGCGTCCGGATCCGGGGTTGCCGGCATCGACCACGGCAGCGGGATGATTTGCGGCATGCGCCGCGGCGCCGACGCGTTCCGCGGACTCCAGAGAACGGCATCAACCTGGCCCCTGGCGTCGCGGGAAAATGTGAGCTGCACCGGCCGCTCGGTGGACCCGAAGCGGGTGGTGTCCATCGCCAGGAATTCCTCGTCGGGGAGCCCGTCCGCCATGGAGTGGAGACCGGCGCCCTGCGCATCGGGAACCAGGGCCATCATCTGATTCTCGGCCGCCTCGTAGTAGCCACCGTACGTCGCGACGCGCCGCGCGTCGACGGGCGCGGCGCGCGTGGCTGCGGGTGCCGCGGCCGGGAAGCCCGCCGGCCAGTCGTACAAGTGCGCGATGTACTCCACCACCCGCCCCATGAACCGCGAATTGTCGTTCGCGTTGATCATGATGGCGACTCCCTGGCCCGTCTCCGCGAAGGCCATGAGCTGGGCATCGAACCCTTCGTCGCGGCCACCGTGCGAGAACCGCAGCGCGTGCCCGGTGCCGGCGACCCCGATGCCCAAGCCGCTTCCACCGATTTGCTCGGTGAGGTACTGGCGCGCCATCGCGGGCGACACCACCCCGTGGCCTTTCCCGGCGAGCGTCTGCTGAATCTCGATCGCGAACCGCGCCAGGTCCGTGGGTGTCGTCCACAGTCCCGCCGCTGCCATCTCGGGATAGATGTGCCAGCGTCCGTGCACGGGCGTGCGGTCGGCGTAGTAGCCCGTGGCAGTGAGTGCGGCGCGCGACGGCAAGGGCGGCTGTTCATACGAGCTGTTCGTCATGCCGATCGGCCCCAGCACCGTCTGCTGCAGAAACCGCGGAAACGGCATCCGGGTGACATCGATCAGCAGTTGCTGCATGATCGTGAAGCCACCCCCGGAATAGCGCCAGATTGCACCCGGCGTGGTGTCCACACGAATGGGTGGCGTGTTGGTGGGGGGCGCGCCGTCGAGTACGCGCACCAGCGAGGGAACGGAGTCGCGTACGTCGTAGCCGGGAAAGCCGTGTACCGTGATGCCGGCGTTGTGCGAGAGCAGCCGTCGCAGCGTGACCTTCTCGGTCGCAGTGAACCGATTCTCGGGAACCTTCCAGCTCGAGAGTCTCGTGTTCACGTCCTCATCGAGCGAGAGTCGGCCAGCCTCGACCAGGTGGAGGGCCGCCAGTGCCGACACCGGCTTGCTGATGGAGCCGGCCTGGAACAACGTCGCGGTGGTCACCGGCGCGTGCGTGCTGTCATCGGTCACGCCATAGGCGCGCGCGGCGGCGATGCGTCCGCCGTCGATGATGGCCAGCGAGAGGCCGGCGATGTGACGCCGCGCCATCTGGGCCCGCACAAATGCGTCCAGGCTGTCGAGCCGCGGGGACTGCGCCTGTGCGTTCGGCGCGGCCAGGATGCCGACGACCAGGTATAGCGCGGTGCGCGAAAACGTCACGGATCTCCCGGAGAGAGCTGACGACATCGCGCCAATCTACCCGCACCGGAGCGGATCAGCGAGTTGGGACTGGCTTTGCCAGGAAGAATGGGGTCCAGGAAAAATGGGGTCAGACTCGATTTAGGCGGGACCGGTCCTTCCTCGTCGCATCGCGGTTTCTTGACAGCGTCTGCGGCACCTCGGAATGTTGCCGCAGTCGAGACCGCGTCTGGTCTCATGCGCCGTGGTACGATCGAGGACGTCCGGTCACCGGCGATGGTCGTCTCTTGTGCCCCGTCCGTCACGACCGGCGCGACGGAAATGAGGAAAGGTGAAACGATGATCTCCGTCCATCGTGTTGTCGTCGGGCCGGCCTTCTATTTGGCCTCGTCCGCGATCATGCTGCTCGGTGCTGGGCTCGACGCGCAGGCGCCGCACTTCCCCACCAACGAAGATCTGCGGCAGACCCGCGCCCTCGGTGACCCACAGCTGTCACCCGATGGCCACTTCGTGCTGCTGAGCGTCACCGAGCCGACCGTAGACGGTGCGTCCAGTCACCTCTGGCTGGTCGATATCGATCGGAACACGAGCCGGCAGATCACCTTTGCCCCCGCCGGCTCGAAGAGCAGCGAGAGTCAGGGGCGCTGGGCGCCCGATGGCCAATCGCTGTACTTCACCGCGCGTCGCGGCAAGCACACGCAGCTGTTCCGCCTGCCGCTGAACGGCGGCGAAGCCCAACCGCTCGTGATCAAGGTCGTGCCGCCGGTCGATGCGTCGGCCGCGCCCGACGCCGTCGACGGATCGCCCGCCAAGGCCCCGCCCGACGCGATCGAGGTCAACATCTCGGGTTACGCCATCTCGCCGGACGGCCGGGCAGCGGCGATTATCGCCCGCGATCCGGAAACGCCGGGCGAGGCGAAACAGAGCGAGGATAAGGCGGATGCCCAATATGTCGACCACGACCTGCACGGCACCCGGGCGTACCTCGTCGACCTGCAGTCCTCGCAGGTCACTCCGGTGGGCGTGCCGCCTGACGTTGCCGACGTCATCTGGTCGCACCGAGGCGACCGCCTGGCGGTGCTCACGCGTCCCATGAATGGCGCCAGCGACCTGGGGCCGGACAGCAAGCTGTGGATCGTCGATGCCGGACACCCCGCGGCGCCGAGCCAGGTGACCAGGGCGCCGGCGACCACGGGCGACGTCGTCTGGTCCGCCGGTGACACGCGCCTCTTCGTCGACGCCCAGGCAGAGGACGACGCGCCGCCCGGTTACGGCGAGCTGTTCGCGATCACGCTCGCCGACGGCAGCCTCAGGAATCTCTCGAGGAGCTTCCGCGGCACCTCCAATGGCCCCACACTGGCGGAGGGCGACGACGCGGTGCTCGCGGCGGTGACGGTGGGGACCGAGGCCAGGTATGCGCGCTTCGACCTGGGCAAGCCGGGCGCGACGATGATCTCCATTCCGGGCAGTGTGGTCGGCCAGCTGGCGACGAACGAGCGGCGCACCGGATGGGTGTACGCGCGCGCGAACAGCGACGAACCCGCGGCGCTCTACTTCGCGCCCTCCCTCGACGCGGAGGGCAAGCGGCTGTCCACGCCGGCGAGCGCGGGATCCGATTGGCGGGCGGTGAAGGCGACCGTCGTGCGGTGGAAGAACGACGGCCTGACGATCGAGGGCCTCCTGTACCTCCCGCTGGCTGCCTCGTCAGGCAGGGTTCCCCTGGTGGTCGACGTCCATGGCGGTCCGACCGGAGGGTGGCTCCAGAGCTATTCGCCGTTCGTGCAGTTTCTGGTCGGACACGGCTGGGCGGTGCTGCAGCCGAATCCGCGCGGCAGCACCGGCTACGGCGTGCAGTTTGCCGCGGCGAACAAGAACGACCTTGGGGGCGGCGACTATCGCGACATCATGGCGGGCGTCGATTTCGTGAGCGCCAACTTCTCGATCGATTCAACGAAGCTCGGGTTCTACGGCTACAGTTACGGCGGCGAGATGGCCGGATTCGTGGAAGTGAAGACGACGCGCTTCAAGGCCATCGTGTCGGCCGCGCCGGTTATCGATCAGTTCAGCGAGTACGGCACCGAAGGCGGGTCGTGGTACGACCGCTGGTTTTTCGGAAAACCGTGGGAGCATTTCGAGGATGCGTGGCGACAGAGCCCGCTCTCCGGGGTCAGCCACGCGAAGACGCCGTTTCTTCTCCTGCAGGGTGAGGGCGACACGACCGATCCGCTGGGACAGTCGCAGGAGATGTATCGGGCGATGCGACAGGCCGGGGCGCCGGTGCACCTCGTCACCTACCCCCGCGACAATCACGGCCCGCTCAGCCGCAACATCAGCGGCGGGCCAAGCCCCGAGCCCTGGCACGGCTTTGACGCGCGCCAGCGCATCGTGCAGTTGTTCCAGCTGGCGTTCGGCGGCTGAGCTCGGTCCTCGTGCAGCCGGAAGGCCGGGATGCCGTAGCTGATGCATTCTTCGGCGTCCGGCGCCGCGGTACGGATGGCCCTGCGCAACCTGGTGAGGGCTTCACACTGGATTTCGGTCAGGGCCGCCAGGTACTCGTCGATGGTTCTTGGTTTGGCCGTCACGGGTCATTTCCCTGTGAGGTGAGTCGCGCGTCGCGAAAGATGATGGCGGCTGTTGGCGCCCCACCACCGGCCGTGGCCTTGATGATGACCGGGAATCCGATCTCCCGCTCGCCGCGGCAGCGGCGGCCCCGACGCGTACCAGAGGCGCCTCTGTCTCGCGGTGGCGCCTGCTCGCCGACACGCCGTCCCGATCAGGGCCAGCGTCGCCGATCGCCGATCAGCCGCCTCCCAGCACCCGCGCCGGATCGGTGCGCCCGGCCCGCCTCGCGGGACCTGCGCTCGCCGCCACCGCCACCAGCCCCGCCACCAGCACCACCCCCAGAAACGTCCACGGATCGGCCGGTCGCACGCCGTACAGCAAGGATGTCATCAGGCGCGTGAACACGAGCGCCAGCGCGCCACCGATCGCGAGCCCGGCCAGCGCCTGCCGCACGCCTGCCCCCAGGCTCAGCACCATCAGATCGCGGGGCGAAGCACCTAACGCGGCACGGACCCCGAACTCCTGCGCCCGCGAGGCCACCACCTGCGACACGATCCCGTAGATACCGATCGCCGCGAGAACCAGCGCCAGCACGCCGAACAGCTCGAGCAGCTCCATCGCGAACCGCGGGCCGGCAACCGCCGCGTACACGACGTCCCGCATCGTGCGCACCTCGGAGATGGGGAGTCGCGGATCGATCTCCCGAAGCACCGCGCGCAACGGCGCCACCAGCATCGCCGGCTCGCCGGTGGCCCGGATCACCAGACTCATGCTGCGCCGCGTGAGTCCCGGCGCCCGGGCGTACTGTCCCAGCGTGGCGTAGAAGCCGGGTTTCGCCCGCCCCACCAGGGCGTTGTGGTGGACGTCGTCCACCACCCCCACGATCGTGTAGACCTGCGAGCGGTCGCTGCCGTTCACCCGTACCCGGCCGCCCAGTGCCTGACGACCCGCGAAGTACTGCTCCACAAAGGCCCGGTTCACGACCATCGCCAGCGGGGCGTCGATGTCGTCGCGCGCGTCGAACACTCGCCCCTCGCGCAGCGTGAGCCCCATGGCCTCGAAGTACCCCGGCGTCACCACCTGCCAATCTCCGGGCGCGCCCTGGTTGGGCGGCGGCGTGTACCCGTCGATGCGCAGTCCCCAGTCCCCCATCTCGGTCGCGAGCGGCAGCCCCCCCACCGCACCGACCGCCTGCACACCGGGGAGCGACGCGACGCGCCGTTGCAGTGCATCCCAGAAGCCGGCCACGCGAATGGAATCCGGATACCACGTGGAAGGCGTCGACAGGCGCATCGTGATCACGCCGTCGGGCCGGAAGCCGGCGTCGATCGCGAGCAGATTGCGCACGCTCTGGATCATCAGCCCGGCCGCAACGACCAGGACCACGGCCAGCGCGACCTCGCCGGCCACCAGCGACTGCCGCCAGCGGAGCCGTGCCCGGCCGCTGGTGGCGCCGCGGCCACCCTCGCGCAGCTCGCCCGCGGGCGCAACCTGCCGCGCCTGAAGCGCGGGCAGGATGCCCGCCAGCACGGCCGCCAGCGCCGTCACACCCAGCGCGAACGCCAGCACGCCTCCGTCGATCGCCGTTTCGCCGACGCGCGGGAGTCCCGCCGGAGCGCTCGCCCGAACCACCCGCACGCCGACGATCGCCAGTCCCACGCCTAACGTCCCGCCCAGCGCGGCGAGGACCGTCGATTCGGCCAGCAACAGTCTCGTCAGGCGGAAGGTGCCCGCGCCGAGCGCCACCCGCACCGCCAGCTCGCGCCGGCGCCCCTCGCCCCGAACCAGCATCAGCCCCGCGACGTTCGCGCAGGCGATCAGCAGCACCAGCCCCACCGCGGCAAAGACGACCAGCAGCACCGGCCGTACCCGCCCCGTGATCTGCTCGGCCACCGGTACCGCGTACGCGTGAAAGCCCACGTTCGCCATGTAGCCATACTGCTCGAGCTCGGCGACCAGCGCGCGCAGCTGGGCGTTGGCGGTCGCCGCGGTCGCACCGGGGGCGAGGCGCGCGACCGCGAGGAATCCGTGGTTGGCCCCACCCTTGGGGAATTCGGGCCCCGGTACCGCGCCCTCCGCCGCCGCGTCGGTGGCCAGCGGAAACCAGGCGTCCGACTGCCCATTGGCGCCGAAGTCGAGCGGCAGCCGGAAGCCCAGCGGCATCACCCCAACCACCGTCGCGGCGCGGCCCGAAATCCGGATGTCGCGGCCCACCACGGCGGGATCGGCGCCGAATCGCCGCTGCCAGAGACCGTGCGACAGGACCACCACGCGTGACCCGCCGGGCCGGTCCTCTTCCGCGGTGAACCATCGGCCGGCCATCGGCTTCACACCGAGAATCGGGAAGACGTTCGCGTGGACGTTGGCCGAGCGGATCCGCTCCGGCGCGTCGTCGTCGAGGGTCTCCGAACCGTCCGTCCAGAGGCCGATGTCGGCGAATGCCGGAATACGCGCCCGCCACCCCTCCCACTCGTCGTAGGACAGCCACGTCTGATCGAAGCCCTTCCAGGCGCTCCAGACGACGACGATGCCATCCGGATCGCCATACGGCAGTGGAGCGAGGAGCACCTGCTTCACCACCCCGAACAGCGTGGTGGTGGCGCCGATGCCCAGCGCCAGCGTGATCGCCGCCACCGCGGTGAAACCGGCGCGCCGCCGCAACGAACGCACGGCAAAGCGCAGGTCGCCCCAGCCGTCGTGCAGCCGGCGCGGCCTCTCCTCCTCGGTCCCAGCATTCCGGCTTCGGTGCACGAACAGGCTGGCTCGCGCCGTCATGCTCCGATACCAGGCCATGTGCGCTCCCGTTGAACCTTGGACCGCCATCGCGGCGGAATGGTTTGCCCCACCTTCCGCCGGGAACCCCCGTGCCAGGTGATGCGCTCGCCCGGCGTGCCCGGCTGGTCGGGGCCCGGCCGACGGTCGCGCGCGCCGGACTTATCTCAGGTGCGCCCGGAGAAAGCGGCCCGTGTACGACGCCCTGCACGCCGCCACGACCTCGGGAGTCCCGGTCACGACCACCTCACCACCGGCGTGTCCGCCCTCGGGCCCCAGGTCGATCACGAAATCCGCGGTCTTGATCACATCCATGTGATGCTCGATCAGGAGCACCGTGTGCCCCGCGTCCACCAGGCGGTTGAGCGCCCCGAGCAGCTTCTCGATGTCGGCCAGGTGCAGCCCGGTGGTCGGCTCGTCGAGGATGTACACGGTATGCCTGGTTCGCTGCAGCTTCGACAGTTCGGTGGCGATCTTGATCCGCTGGGCCTCGCCGCCCGAGAGCGTCGTGGCCGACTGGCCTAACGTGAGATAGCCGAGCCCCAGCTCGTGCAGCACGCCGATCTTCTTGCCGATCGTGGGCTCGGCGGCGAAGAACGACACCCCTTCCTCCACCGGCATGTTGAGGACGTCGTCGATCGTCTTGCCGCGCAGCGTCACCTCCAGCGTCTCGCTGTTGAAGCGCGCCCCCTTGCACGCGCCGCACAGCACCTCCACGTCCGGCATGAAGTAGAGCTGGGTGGTGATCACGCCCTCGCCCTGACACTCCTCGCACCGCCCGCCCTTCACGTTGAAGCTGAACCGGCCCGCCTTGTAGCCCCGCTCCACCGACAGCGGTGCGCGGGTGAACAGCTCGCGGATGTTGTCGTAGAATCCGATGTAGGTGGCCGGGTTCGACCGGCTGTTCCGTCCGATCGGCGACTGGTCGATGTTCACCACGTTATGCACGTGCTCCATGCCGTCCACGCGGTCGTGGTCGCCGGGCAGCGTGCGCGTGTCCACCAGCCGCTTCCACAGCGCCTTGTACAGAATCTCGTTCACCAGCGTGCTCTTCCCGGAACCGGACGCGCCGGTGATGGCCACCACAGCGCCGAGCGGAAAGGTCACGTCGATCGACCTGAGGTTGTTCTCGCGCGCGCCGCGCACCACCAGCGTCCTGCCGTTTCCGCGGCGTCGTCGCGCCGGCGTGGCGATCGACCGCTTCCCCGAAAGAAACTGACCCGTCGGCGAGGCCTTGGTGCGCAGCAGCGCGTCGATCGTCCCCTGCGCCACCACCCGGCCGCCGTGCAGCCCCGGGCCGGGTCCCATTTCGACGATATGGTCCGCCGCCCGGATCGTATCCTCGTCGTGCTCCACCACGATCACCGTGTTGCCGATGTCGCGCAGACTCTCGAGTGTGGCGATCATCTTCACGTTGTCCTTGGGATGCAGGCCGATGCTGGGCTCGTCGAGCACGTAGAGCATCCCCATCAGCCCCGACCCGATCTGCGTGGACAACCGGATCCGCTGGGACTCGCCGCCCGACAGGGTGCCCGAGCGGCGATTGAAGTTGAGGTAGTCGAGCCCGATGCCCAGCAGGAGCTTCACCCGGCGGCGGATTTCGCTCACCACCTGTCGGCCGGCGTCGGCCCCGCGCCCGGTTGGCTTCAACCCGCCGAGGAAATCGTAGAGTTCATCGAAATGGAGCTGGCCAACCTCGTGGATGTTGCGGCCGGCGATGGTGAAGCGCAGCCGCGTGGCACGAAGGCGCGCGCCCTGGCAGTCGGGACAGGTACGTTCCACCATCACCTTGTCGAGCCACGCTTCCATCCGGCTGTTCGCTTCCCCGCGCTGCCGATAGCGGCGGTAGTGGCGTTCGATGCGCCGCGCGATGCCGTGGAAGCCGACCTCGCGTCCCTCGACCTCGGCCGCGCGCCGGTCCTTCGCCTCGGGCGGCAGGCGCATCACCACCTTCCGATCGATGCCATACAGAACCGCGTTGCGTGCCGGTTCCGCCAGCTCGCGCCAGGGCGCATCGAGCGAGAACGGGACAGCCTGGGCCAGGCTGTACATCATGCGGCCGTCCCACGTCTCCGGATTGTAGCGATACGCCTCGCGCACGAAGCAGCCGCCGCGGATGCTCCGATCCGTGTCGGGAACCAGCAGCTCGGGATGCGTGAGCTTGTCGACGCCCAGCCCGCCACATGTGCGGCATGCACTCTCGGGATTGTTGAACACGAAGTACTCGGGCCCGATGTCGCCGTACACGAAGTGCTGCGTGGCGCTGGTGAGCCCCCGATGGAACCGGCGCGATTCCTCTTTGCTCGCGCCCTTGAGGATGTGGACCTTCAGGAGCCCATCGCCCACCAGGAGCGTGGCGGCGACCGCCGCCTTGAGTGCCTTCTCGTGCCGCCGGCTCACGATCAGCCGGTCGACGATCGCGTCCATCTCCCGGGTCTCGCCGTCGCCGTCGCCGTCCTGCTCGCCGCTCTCGCTGCCCTCGGCGGGGCCGGTCTGGTCGGCGAGGTCCACGCGCTTGCCGTCGATGATCAGCTGCCGGCAGCCCTTTCGGCGCACCTCGGTGAAGACGACGTTCAGATCCTCGCCGTACAGCCTGAACACGGGGGCCAGCAGCTCGATCTCCGTCCCCTCGGGCAGCGACAGGATCGCCTCGAGGATCTGGCTCGACGAACGGCTCGGCACCGGCTCGCCCGTGCGCGGACAATGCGGTTCGCCGATCGTGGCGTAGAGCAGGTTGAGGTAGCTCGCGATGTCGGTCATCGTGCCGACCGTCGAGCGCGGGTTGCTGGCGATGGTCTTCTGCTCGATCGAGATAACCGGGGACAATCCGTACACGAAATCCACGTCCGGCTTTGCGACCTGGGAGACGAACCGCTTCGCGTAGCTCGACAACGACTCCATGTACCGCCGCTGTCCCTCGGCGTAGATGGTGTCGAAGGCGAGGCTGGACTTTCCCGATCCCGAGAGTCCGGTAATCACCACCAGCTGGTCGCGCGGGATCTCCAGCGAGATGTTCTTCAGGTTGTGGACGCGCGCCCCCTGCACGGCGATGGTCGTGCGGGGAGATGCCTTCCCCTGCTGGTCGCCGCGGCGCTTCACGATGGCGGGAGGGCGAAGAACGCCAGCTCCTGCACCGACACGTTGCTCCGCTTCGTGAGGCGCACGGCCGTCGACGCCTTGCCGATGAGCTTCTGGTCGGCGAGATACTCGCACGCCGTCGTCACTCCGGTCACGTCGAAGTGCCGGTGGAACCAGTCTTCGATCTCATGGCACGCTCGCGCCTCGCCGACGTCACGGAGGTGTTCCAGCACCGGGCCGAAGAGCGTGGTGGCGCGTTCGGCCATGTACCCGTCAACGGCATCGAGCGCGGTCTGCACCCGTCGGGTGCTCTTCTTCTCGTTGAGCAGGTCGGCGTACACGATGTTGAAGAACCCGGGATTCAGTTTCATCGCCTGCGGGATCACCTCGCGATCGGCCAGGAGGCGCGCGCTCAGGACCTCGATGCGCGCGAGCGCGGTGGTGGCGTAGAGGATCCACAGGGCGGTGTATTCCAGGTCGCCGCGGGTCACGAACCATTTGTGCGCCTTGTAGATGGGGGGCAGCGCGTGGGTGCCCGCCTGAAGGAGCTGTACGGCGGTGTCGCGCTCGCCGATCTCGCTCAGGCGCGCGCAGAGATCGGCGATGGATTCGTCGTGGGTGTAGACGAGCCTTCCCCGGGTCAGGAACGAGTGCACGAACGAGTTGCGGAGCGACCCTTCCACCAGCCGCCGGAACTCGGTCCGCGGCATGAGCAGCGCGTGCACGTTCACGCCATCGGCGTACAGCGCCACGTCGGGCTCGCTCGACCCGCGATCGTCGGTCGTCACGAACACGAGGTCGACGTCCGACTTCTCCCACACCACGTCGTGCGACAGGCTGCCGCACAGGATGGCCGCCAGCACGGAGCGATCGGCCCGCACCGTTTCGATCAGGTGGTCGACCGCTTCGGTGAACTGCTCCTGAGTCGATGGCCGTCGCATATGGTCCGCTCCTCGGCGTCCGTGGAGGGTCGCGTTCCGCTCAGTGCATCGCCACTCCGCCGCAGCGGCTCGGCGGGAGTGCGCATCATCGCGATCCGGCGAGCCGCCCACGGCCTGCGCTATCGCGGCACGCCGGCCTTCGCCAGCGCCCCGGTGCCTCCGACGATCGGGACGACGAACGATGAATGCGCGAGGTCGATCGTCAGCTCGGTGCCGGCCTCCGGCCAGAGCGTAAATTCCCGATCGCTCGACATGATCATCACCGCGAGTTGCCTGCCGGCGGGCACGAATTCATCGTCCGGCTCAAGGTCGAACGTGAGGTCGTAGAACGTTCCGGGTGTCAATTGCTCGCCGGGCTGCCGTGATTCGTAGGGGCCGGCGGCGGTGAGCGACTCGTGGTTCTGGATGTCGGCCCATCCGCGGGTGATGAGCCCCACGTGGCTTGCTGATCCCGCGCGCGCCGAGTCGTACGGCAGCATCACCAGCCACACGCTCAGGTTGGCCGCCGACCTGCTCGACGCGATGCGGAGGGTCACGCGCGGCGTGCCGGAAATGTGCACCGTGTCGCGCAGCACCGGGGTCGCATAGAGCAGCCGGTGAACCGACTGCGGCGCGCTCGCGTTGGCGCTGCCGCTGATGGCGACGTCGTCAACCAGGGTCTCCCGGCCGCTGTCGGCGCCCGCCAGGGCGAGCGTTCCGATCCGCGTCCCGCCCTCGCCCGGATGCAGCACCACGGCGACGGATCCCGGCACCGGGAACGAGGCGAACGGCGTGGGGGGCAGGCGCGGGGCGTTGCGCCCGCCACGCCCGCGGCCGGCGGCGGGCGGAGGGGGCGGCGGCACGTTAGGCGTCTGGGCCGCCGCATCCTGCACGATCCACACCGGCGGATCCCGCTCCACCCCGTTGTCCACGCCGTACAGGTAATGAGTGAACCAGCGGTTGACCATGTCGGCCGGCGGGGCCCCGCCGTGGCCGCCCTGGTGCAGGTACAGCGACACCGGCAAGCCGCGCTTCCGCATCTCGTCGTAGATCCGGACGCTGTGCTCGGGCACCACGTTGTAGTCGTTGAGCCCGTGCGCGAGCAGGACCGCGGCCTTGATGTTCTTCACGAACGGCAGCAGGTCGCGCGCGTACCAGAAGTCGTTCATGTCCCCGGTCGCCCGATCCTGGCCGTTCGACCCGGCGAACGCTCCGTTCTTCCAGAGCGCAGCGCAGTTGGCGCGTCCCGACGAGTCGCCGCTGGCAACGAAATCGTACAGCACGTCCACGTCTTCGCCGAGATACCCGCCCGGCGACCGCACCAGCCCGTTCGAGCGGTAGTAGTGGTAGTACGACGTATTTGGTGAGACCGGGATCACGACCTCCAGTCCGTCCACTCCCGTGGTGGCCGCGGCCAGCGGCAGCGTGCCTTCGTACGACGTGCCGATCATCCCGACCTTCCCGGCGGACCATGACGTCGCCGAGACCTCCTCCGAGCCGGCGGGAGTCGTGTAGCCCCTGGCTCGCCCGTTCAGCCAATCGATCACGAACTTCATCGGCGCGCGCTCGGGATAATCGCCCACGGTGGGACAGCCTTGCGACCGGCCGGTTCCCGGCGCTTCGGAGTGAACCACGGCAAACCCGCGCGGAACCCACTCGTTCACCAGCGCGTTGGAGATTCTCGTGCGCGTGGCGTCGTAGGCCGGGTTGTTCATGACCCCGCGCGGCTGCGGCTGGTCGCCAGGCTCCTGCTCGACGTTCCAGTTGACCTGCCCGCGCGCCGTTCCCGCGTAATAGGGACTCGATCCATAGATGATGGGAACCGTGAGCCCCTCGCTGTCCGTCTGGCCCGGCCGGGTGACGTCGACGTGCACCCGGTCCATCCGGCCGTCGCGGTCGGTGTCGAAATCGGTCTCCACCCACAGCTCCTGGCGGATCCAGCCCGACGAGTCCTGGAACGCCGGGACGATCTGGGCCATGCCGCCGGTAAACACCGGCACGGCCCGGGTGCTCTGGCCGTGCGCGAGCGGCGGGAGGCCGAACGCCAGAGCGCCGGTGACGAACACACGAAGGAAGTATCGGTTCATGTCGGAATTGGTCGGAGACACGCCGGATGATACGGAGGCGCGTGGCGCCGCGCGAGCGCACCCGTCCAACGCGGGCACGCGGTCGGCACAGCCATTCCGTGTGAGCGCGCGCTAAGTTCCCGGTTCATGAAGTACCCGCCGCCCCGCGGCGGCTGACCCGCTCGAACTCCGGAGAGCCTGTCCATCATGAACGCCCAGGACGCCCAGACCATCATCGCGATCGCCACCCTCGCCGCCACCGCCGACGGCCAACAGTCGGACGCCGAGCGCGCCAACATCGCCGGCGCGGCCAGCCGGCTCGGCTTCAATCTGGACGACGCGCTGCTCGAGCGCGCCGTGGGCGGCAAGATCGATCTGCCCGCGCTCGCGGCCACGCTCTCCAGCGACGAAGCCCGTCTGGCGGCGTACGATGCCGCGGCCGCCGTCTGCCATGCGGACGGCATCCCGAACGCGGGAGAGTCGGCCTTCCTCGCGGAGCTCTCCCGCGCTCTTGGCGGCACCGCCGCGTCACCGCAGGCGACCGCCGCGATGGGTGCGGCGGCCGCCGCCGCGTCGTCGGGACAGGGTGCTGCGCCACCGTCCACGGATCTCGACGCGTTCGTCCTCGACCAGGCGATGCTCACCGCCGCCTGTTCGATCCTGCCGGGCAGCCTCTCGGGCATGGCGATCCTGCCGCTGCAGCTGCGCATGGCGTACAGCATCGGCCAGCGACACGGGCAGCAACTCGACATGGCGCAGATCAAGGATCTGGCGGCGGTGTTCGGTATCGGCGCCGCCGGTCACGTGGTCGAAGGGGTGATCCGCGGGTTCGCGCGCGGCGTCGGGCGCGGTCTGTTGGGCGGCTTGTTAGGCAGCACGGCCGGCCTGGCCGCCGGGGCGGCGGTGACGTTCGCCACCACCTACGCGCTGGGCAAGGCGGCCGATCAGTACTATGCGCAGGGTCGGACGCTGAGCAGCCAGGACCTGCGCGACCTGTTCGCGCGCTTCCAGTCCGAGGCGAATACGATCTACCCGCGCGTCCAGGGACGCATCAACGAGCTCGCGGCGAGCACCAATCTCTCGTCCGTGCTCACCGGGTTGCGATCGTAGGCGGGATGCACGCCGGTCGGGCGCCTCCGGAGATGTGATCGGGTGAAGCCGCCCGGCCTCGATCGCCGCGACCTGCTGAAGAGCGCCGTCGCGCTGCTGATCGTGAAAGACGATGTCCCGTTCCGTCTCCCGCTCATCCGCCTGGCTTCGTCATCCGGATGACGTCGTCGTAGGTATGCACGCGATCGGCGAAGAACGCGTCGAGCGTTGCCCGTATGGACGACAATCCGGTCCCGAGCAGCCCACCCATCATCATGACCCTCGAGGGACCCACGACGCCCCGACCGCCGGGCACCGCCAGTACGCTGTCGCGCCGCACCATCAGCGTCCGCATCATCGACACGAGCATGCTGTCCTGCCGCGCGGCCGCCGAGGCACGCGTCGAGTCCATCGGCAACGTCATCGTGCGCCTGCCGCTGTCGACCGTCACCTGAACCACCCGCACGCCGGCGCTATCACGCACCGTGCGTGTCGTGCGCACGCCGCCGCTGTCGACGATGCTCACCACCATGCCGCCGGCAGCGAGCGTGCCGGCATTCCCGCTGCCAAACCAGCTGATGCTGAACGGCGACACACCACGCGGAACGGAGCGGATGAAGGTGCTCGTGGTATCGATCGGGAGCGATGCGACGTTGCCGTAGAACGCCTCGGCGGCGCCGGTCTGGCGAAAGAGATACTGCTCGACGTTCGACACGTAGAACGCGGTGACCGTGAGACCCTGTTCGCGCAGGTACGCGCCGACGGCCCGGATCGCGCCGGGACCGGCAAAATCCCCGACCACCGGCACGATCAGGTTCTGTAACTCCAGGTCACGCACGACGCGATAGTTCTCCTCGGTCGCGAGGAAGGCCATCTGCACGCTGTCCGCGTTGGTCGCCGACTGCAGCTCGCCGTACGTCGGGTAGCCCGCGCGACCCATCCACGGCCCCGTTGACCGGGTGCCGTAACTCACCTCCGGCCCGGCGGTGCAGAACACATCGTACACATGCTCGATCGTCGCGACGTCGTCAGGCGACAGCGCGAATCCGTGCTTCTGCGTGAGGGTGCGCAGGATCGCATCACGATTCGCGCGATACACCGAGTCGTTGGGCGCGGATCTGCTGGCCGAATCGAAGAGGGCCTCGACCTTGACGTCCGGCCCGAGCAGCGCCACGGCCGGGCGCGAAAACAGGCGCGCCACGAACTCGGCGCGCGTCGGCGAGAGCTCGAAGAGCGCCTTGTACATCAGGTGCTGCATCGCATTCTGGCGCCGGATGTCGAAGATCACCGCCAGCCGAGGCCGGAGGTTGGCGATGTAGGTGAAATTCTGTTCCGGGCCGACGCCGAGATAGGCGCCCCCGGCGGTGAGCGACTGCTGAAGAGTCGGGATGACCTCCTGAAACGATACTTCGTTCGAGACGAAGTTCTCGGAGACGAACGACCCGCCCGGTTCGGACATCGTCGTGAAGACGTTCCAGAACTCGGCGTCGGAGAGCGCCGTGGGCGGGCGGGACCGATACTGCGCCGCTGCCAGCGGCAGCAGGAGGAGCGCGGCGACGAGAACCCGGCCGCGGCGACGTGCTTCGCGCGCGCCTGGTGGGAGAGGCGACGTGCCGCCGGCGTGCTGCCGGTGAATCGGCTGAGGGGTAGACGCGGTCTGCATCGGGCGTCTCTGGTGCGAGAACCTGCGCGTGTCGTGCCCTCTTTGGACCGCGCGTCATGTGCAAAGAGTTCCCTTGGGGCGCCACGCCGTTGCGTAACGGTGGCACGTCCCGACGCCGAATGGAAGTCGTGCCGCGAGCCCTGCGCGTTTCGAGTCGGGCGGACTCGCTTACAGTTGCAGCAGGAAGACCGGCGCCAGGGCGGCCAGTCCGGCGGCGGCCTGCAGCCCGAGGATCGCCAGCGCCTGCCTGGGCGCGCGGGGCAACCACTTGATCGCAAAAAACGCCACGATCGGCAGTTGCCCGCCGATGAGCAGCTGCCAGACATGCGCGGCGGTTCCCTCATCGGTCTGCCGAACGACGCCGAACATGGCGAGGTAGCCCAGCACGACGGCGAGGGCGGCGAGCGACATCGCCACGGGGAGAAAGGCGCTCGGGCGCTTCAGCAGTGACGACCAGTTCATTCGGTGGTTCCGGACGGGGTGGGATTCGAGGTATCCACGGGACTGCCATCTCAGGATATAGCATAGAGTACTTTGCAATAGAAAGCAATATCGCTGGGGGGGCGCCCATGCTCGGGCAGGCCGGTGCGTCGCGAGTCTCGGGCGCGGAAGTGCTTCCGGTTCCGCGCGGGCGGCGGACAGCACACCGGTGGGTTTCAGGGATGCAGCTCGCACGAATTCGCTGACCGACGCGCGCAGCCTCGGCGCAGGGGAATCTCTATTCGCGACCGTCTGCCCGCGGACGTTGTGATCCTGGCTGGAAAGCCCGCGAGCATCAATATTCTCAGCGGGCGCAAGACGGTGCGACGGAGCGAAATCAGCCAACGGGGATCGAGCAACTGCGGATTCCAGCAGTGCCGCGTGCGCAGCGCTGCGACAGTATGTCAGCAGGAATACGGGTGCTCCGTGAGCAAAGGATCTGGCCAGTCAGCCTGTCTCGCCAGCTTTACTCCGCGACTCGGCGACAGTGGTCCCGAGTACACAACTGTCAATTCGTAGCACGCGCGCGTGGATTTTTCAGTCATCATTCCGACATACAATCGCCCCGCGGAGCTTGAGGGCTGCCTTGTGGCGCTTGAACGCATCGCGTACCCACGCGATCAAATGGAAGTGATCGTCGTGGATGATGGCAGCGCTCATTCGCCGACCGACGTGGTGCAACGGCACAGCCATTTACTCCCTCTGCGGCTGCTGCAGCAGCCCCGCGGTGGACCAGCGCGTGCACGGAATGCTGGCGCTCATGTGGCACGGGGCTCGTATCTCGTTTTCGTGGACGACGACTGCGCTGCGGCCCCGGAACTGCTGAACGCGTTCAAGAGACAAGGCTCCGCCGCTGTTCCGCGCGCGTTGGGTGGCGAGACTGTCAATGCCTTGCCGACCAATGTCTTTTCGCATGCGAGTCAGGAACTGATTTCCTTTCTGTACGCGTTCTACGACGTCACTCCTTCGAGCAACCGCTTCTTCACCACCAGCAATCTCGCGGTGCCACGCCAGGCATTTGTTGCGTTGAACGGTTTTGACGAATCCTTTCCCCTTGCAGGAGGAGAGGACCGGGACTTGTGCGAACGCTGGTTGGAGGCCGGTTTCGAATTGGTCCATGTGCCTGATGCGATCGTATATCATCGCCATCCACTATCGCTCTGGCGCTTCGCCCGTCAGCATTTTGCGTACGGACGAGGAGCGTGTCACCTGCAACGTGCTCGTATTCGACGCGGAGCGCAGCCGTTCGCTTTCGAACGAAAGGGCTTTTATCCCGGGATGTTCTGGTTTCCCTTCACGCGTGGACACGGCCTTCGCGCGCTGCCTATCGCGACGCTCTTCGTCCTCGCGCAGGTGATGTATCTGGCTGGTTACCTCAGCGAAGGTGGCTCTCCTGTTCGCTGATCGGCTGGCCATCTGGTTCTGTGAGTGCCTGCGTTGTGGGGTGGACTAGGCAACTCACCCAACTACCATCGGATGATCGTGGATCTCGCGCTCGGTGAATACGACGCAGCGATGACGGTGTTGGAGCGGGGAGTAGCTACACGAGAGGCGCTCCTGGGGATACTCAGCATTCCTGGTGATCCGCACTTCGACCCGCTCAAGTCGGATCTCCGTTTCGCGGCGCTCATGCAGCGACTGGGCGCGCGCGCCTGCCCCGCGATGGGCAAATGGCCCATCGCCACGCGGCCCTAACTTAGCGAGCCGATTCCGACGATCCGGCGGCAATCGCGCGCAGGGTATCGCGCACGGCTGCGTGCCCTCGCTCGTCCGCGAGATCGGCCGGAGTGCGGCCGTCGGTGAGCCTGGCATCCACGCGCGCGCCTCGCTCGAGGAGGAACCGCACCATGGTCTCGCTCCCGCGCGCGGCCGCGCTGTGGAGCGGCGTGACGCCGCTGGCACCCGCGGCATTGACGTCGGCGCCGTGTGCCACGAGCTCACGCACGATGGTCTCGTCACAGTTGCCGGACAACGACGCCTGCAGCGGCTGGTTCCCGTCCGCCGTGTCGGCCACCGCCGAGACCGCGGCGCCTCGGGCGAGGAGCAGTTCCGCCGCCTCACGTCTGCCGAAGAAGCCGGCCAGGTGGAGCGGCGTCCATCCGTCACCGCTCCGGGCGTTCACCTGCGACGGATCGGCGTCCAGCACCTCGCGCAGCCGGTCGGTGGCGCCCAGTGCGGCCGCCTCGCAGGCATCGACCGTGACCAACGGCATCAGCAGATCCACGATCTCCGACGATCCCACGTACACGCCGAACAGCATGGCGCTCGGACTGCCCGCGGGGCGCTCGGCGGCCAGCGTCGGCGCCGCAGCCAGGATCGCCTGCACCTGCGGGACGTCACGCGCACGAATGGCGGCCTGCAATTCGCTCAGTGTCGGCATGGAGTGCTCCCGGAATCTGCGCGGCCCGAAGCCCGGCGCCCTTGCGCCGGGTGCGACGTGCTGTTACTTAGTTAGCGTATCTAACTAATGGCCATCGCGTCGGCGCGCAAGGCCCCAGGGAGCCGGGCGCAGACCGGCCGGAGAGACCCATGCCGTCCACCAGTCGTGACAGCCGCGCGGTCATCGCCGACCGGCTGCACTCGCTCGCCATTCACCTGCTGCGCCGCGTTGCCCGGCACGACGACCGTGGGGGCATCACCGGTCCCCGCCTGTCCGTGCTGTCGGTGCTGGTGCTGGGAGGAGGGCCGCGCACCCTGGGCGAATTGGCGACCATCGAGCACGTGCGTCCGCCCACGATGACGCGCCTCATTCAGGCGATGGGAGGCGAAGGCCTGGTCGCGCGGGCCCCGCACCCCCACGATGCCCGCGCCGTCAGGATCCGCGCCACCAGGAAGGGCGAGCGGGTGCTGCGCGATGCGCGGAAGCGACGGTTGGCCGCCTTGGAAGGCATGATCGAAAACGCAAATGCGGCGGAGCTCAAGGTCCTCAGGCGTGCCGCGGAGATTCTGGAGCCCCTGGTTCGGTAGCGACGCGGGCTTCACGCCCGTCAGCCCCCACCTCTCTGGCCCATGGCCCGGGCTCGCACGCCGGAGACCAAATCGCGGCAGCAAGCGGGCCGGGAGAGCGTGTGCGCGTCGATCGGATCGGTCTTGGTCCGCGTCTGCCAGATGAACTTCAGCCGCGACGCACCGCGAGGCTCGCCCGCACGCGCCGTTCAGCGTCGTCCAGCACTCGCGCGACAGGAGTTCTTCCAGCTCCACGGCCTTCTTCACGAGCGCGCCGATCGTTGTCTCTTCGGCGGCCGTCAACTCCTTCAGCGCGAAGGCGACCGGCCACAGGGCGTCTTGGTCGAGGTTCGCCGCGTGCGCTTCCTTCGAAGCCTAACGTCGCGTACCTCGTCTTGAACTTCTGCGCGCTTTGGAAGAAGCAGATGACCTTGCCGTCCCTGGCATAGGCGGGCATCCCGTACGCAGAAGTTGGCGCGAAGCCCTGGCGTGCTGGGCTTTCTGACCATCGGCATGGAGCCGCTTGCCCATGGCGCGGTCCGGTCCCGGCATCTTGGCGATCTTCGGCCAGATGGCGCTTTCCCCCTCCGCCTTGTCCGCGCGCGGGCCGCGGCGCGCCGGCCGCCTTCAGCACTTGGACTATTCAGCCTTCCGGCGGACACCGCTGCAGGGGCTATGCCTGCGACATCCTCCCGAGAGCGCCGACTCCAGACCGGCCCTCCCATCGCGACAATAGGCGTGCGGTGACCAGTTTGCGCGCGACGACGGTAGCGTTCGGTCGCTCGCGCGCCGGCGCCCCGCCGTCGACGATCTTCACGTGGCCGTGAGCCGCGCGACGGCCACCAGCGGCGCTCAGGACGTCGATTCCTGCTTTTCTCTCGCCAGCGCGTCGCCAATTTCGAGATCCGCGGAGACGATCCGATCGCCGGCGCGCACGCGGATTCCGGTGATGAACTCATCGCGCGTCATCGACTTGCCGACACGCAGCAGGTAGTAGAGTTCGGATGGTTTGCCGGTGTTGGTGACCACTTCGTCAAGCACCCACCGCTTTGCGAGCTTGTCGAGCACCTTTTGCAGGACGACCTGTGCCTCGCCCACCTTGTCGCTGGTGATCGACAGAATCGCATTGTACCGCGGCTTGCCCTTGCTGGAACCGAGGACGTCGCGAACGTGCTCGAACCGCTGCGCCAGTGCGTCCACCTTCTTTGGCGTGAGCGCGAGCACCAGGTCGCGATCGGGTACGTGACGGCCGTTGCCTTTCGCCAGGCTGTCGAGGGGCGCGCTCCATTGTGAAGCCGCCGTAGGTGCGAGCACGCTACGGCCAAAGTCGTACCGCCACGTGAGCAGCACCACGAAGTTGAACGCGATAGAGATGATGGTGCCCAGCGCGAGCATGTGCACACCGGCCGCGAAGCCGACGCCGATGGCGAGAAAGATGTACACGACGTCCCGGGCGTCCCGCAGCGTCGTACGGAATCGCACCGCGGCGACCACTCCGGCAAGACTGAAGGCGAGGGCGAGACTGTTCTGGACGATAAGCACGATGCCCGCGACCACGATGGGCAGAATGATGAGCGTCTGCACCACGGCCTGGCTGTGCCCGGGAACGCTCCGCGCGGACATGTACACCCAGGTGACCGGCACCATGAGGATCACGATGCCGAGGAGGACGAGCGAGGTGGTGATCAGCAGCTCGCCCAGAGAGCCCGGTCCCAACACCGACTGCGCCAGCGACGGTGCGTTCAATCCGTCCTGCAGGAGTTGTGGCGCCGCTCCGGCTGCGGTCGCGTGATTCCCCAGCAGGAGGGCGTTGGTCGCGGGATACAGGTACAACAGCACGGCGACTGCGGCGGTGAGGACCGCGTAGTACGCGAGCAGGCGGCGCAGGGGCCGCTCCGAACCCAGCGTGATGACGTCGATGAACCGCTTGAACATTGGCATGTCATATCCTCTTACAGAGTCTGTCGCATCAACACGATGTCGTCGCGCACGGCGGGATACGGCCATGATGCATCGCGGCGATGGCCGGGATGCACTCGGATGTGCAGGAGCCTGAGCGGGTCAAGGGACCCCGGACCGTTGCCCGACGTTGAACGTTAGGCATTCCCGGAGCCGGCCCCCATCGGCATTCGGGGTAGATCGGGGATTAGATCGATGGGACTAGTCCTTGACGCGCCTCGCCGCGGTTCCTGGGATTGGCCGGGGCCGTCGTTGTCCCATGCGACGCCCGCCCACGCGAGGGGATCGACATGCGGCCGCAGAAGGCGTCACTGAACGCCTCAGCCGTCCGAATCGCCCAGGCCGCGCATCCGGACCCCAGGCACACATCGGGAAACCAGCGCGCCCGCGCGGGAAGCAGTGTGTTGGCCGGAAACTCGCCGCGCAGGCGCAGCTGCAGACTGTGATGCCGCCGGCGCTCGTCGTATCGCTCGGGCCGATGGTGCACCAGGGCATCACGAAGCCGGAGCAGATTCGCGACGTCCCGGTACGGCGCGCGCGCCTCGTTGAAGCGCTCCGCGTCCGCCGCCTGAAGCGCCACGCGATATCGAAGCATCATCGGTGAAAACTCGACCGACGGCCAGAGCCTGGCGAGGAGCGCGTGGGCTCGTTTGGGGATCGCGGATATGCCGTTTCGGCCTGCATCCTGAAGCTCCAGATACAACTCGTTGATCGCGGATTCGAGGAAGGCGACCGACAGGAAGATCGCCCCGATCATGCAGGCCCGATGCCGGGCCAGGCCTTCCGCCCCAACCGCCGCCACGCCAAGCGACTCGAGCTGACGACCCGTCTCGAGCAAATAGCATGCCGAGAATAGGTGTTCCCGGCGAAAGCTATGGGTAAGGGGCGTCGCGACGTTCAGGGTGCCGGTGATCTCGGCCAATCGCCGAATGCTGGTCCGGTCCGTCACGCGACGCTCACGGCGCACATGAGCGGTCCCTCCAGGAGGTGAGGTCGTGCGGCGCGATATCGCGCGCGAGGCGGGCATGAGGCGTGCCGGCCGGGTGCGGCAGTACGCCGAGATGAACGTTAGGCGCCGAGGACGCCAGCCACCATCCATCGGACGGATGACAAGGGGACCAGGCCGTGGGGAACACCTCCCGACGGCCGACGGTGCCCCGCGTCGTCGTAACGAGATGCCCCTGCCCCATCACCCCCTCTCCGGCCGCTTCATTCCGGGGGAGATACGGCATTCATCCCATCGAGCGATGGTCGCCCTTGGAGGTCCGGCGTACCTTGCACCATGCGATTGGGGTACCGACGCACGAGCAAACCCGCCACATTTCACACCATCAGGGGACAGCACCCATGACCAGCCGCAGTCTGCGCGGCGATTGGACGCGGATGAAAGCCGCGGTCCGCGATTGGTGGCCTCGCCTCACGCCGCGCGATGTCGCCGCCATGTCGGGCCAACGCGATGAACTGATGCGAAAGCTCAAAATCCGGTACGAGAAGACGTACGGAGAGATCGAGCGCGAAGTGACCGAATTCGAATCGCACGATGTGCGGTCCGCGTGTGCAGCCAGACCTTCCCGTGGCATCCTGAATGACGGCTAGTCGCGTCATCTGTCGCGGGCGGCAGGGTGACGGCGGATCACGGGCGGCAGGACCTGCGCGGGGAATCGTCGTTGGTTCAACTCAATGGCATTTCCCCCCACTCGCATCCCAGAGGCGGCCATTGGTGTCGATGAACGCCCAGCGGTACTCGCCCGCACCAAGGGTGAGCTTCAGCACGCCGAAGTGCCCCTGGATCCGGCTCACGGAATTCCTGTCGGCGGAGGAACGGAATCCACGCAGCGCCCCCCCACCTGTCCCCACCACAATCTCGGTGATGCCCGTGAGCGTATCGAGCATTCCCGCCGGTGACTGGGGCAGGAAGCGCTCGTAGTCGTGATCGTGCCCATTCAACACCAGGTCCACGCCACCGTCGTACAGAATCCGCCAGAACGTCTTCAGCCGTACATCGTCTCCGTGAACACCGGAGGTGAAGCGGGGATGATGCCAGTAGGCAATGGTGCACTTGCTGCCATGGGACTTGAGGTCGGCTGTCAGCCAGTCCTGCTGCGCCTGCCTCTCCGCGAAGGTGAACGCAGGCTCCATTTCGATCGGGCTGTTGAGCGCGATGATGTGCCACTGGCCCAGTTCATAGCTGTAATAGCCCTTGTGCGGATCACCGGCCGGCGCGCCGAAGTACCGGTAATACGGTGCACCCGCTCCGGTTTCGTGTTCGTGATTCCCCGGCACGGGGTGGATCTTCTTCATGATCCGTCGATCGGGACTTCCCCAGGTTGGCGTGAAGCACTCGGTGAAGTTCTGCATGGAGCCGTTAGGGTACGCGTTGTCGCCCAGCGAGAAGACCGCATCGTCGACTTTGGCCGCGCTGTCGGCCTTGAGCACGCTGTCGACGATCATGGCCGTGAGGTCGTCGCCGGTTGACGTGCAGTCTCCGATGTCACCCGCGCCGATCAGCACCGAGGCGCCGCTGATGGCCACTTCCTTCGCCGACGCGCCTGCCGGCGGCGGCGTGGTCTGCACTCGCACACAGAGCGCAGGAAGGAACGCCATCGAGACCATGAGAACCGCTCGGACGGAATACCGTATCACGGCCTTGTTGCGTGGCGAGGCATGGATGGATGACCGCGGCGGCTCTTGCCAGGTCAGTAGTTGAAACCGATCCCCAGTGACATGCGATTCTCACGCCGATTCGTCAGCAACACGGTGACACTGGTGTTCGGGTTGAGCACGCCAAGCCAGAAGCCGGCGCCCGCGGACGTATGCCATCCTCCGGGCGAGCGGCCATCCAGGTAGACGCGACCGGCATCGGAGAATCCCAGCAGGCCAAAATTGAGTGGCAGCAGGAATGGGAAGGCTGCGATGGGCAGGCGCAACTCGGCGTTGCCGAAGAGTGACGCATCGCCGACGTACTCGCGGTGGTGATACGTTCGAACCGTGCTCGAGCCTCCGATGAACGCCGCCTCGTAGTACGGGAATTCACCGAAGAGCTTCCTGGCGCCGCCGCGCATGGCGAGGACGGCCCCTTTCAACCCCGGCACATGGAGGTATGTGGCCGCAGTGGCCGCGACCTGCTCGAACGACCCTCCACTGCCGCTGCTGCCGCTCCAGGCCACGGGAAAGGCGCTCGCTGAAGCCAGGAGGAAAACGCCCCGTTCAGGAAACCCCGGGGTGTCGCGTGTGTCGTATCGCGCGTCGAGCTGGACGCCGGCCTGTCCGAAGCCACCGGCCCCGCGCGGCGGATGCTCCGTGATGAAGTGCCCGGGTGCGCGGTCCGTGGACACATACTTCACAACCGGTCCCAATGTCAGGTCGCTTCGCGGATTGAGCGAGAATCCAACTGCGGGGTGAAACATCCACGCCGTCTGGCCCACGTCGTTGGCATGAACCCGCAGATCGGGCGCATCGTTACCGAATCCGTGGAACTCCACGAGCTCGATCTGCGACACCATTTCGTCCGTGAGGACATGAACCGCTGAGCTCTCGCGCCGGTTGTCGGTTGTCAGCTCCAGTTTGTATCCCGTCGTGGCAAACGAGTACGCACCCAGGAGCGACATCTTGCTCGCATACGGATAGGTACGGAAGCCGTACCGGGCGCGCGTGAGCGTCAGGCTCGGCGTGAACCCCAGGCCGGCGCCGGTCATGAGGCCGGGGAGCGGCGACAGCGTCACGCCGCGATCGCGCGCTGGTGCTGCCGGTTTGCCGTAGGCTTGCATCCACGGACGCCGATTCCACGCCGTATCGGGGTCGAAGATGACCTCGGCCACGGTATCCATCGCGTAACTCCAGCGCTTGACCCGTCCCTGGTCATACAGTCGCGTCAGGCGGGGATGACCGCCGGTGGTGGAGTCGAGCAGCGTGTTGGCGCCGTTACCGCCGATGATCCTGATGATCGGGCCCGCCAGCGCCACACCCGACACCACCACGGTGTCGTCACCGCCGTGGAGGTAGAGCCGGATTTCCTTCGTGTCGCGCTCGTCGAACCGGCGCACGAAATAGGGAGAGCCACCGGCCGATGAGATCCGCACGTTCACGGTGCCATGGACCGAGCGCTCGATGGTGGCCATGTCGGCGGCATCGGTGGCGTGGATGTCGGTAACCGCGAACAGCAGACGAAAGTACCGGTCGGCGGCGTCAGGCAGCCGGTCCCGCCGCATCCGGAGCTTCGCGCGCAACTCCGGCGTCGCGCTCTGGTACTCCGCGTGCGCCGCGTGCAGCGCGGAGTCGATGACCGCATCGCTGATGCGCCACGCCACGCTCGTCGCCACCGAATCCCACACCGTCTTGTCGAGGGTCGCGAGCAGCCGCCGGTCCAATTCCATGGCACTGTGGAACAGGCCGGAGAGCCCGGGATAGACACCGTTGAATGCCACCAGCGTGGGGTCCATTACCCGCGCCAGTGTGAGCGCCAGTCCCTCGTACGACACCACGACTTTGTCGCGGTCGCGCGGGATGGGCTCCCAGGGCGAGTCCTTGCCCGCGGGCAGTTTCGCCCACATCCACTGGCCGGGGTGCCGGTCGTTGTCACCAACGACCAGGTCGACCAGTCGCGCGGTCAGGAAACCGCGGGCATCGATGTGCTCGCCCGGGTTCTTGTTGAGGCGCTGGAGCAGCTCGTCGCTGTCGATGATCTCGCTCGCACCGGCGAAGCCGGGCGCGTCGTCGGGCACGCTCGGATACTCCTCGATCATCCCCAGCACGCCGCCGAAGTCCTTCCGGAACTCCCCCAGCGATGAGTCGTTCGGCATCATCACCAGGATGGGGGTGACATGCAGGATGCCCGTCGCCTCCAGGAACGGCGTGGCGATGAGGGCGGCGGCCGGGTGGGAGGTGCTCCTCTCATCGTGGAAGATGTGGTCTATCACAGTGTGTTTAAACGCACTGGGAAGGGCGAGCAGCGACTTGAAGACGGGCCGGAATACGTACTCCGTGCCGGACGGCGTCTTCAGATGAAGGTTCCTCGTCTGATTCCCCCCGCCCTCTTTCACAGCCTGCAGCCCGCCCGCGAACGTCTGCAGGTCGAGCACCGGCACCCGGATGGGCCTGGCCCAGAGGTCACGGTAGTTGTCGCCGAAGAGGCGGCGGTGAAAACCGTTCGCACCGTAATGGGTGCTGGCCACCAAGATGGTGTCTTGCGGCTCGATGCGAATCGGCGGCCGCTGCGAGCGCGCCCGCAGCGCCGAACTCCCGGTGAGCCCGATGGCCAGCGCGAAGATGGACGGAATGCGACGACGACCAATCATCGTGAGGCGCCCGCGGTCCGCCGGAACGGCCAATGATACAGCGTCAGGATCGCTGGAGTGCCGTTCGCGGCTTCATCGCTCACCATGAGCACCTGATCGGAGGTGATGGCCACACCTTCCGCTTGCTCATGCACTCCCGGCAATGGCACGGAGCGCACCACGCCACCAGAGGGCGTGATCTCGATCACCGCCCGGTCGGCCGAGGCCACGAGAATGTAATTGCCCGAGAGCGGGTCGATGGTGATGTCGGACGGATGGACGTTCTTCCAGGGATTCGACCCGATCACCCGGGACATGGGTACGGTGAGACGTGAGGTGCCGGACGAGTCCGTACGACCCAGTTTCAGCCGGTACAGGACCAGAAATTCGCGCAGACTGTCGTCGCGGACCGTCTTGCACGAAAGCACCAGCGACTCGCTGCGCGACTCGTACGCGATCCCTTCGAATTCGCATGCGCCGCCCAGCTGCGTGTTGCGCGTGGAATACGGCACCCGCTCCCCATCCTCTCCTTCGCGGAACTGATAGATCGTGCCGTTGCTGGCCAGCATGTAGATGGTGTCGTGGGCGATCGTGATGCCCTCGAAGTCATCCTGGACGTCGGAGGCACCAATAGCGAAATGCGCGAGTATTTCGCCGCTGCGCGGATCGAGGACCGTGACGCGCCCCACGTTGTCACCGTGCGCGAGAAGGCGGCCATCTGGCGTGAGCGCGAGACCGGAGATCTCGCGCAGCTCGTGGGGCAGAATCCAGCGCGCGAGCGGCGAGCCGGCCTTGTCGCCGGAATCCGCGCGCGCCAGCCGGCGCTCGAATCGGATCTGCCGCGCCTGCAGCAGCGTGGTGGCCCCGCTCGACGCCACCTGCTCGCGGTTCGCACGGCAGGCAGCCGACGCCGCCACGGCGACGGCGAGCAGCGCAGCGCATGCGCTCTTCATTCCGTCTTCTCCGCAGTCTCGTCCTTCTCAGTCTGCGCCTTCGCGAAAGACTCGCTCAGCTCCACCTGAGCCGCGACGATCAGATCGCCTGCCCGTGAGCGAATTGCGGTGATCAGTACATCGCGCGCCACGGATTTACGAAGCCGCACGAGATAGAAGATGTCCGATGGCGTCCCGGTGTTCGTCACGATTTCATCGAGCTTCCACCGCTTGGTCTGCATGTCGAGCACCTCTTCCACCATGACCTGTGCATCGCCCACACGCGTGGTGGTGACGGACAGGACGGCGTTGAAGCGCGGTTTCTTGCTGTCCTTGCCCAGGACCTCGCGCAGGCGCATGAAGCGGTCGGCCAGCGCCGTGGCCTTGGTGGGTGTGAGCGCGAGGACGAGGTCGCGAGCGCGCTGGCGGCCATGCCCATGCCCGTGCCCATGCCCGTGCCCGTTCCCGTTCCCGTTCGCCGACGCGAGCGCGGTGAGCGGCGTCAACGAGGGCGTGGCAGCGGTCGGTTGCAGGAGGTTCCCGCCAAAATTGTGCTGCCGCGTGAGCAGGACGATGCCGTTGAAGATGATCGACACCAGCGCGCCGAGCGCCAGCGAATGCACGCCGGCGGCGAAGCCAACGGCGATGGCGAGGAAGATGAACACCAGATCCCCGGCGTCACTCGATCTGCTCCGGAAGCGCACCCCGGCGACAACGCCGGCGAGGCTGAACGCGAGGGCCAGGCTGTTGCTGATGATGAGCACGATGCCCGTTACCACGATGGGCAGGATGATCAGCGTCTGGACAACCGACTGATCGTGTCCGGTCGTCGCGCGCGTCGACATGTACAGCCACGTCACCGGCAACATGAGGGCCAGTGTGCCGATGAGCGCCACGGTGGTGGTGAGTGCGAGCTCCAGCAACGACGCCACCGGCGCGGTGGGCGCGACGGCTTGCGCGCCGCCCACTCCGTCCTGAAGCAGGCGCAGCGCCTCCGACGCCGCCGACAGGCGTCCGCCCGACAGGAGCTGGCCCGTCTGCGGGAACATGTAGAGAATCACCGCCGTGACCGCGCCGAGAATCGCGTAATACGCGATCAGCCGCCGGAGCGGCCGGTCGGAGCGAGAGGTCATGAAGGTGCCAACGCGTTTGAGCGCGTCCATACTCGCCCGTTCTCGAGTCTCGAATGGCACACCGCTGGGGTGGCTAATGAAGCATACGCGGCGAGGCGTTCGCTCCATATCGCTCGAACGGATGAGTTCAGAGCCATGCCGTGCAACCGCTCTCGTTCGAGGCAGGCCGGCGCGCGTCCGAAAGTGCGATGGCGGGCAGGAGGGTCCGCGCCTAACGTGCATCAGGCGGGATCATCCTCTGCCATCACATTTCTCGGCGAGACGGTCATGGGCGTATCCACTCTTGTGATTGCCCTCATCCTGCTGTGGGCCTTCGGGTGTTCGGGCGCTATGGCATGGGCGGGCTGATTCATCTGCTGCTGGTGGCCGCGATCATTGTACTGGCGGTCCGATTCTTCTCAGGACAGCGAGCGGCATCAATTGACCGCCCCGCCGGGGGCAGGCGGCACCATCTCCGCCGGTGGGCTATGGGCCGCGCATCGAGGTTGTGAACGCGATGCTGATCAGGGCACGTCTTCAGCACCTGTCTGCGTCGCGCCGACGAGTGTTACGTGCACCTGCGCGCTCAGGGTGGTTCCCCGGGCACTCACGGTGATTGTCGCCTCACCGGTGGGTCCAACCGGCGTCAACACACCCTCGCTCGACACCGTCACCAGTGCTTCGTCGCTCGACGAGAAGTCGAACGGTTGCCCCTTCATTTCCGCGCCGGCAGCGTCGAAAACGCGGGCGGTCAGCCGGCGACGTCTCCGTTCGAAGAGATGCGTGGGACTCGGCGAAACCTCGACCCTCGCCGCCACCTGCATCACGATCAGCCGCACCAAGACGCTCACGTTCCCACCTTCTACGGTGATAGACGCGGCGCCCACCGGGCCGATGCTGGTCACCAGTCCGGTCGCGGAGACCTCGACGACTGACGGGTCCGACGAGGTGTAGCTGATTGCCACCCCGCTCACCGGTGCTCCGGTTGCATCGAGCGCCCGTGCCTGGAGTTGCAGAGTGCCTCGCTGCGGCAAGCGGGTGGTGCCGGGCCTAACGGCGATCGAAGTAACGACGGGGACAACGGAGGACGCCGTCAGGGGCGCGCTGGCCTGGCCAGGACTGCCCACACCTTCCGGTTTCGGGGCAGCCTGTGCTGTCGGGGGCTGCGCCGTTGTGTTCGCGGCGTCGCCGTCGGGACTGCGCTCCGTGACTCGTGCACGGTGGGAATTGCCGTTAGGCAGTACGGAGGTGCGAGGCGTCACCGCACGCTTTCCCAGATCACCCAATCGGCGAAACACACCCGCCCCCGGCGGGGACGCGACTCGCTCGGCGTCAGTGTCGCTGGCGAGTACGACCAGGTCGCGCGTCTTGTAGTTCCGCCATCGGACAACTGTTTCCAGGTCACGATGGCGCGTGAGCACGGTGTCAGAAAGCACCTCGAAAAACGGAATGGCGTACGGTCGCTGGTCGGAGAGTTCGATCCGAATGAAGCCGCCGTGGTCGCGACCTCCGGCGAGGTCTCGGACGAGCATCACCTGCCATGGTGCGGGGAACATCGCCCGGTGAAGTTCGACATCTGCGGGCGCCATGCGGTCGAGGACGTCCGCCTCCTCGACAAACCATCCGATGGCCAGGCGCCCGCGGTGGCGCGCCATCGCGGAAAGCGCGCGCAGTTCGTGCATCAGCGAGGCGGTCCGCGACCTGGCGAACGGTTCGATGTGCGCTGAGACGACCTCGTCGATCAACAGATATTCGCTCTTCGTACGCGAATCGACGCAGCGGTCTCCCACGAGCAGCCCGAAGGACAGGGGAACGTCGCCCTCGCGCAGCCGCGCATCGACGGTACGGAGTGCAGTCTGCGTGATACACAGCGGGGGCAGGTCGTGCGACGTGCGCAGCATCCCAGCCAATCGGAAGTACGCGTCGTGAGTGGGCTCCCACAACACGGCGCGGCCAAGCTTACGCCCGATACGATGAACGGACTGCATTCGACCCTTTGAGTAAGAGCTGTTCGCGATTCGGTGTGGAGCGGTCGAGAGCGCCGCGTTACGAACTCAGCAGGTCCGAGACGATCCGTAAAATACATCGAATCAGGCTCGTGGTTGGAAATTTCGACACGCACGTCGAGCCCCATGAATCCGTCCGACTTGTGACCTGGAGCACCATTGTCCGAAGGCAGGCGAGTCGGCCGCCGTCAGCCGCGTTGAGTGAGACGGAGGCGGCGAGAGCTCGCCGAAGCGCTCGCGGGGCGCGAGCGACCCCGCGCCGTTTCCGCGACAGTCCTGCGTGATGCGCCTGCTCGGGAGAGCGAAGGACACATCCTCGTGAACGCGGCCCGCCTGCTTAGGCGTTTGGCAAGCATCTTGGCGGTCACGGCGGCACGACAGGCGCCCGCTGCAGTTAGCGCCAGCGGACCCAGGACGGCATGAGCTCGTCGAACGCATTGATCGGGATCAGGTCGACGATGATGGCGCGGCTGGGCCCCCCCAATGTCAGGTGAAAGTGTCTACAACACTGGAGCAAGTCCCCTCGTCGGCTTCAACCATCGTTAGGCCGCCGAGTTCGTCCGGCGCGCGTCTGCGCCCTTGATCAAGAGCCACAACATGATCGGGAACTCCCCGGCAGCTCGCGCCAGCATCGTCACGCGCTCATACAGGATGATGCGAGGCCCATCGAGCAACAGCGAGATGAGGCTATGCGCGACATACGCCACGCCCGCGATGACGAGTAGGACACCCAACACGCGAGGAAGAAAGCGCGACTTCATGACGAGCAAGCCGAACGGGACCAGCCACAGCCCCCAGAACATCTCCACCGCCAGCACGCCGTGCGTGTGTAGGCGGAGGAAGAGCATCCCAAGCTCTTCCCGCTGCGCGCTCGCGAGTGCCGCGAACTCGTGGGCACCGGTGAGCAGCCATTGGGCCGCGACGTAGTTGAGCGCGACGACGAAAGAGATGGGCATCGCGGCCACCAGCAGCACCGCCATCCACACCGCCTGCATCTTGTGGACTGGCTTGAACAACTGATAGAGCAGGAGGGCCAAGGGTACCGACAGTGCGGTGGAGAGCACGTCGGTCACCACCCCGATGCGAAAACGGATCTCGGACTGCGTTAGCTTGCGAGCGATGGTGCTGAGGTCGCCCTGGACCAAGGGCGCGTGATAGAAGCCAAAAGCGGCCGCGAGCCCGAGCGACGCATACACGGCGCCCGCGAGCCGCGCGAGCCGCTTGGTCTCCTCGGGAGACCGCTCCTCTAGCGGACCTGGCATCTTGCCCTCCCCACATCGTGTCTGCGGAGGCCCATGACCGCTGCCTGTTCGTCGGCCAGGCGTTCAGTTTCAGCTGCGGCGGGACATCATATAAGAGCACGGCGGAACGCGCAGCGTACCGCCGTGCCCACCTTAGCCCCGCCGTCTGCTGCAAACCTTCGTTAGGCGGCGACCTCACTGGCCGTGAATGAGCTCCGGTGGAGCCGAGGCAAACACGGTGCCTGCGAAGTCCCCTATCCTGAGGGTCCGCCGGCGTCGCGGTGGCGCAAGGGCGTCAGCTTCGAACGCGAGCAAATCGAGCGCACCGCCGTTGGACAGTGCCTTTCCGCCCTCGAAAATCGGCCGCTGTTCGCTTTCTCTCGAAGCCTCGTATGGAGCGCGAAGTAGCCGAGAGGAACGGTCAGTGGTTCTGCACGATGGCCGCCATCGTACGACCAAGGAAACTGAACAGCGATTCGAATCGACCCTGCGCTTTAGTCTTCGCGCCTTCGCGCGGGACGCCCTGACCCCTGGCGATCACGTAAATCTTGCCTGTCCCATCATCGATCTCGAATGCGCCGGTTCCGAGCACGCCGGCACTCTTCGTCACGGTGCCCGCGACCCGTACTGTCTTGCCTTCGTACTTCTGTGGCTGATCAAGCAGGTCTCGGATGCGAATCGTCCCTGCGCACGCGTTCATGCCAATTAGCACCATTCCGAGCATCAGGCTCGCTCGAAAGCGGCGCGCGAAAACCGTAGTCATGTTGCCCCCCTGCCGAGTCTGCCTGCCGTGATCCATCGCTTGAGACCTGTGCCCGAAGCTTGCCCGGCGTGCGCGCTACGGCAAGAGTGGAATCGAGGCCAGGAGGTGAGAAGTGGAAGCCGACACGAGTTGCCAGCGAACGACAGAGTCACACGGAACGGACCGTACCGCGCGGCCTAACGTTTGCGTTCAGCTGCAGCCGCATCAAACAAAGCGCGCGCAGCGCGCCCACAATAGCGAGGCTGTTAACTGCAACGCCGGGTTGATCGGGATAGGGGATGGTGAGCAAGCGCTCACCATTCCCCTCCCACACCACCGGACATGCGGGTCCGCATCCGGCGATTCCAATGAGTTGAGGTTCATGAGGCAAGCCGGGGCACTCCGAGCCGTTCGAAGTAACTCACCGGCAGAGCGTGATGCATCGCCCCTTGAGCAGAGGCCCACCACCAGCGGCGGCCGTGGCCGGCGCCCTTCTGGATCAGCCACGCGGGAATCCGCTTCGCGCGCAGCTCACGAAAGGTCGTGCCACCGTGCTTCCACTGTTTGAGTTGCACTGCTCTCAAGCGGTGGCGAATCCACTTGTCCAGATCGGCGAAGGTGCCCGGCCGCTGCGCGAGGTGGAAATACTCCTTCCATCCGCGGAGGTATGTCCCGAGTTCTTGCGCGACCATCGTGAGGCTTCGGCCACCGGTGCGGCTCGTAATGCGCCCGCACTCGGTGCTTCATCTCTTCAAGGGCCTGGTCGGCGATGCGACGTTTGATCGTTTCGTCCTTGGCTACCCAGAAGCTATAGCCCAAGAACTTCCGGTCCCACGCCAGCGCCACCGCGCTCTTGGCCTCGTTGATCCGAAGCCGAAGCTTCGCGTACTGCCGCCGCATAACGGCCAGCACGTCCTCCGCAGCACGCCTGGACCGCACGTACACGTTGCAGTCGTCGGCGTATCGCACGAAAGCGTGCCCGCGTCGCTCCAGCTCCTTGTCGACGTGATCCAGGAGTACGTTTGCCAGCAGCGGCGAGAGTGGTCCGCCTTGCGGCGTACCCTCGTGCCGCTCCAGCACCACCCCGTTCGCCATGATGCCGGCTTCGAGATAGCGTCGAATAATCCGCAGCATCCGCGAGTCGCTGATCCGGTTCTGCAGCTTCCCCATGAGCACATCGTGGTTCACGCGGTCGAAAAACTTCTCGAGGTCAACGTCAACCACCCAGTGGCGTCCCTCCGTGAGGTACTGCTGCGCCTCGCGCACAGCGTCATGCGCGCGACGTCCCGGTCGGAAACCATGGCTGTGCTCCGAGAAAGTCGGATCGAACATCGGCTGCAACACCTGTAATAGGCAGTTGCTGGACGAATCGGTCGAGCACCGTCGGAATGCCGAGCGTCCGCATCCCGCCGCCGCTCTTCGGGATTTCCTGTCGCCGTACCGCGCTCGGCTGGTAGCTGCCCGCGAGGAGCGCCTCGCGGATCGCTGGCCAGTGTTCGCGCAGGTATGGCTCCAACTCCGTGACCGTCATCTCGTCGATGCCGGGACTGCCCTTGTTCCGCCGCACGCGCTTGAACGCCTTGACCGCGTTCGCGCGCTCCACGGCCCGCTCCATCAGCCGGCGCGTGGATCCTGAGCCTTCGTCTTCGTGAGTCGCCCGTCTGGCTTCACCGCTCTGCGTGGCAGGCAAGGCTTCACCCCACCCGCGTGGCAGGAGCTCCGAAAACTCCATTTGCTCGGACGTCTGGTGCATGGCCTTTCCACGACCCATGACCGATCGACTCTCCTCTCGGTTTGGCCCTTCGCATCGGGGCGGTCCACACCACCCGAGGCCCTCCGCTACTACGGCCGCTGCTGACTTCTCGCTCCGGTGCGGCACCGTCGCCCTTTCAGGCGTAAGGCGAGATCTCCCCAGGTAAGACCACCAACTGTCCCCGCACAAGCGCCGGATCTACGTGGCTCCCCTTGATCGCGAGAGCTTCGCGGCTAATTGCCCGCTCGCCCTGGTCGGCCCCGCCTCCTATCCGGTTTCTGTTCGTCGCCCCGCGGGTCTCGCTAGCCGCTTCTTTCAGCGAGTCGCTCACGCTTCGCGCCTTGCGGTTCGCTCGGGTCGCTGCGATCAACTCCCCAAAGGACTTGCACCTCCAAGTTGGTGTTCATGCTGGGCACACAACTCAATCCGCCTGCGGCGGATAGCACGACGATTCCGGTGCGTGCTGGTGCTCCACCGTGATTGGTGACGTTGACGGAGAGATGTCTGATGTTCACGCTGAACCCCTTCAGCGAGGACACCATGACACCGCTCCGCCAACGCATGATCCACGACCTCCAGCTCCGCGGCTAGTCCGAGCGCACCGTCGAGGCCTACGTCCGCGTCCGTCGCCCAGCTCGCCCGCTTCTATCATGCCGCACCCGACACCCTCACGGAAGAGCAGCTCCGCGACTACCTGCTCCACCTGAGCACCGTGCAGCAGGTCGCCCGCGGCACCTACACCATCGCTCATCTGCGGCCTCCAGTTCTTCTACCAGCAGACGCTCGGGCCGCCCGTGGACCGTCCTCGAGGTCGCGCGGCCCAAGGGCGAGAAGAAACTCCCCGTCGTCCTGAGTCGTGAGGAAGTGTGGCAGGTGCTCGACGCCGTGCGCATCCCCGTCTACCGCGTCTGCCTGACGACGATCTACGCGTGCGGCCTCCGCCTCATGGAGGGCGCCCGGCTCCAGGTGCCCGATGTCGATGGCGCCCGGAAGCTGCTCCACATCCACGGCAAGCGCGGCAAGGATCGCTACGTCCCGCTCCCGGACGCCACCCTCGCGGTGCTGCGGGAGCACTGGCGCACGCACCGGAATCCCCTGTGGCTCTTCCCCACCATCACCCGCTCGCACTCCGGCGTCGCTCAACGATCCCGCCGTCGGCCCCATTTCTCGCGCCAGTCTCCAGAGCGCGTTCAGCCGCGCCGTCAGGGCCAGCGGCATTCCACAAGACGCGCACGTCCACACCCTCCGCCACCGCTATGCCACCACCTGCTGGAAGCCGGCGTCAATCTGCGATTGATCCAGGAGTACCTCGGGCCACACCAGCCCGAAAACCACCGCCATCTACACCCACCTCACGCGCGAGCTCCACGACGCCGCGCTCCATCCCATCAATGCCTGACGCTGCCGGTAAACGCCTTCATCACCCGGTTCCTCCAGCACGTCCTCCCCAGAGGCTTCACCAAGGTCCGCTCCTACGGCCTCCTCAGTCCCGGTCGTCGAGTCCAGCTCGAACGCGCCCGGGATCTCCTTGAACTTCACGCTCGCGATGCCGTCGTGAAGCCATACTTTACCGCACTCCACCTCCCCCACTGCCACGGCCGCCGCATGATCCCAGCACGTGGTCCGGCGAAGCCGCGTCCCGTGAACGCCGGAGCGACGGCCCACACCGCTCCGCCCTCACTCGCGCGCGGATGGCCCCGTGCTCGGCCCCCGGCCGGCGCGCCCCCAGCCACCCGACCCCCGCTTCGCCGGGCCGATTCGACTCCGCCTCAGGTCACGCCCCCGCTTGAAACGCCAGGGCGCCTGACGCAGGATCCCGAGCAAGACCCACCGGCGGCTTGAGTTCAACCCAGATTTTGCCGCGGCTATCGCGCAGCAAGAATCTCTACTTCGTTGGGCCGCGTCGGTTGGCGGGCAGGATCCCGGGCGCGACAGTCACCGGTACGACGGCACGTTCCTGGAGTCAGCGGCCCGCAGGGCTTGGAGGGGCAGATCCAGAATCCAGCAGGGCCGGCAGCAGAATCTGCACCATGAGCGCATTCACGGGCGACTCGACATTGAAGGCACCGCCCGTGAACACGACGACCAGGTCAAGGGCCGGCACGATGTAGACCTTCTCGCCGCCATTCCCTGAAAGCATGAGCGTATTCACCCGCTTCCTGCCCTTGGCGGTGGGAACACTGTACCACCGATGCCAGATCCCCAAGCCATAATCGCTGTCATCCACGTGCGACTCTGTGGCGACGGCGGCCTCGATCCACGACTCGGGAATGACCCGTCGCCCTTGCCAGCGCCCGCGTTGCTGGATCAGTAGGCCGAGCTTGAGCATGTCTCGCGGCCGAAGGTAGATCTGCCCGTACTCGTTGCGCTGGCTGCGGTCGAGCACGAACGTCCAGTGCCATTGACCGCGCGAAATGCCGAGAGGGCTGAAGAGCACATCCTGCGCGAACTCCGCAAGCGGCCCCCCTGCGGCGAGCTCGATCATCCGTCCCGCCGTGAGGAATCCGAAGGAGCAGTATCGCCCAACCGTTCCCGGCTCGGCGATGGCCGGCAGGTCCACGAAAGCCTTTGGCCAGTCGGGCGTATCGTAGAGCTTCATTTCGTTTCCAGGCGACCCGTCATCGTGATCGTCGCAGGCGAGGCCGGACTGATTGCTCAAGAGGTCCTTGAGAGTAATGCGCGCCTTGCGGGGATCCGGATTCGCGATCGAATCGTAGCCGAGCCGTGCGAGCACCGGCTCGTCGGCCTGGAGCAGGCCACGACCGATTGCGGCACCGGCGAGCAGCGAAATGACACTCTTCGTGAGAGAACGCATCTGGTGCGTTCGGTCCCGACCATAGCCGTAGAAGTATTCCTCGAGGACCAGTGCGCCCTTGTGGTAGACGAGAATGGAGTGGACGTCGGGATAGGTGCCGTCAAGTACTCCGTTCACGACCTGCTCCGCGGCGGCACAGGTCAGTGTCTTCGGCCCCAGCTGGCCGATGGGAATTCCGTCGCCCAGCGCTGGTGGTTGGGCGCACCGATAGGGTACCGGGCGTCCGTCAGGACCTGGCGGGCGTGGCTCCAGAAGCTGCCGGGCCTCTGCATCGACAGCCGCTGAAATCCGCGCGAAGGTGTCCCCGTGCTCCTTGAAGGCACCGATGCGGCCCGTGCTGTCACGCAGGAAGGGAATCGTGTCGCCGCTGATATTCATGAAGGTGTCCACAGCAACCGGACGCAGGGGGTACTTGGCCTCGTTGATGATAGCGATCAGGCGCTCACCTTCCGCGACGATCACCAGCGAATCCCCGTTGCGGTAGTGGTACAGCCCCTCGAAGGCAGACAAGTCCTGCTGCAATGCGCGTGGGTTGCTGCGCACAGGCGCCCGACCGGCTACCTGGGTCACAGCGAGGGCGGCCCAAAGGCCTGCGACGAGTCGTCTCCCCAGTGTCCTTCGCATCCTCCCTCCCTCCTCGACCCGGCGGGTCAGCCAGTCGGCCCAACGACCGGCGCTCACCCGCGGCCGCCCTCTCTCGACGCGGCCGACGGGTGCAGCGCCTTGTTGGGCAGCTCGCTCGCTTGGAACAGTTCTCGCGGATAGCCGCGACGCAAGGCCATCGCAACAATTCGCTCGATGAAGTCGGCCTTTGCTTGCGCGTACGCTTCACGAGATTCGCGATCGGTCGCCGCGAGTTGCCTGGCCAGGCCCTGTTTGAGGTGTTCGTATTCGCGAGCTGTGGCGGCGTGGTCGCGAAGATAGTCGCGAAAGGCCAACGTTCGCCGCTCTTCAGCCCCGCCGCTTTCGACGACGTGAACGTGGTGGCTGTGAGGCCAATGAGCCGGCCGATGGAAGAATGGGCAGAACGAGTCGTCGGGATCAGGAAGGTGGACGTATCCGAGGGCCTCAAGCCGATCGCGGTACGCCGCAATTGGCTGAAGCGTGGTGACAGACACTTGGATGTCGAGAATCGGTTTGGCGCTGAGCCCGGGAACGGCCGTGGAGCCATTGTGGTCGATGCGCACAACCAGCGTCTCGAGGACCGTTCGCAGGCGGATAGCCTCCGATTCGAACGCGGCCGGCCAGCCCGGATCGTAGGGCACGATTTCAAGTGGCTTGTCTTCTTGAGCGGGCATTCTCGTCCGTCCTGTTGTCTGCCCAACGTTACAGAAGTGGAGCAAGTACCACTGTCAGGTGCATGCAACGTTATGCGCCGGGCTCGCCGGTGCCAAAGTCTTTCAGCGAGATCGTGTCGTCCGGAAAGCTCTTGAGGACCTCCTGATCGGAGGAGACCAGCTTGACGTCGAGAGCGCGCGAGAGAGAGACGAACTCGCAGTCGTACGCACTCCGGCCGCTGGCCGCCGCGAGGCCAAGGACGTCGGCACTCTCCACTGGAAACTCGCGGCCCGCCATCAGCTCCTCGGCGGCCGCCTGGATCTCACGCGCCTTGGCCAAGGTGAGATGACGCTGCACCATGTAGCCGCGTAGGACGTTTCGGAGCTCGCTGCGCCAGAGGAGCGGTGCGGCCCATGCCGCGTCTCTCGCCAACGCGCCACGGGCAGCTTCCGTCTGGTCACCGGGGATCAGGAGATACGCAATGACGTTAGTGTCGGTGACGATCACGGGCGGCCCGCCGCCTTGCTCGCACGCAGCCGGGCCTCGGTAAGCCGTGGCACGCGGAGCTTTGCTCGGAGTGCATCAGCCTTCGCCAAGGTCGCGCTTGCATCGGGGACGCTGCCCGCGATCGCCTGCTCAAGGCAGACGATGACCTCGCTGTTGAGGCTGCGGCGATGCCTGGCCGCGCGCTCCTTGAGTTGGTGGTACAGTGGGTCGGGGATGCTCTTGATGGTCAGTGTCGGCACTGGGTCCTCCGGTTCCGGAATGGTTCCACAATGGAACCTACGAACCTGACCACGCGAGGTCAACCTCAGACCACGCGAGGTCAACCTCAGTGGTCGCGGGGCAGGCCAATCGCGATGCGGGTACGCGGACGGACGGTTCTCCTCTCGACAACTCCGATCGAGGTGTAGTCACCGGCTCACGAGCGTCGTGTGGTCCGACTCCGCGCGCAACGGTCCCGCCGGGTCGATGGCGACGTCCGTGGCTGCGCCCGTTTCCTCGAAGGAGCCAGCTCGCCGCATGAGCCACCAGCCATAGAGTGCACAGATCCCGGTGAGGGAGATCGGAATGAGCGCGCGCCCAGGCGTGACAACGTGGGGCCCCGGCAGCTCAAAGCCACGGCTGGCGGCGTCAAACAGGTCCATGAGGGCATGCAGCCCAATGGCCGGCCAGATCGTGCCGCTATACAGGCGCGCCCCGGCGAACCCGATCCCGAGGAAGGTCGAGAAGACGACCTGCACGATCGTGGCTGACGGCGAGGCCCCTTGCCAGATGTTGGCCAGATGGGCCGCTCCGAAGATGAGTGAGGAGATGAGAGCAGCCCGCATCGCGCCCTTGGGCAGTAGGGCTTGCAGGACGATTCCGCGCAACAGTCCTTCCTCGGCAAAACCGACGAGGAGGGTAAATACCACGAATCCGATGATGCGATTGGCACCGGCCGGCTTGATGCCACTCCCGGCGTGCGTATTTCGCCACATCTCGTTCACCGATTTCGCTCCAAGCCGTTCACCCATTTCGGTCCAAGCCGTTCAGTCGTTTCGCTCCAAGCCGTTCGCTCATTTCGGCCCATGCCGGTCACCCGTGCCGGTCCAAGGCGATCGGGCGTGATGCGATGAGTTGAGGGCCGCGGGATCCCGTCCACTGCCAGCGATCCTTCCGGGAACTCTTTCCGGAGCGACGCCGTGGCAGCTGTGAGGGTATCCATGCGGAAGGTCCTTGACGTCGTGCGGCTCCGCTTCGAGGCGGGCCGCAGCCAGCATGAGATCGGGCTCGCCCTGGGGCTGGCGCAGAGCACCGTCGGCGAGTACCTGCGCCGCTTTCAGGCGAGCGGGCTCGCGTGGCCGCTCGCCGCGGACCTCGACGAGGCGGTGCTCGAGGCGCGGCTCTTTGCTCGTCCCGCTGCGCCGGCGGCCGAGGCGAGACCGCTCCCCGACTGGCCGACTGTTCACCGCGAGCTCCGGCGCAAGGGGGTGACGCTCCAGCTCCTGTGGCACGAGTACAAACAGGGCGAAGCGGACGGCGCGGCGTGCTATCAGTACACTCAGTTCTGCCGCCACTACCACGCGTGGGCCGCCCAGCTCGATCCGGTGCTCCGGCAGCAGCACACAGCGGGCGAGCGCACCTTCGTGGACTATGCGGGCCAGACCATCGACGTCGTCGACACGACGACGGGCGAGGTCCGCGCGGCGCAGCTCTTCCTCGGCGTGCTCGGCGCAAGCAACTACTTCTTCGCGGAGGCAACGTGGACGCAGACGCTGCCGGACTGGATCGCGTCGCATGTGCGCATGGTCGAGTATTTCGGGGGCGTCAGCGCCTTGATCGTGCCCGACAATTTGCGGAGCGGCGTGACGCACGCCTCGTTCTACGAGCCGACCGTCAACGCGACCTATCAAGACTTCGCCACCCATTACGGCACGGCGATTCTACCCACGCGGGCCGCGCGGCCCCGCGACAAGGCGAAAGCGGAGTCGGGCGTGCTGGTCGCCGAGCGCTGGCTCCTGGCCCCCCTGCGCCATCACACCTTTACGTCGCTCGCGGAGCTCAATGGCGCGATTGCGCAGTTGCGGGAGGTTGCGAACGACCGGCCGTTCCAGAAGCTCGCCGGCTCGCGCCGCTCGCTCTTCGAGACGCTCGACCAACCGGCGCTCCGCCCGCTGCCCGCCACGCGCTACGAGCTGGCGGAATGGCGCACGGCGAAGGTGAACATCGATTATCACATCGCGGTCGACGGCCACTTCTATAGTGTGCCGTATGCCCTGGTGCGCGCGGCGGTCCGTGTCCGCCTCACCGCGTCGATGATCGAGGTGCTGCATGAGGGCAAGCGGGTGGCGACCCATGCGCGGAGCGCGCAGCGCGGGTGCTTCACGACCGAGCCCGCGCATCGGCCCAAGTCGCATCAGGCGCACCTCGAGTGGACGCCCTCCCGTCTGGTCCACTGGGGCGCCAGCATTGGCCCGTCGACCGGGGCGCTCGTGACGAGGATCCTCGAGCGCTGGCCGCATCCCGAGCAGGGGTACCGCGCGTGTCTCGGCCTCTTGTCCCTGCGCAAACGCTACCCCGACGCGCGGCTGGAAGCCGCGTGTGTCCGCGCGCTCACCACCGGCGCGACGAGTTACAAGTCGGTGAAGTCGATCCTCGCCGCCGGGCTCGATCAGGTCGCCCCGGAGGAGCCACCACCCCTGCGGCTGCCGGCGACGCACGCCCACATCCGCGGCGCCGACTACTACGCCGACTCCCCGGCTCCGGAGTCCGCGCTGGAACTCCCCCGGTCGTCTTCGGCCTCCTTGTCCTCCTCCTCCTCCTCCTCCTCCTCCTCCTCCTCTACGTCTGGAGACCGCTCATGCTGATGCAACAAACGCTCGACCTCCTGCACACGCTGCGGCTCCCCGGAATGGCCCAAGCGCTCGAAGAACAGCAGGGTGTGCCGGATCTCGCGAGTCTCGCTTTTGAAGACCGCCTCGCGCTCCTCCTTGAACGGGAGCGCCTCGGCCGCGACGATCGGCGACTCACGCGGCTGCTCCAGATCGCACGCTTTCGCGAGGCGGCCTGTCTGGAGGACGTGAACTTCCGCGTGAAGCGCGGCCTCGACCGGAACATCTTCCTCCGGCTCGGTACCGGCGACTGGATCCGGCACCATGACGTGATTCTCATGGTCGGTCCCACTGGAACGGGGAAGACCTGGCTGGCCTGTGCGCTCGGCCACAGTGCGTGCCGCCAAGGGCACGTGGTCCGCTACGTCCGTCTGCCGCGACTCCTCAGCGAGCTGGCGATTGCGCGCGGTGATGGATCGTACGGACGGCTCCTGCAACAACTCGCCAAGACCGACCTGCTCATCCTGGATGACTGGGGGCTCGCCCCGCTCGGCGATCGCGAACGCCGCGATCTCCTCGAAGTGATCGAAGATCGATCCGGTCGGCGCTCGACTCTCGTAACCAGCCAAGTGCCCGTGGACCACTGGCACGAACTCGTCGGCGACGCCACGTTTGGCGACGCCATCCTCGATCGCCTCGTCCATCACGCGCACCGCATCACGCTGACCGGAGGCTCGCTCCGGAAACTCAAACCGGCCCAGGCCGTGTCCCCTACCACCGAATAACCGTGACTCCACCGATCCCGTGTCTCTCCGCTCGTCGCTGAACGCGATCGTCCGAACCCCGTGAACGCTTTGGAGCGAAACGGCTGACCGGCTTCACGCGAAACGCGTGACCGACTTGAGCGAAATACGCATGCACGGTGCGCGTGCCGGTCTCGAAGAAGGGGAACGGCTCACGGGCCAGCGGCTGGAGCGCGGGCTGCTCGACCTCCACGAAATGCGTCCAGACCTGCTTCCGTGTCGTGCCGTGAATCCGCAGCCGCGCGATGGTCTGATTCCAGTGCCGCAGGAACGCGTTGTGGGCGTCGAGACTGTCGAAGCGCCGGCCCTTGAGGGCGTTGTCCTTGACGTACCCGCCACTCCGCTCCTGCTTGCCGTTCTCCCGTGGCGTGCGCGGGCGCGTCGGGAGTGGCGTGAAGGCCCAGTGCTTCGCGAACGCGAGGTAGATGTCGTTCGAGTCCGGATCGAAGAAGCAGGCCCGCACGACCGCCGGCTTCAGACTGTCGTGGCGCAGGATGTTGGGCACGCCGCCCAGATCCTGAAAGGCGCGCTCGTGCACGCGAAGGAAGGTCTCGAGCCGCTGGTCCCAGACGGCTTCTTCATAGCCGTGGCGAGAGCAACAGAGCGTCATCCGGAAGACCCACGGCCGCTCCCACTCGCCCGTCTCGGCGCGCCACGTCGGCGCGCCCCGGAAGAAATCGATCTGGCCTTCTTCGCCTGGTGCGCTGTGATAGACCCCGACCACGCGCTGCGGATGGTCCAAGCCGCGGATGAACCGCTTGACCGATTCGTAGCTCGCTCCGTAGCCGTACTCCTCGGTCAGATCCTGCCAGATGCGCTGCGCCGAGAGTCCCGCCTCGAGCTTCTCCTCGATCGTGCTCCGATACGGCGCCGCATGGGAACGGACCGGGCATCGTACCGCGGAGCCGGCGAACACTTTGGCCGGACTTGACGGGGGGCCGGCGAACACTTTGGCCGCATTTGGGCCCTCGCCGATCGGCTCTGCTACGGCGGACGCGGGATCGGGCGGCTCCGAGCCGGCGAACACTTTGGCCGCATTTGAACGCCCTGACTCGCGCGCCTGGTCGTATCGCGACACCGTCTCGCGCCGCACGCCTGTCTCGGCTTCAATCCGCCGATACGACCAGCCCAGCTCCAGCAGGGAGATAACCTGTTGTCGTTTCATGCCATTCAGGTAGTGGCCCATCGCCTCCTCTCGGGTAAATGCCCCGAAGGATGGCGTCGAGCGCTATACCTGAGTGTGGCCGCCTTTCAGGTGTTCGGTCGTGGCCGCATTTGGGTGTTCGGTGACAAATTCGATGACCGCGCTCTGTGCCAGCTACGGGATCAGTCGCCGCGTCGGCTACAAATGGCTGACACGCTTTCTGGTCGACGGCGATCGCGCGCTCTGCGACCACTCACGCCGGCCTCGCACCTCACCGTGGGCGGTTGACGCGGAGCTCGCCACCCTGCTCCTCGCGGCGCGCCGCCGGCACCCGACCTGGGGACCGCGGAAGATTCTCGCGTATCTCGAGCCACGCCATCCCCGCGCCCCGTTTCCCGCGGCGAGCACGGTTGGCGCGCTGTTCAAGCGGCATGGCCTCGTACGGCCCAAACGCCGCCGACCACAGCCCGGCCATCCGGGGCGACCCACCTCGCCGATCCGCGCGCCCAATGACGTGTGGACGGCGGACTTCAAGGGACATTTCGCGTTGCGCACCGGGCTCCGTTGTCATCCGCTCACGATCGTCGATAGCTACTCGCGCTACCTGCTCGCCTGCCACGCGTTGCCGCAGCCGACCACGCTCGAGTCGAAACCGGTCTTCACCCGACTCTTCCAGGAGGCTGGGCTGCCGCAACGGCTCCGTACCGACAATGGCACCCCGTTCGCCACGACGTCGCTCTGTCGCCTCTCGACGCTCAGCGTCTGGTGGATGAAACTCGGGATCCGCCCCGAGCTCATCGAGCCGGCCTCCCCGCAGCAGAACGCTCGGCATGAGCGCATGCATCGCACGCTCAAGGCGGAAGCCACCCGGCCGCCCGCCGCGACGCTGCGGGCGCAACAACGGCGGCTCAATACATTCCGCACCGAGTACAACACCGAGCGGCCGCATGAAGCGTTAGGTGGCAAGCCCCCGGACGCGGTCTATCGCCCCTCGCGCCATCCTTTCCCCGCGCGCATTCCCGGCCCCGAGTACCCGAAGCACTACCTCACCCGGTACGTGAGCAACAATGGCGGTGTGCGCTTTCATCGCCGTTACGTCACGATCGCTCCCGCCCTGATCGGCGAACACGTCGGCTTCGAGGAGGTTGCCGATGGGCTCTGGGCCCTGTACTTCTACACCCATCTCTTAGGGCATTTAAACGAACGCGAAGGCCACATCTTCGGCGTGCACCTGCGCGCCAAACCTGTCCGATCGGAGACCTAACGATGTTACCCATGTCTCCGGTCTGTTTGTTACCTATGTCTCCGGCCGTTCACTCTTCTCGAGCGGCGCGCTGTTCGTTCCCAACTAGTGATTCACGGGCACCTTTCCGCCCAGGTGGCGCGACAGGAACCCGACCATTTCCTGGACCCCATCACCCGTCGCTTCCATCTCGGTCGTTGTAGGAATCAGTTGCACGACAGTCTCGACCTTCAGGGAATCCATCTTCCGCTTCAACGCCTCTCCGAACTCGATCCGGTGCATTCCTACCCCCCCGCCCATCGGGTCCGGGGGTCGCCCAGGAACTGGGCCCTTGGGGTACAGCAACAGAACAGGTGGCGCACTTGCAGTGACGAAGTTCATTGGCGATGCCTGATCGTACAGCGCGTAGGCGCGCGAGGAGGTGACCTCGTCATCGTTCAGGTTGTACAGCGGCTTGAAGTAGGCGTGTTGGGTGGCATCAAGTCCGGTGTGCGCCTTGATCCACCGAGGGTCGTAGGAGGTCAGCGCGTTTTGGGTCGCAATGACCGAGAGGCGAGTGGATTGCCAAAGAACGGGATCATCGCTCGTGGGTTCCGCAAGATCGACATGAAAGCCGACCCACAGCGCGATCAAGGCACCCCCGGCGAAGCCCGCTGCGCCGATTCTGCTGGTATCGACATTCCACTCGGCGGCCTTGTAGCGGACAAACTGAATGGCGCGAGCTCCGTCGAGCATCGGCGCTGGAAACGGATCTCCCCGCCACCGAATGAACGCCACAGACAATCCGCTATTGAGCAATCCCCGAAGCAAGACTGTTGGAATAGGCGGAATGTTGCCGACGAGTGGCCCACCATGCATGAAGACGACGAGCGGGGCCGGTTTGCTGGATTTCGCCTTCCACAGGTCCATGATGTCCTCGGGGGCTGGTCCGTATGACACTCGACGGAGGTCCGGCGCCGGCCTTCCGGTGTCCTGAACTACCAGCACGCCTTCGCCAGCCAGACTCGTCTCACCAACTCCAAAGGCACAGCATCCCAAGGAGAGCACGTGCGGCCGTGGAGTATCGCTACCGGAGCGGTTAGACGACCAGGGTAGTCGCGCGGATTGCGCCGCAGGGGCTGCCGCTACTGCTCCGGCCAGCAGAAGAACTGCGAGGCGCATTTGGGACCCCATTGAGTGACGTAATGCCGATTTCATCAGACGTCAGCAGCAGAACACCTCGGGCGCAGTCTTCTCACGTTACCGCCTAACGAAGCTGTAGAATAAGTCGGTATGATCCTCGGCCCGACGATTGCTTGGGTAGTGCGATCATTGGCGAGGCACCGATCGTCGATTGTAGACCATTTGTGGAGGTCGTTTCGTCCACATAACGCACGCGAAAGACGACACTGAGTTTTCCTACATCCTCAACGCCCTGCGCTTCTGCCGCGAGGCCAGGCGAGGCCGCCGCAGTCCTTAGATAAAGAGTACATCGCGGCGGCCGAACCGCCTTGGCCTCGTCGGCAGCAAGCGCCTGTTATGCGGCTTCTTGAGACACATCGCGCACAAGTCAGCGCGGCACCCCGCGCAGCAAATCGAAAGCCCGCTCCAACACCTCATCACGCCCCGCGCGGATGCCAGCGATGGTGGGCCGCACCTCGACGTCGGGAATCAGGCCGATGCGTTGAAGGGGCCGCCCGTCGGAGTGAAGCATGCTCATGCCCGTGAAATTGGCGCGAATGCCGCCAGGCAATACCACCGACGTGATGGTTCCATCGGCGCCGGCGGTCGGCGAGCCGACGAATGCCGTCCCGTTTGCGGCTTCAAGCCACAGGCCCATGTCCTCCGCCGCGCTTTGGGCGCGCTCATCGATGAGAAGAACCGTCTTCCCGAGGTAGTGCGCCTTCTCTGAGGCTTTCACGACATACTGTCCGCCGCGCTGAATGGTCGACGTCGTGGAATCCGGTGACAACACCATCAGAGTCTCACCCGGCGGCGAGATCATGTGATCGGAAAGTCGCGCGACGATCGCAGCCCGTGTATCGTCGCTCGGGTAGCCGCGCATGTCAAACACGATCGCCGTGGTGTTCCCGAGAACGTCGAACATGCTGTCCACCATCCTCGCGGTGACACGCGTCAAGTCAGCGTAGCCGATGTTGCCTGACTCGATGCGAATGACCCCTTCCGCTCTACCTCGCGGACTCAGGATCGGATTCCCATCATCGTCATACTCGCGCGGGGCGTTGGGAGTGCGCACGAGCGCGTATCGAGTCAAGGTCACGCGCACAGGCGGGCCACTCGCACGTTGCACGGAAAGCAGTGCAACGGAACCCACTGGTCCCCTCAAGAGGTAGCCGGCGACTTTCCAGTCGAGGGACTGTGGGGTGGACGCAGAGATATACGGCACGAATCGCGCGCGGCGCGCGGCTACCGACTCACCGTCCACGGTCTCGATGATGTCGCCCACCGTAACACCGCTCACCCGGGTCGCCGAATCATCGCGCACTGCGGTGACGATGGGCAGCCCTTCGACAAATCGCACCGACACGCCAACCATACCCGCGCCAAATAGATCTGGATTGTTGTAGTGAGAATCGCGAATACGCGCCCGCATTTTCGCGACGGCAAGGAGATATTCGGTCGAGTCCATCGCTGACTGCAGGTCGGAGATACTCTCCGTCAATGCGGCGTTCCAGTCCACGCCGATCCCCGTTTTGTGGGGATAGAAATACTGGATAGCCGACCACCACCGGTATGCCGCAAGGATCCGCAGCGCCAGGGACGGATAACGTGAGCCGGCGTACGCGTCTTCCGGGGTCACCGGGAGAGCGGGGCGCGCGACGCGCGCTGTAGGCATTGCTTCTCCGCGCACGAACGCGAGCGCGGCTCGGAGGGGGGCATCACCGTCAGGACCGACCGCGAGGACCGTATCTGCCGCCAAGGGGCCTCCGGAGGGTCCCACCATCTCTCCGGTGCGGATCTGTGCTTGCAGTCCGTCGCCGATTGGAATGAAATGCACAAGCCGGGGCAACCCCGGCCCCGCAAGCTGGTGAGGCACGGAGTTGGTGGAGCCGTCGATGACGACCTGACCTTCGCCCGTTCGCTGCAGCGCCCAGGCAATCTCAGGCACATCTGACCGCTCGTGGATCACGAAGGAAACGCGACGGACCGGGTTTCCCGGCTGGGCGTAGATATGCTGGCCGCCCGTCTCGTATGCAGCAGTCCAGTAGGCACCCGCGGCGCCTCGTCCATCAAACTGGGATGGGAAGCCGAAGTACATGCGGCGGCGCGAGCCGAGCCCGAGAGTAGAGGCGGAAGGCAGCAGCGAAGAGATGCCGGCTCGGTTGAACGAAGTGGACGCGTAGCCCACGTCGTCCGGTATCGGCCCGCGCAAGTCAAACACGATCCGGCGAGCTGCTCCAATCACACCGAGAAGTGGCCGAAGTTGTCGATTGAGCTCAGGGGGGTTCTCAAACGTCGGAATGGACACGATCAAGGTACTGTCCGCGTCCCATCGGAATCGCACCTCGACGGGCGGCTTCATGGGCGGCGTATCAGTGGCGGAGACGACACGCGTCTGGGGATCGCCAAGCTCCGCGAGCATTGTTTGCACCGCTGCTCGATATTCGCTAGTTGTGCGCGCGGCGTTCACTCGGGGGATGGCCGCGATGACGGCCGAATCCCAGTTGATGCTGCGCGACAGAAACCCCGGGTGGAAGTACTTCACAGTTCCCCACACCTGTCCCAGCGCGCTCAGGCGCGCTAGGCGGATTGAATCGGAAGGCGCTCGCTGGGCTCCCGCGGGGTTTGAGGCGACAACCAGCGCGATCATCCACGCACGTCGAGCATGTTCTGCGCGGGGCTTCATGAGCGAGTTCCTCAGGAGAGGTGTACCTGCGAGGTATCGTGATTCAACCAAGGCTGTCTGCCAGGACTTCGCTGTGACTGAGATCGCGATCGGGCCGCATAACGACTCTGCGCGTCTGCTGCGAGGCCAGGGGAGGCCGCCGCAATCCTTAAGCAAAACATACATCGCGGCGGCCGAACCGCCGTGGCCTCGTCGGCAGCAAGCGCGGGTTAGCCGGATCGCACGCCCACGCCCTCAGCATGCGCGCGCACTGTGGGCGTTCCGTATCACGTCAGGTTGAATCAGTTCGCCTGTTTGATAACAAAGTGCATTGACACGTAATACAGTCCCTTGTTGATCGCGTTCGGTGCGCTCATGTGAATGTCAAAAAGGCGTCCGATGCTGCCCGGCGGGAGGTCGACGGCCCATTCACCTGCGCTCATGCGATGGATGGTGGCGCGAGTTGTGCCGTCGCCGAATGTCGCACTTCCATCGGAGCCGCAGTGCCCGTACCGCTGCGGACCCATCTGAAGGATGTGGAACACGCCATCGATGAATAAGCCCACATCGGCCTGCTCAGCGTTGACAGTTGTACCGATCGGGATGTCACGAACATCGTGCGCGATATTGTTCGAGTCGGTGTACCACTGCGCAGCGAGTTCCATGTTGCGGTTGCTGGTAACGACACCGAGCGGAACGCCAATGTCACCTGGCACTGGATGGTCAAGGTCGACTTTCAGCGAGCGGGGGACTGTCCCATCATCCGGCGCTGCCGCGAATTCAAGATCTGCGACCCGGGACACGTTCATGCGGATATGACCTCTCAGCGGTCCGGCAGTGTAGGGCCCTAACCCGTCACTCCTGACGGTGTACGACGAATCGAGCAGCGTAAACGTAGATCCTGGTGGCAGGAAGCCCGAACCAGGTGCTGGATGGCTGCCCTTACAAACTGTCACACCGGTAGTGCACCCGCCTGGAAACACACCCTCACCCAAGCAAGGGATAGGGGGTACGAGCCCATTCAAGCGCAGTCCGGCCGCGAGTTGGGCGTATGCAGAAGACCACAGTGAAGTCACTCGGAACATGGCAGCGGCCTGCGTCACCCCCCTCGCGCCAGCGTAGGTCGCGTCAAGGTCAGTGTCTTCGAGCCCTGCCAACAATTCATCGCATCGATGAAAGGCACCTTGCACTCGGGCAATGAGAGAATCTTTTCCCGCGGAACTGGACACTCCCAGCCCCACAGGCGTCTCGACCTTCAACAAATCTGAGCAAACATCGTTGGCTTGTTCGACCAGAGACTGCAAGATGTCGCGGAAGCTGAGGGGGGATTGCAGCGCATGGAACGCATACAAATCGGACGGCATTAGCGTGGCAGCCAACACGATCTGCTCCCCGCTCTGCCGGACGTTGTCACGGAAGGCCTTTGCCACGGGTGTGGCAACTTGTGCACCAAGAGCCACAGGGAGCATCAGCAGCACCATCGGGGCAGATCGCGAGAATGCATGCGTTGTCATGTAGCTCCTCGGCCAAGGGGAGCCATACACCCTGCACGACGGTCGGAAACCTCGTCGGCCCAGTGCGCGGGTTGTATGGTCCACGTCAATGAGGACAGTTACGTATTCCGGCTAGAAAATATGACTGGGCTGGCCCCCGACTTTCGCGTGGGTTAGCTCCTCGCGATGAGAGTCGGAGTTGCCAGAGCCACCTGCGACGATGTTCGTGTCGCACTTCTTCGGAGACCAGCCCATGTCCTCATCCCCTGCCATTGTCTCAATCATTTATCTCGGCCTCGATGTGCACAAGGACACGGTGACGATTGCTGTTATCCCGGAGGGCGCGCCGACCCCGACGCGGATCGATCGGTATCCGAACGACTTTGCCAAACTGCGCAAGGTGTTCGCCCGGCACGCGCAGGAGGGCGAACTCCGCGCGTGCTACGAAGCGAGTGGGGCGGGATACGTGTTGCAGCGGGCGATCCAGGCGTGGGGCTATCACTGCGACGTGATCGCGCCGTCGCTGATTCCCACGAAGCCGGGAGTGCAGCGGAAGCATGACAAGTACGATGCGGGGCAGCTCGCGCGCTTGTATCGTGCTGGCGAACTCACGGTGATTCGCATTCCGAGTGAAGTCGAAGAGCGCGTGCGGGATCTCGTGCGGTGCCGCGAGACGTTGCAACGCGAAGTGGTCAAGTCACGACACTACATCCTCAAGTTTCTCGCGCGACGCGGCTTCATCTACCGCGACGGGATCAACTGGCGGCAGGGTCACTACGGCTGGTTGCGTCACCTGGTGGCCTCGACGTCGCCCCTCGCGAATGAAGATCGGATCGTTCTGGGCGAGTACCTGGGATTGCTGGAGTACAAATTGTCGCGCCGCGAAGAGCTCGATCACCACATCGAGGACCTCGCGCTCACGCCGGCCTACGCGCCCGCGGTGGCCACGCTCCAGTGTTTCCGCGGGCTCCAGGTGCATGGCGCCATGGTACTCGCGACAGAGCTCGTCGACTGGCGCCGCTTCGCGTCGCCGCGGCAGCTGATGGCCTATCTCGGGTTTGTGCCACGTGAAGATTCGAGTGGGCCGCGCGAACGGCGCGGGTCGATCACGAAAGCCGGCAACGCGCATTGTCGCCATGTGCTGGTGCAAGCCGCGTGGGCGTATCGCTACCCGCCGAGGGTCGGGCCGGCCCTGCAGGCGCGGCAGCGAGGACAATCCCCGCAGGTGATCGGCCACGCCTGGAAGGCGCAGCACCGCTTGTACAAGATCTACCAGCGGATCGGGCTCCGGCGTGGACCGCAGATCGCCGTGGTCGCCGTGGCGCGCGAACTCGTCGGATTTCTGTGGGCTGTGATGCGCGAGATTGCACCTGCCACAGCCATTGCCGCGTGAACGCTCCGCTACGCACCTAACGACACGGAGGCCCAGGGGTGTCCGTCGGCACGAAAGGAGAATGCTCGCCTACGTTATCGGGTACGTCGGACCGTTACCTCGACGGAATCCCCGCGCCTAGAATGAGCGTGCTCCAGACGAATCCAATTCTTGCCGCTCCGGTGCGCTGCACTGACCGGCGTATATCAGCAGGATTCATCGTCGAAGCCGCCGCCGGCGCCCTTGGCCTCTTTCTGTTTTCCGCCATCAAAAGACAACAGCAAATGCGTTACTGACACGCTCCCCTTGACATCAGCCCAGTCATATCAACGTAGGTGTAGAAAAACCCACCCTGCATCTCGCGATAGCGGGAACTCGCTAGGCACTCACGGGTCACAGGTGCATCGAATTTGTTGCGCCTGCGCTTCCGCGTCGAGGACCCCATGGCCCGCTACAAGTACATCGATACCAACCCGCGCTTCTTGGCCGTGGATCTGGCGCGCCAGCTGTTGCCCGGCACCTTCGAGCACGCGCTGAACCACCTGCTGGATCACGCGATCGATCTGTCGTCGTTCGATGCGCGCTTTCGTAACGACGCCACGGGGGCCGCGGCGTATCCGCCGGCGCTGCTCCTGAAGGTAGTGCTCTTCGCGTACTCGCAGGGGATCGTCAGCAGTCGCGGGATCGAGCGGGCCTGCGAGGAACACGTGACCTTCATTGCCTTATGGGGCGCACGCACACCGCATTTCACCACGATCGCGCATTTTGTGAGCACGCTGGGCGACGACATCGCGCGGGTGTTCGCGGCGGTGGTGGCGATCTGCGACGCGGAAGGCTTGATCGGCCGGGAGATGTTCGCTATCGACGGGGTGAAGCTGCCGAGTAATGCGTCGAAGCGGCGGAGTGGAGCGCGGGCCGACTTTGAGCGACAGGCCACGAAGCTCGAAGCCACCGCGCAGACGATTCTCGCCCGCCATCGGGCCACGGATGCCCTGCCCCCGGAACCCGCGCGGGCCACGAAGGAAGCGAAACGGGTCGCACGCCTGGACAAGGACGCGGCGCAGATTCGCGGCTGGCTCGCCCAGCATCCCGCAGACCGACGCGGCCGTCGCAGTCGCGGGCAGGGCGCGATCCGGAAGAGCAACCGGACCGACAATGAGAGTGCGAAGATGGCCACGGGCAAGGGCGTGATTCAGGGCTACACGGGCGTCGCCGCCGTGGATAGCGCGCATCAGATCATCGTTGAAGCCCAAGCACACGGCACGGGGTCGGAGCAAGAAGTGCTGCTGCCCGTCGTCACGGCGATGCAGGACGTGCTCGCGCCGGACTCGCTGATCACGGCCGATGCCGGCTATCACAGCGAAGCGAACCTCAGGGAGCTCGCCACACGGCAGGTGGACGCGCTCATCGCTGACAACGACATGCGGCGCCGCGACGAGCGGTTTGCGACGCAGGAGCGCCATCAGCAGGCGCCCCATCCCCTGCATGACAAGTCCAAGCCGCACCCCGATCAGAAAGGCACGCTCTATCAGCCGAGCGACTTCACCTATGACGCCGACGCGCGGACGTGCGTGTGCCCCGCGGGGAAGTCCCTGTACCGCAAGGGCCGCAATCTCGTGATCAACGGATATGTCGGGGACGAATTTCGGGGCGCGAAACGTGACTGTCTGCCGTGCACGCATCGCGCACAGTGCTTACGCACGCCCGAGACAACGCCGGCGCGGCAGGTCGTCTTCTTCCACGGCCGCGTCGCGCGGAAGCCCAAACCCGAGAATCACACGACGCGCATGAAGCGTCGCCTCGATGCCCCGGAGGGCCGCGCGCGGTACGGACAGCGCTTCGCGACGGTGGAGCCGGTCTTCGGGAATATGTGCTACAACAAAGGGCTCAATCGCTTCACGCTGCGCGGCCGTATCAAAGTCGATGCCCAGTGGAAACTCTTCTGTCTGGTCCACAACATCGAGAAGCTCGCGCACCACGGCTACGCGGCGTAAACGCCGGCGAGCCACGACCCCAGCGGGCGTCCGTCGCGAGCTCGCGATGACGGGTCCAGCGATGCCCACGTCGCCTAACGCCCTCTACCACTGGAGGCGCCCCCGACGGCCGTCCAAAGAGGCTTTTCCTACAACCTCAACGACTTGCACTTCTGCCGCGAGGCCAGGTGAGGCCGCCGCATTCCTCCATCAAGATCATAGCGCGGCGGCCGAACCGCTTGGCCTCGTCGGCAGTAAGCGCCTGTTATGCGCCACTCGGAAACAGGCAGGCCACGCCGGCCTCTGACGCCGGATCGGGCGACATCCGTCATTGAAACAGCTTCAGGCGGCTAGCGATGGCGACATAGGAGAGCGCCAACACGACAAATATTCCCAATCCGACAAGAATGGCATTGCGAGCACCGATTCTCGGTCCGAAGTAGGCGATCCCAAGCATGTATGGCACCCAAGACACCAACGTCCCGACCAACACCCATCGTGCGTGTTGACCGACCGCTGTACCTCTTTCGCTCTCGCCGATAATGAAGTACGCCACGAGGGTGAACACTGGCATGAGCGTCGCCAGGCCAGACAACGTCCGGTGCCCGCTCTCTTCCAGCGCGACTATGGCCGTGGTAAATAGTCCGCCGGTGACGAAATAGATGGCGAGACTCGACAGTTTCAAGTCGTCCTCCTCTCATGGTCGCTGAGTTCAATCCCAGTCGTCGCTCGCCGCCGCGCCCGGTTCGGGTCTCTGCATGGGCCGAAGGAATCTCGCCGGCTCGCCCCGCAGGTGGGACCGTACCACTCTCGCTCCGCAGACCGTGGGTTTGTCAAGAATCCGGAGTCCGCATAACTCCTCGCCGATAAGCTGTGGGCGCCGCAGGCGACCGTCAGCTTCATCGGCTTAGCCTGAGCTTCCGCCATTTGCCCGGCCGTCCGAGTGGTGAGAATACTTTACGAGCGCAGCGCCGCCGTAGAGGACGATGAACATCACAGCCCACCAGTACTGCTGTAGGGCATCTCCGACGGATCTTTCGCCTTCGCGCATCCAGTTAACGACGTCGTGTAGGAAACCGGCTGCGGAGACGAGCACGACAATACCAAGAAGTAATCTTCGGAGCACGTTCCCCACCTCCTCTCTGCGTCAGGATAAACGACTTGAGTTTAGCTGCGAGGCCCGGCGGGCCGCATCACAGTGACACAGGGCCGACGATGGCCGACGATGGCGGAGCGCGCAACCCACGATGTAATCACACACCGCGTCAGCTCCAGCTATTGTTAGAGCTTATGTAGGAACTGGCGGCCGACGAAGACGGGTCGCCACTGTTCGGGCTTCTTCTATCCTCTCACAGAAGGAGAAGCCCATGCAACCAGCAACGACCCGCCCCCGTCTTCCTGGGACACTATATCTCGCGTTCGAACTCGGCAACACGGAGTGGAAGCTTGCCATGACGACGTCCATGGAACAGGTGCCGCTCGTGCGGACGATACCGGCTCGGCTGCTCTCGAGGCTCGACGCGGAAATCGCCAGCGCCAAGACGCACTTCGGCCTGCCCAGCTCGCCTCCGGTGCGAAGCTGCTACGAGGCAGGGCGCGATGGCTTCTGGCTGCATCGCTACCTCGAGCACCGCGGCATCGGCAACGCTATCGTCGATTCCTCGAGCATCGAAGTGAACCGCCGCCGCCGCCGGCCGAAGACCGATCGGCACGTCCATCGCGAACTCCTCTCGGCGCGCCGGGATCGGGCGCGCCAGACGAACCGGATCAAACCAGCGGTACAGCGTGGCTCGCAACGCCACGGCGCGGTGCGCGCAATGCGCCCAGCCACCGGCGAGCGCTTCCCAGGACGCGGACCGCTGCCAGACTTCGGCCCGACGGGCCATCCGCCGCCACCGCGCCTCGCCCCCCACCCCCTCACCCCCTACATTCTGGCGGATACCGAATCCCCCTCGACACGAGTCCCTCGAGGTCCCCATGCCAGCCGCCCGCCGATCCACCTTGCTCCTCGCCCTTGCCCTCTGCGCCTTCGGCGCCGCCGCCACCAACGCGCAGCCGCCGCGAACCGCCTCGACGCCGGCGGCCGCCGCCCGCGAGCAGGGCGCCGGCACCGCGGCCGGCGGAAGGCTCATCACCACCGCCGACATCAAGGCCTGGAAATCCATCCGCCAGACGGAGCTCTCCAATGACGGCAAGTACTTCGCGTACGTGGTCGCGCCGAACGAGGGCGACGCGACGCTGATCGTGCGCGGCACGGCGCGTGGCGCCACGGAGACGCGGATCCCGGTGGGCAACAACGGCGGCCAGCCCCAGATCTCCGGCGACTCGAAGTGGCTCGGCTACATCGTTGCTCCACCAACGCCGCCTAACGACTCCGGCGCGCGCGGCCGGGGAGCCGGCCGAGGCGGCGCGCGAGGCGGCGGCGGCGCGGCCCCGCAGGGCGCGGACTCGGCCGCCAACCGCCGGCGCGTCCCCACCAATACCTTCGTCCTCATGAACCTCGCCACCGGCGAGCGAAAGGAATTCCCCCGGATCCGCCGGTTCAGCTTCAACACTGACCACACCCCCACCTGGGTCGCCTTGCAGGGCTACCCGATCGAGAGCGGTGCGAACACCGGCGCGGCACCAGCCGACGCGGCAGGCCCACGCGGCGGCGGACCCGGACGTGGCGGTGTGGGCGGTGGCGGCGGCGCCAACAGCGGCGGCGGCGGCATCCTCCTCCTCTACAACCTCGCCACCGCCGAGCAGTTCAACATGGGTCTGGTGGACGAGTTCGCGTTCAACGACTCGGGCGCGTGGCTCGCGTATTCTATGGATGCGCCCGATCGCATCGGGAACGGCGTGCAGCTGCGCAACATGAAGACCAGCGAGATCCGCGCCGTCGAGAGCGAGCCCCTGGTTTACCGTCACCTCGCCTGGATCGACAGCACCGACGTCCTGACGGTCATGCGCGGGCAGGTCGATGACGCGGCCCCCGACACGGTGTTCTCCATCGAGGCGTTCCGCGACTTCGGGCCCTCGGGACCGGCCAAGCGGCTCGTCTTCGACCCGTCACATCGCGAGGACTTCCCCTCGGGATGGAAGCTGGCCTCCGACCGCTCCCCTCGTTATGCGGAGGACCTCTCCGCGGTCTTCTTCGGCATCCGCGAGGCCAACAAGACGCCGCCGCGCGGCCAGGTGGCGTCGAACGGCCGCGGCGGGAACTCGCTCGTCAGGCCGGGCGCGCCTGGCGCCGGTGGACGCATCAACCAGCCGGGAACGCCCGGCGGCAACGGCAACAGCGCCGCCGAAGAACCCTCGCTCATTCTCTGGCACGCCAGGGATCCCCGACTCCAGTCGCAGCAGATCGTCCAGGAGCAGGCCGACCGCAGTTTCAACTACCTCTCGGAGTACCGTTTCGGCGATGACCGCTTCGTGCAGCTGGTCTCCGACTCGATGCGGAGCGTGACCCTGATGCCGAAGGAGCACTACGCCTACGGGGTGGACACCCGCGCCTACGACCAGCCGGCCAGCTACTCGGGCCGCAACTATCAGGACGTATACCGCGTGGACCTGGCGACCGGCACGCACACCCTGATCATGAAGAAGCGGCCGGCGGTGGGGCCCATGTCGGCGTCGCCTGACGGCCGCAAGCTCCTCTACTGGGGCCACGACGGCAACTGGTGGGTGCTCGATCTGCCCAGCGGCGACTCGGTCAACGTCACCCGCCGCGCCCCCGTGTCGTTCGTGAACGCCGAGGACGACCACAACAACATCTACCCGCCCCCCACCCGCGCGTTAGGCTGGGCGAAGGACGGGAGCGCCGTGCTGCTCTACGACAACTGGGACATCTGGAAGGTCCCGGCCGACGGCGCGGGCGCGCCCGTCAACCTCACGGGCGACGGCCGCCGCACCCAGATCCGGTATCAGCGTCTCTACCAGTTCGACGCAGCCGGCGGCGGTGGGGGCGGCGGCTTCGGCGGCCGCTTCGGCGGGGCCGGCAGCCCGATCGACCTCTCCAAACCGCTCTACGTGGGCACCTACGGCGAGTGGACCAAGAAGGAAGGACTCTCCCGTATCGACCCCGGACAGCCCGGCGCCAAACGCCTGTTCTTCGAGGAGGCGCGCTTCAACGTCATCAAGGCGCAGGACGCCGACACCTACCTCTACACGCGGCAGAACTTCAACGAGTATCCCAACTACTGGGTCTTTGGCCCCGACTTCGCGGACGGCGACCAGATCACCGACGTCGATCCGCAGATGAAGGACTTCGCGTGGTCGAGTGGAGCCCGGCTCATCGACTACCGGAGCGACAAGGGCGACCGGCTTCAGGGCGCCCTCTACCTTCCGGCCAACTACGAGCCGGGGAAGAAGTATCCCCTGCTGGTGACCATCTACGAGAAGCGATCGCAGAACATGCGCAGCTTCGTGAGCCCCAGCGAGACGCGCGCCCCCGACCCCACGCTGTTCACCAATCGCGGCTACGCGGTGCTCGACCCCGACATCGTTTACCGCGTCAATGATCCAGGCATGTCGGCGGTGTGGTGCGTGGTCCCCGCCGTGAAGGCCGCGATCGCCACCGGCATCGTCGACCCCAAGCGCGTCGGGCTGTAGGGCCACTCGTGGGGCGGCTACCAGTCCGCGTTCCTCGCCACCCAGACAAACATCTTTTCGGCGGCCATCGCCGGAGCGCCGCTCACCGACATGGTGAGCATGTACAGCTCGATCTACTGGAACACCGGCGGCACCAACCTGGCCATCTTCGAGGCAGCCAGGGACGGTTCAAGGGCAACTTCCTCGACAACTACGACGCCTACATCAGGAACTCGCCCGCGTTCCATGCCGACAAGGTCACCACGCCGCTCATCATCCTGCATAACGACAAGGACGGCGCGGTGGACTTCAACCAGGGCATCACCTACTTCAACACTCTCCGCCAGCTCGGGAAGGACGTGATCCTGCTCCAGTACGTGGGCGAGAACCACGGCCTGGCCCGGCCGGTGAACCAGAAGGACTACGCCGGCCGGATGGCGGAGTGGTTCGACTACCACCTGAAGGACGCGCCGCCCGCGGACTGGATCGTGAACGGCGTGCCGCGGATCAAGATGGAGGACCACCTGAAGGCGCGGCGCGATTCGACCGGGAAGGTGATCGTGCCGTAGCGCGGGCACCGGCCTGGCATCCAACGCGTCTCGGCGCGAAGCGTCGAGATCGCGGCACGCCAGGCCGACACCCGCCGGTGCTGCCCCCTGTCTCCCGTGCCGCTACCGCACCTCGCGACGCGCCCGCGTCGCGTTGCTGATCTGGAGATCGAATCCGTCGGGCGTGGTGGTGTGATAACTCTGGTAGGGCGCGACGTGAATGTCGCCGCTGCCCCCCGTGTCGGCACGACCCGTGAGGCCGCGCTTGTCCAGTTCCGCCTTCACCTGGTCCGGGTCCCACGGCGAGATCCCGAACGCGATGTGGTCGATCGTCGCACGCCGCGCCGGCGCGCCTGCCTGCCCGCCGCGCCCTCCCGCGCTGTCGCCCGCCGCGCCCCCTCGTCCCGGCCCGCCGCCCCGCGCGTTCGGGTTCCCGCCACGAATGATGATGTTGCCCAGGTCGCCGATCTGGCACTCGTTCTGGCTTCCCTCATCGCGGGTCGGCTTCCAGCCCAACAATGCAGTGTAGAACGCTACGCTCTCCTTGTAGTTCGACGACTGGAACGAGATGTGATCGAGCCAGACGGTCTTCCAGGCGGTCGGATCGAACGGCGCCGCAGCAGTGATCTGGCCGCGCGCGACCCCCTGTCTCCGATTCCGCTGATTGCCGTTGCTGATCTGGAGATCGAATCCGTCTGCATCCTTCACGTGGAAGCTCTGAAAATCGCTCCCCTCGTGCTCGGCCACCGGATTGAGGCCGCGCTTCCTGAGCTCCGTCTCCACCGTCTTCGTATCCCACGGCTCGATGCCCCAGCAGAACGAGTCCCAGACCACGTGGCGCGGGGCACGAGTGCCGCCCCTTCCCCGACCGCGCCCGGCAGCCGCGCTGTCGGCCGGCGGCGCGGCGGCCCGTGGCGGAGGCGGCGGTGGGGCCTGGAATCCGCCGCGGATGATCACGCCACCGACATCGTCGCCGATGTCCAGCACGATCTTCGATCCGTCGTCGCTGCGGACTTTCCAGTTCATGAGGGTGGTGTAGTACGCCGCCTCACGACGAGGGTCCTCGCACTGCATCGTGAAGTGATCCAGCAATACCGTCTTCCATCCCGTTGGCTCGAACGGAGGCTTGGCGGGCGTGGTGTCGCACTCGGGCGTACCAGCGCGCGTCCCGCCACAGCGTCCCTGTGCCAGGGCCGACACGGGACCCGCCACCGCGGCGATCCCAAGCGCCTGCAGCAGTTGGCGGCGCGAGATCGTCCCGCGATCGAAGTCGTTGAACAGCCTCGCCAGCGCGGGATGCATGTGCGGTCTCCGGCCCGAACGGAAAGCGGTGGGTGTGGCCCATGGCCTGTGGCCTGTGGCCTGTGGCCTGTGGCCTGTGGCCTGTGGCCTGTGGCCTGTGGCCTGTGGCCGATGGCCTGTGGCCGATGGCCGATGGCCTGTGGCCGATGGCCTGTGGCCGATGGCCTGGGGCCGATGGCCTATGGCCGATGGCCTGGGGCCGATGGCCTATGGCCTATGGCCTATGGCCTTGGCACCGCCATTATGTGGCACGTTGCCCCGGGGAGCAAGGCTGCCGCATCCGGCGCCCCGTCACAGACGCCCGATCGTGAACTCCGAGCGCATCCTTGCCCTCCGCGTCAGGCGGTCAGCGCATGGGAGCGCTACGGCTGGATCGGCTTTTTCCGCGCCCCCCATGTCGGCGGTGCCGGCTCCTTCATCAGCCGCGTGACCGGGTGGTCCGCCAGCTGCTTGATCCCCTCCTGCACAGCACGCTCGAGCTGCATGTCGTGCCCGGCCGCGATGTCCTTGGGCCAGTCCTCGACATCGATGTCGGGCGCGATGCCTTCGTTCTCCACGTGCCACTTGCCGTCGACGCCGAAGAAGCCGCCGCGCGGCGCGATCGCCGATCCGCCGTCGATGAACGGTGGCGTGTCGGCAGTGTGCACCAGTCCGCCCCACGTCCGCTTGCCTACGAGCGTGCCGATCTTGCGGTAGTGGAACATGTACGGCATCAGGTCGCCGCCCGATCCCGCCATTTCATTGATGATCATCACCTTCGGGCCCCAGATGCCGGCCGCCGGGCTGGTGAACGGCACGCGGTCGCCCGCGACGTTGTTGAAGTAGCCATCGAACTTCCGCTCCAGCACATCAACGATGTAGTCGGCCGCCTGGCCACCACCGTTGTACCGCTCGTCGATAATCGCGCCCTGCTTGTCCTGCTGGGCGAAGTAGTAGCGGTTGAAGCTCTCGTAGCCGGGGCCGCCGGTGTTCGGCAGATACACGTAGGCCAGCGTTCCGTGCGAGAGCGAATCGACCAGCCGCCGGTTTCCTTCGATCCACGCACGCGTACGCAGTCCCTGGTCGCTGGCGACCGGCAGCACCACCGCCTTGCGCGCGCCTTCCATCGTCGGACGCTGATTCACCAGCAGCGTCGTCTGATGGTCGGCGGTGTTCTCCAGCAGGCGCCAGATGCTGTCGGGCGCCTTCAGTTCCTGCCCGTTGATCGCCACGATGTAGTCGCCCACACGCACGTCCACACCCGGCGTTGCAAGGGGCGAGCGCAGATCGGGGTTCCAGCTCTCGGCGTCGTAGATCCGGGTGATCCTGTAGCGACCCTGATCGATCGTGAAGTCCGCGCCCAGCTGGCCGCCCTGCGCGTTCTCGCCCGTGGGATTCTCGGGCATCTCGCCGCCGCGCACATATGAATGTCCGATGGAGATCTCGGATCCCATCATGTCCACCACGTAGTTCAGATCGGCGCGGTGATTCACGTACGGCAGATAGGCGCCGTACATGGTCTTCATCCGCGGCCAATCGGAGCCGTGCTGATTGGGGACGTAGAGATAGTCGCGCTGGTTGCGCCACGCCTCAGCGAAGATCTGCGCGTACTCTTCGCGCGGATCCCACGACATGCGGAACGTGTTGCTGATGGCGCCTGCCCCGGCCGCCGGGGGGTTGCGGTCCGCGTCGACGATGAAGAGCGACGGCTTCGCGGGCGCGCCACCACCACGTCCGCCGCGACCCCCGCCACCGCCACCTGAGCGGTACAGCATCTTGTGCCCGTCGGCGCTGATCTCGAAATCGGTGGCACCGGTGAGGAACGTAGTCGCGCGCTTGTCGCGCAGCGAATAGCGCTGCACCGTTGCCCCACCACCTGCCGCGCCGCGTCCCCCGCGACCTCCACCACCCGCACCCGGATCCGTGTAGTAGATGAATCCCGGCACGCCCGCCTTGAGACGCGTGTAGGCACGGGCCGGAATCCCCGGTACCGCGAGAATCCGGTTCGACAGGCCGTCGAGATCGATGTTGACCGTGACGGGTCCGCGCTGGGGCAGCGGCGTTTGCGCTTCCGACTCCGCCGCACCGCCGGCAGCACCGCCCCGCCCCGCCCCACCACGACCACCGCCGCCTCGTCCACCACTGTTCGTGGACGTCGGCGGCCCGCCTTCCTCGTCGCTCTCGGGGAGGAACGGCGAAGGGTCGCTCTTGCTCAGCACCGTGAGGTAGACGCTGAAGTCCTCGGTGTGGTCGGTGGCCGTCATATCGAGCCATTGCGAGCGAAGACCGTAGTCGGTGGACGCCAGGAACCACAGGTACTTCCCGCTCGCGTCCCATGCCGGCCACGTGGCGTCGGCCAGGCCGTCGGTGACCGGTGTGCTCTTCCCCGTCTCGACGTTGTAGACGACCACCTGCTTGTACAGCGAATTCAGGTGCCGCACGTACGCGATCCATTTCGAGTCGGGACTCCAGGCCGGGTTCATCGTGCGCGTGGGCACCATCCAGGGATCGTCGCCCACGATCTTCGCCTTGCCGGTGGCGACGTCCATCACCCAGAGGTGCAGGTTGGTGTCGTGGTACAGCAGCATCTTGCTGTCGGGCGACCACTCCGCGGTGTAGTAGTGCGTCGGGTGGGGGAGCGCGATCTCGCGCGGCGGCGTGGCCTCGGTCGCGTCAGCGATCACGAGCTTGTACTCGCCCGACTTGTCGCTGAAGTACGAGATCCACTTGCCATCCGGGCTCCACGCCGGGTCGCGCTCGGCGGACGACGCGGAATTGGTGACGTCCCGAACGTCTCCGGTGGTCGCGGGGATGGTGAAGATCTCGCCCCGCGCCTCGACCACCGGCGCGGCGCCCCGTCGGCGAAATCGCCATGTTGGTGAGATTGCCGGCAACGTCCTTCCATTCGGCCACCATCCAGGGGAAGTCACCCGCGGCAGTGATGTTGACCACTTGCTCGCGCCCGGTCTTCGGATCGAGCTCGTGGATGTATCCCGCCTGCTCGAACACCACCGCGCCGGACCCCGCGTCGAGTGTCTTGACGTCGTAGTCGGAAAAGTGGGTCATCTGGGTGGGCGGCCGTTTCGCTTTCGTGTCGTACGCCCACACGTTCGCGACGCCGTCGACGTCGTCGATGTAGTACACGACGTCGCCCACCCACGCCGGCTCCATCTGCTTGGAATCCGTCCAGCCGGGCGGCGATGTCACCTCGAGCGTCTTGAGGTCGATGATCCAGATCGGCCGATTCTGGCCGCCGCGATAGTTCCGGCGTTCTTCGTCCCACGAGGAGTTCATGCGATAGGCGATGCGCGTGCCGTCGGGCGAGTAGCGGCCCTGGTACGCACGATTCATCGGCAGCTCCGCGACCATGCCGCCCGCGGCCGGCACCGTGAAGAAACGGGGCTGTGCGTTCGGGCCGTTTGTTTCGCGATTCGAGGAGAAGAGGATCTTCGTCCCGTCCGGCGACCAGCCCTGCACGATGTCGGCGCCGTTGTGGAACGTGAGGCGTTTGGGAATCCCTCCCTCGATCGGGACCACGTACACGTCGGTGTTGCCCGTGTACTGTCCGCTGAAGGCCACCCACTTGCCGTCCGGGGAGAGTTTCGGATTGCTCTCGGCCCCCGGTGACGACGTCAGTCTCCTGGCGATGCCCCCTTTCCGGTCGACCACCCAGATGTCCTGGGCGTAGGCGAACGCGATGGACTCGCCGCTGATGGAGGGGCTGCGCAGCAGCCGAGTCGGACCGGCCGGCGCTTGCGCCGTCGCCGACGAGGAGGCCGCCAACCCGGCGGCCGCGAGCAGGAAGAAGTGGGTGCGCATATGACGCTGCGAGTGGAAGGTTCGCGCGTGCCCTCCCGCGCGACCGGAGGGCGGCTCTCGACGGCTCCACGTTCGCGCGCGTGGGCGTCTTTCGCTAGGTGCGAGCCTCTTCCCAGGCTTGACGGGATCTTCCCCGGCTCGATCTTGGCGCCATGCGGAAAGGTCTGGTCGCCCTGTGCGCGGCGGGTACCGCGGTGGCCTGTCATCCCGGGCCTCCTGCGGGCGGCCCTCCGACCCCGGTCGTGACGCGAAGCGCGTTCCGGCGCAGCGTCGATTCGCTGGTCGCCGATCCGATGTTCCGGAACGCCAACTGGGGCATCCTCATCGTCGATCCCGTCACCGGCGATACCCTGTACTCAAACAACGCGGGCAAGCTCTTCATGCCCGCGTCTAACGAAAAGCTGCTCACCGGCTCGACCGCCTTCGTGCAACTCGGCGCCGACTACCGCTTCACGACCGCGTTCTTCGCCTCGGGACCGATCGAGGACGGCGTGCTCCGGGGCGATCTCATCGCGGCCGGGCGGGGTGATCCCTCGGTGAGCGACGCCATGATGGGTGACGCGATGCTGCCGCTGCGCGCCGCCGCGGATTCTCTCTATGCGCGCGGCATCCGCGAGATCAGCGGGGCGTTGTTAAAGGGGGGGAACGCGTTCCCCGATACGACCATCGGACCGTGGGACTGGGGCAACCTCGACACGCCGTCGGGCGCCGCGGTGGACGAGTTGTTCTTCAACAACGGCGTTGCGCGCGTCACGGTCTTCGGAGGCGATCACCCCGGGGACTCGGTGCGCGTTCGCACCGCGCCCGCGCGGACGGTGCCCGACATCGTGGCCGACTTCGTCACGGTGGCGGCGGCGCCGGCTGGGCGAGGCGGTCGCGGAGGAGGCGCGTTCGGCGGCGGGGGGCGTGGAGGCGCCCGCGGTGGCGCCATACGCGCGACCTCCGACATGCGCGGCCCGCGACCGGTGGTCCATCTCACCGGCTGGGTGCTGCCGCACGACAGCGTCAGCGCCCCGGTGACGCTGCGTGATCCCGCGAGCGCCTGGCTGGGCGCGTTCGCCGAGGCGCTTGTCGACCGCGGGATCAGCTTGGATGGTGGAATCGTCCGGACCCCCGACGCGGTTATTGCCGATCAGACCCATCTGTTCGACATGGACTCGCCGACGCTCGGCGAGATCATGCCGAAGTTCTTCAAGCCGTCGCAGAACCAGATCGGCGAGATCCTGCTGCGGACCCTCGGCCTCGAGCGCGCAGGAGAGGGATCGGCGGACAGTGGCCGCCGCGTGGTCGAACGCCAGATCGTCGCCTTTGGTGCCGACACGGCGGGACTGGTGGTGCGCGACGGCAGCGGGCTGTCGCGACACGACTATGTCACGCCGGAAACGATCGTGAAGATCCTCGACGCGATGCGGAAGCGTGACGACTTCAAGGTGTTCTACGACGCACTGCCCATCGGGGGCGTGGATGGCACGATTGCGAACCGCATGCGGGGGACGCCGGCCGAAGGCAACGTGCACGCCAAGACCGGGACGGTCGACCGGTCGCATGCGCTCTCGGGCTACGTGACCACCGCCGACGGACGGCTGCTCCTCTTCTCGTTCCAGGCGAACAACTACACGGTGCCGAATTCGGAGGTGGAGCGCGTGCAGGACTGGATGGCGGCGCAGCTCGCCGGTCACGCGTTCCCGAAGCGGTAGCTGGCGACTGCGGCCGTCCATCCGGAGGCGGGTTCGGAGCACGATCGTAGCGAAGGGCCGGGCCAGGAGGTGGCACGCCGCAATATGCGACCGGATCCACCGCGGCCGTACTGTGGGTGTTGACCTGCTGGCTTCGACGGAATACGGCCCTATCGTACGTGTTGCGCCGGAGCCGGATCCGCGCGCCCGTTCTCAGCTTCTTTTCCGGGGATGTCGCAGATGCGTTTTCCCGCCCGTTGCCGCGCCGCCGCGCTCACTCTCCTGGCCCCCGCGATCGCCGCCGCCCAGCAGGTCGCCCGTCCGGCCATGCAGTCTTCCGATCCCAGTCGGCACCCGGTCGCGGGGAGCTCCTGCGCCTAACGAGCTTGAGTCCGGACCAGGTCTCGTTCACGGCGCACACCTTGATGTCGACCAGGCCGATCGGCAGCGCCACCTCGCGAACCACATCCTCCGTCATGTCCGTGCGGATGCCGGAGGCCCGCTTGGGCCAGGAGACCCAGATCATCCCGTATGGATCCGTTTCGCGCACCGCCTGACGAATGTGCCGGGCGAGCTCGGCGCGCGACCGCACGAACAGGTGCCAGAGGTGCACCGGCCCCCGCATCCGCGCCGAGATGACGACGCCGTCGGGAACGGGATGTAACAGCGTCCGGTAATCCGACGGCGCGCCGCGGACCTTGACGTGGAACCCCGGCTTCATCCCCAGTTTCCGGGCCAGGGGGGTTCCCGAATAGCCGCTCGCGGTAATTGACACGCTGCAATATGCGATCCGTCGCAATGCACCGTCACGATCCTGCTGCCTCGTTGCTCGCCCGGTCACCCCTCTCCTCAAGGGTGGTGCGGTCTCGGCGTCAACGTCCCCGCCGCCCTCTCCCGGTGCGTCTGCGGCTGGCCCCGAACGGATCCAGCCCTATCATATGTTGCGCGACCCGACGCCCGGTCCGCGCACCAGGCCTGAGACCCTTTCCGGGATTCCTTGCGATGCGTTTTTCCGCCCGTTCCCGCACAGCCGCGCTCACCCTCCTGGCCCCGGTGGTTGCCGCCTCCCAGCAGCCCGCCCGTCCGGCTGCGCAGCCTTCCGACCCCATCGCGTCCGCGCTTCGCGCGATCGACTGGCGGTCCGTCGGCCCGGCCAACAACGCCGGCCGGGTATCCGTGGTGGCCGGGGTTCCGGGCGATCCCTCGACCTACTATGTCGCCGGTGCCAACGGCGGCATCATCAAGACCACGAACGGCGGCGTCACCTTTCGTCCGATCTTCGACGACCAGGACATCTCCTCCATCGGCGCCATTGCCATCGCGCCGAGCGATCCGAACGTCATCTACGTCGGCACCGGCGAGGAGAATCCGCGCAACAATGCCTCGGTCGGTAACGGCATGTACAAGTCGATCGACGCCGGCGACCACTGGACCAGGATCGGCCTCGAGCAGTCCGACAAGATCGCCCGCATCGTGGTGAATCCCCGCGATCCGGACCAGGTCTACGTCTGCGGTCTCGGCCGGGAGTGGGGACCTAACGAGCAGCGCGGCGTCTTCAAGACAACCGACGGCGGCAAGACATGGAAGAAGGTCCTGTACGTCGACCCGCAGACCGCGTGCTCCGACGTGGCCGTCGACCCGCACAACTTCAACATCGCCTATGCCGGCATGTATACCTACCGTCGCTGGGCGTGGCACCTGGAATCCGGTGGCGGCAACACGGCAGTGTACAAGACCGTCAATGGCGGCGACAGCTGGGAGCGCCTCTCGGGCGCGAACGTGCGGCGCGGCCTCCCTCGCGGCGACATGGACCGCATCGGGATCGCGGTCGCGCCGAGTGATCCCGACGTCGTCTACGTGGTGAGCGAAACGAAGACTGAGGGCGAGCTCTGGCGCAGCGACGACGCCGGCGCGTCGTGGCGCACGGTGAACCGCGACCCCAACATCAACTTCCGGCCGTTCTACTACTCCGACATCCGCGTCGATCCCTCCAACGCGAACCGGATCTTCTCCCTCTCGGGCTCCCTGAACCTGTCGGAGGACGGCGGCGCGAACTTCCGGACGATCGCGCAGGGCGTCCACGGCGACCACCAGGCGATGTGGATCGATCCCGCCGATCCGAAGCGCATCCTCGAGGGATCCGACGGCGGGTGGCAGAAGAGTTTCGACGGCGGCCGCACGTGGGAGGTGGAGAACACGTTCCCGTTTACCCAGTTCTACCACATCAACTACGACATGCGGAAGCCGTACATGGTCTGCGGCGGGCTGCAGGACAACGGCACGTGGTGCGGGCCAAGCCTCGGCGTGTACGGCGGCATCGGCAAGACCGACTGGTTCACGATCTCGGGTGGTGATGGATTCGAGGGCGTTCCCGACCTCGCGGACCCCAACATCGTCTATTCCGACGCGCAGGGCGGCATGATCTACGTGACCGACATGCGTTCGGGGATCCAGAAGCAGATCTATCCGTATCCCAATCGCGTCGGATCGGTGGGCGACGCGATGATCGGCCACAAGTACCGCTTCAACTGGAACTCGCCGATCGCCGTGTCGGTGAAGGAGCCGGGCGCGGTGTACTTCGGCGGCAACGTGCTCTTCAAGAGCACCAATCACGGCCAGTCGTGGCAGGTGATCTCGCCCGATCTCACCACCAACGACCCGGCCAAGCAGGAGTCGTCAGGCGGCCCGATCGTGGTGGACAACACCGCCGCCGAGTTTCACTGCACGATCATCTCGATCGCGGTCTCGGAGCTCAACCCGAATCTCATCTGGGTGGGCACCGACGACGGCAACGTGCAGGTGACGCGTGACGGCGGGAAGACCTGGTCGAACGTGTTCACCAACGTGCCGGGCCTCAAGCCGAACGCCTGGATCCCGACGGTCGAGGCCTCGCACTTCGACGAGGGCACTGCCTACGTCGCCGCGGACCATCACCAGGATGACGACTATTCGCCGTACGCGTACATGACGACCGATTTCGGCCGGACGTGGAAGCCAATCATGGGCGACCTGCCGCAGTCGACGGCGTGGGTCCACGTGGTGCGAGAAGATCGCCGGAACCGGAACCTGCTGTACATCGGCACCGAGATGGGCGCCTGGGCGTCGTGGGACCGGGGCGCGCACTGGTACTCGCTGCGCGGTGACCTGCCGGTGCTCCAGGTGCGTGACATCCAGGTGCATCCGCGCGAGAACGACCTGCTGATGGCGACCCACGGACGCGGTCTCTACATCCTGGACGACATCGCGTGGCTCCAGAATCTGAATGCCGCAGTGGCGAGCGAAGCGACGTTGTTCGACCTGCGCGCCGCGACCAACTGGAACCTGTGGAATCGCGAGGGCAACGCCGGGCAGAAGGTGTGGCGCGGCGAGAATCCGCCGAACGGCGCCATCATCACCTATTACCTGAAGTCGCCGCAGCGTGCCGCGATCACGGTGACGGAAAAAAACGGCGGCCGCGTGGTGGATCACGTGAGCGCGACCGGCCAGGCCGGGCTGAATCGGGTGACGTGGAACCTCAGCTATGAGGCGCCGGTGGCGGCGGCCGGCGGTCGTGGTGGACGTGGCGGCCGCGGTGCGCGCGGCGGCGGTGCCGGTGCGCCGGCGGGCGGCGCAGCCGGTGCCGGTGCGCCGACGGGCGGCGCGGCCGGAGCCGGTGGTGCCGCGGGAGGCGGCGAAGCCGGGCCGGCACCCGGCGGGCGTGGAGGACGCGGTGGACGCGGCGGCGGCGGCATCGACGTGCTCCCGGGCGTGTATACGGTCACCCTCGTCGCCGGATCCCAGCGCCTTTCCAGGGACGTGACGGTCGAGGGCGATCCGCGCTTCGAGACCACAGCGGCCGCGCTCAGCCAGCAGATCGCGTCGGCGCGAGAGATGCAAGCGCTCGGTGTCCGCGTGAACAACATCATCAACGCGATCGACGACCTCACGCGTCAGCTCACGGCGACGCAGGCGGCGCTGGCGTCCGACAGCACCAACAAGTCCATTCCGGCCGCCCTGACGGAGGTCACCGGCGCCATCGGTGATCTCACCCACTTCCGGGACTCCGTCCTCGCGCGCCCGCTGGCCGGGCTGGGCTATCGGCAGTATCCGCGACTGCGCGAGGAAGTGCAGTCGGTGACGGGGATGGTCTCGCGCGGCGCCCGTGCTCCCACCGCGGGCGAAACCTCGCGCGCCGGTGAGCTCAAGACCGAGACCGATCAGGCCCAGGCGCGACTGGACGCGATCGTCGCCGGCCGGATCGCGAAGATCAACACGCTGCTCGAGGGCATGCCGAGGATTCTCGCGCCGCCGATCCGGGTCGTGCCGTAGGCGGAGCCGCGCGCGGTCGCGACACACCGATCGCTTCAGGCGGGAACGCTCGCGCGGCGCCCTCGCAGGCGAACCGCGCCCCTTGACGCGTTGGCAACAGGGAGGCAGATTCCCTGCACCATCCAATCGGATGGTCGTGGGAGTTATCCCGGAGGGTCATCATGGCAGACATGGAGAAGCTCACCACCAACCTCGGCGCGGTCGACCTCGGCCAGATCGAGCTCCTGGTCGAGCAGGGGTTCTACGCCAACCGCAGCGAGTTCATACGGGTCGCCATCCACGACCAGCTCGCCAAGCATGCCGATGTGGTCCGTGAGACGGCGGTCCGTCACGCGGCAGTCGTCGGGGCGCTCGCCTACGGCCGCAAGGCCCTGGAGCGCAGTCGCGACGCGAATGAGCGCCTTTCGCTTCGTGTGGTGGGGTTGCTGTCGATCGCCGACGACGTGACGCCGCAGCTCGCACGCGCGACCATCGAGTCGGTGAAGGTGCACGGCATCTTCAAGGCAAGTGACGCGGTGAAGAAGGCGCTGGCGGACCGGATGAGCTGAGCGCCGTGTGGGTTCGCGCCGGAACCAGGCAGTTTCCGGACTGTCGTCTGGAACGGCAAGAATGCCGCGGCCGAAGATGATCGCCGCGCTCGGCCCTCCTCCGCACCCTGTCGTCTGGCGTCCGGGTTTCCGACCCTCAGATTCCCGATCGAAAACTCCATCGGAGCAGTGCATGACGCGCGCATCCCGCGGCATCAGCAGGACGACAGCATCACTGGCGGCTATCGGCGCGACGCTCGTCGCCACTACCGTCGCCGCCCAGTCCCTTGGCCCCGCCACGTACCAGTCGCTCCAGTATCGCTACATCGGCCCGCCCGGCAATCGCGTCAACGCGGTCGCCGGCGTGGCGGGCGATCCGAACGTGATCTACGCCGGGACGCCGTCCGGCGGAATCTTCAAGAGCGACGACGCCGGGCTGCACTGGCGACCGGTCTTCGACGGACAGATCGTGGCGTCGATCGGTGCGCTCGCCGTGTCGCGCTCGAATCCGGATGTGGTGTGGGCCGGGACCGGCGATCCGAACATCCGCCCGAACATCGAGATCGGCAACGGTGTGTACCGGTCCACCGACGCGGGGAAGACCTGGACGCACATGGGGCTCGACAGCACGGGTCGCATCGGTCGGGTGGTGATCGATCCGCACAACGCCAACATCGTCTTCGTCGCGGCCATGGGCCACTGCTACGGCCCACAGCAGCAGCGCGGTGTCTTCCGAACCACCGACGGCGGCCGCACGTGGAAGCGCGTGCTGTTCGTCGATGAGAATACGGGAGCGATCGACGTCATCGTCGACCCGGCAAACCCGCAGGTGGTGTTCGCGGCCACCTGGCAACTGGTCATTCATCCGTGGTACAGCGAGAGCGGTGGTCCGGGGAGCGGCATCTACATGTCCCGCGACGGCGGTACCACCTGGCGCCGCCTCGAGGGACACGGGCTCCCCCACCCGCCGCTCGGCCGCATCACCATCGGCATCGCGCCGAGCAATCCGAAGCGGGTGTACGCGTTGATGGAAACGGCGGACCAGGGCAACCTCTGGCGCTCGGACGACGGCGGTGAGAACTGGGTCGTGGCCAGCAAGGACGCGGCGATCAACCGCCGCGCGCGGTACTTCGGCCGGCTGGGCGTCTCACCGGACAACCCCGATGACGTCTACTTCCTCGCCCAGGCTCTCTATCACTCGACCGACGGCGGCAGGACGACCACGATCATCCCCGAGAATTTTCCCGATCACCACGACATCTGGTTCGATCCCACCAACGCCAACCGCATCCTGGTGGCGAACGACCGGTACGTGAACATCTCGTCCAACCACGGCCGCTCGTGGTTTCACGTGTCGCTGCCTGACGCGCAGGTGAACCGCGTGGCGGTGGATCGCCGCAATCCGTACAACGTCTACGGGAGCCGGCAGGACGGCCCATCGTATCGCGGCCCCAGCAACAGCCTGATCCAGAGCAGCGGTGTGCCGTCGCTGCCCGAGGGGACCGGCATCATCCCGCCCGACATGTGGGTCTGGACCATCGGCGCGGAAAGCGGCTGGGTCATTCCCGATGCCTTCGACGACAACATCGTGTGGGCCAGCACGTCGAACAACGTCGAGCACATGGACATGCGCACGGGCCTCAACCTGGGTGCGGGGCCGTGGCCGTCCGGACGCGGGGCGGTGGAGGAGGAGGAGGAGCAGGAGCTGGCGGGGGCGGTGGACGCGGTGGATCGGTCGCCGACCGGCCGTTCCGCCGCAACTGGGCCATCCCGCTGGCCATGTCGCCCCACGACCCGCATCGCGTGTACGCCGGGAGCCAGTTCGTGCACGAGAGCGACGACGGCGGCCAGACGTGGCGGCAGATCTCGCCCGACCTCACCACCAACGACAAGAGCAAGCAGATCATCCCGCCGGGCCTGTGGCCCGAGACCCAGGACGTCCCGGGCACGCTGATCGCGATCGCCGAATCGCCCATCGAGCGCGGCGTGATCTGGACGGGGAGCAACGACGGCGTGGTGAGCGTCACCCGGGACGGAGGAAAGCACTGGATGAATGTCACCGCGAACATCGCGGGCCTGCCGCCGTGGGGGTTCATCTGGTGCGTGGAACCGTCGCATCATGACCCGGGCACCGCGTACATCTCGGTCGATCGCCACCGTGCGGTGGACAACGCCACGTACGTGTACGTGACCAGGGACTATGGTCGCACGTGGAAGTCGATCGGCGCGGGGATCCCGCAGGACGTCTTCGCATACGCGCGCGTGGTGCGCGAGGATCCGCGCCGGGCGGGCATGCTCTACCTCGGCACCGAGAACGGGCTCTACGTGACCGTGGACGAGGGCGCGCACTGGTTACCACTCCAGAACAACCTTCCGCACACGCCCATCGCGTGGATGGTCGTCCAGGAAGACTTCGACGATCTGGTCGTCGCCACCTGGGGCCGGGGATTCTGGATTCTCGACGACATCGCGCCGCTGCAACAACTCACGCAGGAGGTACTCGCCGAACGCGCGCACCTGTTCGATCCGCGGCCGGCGTACGAGTACGAGCTGCGGCCGCCCACGACCACTGAGAGTTTTGCCACGGAATTCGACACGCCGTCGCACGCGGGACACAATCCGCCCTACGGCGCGGCGATCAGCTACTACGTGAGTGCGTCGTCGCGCGACAGCGCGCGCCTGACGATTGCGGACGACAAGGGCGCGCCGCTTCGGACGCTGGCCGGTCCGGCGGAGGCTGGCATCAACCGCGTGTGGTGGAATCTCCGCGCGCCGCCGCCGCGCGATTCGGCGGCTGTGGCCCGTGGACGCGGCGCGGGTGCGGGCGGCGAAGGCGGTGCCGGTCGCGCGGGCGGTGTGCGCGGTGGCGGAGGCGGCGGCGGCCGCGGTAACGCGATGCCGCTCGTGCCGCCGGGCATCTACACGGTGAAGCTCAGCGTGAACGGGGAGGAGCGCACCACCACGCTCGTCGTGCACAAGGATCCGGCGCGGACCGATTAGGCCGGGCCAGCCGATCGGAGCGAAATTGGGGTCAGACTCGAATTCCGAGAATTCGAGTCTGACCCCAATTTCGGCCTCTCGCGTTCTCCGGTCGCCGAGCTATTCTCAGGTGGACGACCGCGCCGCCTGGCGTCGTCCGTCGCAAATCACGCGGCCGGGGCGCGGACGCCGCCGGACTCGTTCCCCTTCAGGGAGGACATCGTGCGCCGTCTTTCCACCCCTGCTACTCTCGCGGCCCTGGTGCTCGTAGCGCTCGCGTGCGCGCCCCGCAATGCTCCGGTCGCCGACCCGCGCCTCGCCGGAAGCTCCCGCTCCACCAGCGGCGGCTGGATTCAGATTCACCTCGCCGGAACGCCGTCCCAGATCGGCTTCCAGCACGGATACCTGCTGTCGGACGAGATCGCGGACCTGCTGCGAGTGGAGAAACCGCTCCTCGAGCACACCTCGAAGCGCGACTGGGCCTTCTATAGAAATGCGGCGCAGACCATGCTGTGGCCCCGCATCGACTCCGAGTACCAGGCCGAAATCGACGGAATCGTAGCGGGCCTCGCCGCGCGCCAGGTTGCCGCCGATCGCTGGGATATCGTCGCGCTGAACGCCATCGAGGAACTGCCGGGCTACTACGTCCCGTGGCTTGACGCACAGCAGGGCCAGCCAGCGAGCACCAAGGCGCCGGGCAATTGCAGCGCGTTCATCGCGACCGGCGACTGGACCACCGATCACCGGATCGTGATCGGCCACAACGCCTGGACCGACTACATCACCGGCGAGCGCTGGAACATCGTCTTCGATATCGAACCCACCCACGGTCACCGGATCCTGATGGACGGCCTCCCCGGCGTCATTACGAGCGCCGACGACTTCGGCATGAACGACGCCGGCATTGTGATCACCGAAACTACCATCGCGGGGTTCGCCGGCTTCGACACCACCGGCACCCCCGAGTTCTATCGATCGCGAAAAGCCCTGCAGTACGCCGAGTCGATCGGTGACTACGTCCGCACGATGACCGATCGCAACAACGGCGGGTACGCGAACGACTGGCTCATCGGCGACAACAAGACTGGCGAGATTGCGCTCCTCGAGCTGGGGTTGAAGAACTGGACGGTGGACAGTACCAAGAACGGCTTCTTCGTCGGCTCCAACTTCCCCGTCAAGCCGAAGCTGGCGCGGGAGGAAACGACCTTCGACTACACGAAGACGGGGAACTCGCCCAATGCGCGGCACACGCGATGGAATCAGCTGATGGCCGAACAGAAGGGGAAGATCGACATCGACGTGGCGAAGGCCTTCGAGTCCGACCGCTACGACGTGATCACCAAGGGCGATGGACCGAGCGAGCGCAGCCTCTGTGGCACCGTCGAGGACTCACCGCGCGGTATCGCCGAGTGGAACTGGGCGCCGTACTTCCCCGGTGGAACGGTGCAGGCCAAGGTCGCGGACGCCTCGATGATCGACGGCATGGGGCTCTGGGCATCGACCGGTCATCTGTGCGGCGGCGATTTCAAGGCCGATGCCTTTCTGGCGCAGCACGCCGAGTATCAGTGGATGTCCGGGCTCCTGCGCGACATGCCCGCCGGGCCGTGGACGAAATTCGCGAGCACCGCGCCGGTGGTCGCGGCGAGGTAGGCGTCGCGCAGAGCGCCGATGCAGCGCGGAAGAAGCGAGTCCCACTCTGCCGATCGTTCGGTGGGTCCGCATTCGACATCGGCCAGTAGCGCGCGGGCGAACGGCGCCCGGGTGCTGCTGCTGGGCGCGGGCATGCAGGGCAAGGCCGCGCTCCACGATCTCGCGCGCGCACCCGACGTCGGCCACGTGGTCGTGGCGGACAGCGACCCGTCGCTGCGGGAGCTTCTCCACGCATACCAACCTGACCGCGTGTCGGGTCGAATTGTCGACGCGCGCGACGAAGTAGCTGCTGCCGCGCTGATGCGCGGCGCCGATGTCGTGGTGGAAGCCCTGCCCGGCCACTTCGCGCTCCCGATGGGCCGCCTGGCCGCCGAGTGCGGCGTGAGCCTCGTGAGCAGCATGTACTTCGTTTCACCGGGCGAACCCGATCCTGCGAAGATCGCCGCAGCGCGCGCCGCCGTGCGCGAGGTCGATCGCATGGCGAAGCGGAAGGGGATCATCATCCTCACCGAATTCGGCCTGGACCCCGGCCTCGACCTGGTGCTCGGCACGCGAGCGCTGAGCGAGGTGGACGCAGTGCGCGAGTTCAGCGCCTACGGCGCCGGCATTCCGGCGCCGGGGGCGCGCGACAATCCGCTGAAGTACAGGTTCTCGTGGTCCGCGCTGGGGGTCATGAGATCCTACCACAGGCCCGCGCGCCTCATCGCAGGCGGCGAGGTCGTGACCGTCGAGGCCACGCGCATCTTCGAACCGCAGCACGTGCACCGCCTCGACGTTCCGGCCATCGAAGCGCCGCTCGAGTGCTACCCCAACGGCGACGCCGTGCACTACGCGGAGTTGTTCGGGATCCGCGACCAGGTGCGCGAGATGGGACGGTACACCGGTCGACTGCCCGGGCACTGCGCTTTCTGGGACACGATGGTGAAGTGCGGCTTCCTGGACGAGCGCCCGGTCACCGTGGGAGACACGCTGGTATCTCCCGCGACCTTCGTCTCGGCCGTGCTCGCATCTCAGCCACAGTTCCAGTATGGGGAGCGCGAGGCTGACCTGACCTTCGTGCGCGTGGACGTTCGGGGAACGCGCGCTTCGACAGGGCCGCGTAGCGGGCACGAGGTCGCGGATGGCCCCGTCCACGGCGCGGGGTCGCCGAAGCCTCGAACCGGCGCCGAAGAACGCGTCCGGGTGGTCTACGACCTGGTCGACCGCCGGGACTTCGGCACTGGGTTCAGTTCCATGCAGCGGACGGTTGGCTACACTCTGAGCCTGGGGGCGCAACTGATTCTCCGCGGCGCGCTGCCGAAGCGGGGGGTGCTCACGCCTCTCGATGTCCCCTACGAGCTGGTCTTCCCCTCCCTCGAGCGCCACAACATCCGCGTGACGCGCGAGGAAATGCGCTGGCAGTAGCAGGCCGCCAGGCGCGTTGCTCCGAAGCGCGACGACGCCGCCACCGTGTGGCGCCTCATTGCCCGGCCCGAAAACCGGCCGACTACGGACGGCGGCGCCACCAGGACGGGACTGGCATAGGTCGCCAGAGTCGACCGTCCATTCCCGGGAACAGGCGCTCGAGTCGGGAGGGGTGCTGGAGGGATCCCACCCGATCGGGCGCCCGAGGGACGCCAGTCCAGGAACAGGGACCAAACGACTGATTCGCAGCCGAAGGCTTGACATCCGAACATTTCGGGTGAGAAGCTATTGCCGCTACACGGGCCGTTAGCACTCTGTTGCGAGCCGTCCGTCGGTCGCCGCCCCAGGCACCCGACAGGCAGACCGCTCCCCCCCAGCGTCGGAGGCAACGATGTCGTCCAGCGTGCGATCAGCATGGTGGTCAGCAGGTCTTTCCCTGCTCGCATTCCTCATCATCGCGCCGATCCGGGCATCCGCCCAAACAGGGTCTGTGACAGTCAAAGTCACTGATGCGCGAACCAGCGCTCCAGTGGACCAGGCCCAGATCTCGATCGTGGGGACCACGCTCGGTGGCCTGACGAATCAGGAGGGCGATGCCACCGTCCGCAACGTGCCCGCCGGGATTCGCGTGGTGCGCGTGATTCGCGTGGGATTCGTCGAGCAGAAGAAGTCGCTCAACGTCTCGGCGGGCCAGCAGGCGAGCGTCACCTTCGCGCTGCAGCAGATTCCGTTGACGCTGGCGCCGGTCGTCACAACCGCTACCGGCGAGGTGCGCCGCGTGGAGCTCGGAAACTCCGTGAGCTCGGTCGATGCGGCGTCGAAGGTATCGACAACACCCATCAACTCGATGGGCGATCTGCTTGTCGCCAAGGCGCCCGGGGGTACAGGTGCTGCCGTCGAACATGACGGGCGCCGGTAGCCGCGTGCGCATCCGTGGTACCGCGTCGCTGTCGCTGTCGAATGATCCCATCTATGTCATCGATGGCATTCGCATGACGTCGGGCAACGGCGGCCTCAATGTTGGCGGCACCTCGGACAATCGGGTGAACGACCTGAGTCCGGATGAAATCGAGAACATCGAGATCGTGAAGGGGCCCTCAGCGGCGACGCTCTACGGCACCGACGCCGCCAACGGCGTCATCGTGATCACCACGAAGAAGGGCCGCGCGGGCCGTGCCGAGTGGACGACGTTTGCCGAGGGTGGGCTGATCAAGGACTACAACAACTATCCGGTCCAGTACGCGATTCTCGGGCATTCTCCCGCCACGCCCACAAAGGCGCGCACCTGTTTCCTGAAGGACGTCTCCGATGGGTCGTGTGTGAAGGACAGCGTGGCGGTGCTGGACCTCTGGCACGATCCGGAGACGACGCCGATCGACGTCGGGAACCGCAATCTGTTCGGTCTGCAGATTCGTGGCGGCACCGACGTCGTGCGGTACTTCACCAGCGGCGACCTGGAGAACGAGATCGGCGTGTTCAGCATGCCCGAGTTCTCACGGCTGCGCCTCGACACGCTGAAAGCCGGCCTTCCGGATGCCTGGAAGCAGCCGAACACGCTACAGAAAGTGTCGTTCCGCTCGAACCTCAGTGCTTCCGTCACGCCGCAGCTCGACCTCTCGCTCAACACGAACTTCATTCGCAGCAATCAGCGGTTGCCGCAGGTCGACAACAACGTCAACAGCTTCTGGTACAACGGCGACATGGGCCCGGGGTGGAAGGGATCGGGCCCGGGGTACAGCGGGATCGGCAACCTGGGACAACAGCTGCGCGGGTACGCCTTCGCGACCCCGGCGGAAATCTTCCAGGACGAGGTCTCGCAGAACGTGCAGCGCGGGATTGCCAGTGCGAACGCCGACTGGCGGCCGTTCTCCTGGATGGAGAACCGGGCTGATGTCGGCGTGGATCTGTCGGACCGCGTCAACGAAGTCCTCTGCCGATTCCAGCAATGCGCCAATTTCGGAACGAACCGCGAAGGGCGGGCCTCCGATGCGCGCGCGAACATCCGCAACATCACCACGAATATCACCAGCGCGAGCTCCTGGCAGGCAGCCGGCTGGGTGAACCTGAAGACGATCGTCGGCACCCAGTTCGGGGAGTTCAGCGATTTCAGCAATTCGGCGCAGGGCTCGCAGCTTCCGCCGGGCGCGGAGACGCCGGGGGCCGGGACGATCCCGAACGCCGACAACTCCACGACGCTGACCAAGACGCTTGGGCTGTACGTCGAAGAGGACGCGGCCATTCGCGATCGGCTCTACCTGACCGCGGCGATCCGCACCGACCAGAACAGCGCGTTCGGCACGAAGTTCCAGCGCGTCTACTACCCGAAGGCGTCGGTGTCGTGGCTCCTGTCGGACGAGAACTTCTTCCCGCGCATCTCGTGGCTGAATGAGCTGCGACTCCGGACGGCGGTCGGGGCATCGGGCGTGCAGCCCGGACCCAACGACGCACTCCGGACGTTCTCGGTGGTGACGACCAACATCGGGAACACGGACATCAGCGGGCTGCGGTCGAATCAGCTCGGGAACGCGGATCTCAAGCCGGAGCGGTCGACTGAGTGGGAAGGCGGTTTCGACTCGCGGCTGTTGGGGAACCGAGTGAGCCTCGATGTGACGTACTACAGCAAGGTGTCGAAGGACGCACTGGTGAACCTGACGATCGCGCCGTCGGCCGGCTCATCGTCTACCAGCCAGCGGACGAATCTCGGGTCGGTAAAGAACTGGGGGTGGGAGAGCCAGCTCAACGCGACACCGTTCGATACGCGCAACATCACGTGGGACGTGACGTTCAGTTTCTCGCACAACAGCAACAAGCTGGTAACGCTGGGCAAGACGCCGGCCGGCACCGACGTCCCGCCGATCATCGGCACCACGACGCGCCAGATACCCGGCTATCCGCTCAACGGCTATTGGGAGCGACCGTACACGTGGGCGGACGACAACAAGGACGGCATTATCACGCCCGATGAAGTGCACGTGAACGGTGGCAGCGCCGATACGGCGCAGAAGTTCCTCGGCTACTCGCAGCCGCGCAACGAGATCTCGCTCACGAATTCGCTCGACCTCCTGAGCCGTCGCCTGCGCCTGACGGTGCTGACGGACTACAAGGGCGGGTATCGGGTGCAGAACTCCGAAGGGCAGTTCCTGTGCCAGCAGCGCAGCAACGGCTGCTTCGACATCACCAGCTTTGATGCACCGCTCTGGCGCCAGGCGCGCGGCATCGCCAACCGCTTCACCAGCGATCGCACGCAGACCGGCTACATGGAGCCGCTGACGTTCTGGCGGATTCGCGAGTTGTCGGCGACCTACACGTTCGGCGATTTCGTGGCGTCGCGGATTTTCCGCAGTCGCGGCGCCAACATCACGTTCGGCATTCGCAATCTCCACGTGTTCACCGACTGGACGGCGACCGACCCCGAGCAGAACTACAGCCAGGGCAACACGCAGTCGACCCTGCTCACGGCGGCGCCACCGCGGTACTACACGCTCCGTCTCAACGTCCGTTACTAACCCTTGCCGGCACTCACTCACATGCCTACGACCATTTCGATGCGCCGGCTCGTCGTTGCGGGAGCCCTGACCAGCACCGCGCTGGCGCTGGCCGCCTGCGCGCAGTTCAAGAACGACCTGCTCGCCGCCGACGACCCGGACATCATCAAACCTGCGACGATCAATTCCCCGGACGCCGCCGACGCGCTGCGCATCGGCGCGCTGGCGCGGTTCCGGGATTCCAACGCCGGGGGTGAAAGCTCCTGGCTCCTCGGCGGCCTGATGACCGACGAGTGGAAGTCGGCCGACACGTTCCTGCAGCGGAACGAAACCGATCAACGCTCCATCACCGACAACAACGCCAACATCCAGGGCATGCTGCGGACGTTGTACCGGGTGCGCACGAACGCCCGCGAAGCCCTCGACGCGCTGGTCACGTACAAGCCGGACCCGGCGGCGGGGATCGGGCAGATGTACTTCATCATCGGGTTTGCCGAAATGCAGCTGGCCGAGGACTTCTGCAACGGCATCCCGCTCAGCGATGCCTCGACGGGGGCGCCGGTGTACGGTCCACCCCTGACGAATGCCGAAGTCTACGCCGTGGCCATCACCCATCTGGACTCGGCGCTGGCCGCCTCCACGGGGACCGATACGCTTGCCGTGTCGGTCAGGAACGCGGCAACCATAGTGAAGGCGCGTGTGCTGGTCGACCAGGGCAAGTTCAGCGAAGCCGCGACCCTCGTGGCCGGCGTCGCCACCAGCTTCCAGTGGCGGTCCACGTTCTCGCTCACCGGCGGCAACAACCAGATCTGGAGTCTGAACACCAGCGCCAAGCGCTGGACGGTGGGCGACAGCTTCGACATAGGCGGCATCATCGACAACGCGATTCCCTTTGCCTCGGCCGGCGATCCCCGCGTCCCGGTAAGCGGCTCGACCCTCAATTCGTCGAAGGGCAAGGGCTTCGACACCTCCACCGACTGGGTTTTTCAGAATCTCTGGGGACGTACCGATCCCGTGCCGGTAGTATCGGGTATCGATGCGCGACTGATCGAGGCGGAGGCGAAGCTCCAGGCGAACGACGTTGACGGGATGATGACGATCCTGAACGCGCTCCGGGCTGAACCGCAGAACCTCGGCGTCGTCGACACGCCAGTGATGGCGGACCTCCCGACGCCTGCAGCGGGTGACGCGGCAATCAATCTGTTCTTCCGAGAAGAAGGCGTTCTGGGCGTTCGCGCGTGGCCAACGGCTGGGCGACCTGCGGCGGCTGATCCGCCAGTACAGTCGCACGGCGGACCACGTCTTCCCGAGTGGGCAGTGGTTCAAGGCGCCGGGGTCGCTATACGGCTCGGACGTGAACATGCCGATCACCACCGACGAGCTGAACAACCCGAGTTTCAAGGGCTGCCTGGATCGCAACGCATAGCGGGTTGCGCCCCTTCCTGTTCGAGACCGGCGTACCGGTCTCGAACAGGAAGGGCGCATCAGACTTCAGTGGTCAGTGGTCAGCAGCCAGCGATCAGCAAATCAGCAGTCAAGCAGCGGTCGCGCGAGCTACTTCCCTCCCTGCCCGTTGGCCGCCTGACTCCACCACCACAGCCCGGCCAACTGCTTCTGCCGCGGCCAGATCTCGTCGAGCGTGCTGCCGTCGTAGAGCCGCCCGTTCTTCATCACGTACCGGATGGTGTTGGTGTTCCTGATGTCGTCGAGCGGGTTCTTGTCGAGCACCTGCAGGTCGGCCAGCTTCCCGGCTTCCAGCGACCCCAGCTCCTTCGCCAAGCCGATTGCCTCGGCACCGAAGATCGTCGCCACCCGCAGTACGTCGTGTCGCGGCATTCCGCCTGACGCGATGTTCCAGATCTCCCACTGCGCGCCGAGTCCCTGAAGCTGGCCGTGGCTCCCGAGTCCCACTCGTCCACCGGCTGCCACCACCTTCGCGGCCTGCTCCGCAAAGAGCTGGAACGACCACTGCGTGGGCGCCCACCATCCCGGCCGGCGTGACGCCTTCTCCTCGACCACGGACCGCGGCGTGAAGTGGTTCAGCTTGGGGTCGTTCAGCACGTCGGTGGTTTCATACCAGTAGTTCTCCGCCCACGGGCCGCCGTACTGCACGATCAGCGTCGGGGTCCACGTATCGCCGCCGGTCGTCGCGAACAGCTGAAGCACATCCTTGTACAGCGGCGCGATCGGGAGCGTGTGCTCGCTCCCCGAATAGCCGTCCATCGCCTCGGTGAGGTTCTTCTTGAAGTCGAGCCCCCCTTCGAGCGTGGGCATGAGGTGCTGCTCCCGAGCCGCCATCGATACCAGCTGTCGCACGCGGCGATCGCCGGTCATGTACTGCTTGATGGTGTTGGTGAAGTAGAACTCGGAGTACCGCTTGAGCACCGTTCGTGCGTCGTCCAGCGTGCGGATGTTGGCCTGTGCGAACACGCCGGGGCCGGTGGCGTAGATGCGCGGTCCGATGAATTCGCCGGTCTCCACCATGTCACCGTACGAGAGGACGTCGGTGGTGGAGGTCTGGGGATCGCGGGTGGTGGTCACGCCGTATGCCAGGTTGGCGAGATACTCGTACGGTTGCGACTTGTGCACGCCGAACGCGGGCCAGATGTGGGCGTGGATGTCCACGTAGCCTGGCATGATGGTCTTCCCCGCCACGTTGATCACCCGGGCCCCCGCCGGGATGCGCACGCTCCCCGAGGGTCCGACGGCCGCGATGCGGTTGTTCGTCACCACGATGTCGCCACGGGGAATGACCTCATCGCCTTTCATGGTGATGATGCGGGCGCCCCGAAGCACGACGCTTCCGCTCGGCCGGTCCTTCTTCACGGTGATGAGAACGTCGTGGCGCTCCGCTTCGTAGATCGGCGGCGCCGACGGGCCCCCGCCCGCTCCGCGTCCGCCGCGCCCGCCCCCGGCTCCCCCGCCGCGCGCGCCACGTCCGGCTCTGGCGATGGAGTCCGCGCGGGTCGTGGAGTCATGGACGGCGGCCTCGGCCGCCGCCAGGTCGTAGGTAAAGAGCGAATGACCTAACGAGTACAGCACCTGACGGCCGTCGTGGGTCCAGGCGGGAAACTCGCCGCCCACGGTGGTGATCTGCCGAACGGGCACCTGGGACTGGCCGGGATTGGTCGCGTTGATCGTGGGTGGGTTGCCCGTTTCGGGCACCGCCTCGATCACGTACACGTGCGTGTTCGACGCCACCAGCGCGCGCGCTCCGTCGGGCGAGATGGTCACGTCGCCGCCCCGGCCGCCTCCTCCGCCGCCGCCACCACCACGGCCCCCTCCACCCACCCGCAGGATGGTCTTCTGATCCGTTCCGTCGAACCGCATCCGCTCCAGACCGCCGATGCTCAGATAGATGTGCTCCGGGTCGCTGGTAACGAAGTGCGGCCGCACCGGAGAGTTGACGGGCGCGATGTCGGTGAGCGCGCCGCCGCCCGCCGGCATCCACATGAGCTCCACCGAAACCGCCTGCGCGTTAGGCGCCTCGAGCTCGTCCCGGCCGCGGCGCATCGCCCGGGGACCGCGATTCACCACCAGTCGGGCCCCATCGGGGGAGTAGACCGGATAGGCGTAGAACGCCGACTGGGTCGTCAGCTTCTCGGGCGCCCCGGAACCGGTGGTGGACGCCCGATACACATCGCCCCCGGTGGCATCGTTCCAGGTCACGAAGACCACGTACCGTCCGTCCGGCGACCACGCCGGATCGAACTCCCCAACGTCCCCGGTGGGCACCAGCCGGCGGGGCGTTCCGTTCGGCAGGTCCATCAGCCAGACCCGGTCGAGCGCGGTGAAGACCAGCCGCTTGCCGTCGGGCGATGGCTCCTCGTCCCGGATCTGCCGCACCACCAGCGTGGTGTCGTTGAACGGATACTCCTCCTTGATGGCTCCGGCAATCATCTGGTCGACATCGGCGCTGAACGGGATCATCGTCTCGCGCCCGTCGGGGACGCTCACGCGCCACAGATGCCCGTGATGCCCGATGACCAGAGACTTGCTGTCGGGCAGAAACGCGTACGGCGGCACCAGGTCCCGGCTGAAGCGCGATTCCTGATCGTCGCGCTGGATCTTCGGCACCAGCACGTGCTCGTCGCCCGATGCCAGGTCGCGGATCATGAGCACCGTGAGGGAATCGACGCGGGTGGCGTAGGTGAGCCACTTGCCGTCGGGACTGACTTCGGGGCGCATGCCCGAACCCGGAGCGTCGGTCCGGATGAAGGTGCGGCCGTTCTCGCGATCGAAGATGCCGATCTGCCAGCCGAGCGAGGTCTGATTATAGCCGCCACCGCCGGTGCGCATGGCGGCATAGACGTAGCGCTCGTTCGGCGACACGGCCGGGCCGACAAAGTTGTTCGGAGGGCCACCGCCGCGGCCGCCCGCCGGCGCGCCACCACGCCCGCCCGCCGAATCGGAGCCCGTGAGCCGGAGACCGGATCCGCCGCCCACGTGATACATCCAGAGATCGTACTGCGAGCCGCTCCAGGTCATGGCCTTCGACACCACCACGTACTTTCCGTTGGGCGTGAAGGTGGGAGAGAGGAATCCGTGGTCCGTCTCCCGCGTCAGCGGACGCGGATCCCCGCCCTCGGGACTGACGAACCAGAGGTTGTCCGATCCGCTCCGGTCGCTCACGAACACGATCGTCTTCCCGTCGGGCGAGAAATGCGGCTGGCCGTCGAAGGCCTGCCCGCTCGTCAGGCGCGTGGCCTTCCCACCGGTCACGGGGACCGTGTACAGGTCACCGATCAGGTCGAAGGCGATGGTCTTCCCGTCCGGCGAGACGTCGAGCGAGAGCCAGGTCCCCTCGTCGGTGGTGAACTTGAGGGGCTTGGTGGGCGCGAGCGGAAGCTCGCGCTGCCCGCCGCGCGCAGTGGAGTCTTCCTGACCACCCTGGGCCCGGAGGGCGCCGGGCGGGACGGTGAGGACGAGCGTGGCGGCGGTCAGCGCGCCGCGGACGAATCGGGACATCTTCGCCTCGAGCGTGTGGGGAGAGGGGGGGGACCCGGCAGTCGGCACGCGCTCATAGTGGGGTGGATGGATGCATCCGGCAAGCGTGGCCTCGTGGGAGGTGGCGGTGAACCGCGCCATTGCACAGGCTCGACCGCCCCCGCACTCTTGAGCACCGGTCCGGCCGTCCGCTCCGGACCCATCACGCCAGCGGCCCCGGAGTGCCGAGGGACCAGGCTACGCCAGCCTGGCGCAGGCGTTCCGCCGCTTGCCGGCAGCCCGCAGCCGCGGGCAGGTTATTGAGTCGCGGGTCCACATCGTTTCGAGGAGTGTCCTTTCGATGCCGTATCGTCGCCGCGTCGTGTTCCTGACCGTTGCCGCCGCCGCGGCAGTCTCCGTGCTGGGCAGCACTGGCCGGGCGCAGACGGCGCCTCGGCCTACGAACGACCTGCCGAACCCGTACCAGACCATCGAAGCGTGGGCGAAGATGCCCGCGGGGCGCACCTGGGGCTCGACCAGCGCGGTGGATATTGCTCCGGACGGCAAGAGCATCTGGGTCGCGGAGCGCTGCGGCGCGAACAGCTGCGCAGGGTCGGATCTTCCCTCGATTCTCCATTTCGACGCCGACGGCAACCTGCTCGCGTCGTTCGGCGCCGGACTGCTGCTTTCGCCGCACGGCATCTTCGTGGATCGGGCCGGAAACGTGTGGGTGACGGATTGCGCGTGCACGGGCGGCGGCGGCGGACGGCGCGGTGGGGGTGGGGGTGGGGGACGTGGCGGCGCGGCTGGCGACACTGCCGCACGCGGTGGGGCAGGTCGGGCGGGCGGCCGGGGGACCGGCGACAGCGCCAGTCGCGGCGCGGGCCGGGGGGGAGCCACACGCGCGGCCGAAGCCGCGCAGGAGGCGCCGAAGGGTCATCAGGTCTTCGAGTTCAGCCCCGACGGGACGCTCCTCCGGACGCTCGGCACGCCCGGGGGCGCGCGGGAGCCGGGGTATTTCTGGCAGCCTAACGACGTTCTGGTGGCGCCGAGCGGAGACATCTACGTGGCCGAGGGGCACTCGTCGCGCGCGGCCAACGGCGTGCCGAATGCCCGCGTCCTCAGGTTCTCGAAGAACGGGGCGCTGGTCGCGACCTGGGGACACTTCGGCACGGGGCCGGGCGAGTTCGATCAGCCGCACGCCCTGGCCATGGACTCGCGCGGCCGCCTGTTCGTGGGCGATCGCGGGAACAACCGCATCCAGATCTTCACCCAGGATGGCACGCTGCTGGATACCTGGTATCAATTCAGCCGGCCGAGCGGGATCTTCATCGACCGGAACGACACGATCTACGTGGCCGATTCGGAATCGGGGTCGGTGGACTCGGCCCACGTGGCGTGGAAGCGCGGGATCCGGATCGGGAGCGCGAAGGACGGAGAGGTCACGGCCTTCATTCCCGATCCTAACGAGAACGCGCGGGGAACGAGCGCGGCGGAAGGCGTGGCCGTGGATGCCGAGGGCCACATCTACGGCGCCGAGGTCGGGCCGCGGGCGCTCAAGCGATATGTGAGGAAGGGATAGGGGTCCTGCCGGGACTGTGGCCGGGGCCGGCTCCACCATCCGGGGACGCGCTTCTGCGTCGCGCCGTCTCTCCAAAAGTGATATCTTCGAACCACCGACAATACGGAGCGGTACCGCCCATGCCCACCACGTTCAAGGTCAACGGGAAATCCACCACCGTGGACGTCCCCGCCGACACGCCGCTGCTGTGGGTGCTGCGCGACGTGCTCGATCTCAAGGGGACGAAGTTCGGCTGCGGAATCGGACAGTGCGGCGCCTGCACGGTCCTGCGGGGCAGCACCGCGGTGCACTCGTGCCGGCTCGCGATCTCGACCGTTGCCGGCGCGGAGATCACTACCATAGAAGGGTTGTCAGCCGACGGCAGGCACCCGTTGCAGCGCGCCTGGGAAGAGGTTGACGTCCCCCAGTGCGGCTACTGCCAGGCCGGGCAGCTGATGGCGGCCTCCGCCCTCCTCGCCAGGACACCGAATCCCACCGATCAGGACATCGACAGCGCGATGAACGGCAACATCTGCCGGTGCGCGACCTATCTGCGCATCCGTCAGGCCATCCACCGCGCCGCCGAGATGGCGGCGACCGATGGAAACTCGCGGCGCAGCGGGGTGCCTGACGACATGCGCGGATCGAATACGGCGCCGAGAGCGGCGCGGAAGGAGGCGGTATGACGACCCCAGCCCGCGTGAACCGCCGCGACTTCCTCCGGGTGACTGCGATTGCCGGTGGCGGCATTCTGCTCTCCAGCTATTCGCCCCTGGCCGACACGGCCGAGGCCTGGGCCACGGCGTCCGGGTCGCCGGAATTCGCGCCTAACGCGTACATCCGCCTCACGCCCGACGGGATGGTGACGATCATCGCCAAGAACCCCGAGATCGGGCAGGGGATGAAGACGACGCTGCCGATGCTGATCGCCGACGAGCTGGACGTGGATTGGAAGAACGTCCGGATCGAACAAGCCTCGCTCGACACCGAGAAGTTCACGGCGCAGTCGGCCGGTGGGAGCACCGCGACCCCGACCAACTGGATGCCGATGCGGCGCGTGGGCGCCGCCGGCCGCGCGATGCTGGTCACCGCCGCTGCGCAGACGTGGGGCGTTCCGGAATCGGAGTGCGAGACCGCTGCCGGTGTGGTCCGACATCGCCGCAGCAACCGACAGCTGGCCTACGGCGATCTGATCGCCAAGGCGTCAACCCTCACGCCGCCGGACCTGGAGTCGGTCCAGCTCAAGGACCCGAAGGACTTCCGGATCATCGGGACGCGGGTGCCCGGTGTCGACAACCACTCGATCGTGACCGGCAAGCCGCTCTACGGAATCGATGTCGCGGTCCCCGGCATGCGGTACGCGGTGTTCCAGAAGTGCCCGGTGTTTGCCGGCAAGGTGGTGAGCGCCAATCTCGACGAGATCAAGGCGCTCCCCGGGGTGCGTCAGGCCCTCGTGGTGGAGGCGGGCTCGTCGCCCGCGCTCAACGGGCTCCTGAGCGGCGTGGCGATCATCGCTGACACCTGGTGGGCGGCCCAGAGCGCGCGCCAGAAGCTCAAGGTCACCTGGGACGAGGGGGCAACGGCGAGCCAGAGCAGCGCCGGGTTCGCCGCGCAAGCCGCCGAGCTGTCGAAGCAACCCCCGCAGCGCTCGCTGCGCCGGGACGGCGATCCCGATGCGGCCCTCAAGAGCGCGGCCAAGGTGGTGGAGGCGGCGTATTTCTATCCGTTCATCGCGCACGCGCCGCTCGAGCCGCAGAACTGCACCGCGTCGTACCGCGACGGCAAGCTCGAGATCTGGGCGCCGACGCAGCAACCGGCTGGCGGCCGCCGGCTGGTGGCCCAGACGTTAGGCATGCAGGAGAGCGACATCACCGTCCACCTCACCCGGAGCGGCGGCGGGTTCGGCCGGCGGCTGAACAACGACTACATGGTGGAGGCGGCGGCGATCGCCAAACAGGCGGGCATGCCGGTGAAGCTCCTGTGGTCACGTGAAGACGACATCCAGCACGATTTCTACCGGCCGGCCGGGTTCCATTATCTCACGGGCGGGCTCGACGCGAGCGGGAATCTCGTCGCCTGGCGGAACCACTTCGTCTCGTTCGGCGAAGGCGACCGGTTCGCGTCGAGCGCGAGCCTCGGCGCCACCGAGTTTCCGCAGCCGTTCATCGTGAACTATGCCCTCGACGCCTCGGTCATGCCGCTCGGCGTCCCCACCGGCGCGTTGCGCGCGCCGACCAGCAACGGCGTGGCCTTCGTCATGCAGTCGTTCATCGACGAGCTGGCGCACGCGGCGGGCAAGGATCCGGTGCAGTTCCGGCTCGCGATGCTGGCGACCGACAAACCGGCGCCGCCACCGCCGGCGCAGAATCCGGGCGGCCGGGGCGGCCGCGGATTCCAGGGCCCGTCGTTCGACGGCGAGCGGATGCGCGGAGTGCTCGAACTGGTGGCGGAGAAGTCGGGATGGGGGAAACAGACCCTGCCGCGCGGAACCGGGATGGGCGTGGCGTTCCACTTCAGCCACCGCGGCTACTTCGCGGAAGTGGTCCAGGCGACGGTGAGTCAGGCCGGTTCCGTGAAAGTCGACAAGGTCTGGGTCGCCGGCGACATCGGCAGCCAGATCATCAACCCGAGCAACGCCGAGAGCCAGGCGCAGGGGGCGGTGCTCGACGGCATCGCGGAAGCGTTGGGCCAGGAGATCACCATCGAGAACGGGCACGCCGTCCAGGCCAACTTCAACACCTTCCCGTTGCTGCGCATCCGGCAGGCGCCGCCGATCGAGGTGTTTTTCCGCACCACCGACAACCCGGTCACCGGACTCGGAGAGCCGGCGCTCCCGCCCGTGATTCCCGCCCTGTGCAATGCCATCTTCATGGCGACCGGGAAGCGGGTTCGCTCCCTGCCGTTGTCGAAGCAGGATCTGAAGTGGACGTGAGGAATCTCTGGACGGTTTCGCCGCCGCAGCGTTAGTTGAGGGTTGCCAGCAGGTCCATCGGGGAAGGACAACCGGAGGTGCCATGTCCGCCAAGCACGAAGTAACCCGCCGCAGCTTCGTCGGAGGAATCGCGACCGCGGTCGGCTACCTGACCGTGAAACCGAGCGTGGACCTGTGGGCGCAGGGGACCGCGGCCCGCCAGGGTGGCCAGCGGGCACGGACCACCCCTGACGAGTACGACAAGCTGGCGAAGCTCTCGTTCAACGAGAATCCGTACGGCCCGTCCGACGCCGTCATGGAAGCCATGACCAAGGCCTTCAAGTACGCCAATCGCTACGGCTACCCGGACGGTGGCATCACCGACGAAATCGCCAGGTACCATGGCGTGAAGACCGAGAACATCATGCTGGGCGCGGGCTCGGGCGAGATCCTGGACGTGGTCGGCACCACGTTCCTGGAAGGCGGGAAGAAGGTCGTCGGGGTGGAGCCCTCGTACACGCAGGTCTATCAGCACGCGACCAGCATCCGCGCGGCCGCGATCGAGTTGCCACTGCTCGACGACTACCGCCAGGACATCCCCGCGCTCATCAAAGCGACGAAGAAGCGGTATCGCGACGTCGGGTTCGTCTATCTCTGCAATCCGAACAATCCCACCGGGCGGGTGGTGACGAAGCAGGAAGTCCGCCAGCTCCTCGACGGCATCCCCGAAGACATGCCGGTGCTGATCGACGAAGCCTATCACCACTTCGTGGACGACCCCCAGTATGCGACCTCGGTGCCCTACGTCATGGAAGGCCGTCCGGTGATCGTGACCCGGACGTTCTCGAAGATCGCGGCACTGGCCGGGATGCGCCTCGGCTACTGCGTGGCGCCCCGGGATCTGATCCAGCAGATGCGCCCCTACAGCACCGGCACGATCAATGCCCTGGTCAAGTGGGGCGGCGTGGCCGCGCTCAAGGACACCGAGAACCAGGCGAAGGTGAAGGCGGTCACGCTCGAGCTGCGTAAGAAGACCACCGCCGAACTGAATTCGTTAGGCTACGCGACGATCCCGTCGGAGACCAACTTCTTCATGGTGCACATCAAGCGCCCGATTCCGCCGGTCTCCGAAGAATTCCGCAAGCGGGGCGTGCTGGTGGGCCGGCCCTTCCCGCCGATGAACGAACACCTCCGGGTCTCGATCGGCACCCCCGACGAGATGGACCGGTTCATGGTGGCGTTCAAGGAGATCTTCACCGGGAAGACAGCGGCGTCCAAAGGGTAGCGATCAGCGATCAGCTTCCAGCGGTCAGCTTTCAGCGATTGGTGACGGCTGACATTTGGTAGCTGATAGCAGATTACCGCGGCGTCTTCGCGCCGCCCCCGCCCTGCCCTCCCCCCGGCAGCGCCAGCGCCGTCAGCCCGGTGTTCTGCCCCTGGCCGCTGGCGAACACGATGTACTGCCTGCCCTGGTGCATGAAGGTCATCGGCACCGCCGTGTTCACCGCCGGGATCTCCACCGCCCCCACCTCCTTCCCCGTCGCCTTGTCGAACGCGTAGAGCTGCGTTCCTGGTCCACCGCCACGGCCCCCCGCGGCGCCGCCCCGCGCCCCTCGTCCGCCCGGCCGGCCGTTCCGCCCCGTACCGTGGATCACCAGCGTCTTCGTCGTGATCACCTCTGCCTGACCGCCGTACAAGGGAACGCGCGGCAGCGTCACCCCGGCGAACACCGGGTCGCTCGATGACTGATCGCGCCACTGATTCCCGTTAGGCACCCACCACTTCTTGTCGCCGGTCTGCATGTCGTAGGCGGTAATGCCGCCCAGCTCCGCGGGCTTCAGGATCGACACGCCCCCGATCGACGTGGCCACGCTGGGACCGAACCCGCCCCGACCCCGGCTTTCGCCCGGACCGGGCGGCGTGTACCCCGGCGGAGCCGGCAGTGCGCCGATCTGCCCACAGCTGTCGTGCGGCTGGCTGTAGCGGTGCTCCGAACACGGATCGTGCTGCACCTCGATCGTCCCGAGCCCGCTCTGACCGCCCACGTAGAGCATCCCCGTTTCCGGGTCCGCGGCCGCCCCACCGTCGATGTTCACCCCCCCGCTCGCACCGGGGGCGTACCAGGAACAATGGTACTGGCTCGGCCCGTTCTCGCCCTTCCCGTTCGCCGGCGAAGGCGGAATGAAGTACGGCCCCATGCGGCACTGCTTGGCCAGCTTGAGCGCGGAATCCTTGATGGCCGGCGTGTAGTCGATGAGGTCCGACTCGAGCAGCCCCTGGTGTGAGTACGGCGCCGGGTGGCTGGGGATCGGCTGTGTGGCCCACGTCTTCTCTCCCGGGACTTCACTCTGGGGCACCGGCGTCTCCGGCATCGGCCAGATGGGCTCACCGGTGACGCGGTCGAACGTGTAGATCCACCCCTGCTTGGTGGTCACCGCGATGATCTTGCGGGGCTGCCCGTTGATGGTGACGTCCATGAGGTTGGGGGCCATCGGCGTGTCGTAGTCCCAGACGTCGTGGTGCACCAACTGGAAGTGCCACTTGCGCTGTCCCGTCTTCACGTCGATCGCCACGATGCTGGTGCCGAACAGATTCGCGCCCGGGCGGTGACCGCCGTACTCGTCGCTCAGCGGCATCCCGGTCGGGATGTACACGAGGCCGAGCTCCGGATCGGCGGTATACGTCGCCCAGGCGTCGACCTTCCCCACGCCATCCGTACCGATCTTCGACCCCGCCTCCCACGTCTCGGCGCCGAATTCCCCCGGCTGCGGGATCAGATTGAATTTCCAGAGCTGCTTGCCGGTGCGAATGTCGAAACCGCGGATGTACCCCGGCAGGTTGTGGAGGCGGATGGGATAGTAGCCGTGCATCGCCGAGTTGCCGACGACGAAGACGTCGCCCACCACGATCCCCGGTGAGCTCGACGCGATCTGCCCCAGTGCGGGATCAATACCGATCGACCCATCGGCACCGGTCCTGGTCGCCGGATCCCACTTCTCCCCGGGCTTCGCTCTCCTCAGCGGTGCACCCTCGCTGATGATCAGCCCTCCGGTATCATCCACGGCAAGCGGCACGAGCTGGAATCCCAACCCCTCCTCGAGATCGACCACCCCGTTCCTGCCGAACTTCGGATCGAACTCGCCGGTCCTGGCATCGATTGACATCAGGTGATATCCGGGTGTGATGACGAGCACGCGCTCCTGGGTGCCATCGGTCCAGTACGCGAGGCCGCGGCCCGAGAAGTGGCGGGGCGCCTTCTGCCAGCGAATGCCCTCGTCGATGCCGCGCTTCCAGACGGTCTTGCCTGTCGCCGGATCGACGCCGAACGCGATGCGCCGGTTCGTCGCCACCGTGAACAGCCGGCCGTTGGCGTAGAGCGGGGTAGTGCGATAGTACTCGTCCTCGCCCTCTCCCGGGGTCCACTGCCAGGCCACCTTCAGGGCATTGAAGTTCGAGGCGTTGATCTGATCGAGCGCCGAGTACCGCGTGCTCCACGCGTCAGCACCCCAGTAGCGCCATTCGCCCGGTTTGTTGCCGCGTACGAGACCCGACCCCTGCACCGCGCTCGACTGCTGCGCGCGAACCAGGAAGACGCCCAGGAACACCACCCCGGCAACGAGCGCCATGCCGATCGTGCGCCGAGCGATGAGACGTTGCGACATTGTTCGGTTCCCTCAGTTGTGCGTAGATACGCGGCGCCTGGCGAAAACCAGCGATGGGCGGGCTCCAGGGTCCTGCCGTTGCGCGTTCACGGTTTCGCCGCCGCCTGGATGCGAATAGTGCTCAGCGCTGCGGAGTCCGGGGGGAGCTCGTCCTTCCCGGCCGGCATCGCGTTCAGACTCAGCAGATACGCCACCAGATCGGCGCTTTCCTCCGGCGCGAGGCTTCCCGGGTCGTTGTCGGGCATCTTCTGACCGATGTATGTGAACAGCTCAGAGACCAGACGTCCGCTCCACCAGTTCTTGAAGGTGGTCCCGGTATGTGACGCCGGGGTGTGGCACCCCCGGCACAAGGCTCCATACGTGTCCTGGCCGCGGGCCGCCTGCTCGGCGGTGTAGACGCCAACCAATGTGGTGCGGGTGCCCGTGGCCGCAATCGTCGTGGCCGGCGTACTCGTCTGCACCGGCGGATTCGTCGGCGCAGGCGTACCCGCTGGCGCCGGCGTGCCCGTCCGCGGTGGGCCGACGCACGCGACGGTGGCCAACATGCACGTTCCCAAGAGTATCGTCCAGCCTGAAAAGCGCATCGGTCCTGTCGGTCCTGCCAGAGTGGGTCGCGTAAAGAGTAGCACGAGGTACCGCAATCACGAAGCCGCCGGGGACTCGCGAGCAGACCCGGGCTCGGAGTTCCGTGCCGGGCGCAGCAGCCTCCCGTAGAGCAGGTAGAGCACCCGGACCACGCCGCCGAGGATCAGCATCGCCATCAGCACGCGCATCACCTGGGCGAGCAGCGCCGCGTCGAAGGCCGGCCATTGGAACTCGTACTGCTTCAGGATGCTGATTCGGTCGAGCATCCAGTGCCAAGCGGTGTGGGCCACGAGCGCCGAGAGCACGATCGTCCCCATCCGCTCGGCGACCACGTAGCTGAAGAGCGCGTTCAGCACGGGGATCGCCAGCGCCAGCACGAGGACCTGGCCGAGCTCCACCCCGACGTTGAACGCGAGGAGCGACGCCGCCAGGTGCGAGCCGGCGAACTGCATCGACTCGCGGAGAATGAAGGAGAATCCGAATCCGTGCACCAGCCCGAATCCGAAGGCGACGATCCACCGTCGTTGGAGCTTGGGCCCGACGATGTTCTCCAGCGCCATGTAGACGATGGAGAGTGCGATGAGGGCCTCGATGAGCGGCGGAAACCAGAGCGCGGTGGGCGCAAAGCCGAGCGCGGAGGCAAAGAGGGTGATGGAATGGGCGGCGGTGAACGACGTCACCACGGCGATGAGGGGACGGATCCGCCGGAACGGAATGACCAGGCAGAAGACGAACAGCAAGTGGTCGATGCCGTCGAGGATGTGGAAGAACCCCAGCGACACGAACCGTCTCGCGGCCTGGTACCACTCCGGCTCGAGCCGGACCAGCCCGGGATCGCCCAGGTACTCGAAATCGCGCTCCCCGCGTCCGGGCGGCAGAAACCGCAGGACCGTGCTCGTGCGCACACCCAGGTGGGCGAGCGCGGGACGAATGGAGAACCGCGATTGGGGCGACGCGATGGGATACTCGAATTCCACGTCGAACATCGCCTGGTTCCACATCAGGTCGGTGCCGGGGGTGAGCGGCGGCGCCTGGATGTGGGCACGCGCCGCGTCGTAGGTGCCGAACGACCGGTCCGACGGCAGGGAGACGCGCGTACCGATGATGCGCGCGTTTGCAAGCAGCGAGTCGCCCTCGTACAGCTCGATGTAGTCGGCAATCCAGAGCTGAGCGGCGTCGCGGAGCATCGGGCCCAGGCGGTCGATGTCCAGGTATCCGGGGCCGCGCAAGGGGAATTCGACGTCGCGGATGGATTCGAGCGGGACACGAACCAGGAGGTGCAGGGTCTGTCCCTCGGGCTTGACGAACGCGAGAATCGCGACGCGGGCGGGGATGTCGTGCGCCGAGGTCAGCGCGGGTGTCGCCAGCATCAGCCCCGCGGCCAACGCGAATATCCGCGCGAGGAGAATGCGCCTCGGGCTGCGTGTCGGTTGGTGCGATCGAGTCACGACCATCTCGGGCGCTTCGCCGAACTCTGGACGGATGCCAACCACGGCGCAAAGTTATGACGCTTCGAGCGCCACATCCGGACCCGACCATGGCGCGCCGGTATCCGCAGGCGGAGTCGGGTCCCATGACATGGCCGCATGTAGTCGGACGTTCGTCAGTGTCAGCCGCGGGTGGAAAATCGAGTCTGACCCCAATTATCGGCGCGTAACGAGTATACAGTCCGGTGCCGCGGCGCACAGGGGGCCGGTCCGGAACCAGGAGAGATCGATGACGCAGAGCAGGAGTCGCACGGCCGCCGGCGCTTTTTCGACGCTGGCACTCGCGCTGGGCCTCGTGGCTGCGCCGCAGACCGGAGCACGGGCGCAGACGGTTCAGGCGCCCAGGTTCGTGGTCGACCTGCTCTGGCCCAAGCCGATGCCTAACCGCTGGATACTCGGCTCGGCCACCGGCGTGGCCGTGGACTCGAGGGATCATGTCTTCGTTCTCAACGTCACCACGAGTTTCAATGCGCGCACCGAGATGGGGGCTGCCACGGATCCGCCATCCGGGGAGTGTTGCGTGCCCGCACCCGGCGTGCTCGAGTTCGACCCCGAGGGGAACCTGGTAGGGCACTGGGGCGGACCCGGCCAGGGGTATGACTGGCCCGTCGCGCCTTCGGGGCTGGCCATCGACGGGGCGGGGAACGTGTGGATCGGAGGCAGCGGCGGAGTCGATACACGCGTCCTCGTCTTCACCCATGACGGCAAGTTCGTGCGGGAGATCGGGAAGGCTGGCGCGGTAGCCGCCCCCGCCGCGCCCGCCCCGTCCGACACGGCGTACGCCGGGGTGAGCCGGGGCGGGGGCCGCGGGGGCCGCGGCGGCGCGGGTCGGGGAGGCCGGGGAGGGCGCGGCGGCCGGGGCCCCGAGCCGGTGGTCCCGCCCGACAGCAGGAGCCGGGAGGCCTTCGGCGGCCCGATGGAGGTCTCGTCTTTCGACACCGCCGCGAACGAAGCCTTCGTGGCCGATGGCGCGCGCAACCGTCGTGTCGCGGTCGTCGACATGAATGCCGGGACGATCAAGCGATTCTGGGGCGCCTACGGCAGTGCACCCGACGATGCCCAGCTCGCCCTGTACGCACCCGGTTCCCCTCCCGCGAAGCAATTCGCGGGAGTGCGGTGCGCCGCGCTCTCGAACGACGGGTTCGTGTATGTCTGCGACGCGGAGAACGACCGGATCCAGGTCTTCCACAAGGACGGGTCGTTCGTGAAGGAGAAGACCGTGGCGCCGCAGACGCTGCACTGGGGGTCGGTGTGGGACATCGCCTTTTCGCGCGATCCGCAGCAGCGCTATCTCTACGTTGCCGACGGGCAGAACATGAAGATCCACGTTCTGGACCGGCAGTCGCTGGACCTGCTCACGAGCTTCGGCGACGGCGGGCGCTATCCCGGCGAGTTCCTCGCCGTACACAACATCGCCACCGATTCGCACGGCAACCTGTACACGGTGGAGGCGTTCGAGGGGAAGCGCGTGCAGAAGTTCTCGTACAAGGGGATTGGCGCGGTGGCGAAGGATCAGGGGGTAGTGCGGCCGTAGGCACGCTGGGTGCTACGGCCCGAGCTGCTCGCTATCGGCTGCCGCTGAGAGCGTAATGCTGGGAACCGGTGCCTGGGAACTGAGAACTGATCGCCGATAACCAACCGCTGTTGACCGCTCGCTTTACGTTTCGCTGATAGCTGACCGCTGACTACTGACAACTGGCTACTGACATGACTCGAAGGCGAGAACTCGTGCTGGCCGCGGGGCTGGTCGTGGTGATTGTGGCGCTGGGTGTTGGACAGCGCGCTCTGCAGGCCTCGCAGGGGGGTATGGTCCAGGCGCCGCGCTTCGAGGTCGATCCGCTCTGGCCGAAGCCGCTGCCTAACCATTGGGTGCTGGGGAACGCCATCGGCGTCGGCGTCGACTCGCACGACCACGTGTTCATCGTGCACCGGCAGGACACGGTGGTGGATTCCACCGAGGGCGGGAGCGGCGAGTCGCCGCCGACGAGTGCCTGTTGTACCGCCGCACCTCCCGTGCTGGAGTTCGACCCGGAGGGGAATCTCGTCAACGCGTGGGGCGGGCCGGGTCAGGGATACTTCTGGCCGCAGTCGAACCATGGCATCACCCTCGACGACAAGGACAACGTCTGGATCGGCGGCAACGGCACCTGCCCTGGCAACAACGCCGACCCCACCTGTCCTTCCGGCACCGGCGACTCGCAGATCCTCAAGTTCACGCACGACGGCAAGTTCCTGATGGAGATCGGCAAGGCCCACCAGCCGGTGGACAGCAGGAGCACGGAGCACTTCGGCCGGGTCGCCAAGATCGCGTTCGACATCCCCGCGCAGGAGGCGTACATCGCCGACGGCTACGGCAACCACCGTGTGGCGGTGATCGACATGAACACCGGCGCGGTGAAGCGCTTCTGGGGCGCCTACGGAAATGTGCCGAGCGACAGCAACTTCGGCCCGTACAACCCCGACGCGCCGCTGATCCAGCAGTTCCGCAACCCGGTGCACTGCGCCCAGCCAACCACCGACGGTCTGCTCTACGTCTGTGACCGGCCTAACGACCGGATCCAGGTCTTCCGCAAGAACGGCGAGTTCGTGAAGGAGGTGCAGATCGCGCCGCGTACGCTGGGCGACGGCTCGGTATGGGACATCGCGTTCTCACGCGATCCGCAGCAGAAATACATCTTCCTCGCCGACGGCAAGAACGAGCACATCTACGTCATCGACCGGCAGTCGCTCCAGATCCTCACCATGTTCGGCGACGGCGGCCGGCAGCCGGGCGAATGGTTCGCCGTGCACAGCATCGCGACGGACTCCAGGGGCAACATCTACACCACCGAGACCTACGAGGGGAAACGCGTCCAGAAGTTCGTCTACAAGGGGATGGGAATGGTGGCGAAGAACCAGGGGGTGGTGTGGCCGAAGGGGCCATAGGTCGTGGGCCACAGGTCATAGGCCACAGGTCATAGGCCAAGGGTCATAGGCCAAAGGCCAAAGGTCATAGGCCAAAGGTCATAGGCCAAGGGTCATAGGCCAAAGGTCATAGGCCAAAGGACGCTCAAAGGATCGTTATGAGCAACGAGCTATGACCTCGGAGCCATTGGCCTCTTCCCTTCCCCACTGGCTTCTGGCTGGATGGTGGGGCTTGGTGGGCGGGTTGGCGCTGGTGATCGGAGCCGCGATCGGATACTGGACCCGCCTGCGGCCGCGCTTGGTGGCCGCCGTGATGGCGTTCGGCAGCGGCGTGCTCATCTCCGCACTCGCCTTCGATCTCATGGACGAGGCCTACCACCGCGGCGGATTCCCGGGCACCGCCATCGGTTTCCTCCTTGGCGCCGCCATCTTCACCGCCGCGGACCGCATCCTCGACGCGCGTGGCGCCGAGCACCGGAAGCGTTCCGGCCACATGCAGATGAGCGAGGAGAAGAAGGCAGGGAGCGGGACCGCTATCGCCCTGGGTGCGCTCCTCGACGGCATCCCGGAATCGATCGTCATCGGACTCAGCCTGCTGCAGGGCGGTGCCGTGAATTCGGTCGCCGTCATCGCCATCTTCGTCTCCAACATTCCCGAGGGACTATCGAGCGCAGCAGGCATGCGCGGCGCCGGACGGTCACCGCGATACGTGTTCGGTGTGTGGGGCGGGATTACCGTGGTCTCCGGGGTGGCCGCGCTGGTGGGATTCCTCCTCTTCCGCAACGTGTCCGTGGGCGGTGTGGCCGCCACAACCGCCACGGCGGCCGGCGCCATCCTCGCCATGCTGGTCGACACGATGATTCCCGAGGCCTTTGCCGTGGCGCACGCGTACACCGGACTCATTACCGTGGTTGGCTTCCTGCTCGCGTTCATGCTCACCAAGCTCCATGGCGCCTGAGCATGGACACCGCGCGACCGACGATCTCGCGCGTCAGGCGAATGCCGGGAGCCGCGCGGATGCGTCCCCGGATCAGCGCCCCCACCCGATAGCTCCGGAGCGCGCACGCTCGCGGCCGAGTTCGGCGCCACCGTGACCGGAATCGACGTCACCGCGGAATTCTGCCGCGCCGCCGAGCTCCTCACACGACTCGTGGGTCTCACCGACCGCGTCACCTTCCGCCACGCCGACGCACTGGACATGCCGTTCTCCGAGGGGTCTTTCGACGCCGTCTGGAACTCGCGCGGCAGCGTGGGTCACGAGCAACCGGGCCGGACGCCGCGCTTGGTCGCGACGTGATTGTCGTCGATGACGTGCCGGCCAAGCTCGCCAACTCGATTCGCAACAGCGAGGAAGGACGGATCGTATCAGCGCGCGCGGTGCTGCGATCCGCATGAGGCGCCGCGCCCACGGCCACGCTCTTCGTCCCGACGCGCGCCCTAACTGATCTTTGATCGCCTTTCCCTTCAATCCCCCGCCGCGCCCCCCGGCTGCAGCACCAGCGCCGGTTCGCGCCCGGCTTCTCCGTCCTGGACCCGCCGCCCGAACCGCCGCACGAATCCGTCGAAGTAGGTGAAGATCACCGGCGTGACGTACAGCGTCACCACCTGCGAAAAGGCCAGCCCGCCCACCACCACGATCCCCAGCGGGCGGCGCGCTTCGGCGCCCGACCCCGCACCTAACGCGATGGGGAGCGTGCCCACCAGCGCCGCCATCGTCGTCATCATGATGGGGCGGAAGCGCACCAGGCAGGCCTCCATGATGGCCTCGAACGCGTTCTTCCCCTCCTTGCGCTGCGCCTCGGTGGCGAAGTCCACCATCATGATCGCGTTCTTCTTCACCAGTCCCACCAGCATGATCACACCCACCCACGCGTACACCGTCAGCTCGGTGCGCGTGAGCAGCAGCGCCAGCAGCGCGCCGAACGCCGCGAACGGAATCCCCGACAGAATCGTGAGCGGATGGATGAAGCTCTCGTAGAGAATGCCGAGCACGATGTAGATGACGAACACCGCCACCACGAACAGCGCCAGCAACCCCTTCTGGGTCTGCTGGAACACCTGCGCGGTGCCGTAGAACGCGCCGGTCACGCCCTCGGGGAGCGTGCGGCGCGCGGCGCGCGTCACCGACGCCACCGCCGCCCCCAGCGAGACGCCCGGCGCAGTGTTGAACGAGATGGTCACGCTGGGCAGCTGTCCGGTGTGATTCACCAGCATCGGCCCCACCGTGTGCCGCACACTGGTCACGGTGGACAGCGGCACCAGCGTGCCGCTCCGCGACCGGACGTACAGGAGATCCAGCGCGCGCAGATCCTGCTGGAACTCCGGCAGCAGCTCCAGAATCACCCAGTATTCGTTGTTCGGCGTGTAGGTCGTGGACACCTGCCGCGATCCATATGCGTCGTACAGCGCCTGCTCGATCTGCTCGGGCGTCACGCCGAAATGGGCGGCGGCGTCGCGATCCAGCTCCACCGACACCTGCGGGTTGGCGATCTGCAGGTCCGTGGTGACATCGGTCAGACCGTCGATACCCCGAATCACCGTCTCCATCTCCTGCCCCGCCCGGTACAGCGACGGAAGGTCCGCGCCCGTGAGCGTGTACTGGTACAGGCCCTTCGCCGAGCGCCCGCCGATATTGATCGTCGGCGGATTCTGCAGGTAGACCGCGATGCCGGGGAGCGTGCTCAGTCGCTTCTGCAACTCGGCGATGATCTGGTCGGCGTCGAGCGAGCGCTCAGCGCGCGGCTTGAGGCGCATCGTGATGCGGCCGGTGTTGGCCGTGCCGGCGGACCCGCCGTATCCGCTCCCTACCGACGAACTGATCGACGCGATGTTCGGGTCGCGGAGCACAACGCTGTCCGCGGCCAGCTGGTGACGCACCATCTCATCGAAGCTGGTCCCCTGGGCGGTCTCGGTGTTGGAGCGGATGATCCCCTGATCCTCGGAGGGGAAGAAGCCCTTGGGGACGAGCTGGAACAGCACCCCCGTGGCCACCAGCGTGAGCAGCGAGAACGCCATCGCGGTCGGCCGGTGTCGCAGGACCCAGCGCAGCGTCCGCTCGTAGAATCGCCGCGTGGCCTGATAGCCGGCCTCGAAGCCGTCGAACACCAGGTTGTGGGCGCCGTGGAGCCGCCGCGCGTTGAGGAAGCGCGCCGAGAGCATCGGCGTGAGGGTGAGCGAGACGAAGCCCGAGACCAGAATGGCCACCGCGATGGTGACGGCGAACTCCCGGAACAGCCGCCCCACCAGGCCGCCCATGAACAGCAGCGGAATGAAGACCGCCGTGAGCGACAGGGTCATCGACAGGATGGTGAATCCCACCTGCCGCGCGCCGTCGAGCGCGGCCTGCAGCGGCCGCTTTCCCATCTCCATGTGGCGCACGATGTTCTCGAGCATCACGATCGCGTCGTCCACCACGAAGCCCACCGCCAGCGTCAGCGCCATCAACGACAGATTGTCGAGGCTGAAGCCTAACGCGAACATCACGCCGAAGGTGCCCACGATCGACATCGGCAACGCCAGACTCGGAATCACCGTCGCCGACAGGTTGCGCAGGAACAGGAAGATCACCAGCACCACCAGACACAGCGTCACCGTGAGGGTGAACTTCACGTCGTGCACCGAATTCCGGATCCGCTGGGCGCGGTCGTAGAAGATTTCGGCCTCCACCGCCGCCGGCATCTGGGCCCGCAGCACCGGCAGCATCGCCTTCACCGCGCCGGCCACCTCCACCGTGTTCGTCCCTGGCTGCTTCTGCACCGCCAGCGAGATCGAGCGTGCGTCGTCCATCCACGCCGCGGTGCGGCTGTTCTGGACGTCGTCGCTCACCTTTCCGAGGTCGGCCAGCCGGACCGGCGCCCCGTTCTTGTACGTCACCACCAGATCTCCGAACTCGGCCGCCTTCGCAAGCTGGCCGTTCGCCTGCACGGTGTACGCGCGGTTCGGGCCCCACAGCACGCCCGTCGGCAGGTTCACGTTGGCCGAGTTCACCGCCGCCGCCACCTCGTCGATCCCGATGCCCCGGCTGGCCAGCGCCCGCGGGTCGAGCTGGATGCGCGTGGCGTACTTCTGCGACCCGAACACGTTCACCGCCGCCACGCCGGATACGGTCGAGATCCGCTGCGCCAGCACGGTCTCGGCGTACTCGTCCAGCTGCGACAGCGGCATCGTCTTCGACACCACGTGCAGGTACAGGATCGGCTGATCCGCCGGATTGGTCTTCTGCATCGACGGCTGGATGATCCCCGGCGGCAGATCCCGCATCGTCTTGGAGATCGCCGACTGCACGTCCTGCGCGGCGGCGTCGATGTTGCGATCGAGGGTGAACTGGAGCGTGATCGACGTCCCGCCGAGTGAGCTCGACGACACCATGTTGTCGAGACCGGCGATGGTCGTGAACTGCTTCTCCAGCGGAGTGGCCACCGCGGCGGCCATCGTCTCGGGGCTGGCGCCCGGAAGTCCCGCCGACACGCTGATCGTCGGATAATCCACGTTAGGCAGATCACTCACGGCCAGCCGGTAGTAGGCGAGCACCCCGAACACCAGGATCGCGATCATGACCAGCGTGGTCATGACCGGGCGGCGGATGAACACCGCCGTGAAGTTCACGGGGCCCTCTCCCCGCCGGTGGGCGCCGCCCCGACCGCCGAATCGCCCATCGCCGGCCGGATCTCGACCGCCGCCCCCGGGACCAGCCGCGACTGCCCGTCGGTCACCACGCGCTCGCCGGCCTGGACCCCCTTGGCGATCACCACCCGGCTCCCCACCGACCGCACCGTCACCACCGGGCGCACCTCGGCCTTGTTCTGTGCGTCGACCACGAACACGAACGGGCCGTCCTGGCCCACCTGGACCGCGGCGTCGGGCACCAGCGTCGCGTCCTCCTGCACGAACAGCTGCAGCTCCACCGCGACGAACTGACCGGGCCACAGTCGCCCGTCGCGGTTGTCGAACCGCGCCTTGAGGGCGATCGTCCCGGACGTGGTGTCCACGCCGTTGTCCACGAAACTGAGCTTCCCCGACTCCGGCGCCGCATCCCCACGCGGGGTGGCGCGCACCGTGAGATCCTGCGTGGCCGCGTACTTCTGCACGTTCGGAAGCTCGCGATCGGGCACCGTGAAACGCACCAGAATCGGATGGATCTGGTTGATCACCACCAGCGGCGGCGCCGACCCGGGCTTCACCAGGTTCCCCTCGCGCACCAGCAGCGACCCGGTCTTGCCGGAGATCGGCGCCCGGATGGTGGCGTTGTCCAGATTGAACTCGGCATTGGCCAGCGCCGCGCGATCGGCTTCCACCACCTGCTTCTGCGCCGCGGCGTTCGCCGTCGCCTGATCGGCCTGGGACTTGGTGACGTAGTCCTTCTGCACCAGCGCGGCGTACCGCTCGGCATCACGCTGCGCGTTGCCGGCCTGTGCCTCGTCGCGCGCCAGCACGGCGCGCGCCTGATCGCGCGCGGACTGGAAGGGACGCGGATCGATCTCGAACAGCACCTGTCCTTCCCGCACTTCGTCGCCTTCCGAAAAACCCACCGACTGCAGAACGCCCCCCACCTGCGACTGGACCGCAACCGAGCGCATCGGTTCCACCACGCCGTTCGACGGTACCACGTACGGCGCCGACCCCCGTTCGACGACCGCGACCGTTACCGCCACCGGTGCCTTGGGAGGAGGTGTCTGGCCGTGACAGGCCGCGAGCGACGCGATCGTCAGGGCGCCTAACGCCAATGGCACGGCGTGCGCTGAGTGTTGACCCCTGTACCCTGAGCGCTGACCGCTGTGCGCTGAGCGCTCGCCGCGGCGTGCTGATGGCCGACCGCTGTTCGTTGAACGCTGCCCGTGACTCATCTATCGGTTCGTTCCGCGCGCGCCCGCGGTGAGCGTCAGGTTCGGTTCGCCGTGCGTGCCCAGCACGCCGGCGTCCCGCGCGAGCTGCGCGAGTGCCGCGTACCAGGTCCACCGCGCCTGCACCGACTGTGCTCTGGCGTCGGCCAGAACCGTCTGCGCGGTGAGCAGATCGAGAATAGTACCCACCCCCTCCGCGTATCGGCCAACCGCGACCTCCTCGGAGCGCGTGGCGCTGGCGAGGAGGTCGGCGGACGTCGACACGCGTTGGGTCGCGGTCTGCAGCGCGTAGTAGGACGTGAAGACCTGGGCCACCGCCTGGAGCCGCGTCTCTTCCGCGCGCGCCGCCGCGGCAGAGGCCAGCGCATTGGCCGCCGCCACGTCGTTCTCCCGGGACAGGCCGTTGAACAGGGGCACCGAGAGCCCGAAGGTGACGGTGTAGGTGCGCCCCTCGAGATTCTGGTTGTTCGAGAAGCTCTTCCCCGTGGTGGATCCCACCGTCACGCTGGGCAACGTTTCCGACCTGGCCACGCGCACTTCAGCTTCGCTCTGACGGGCGACGGCCCGGGCGGCGGCGACGTCAGGTCGCCCCAGAACAGCCCTCGCAATGAGTGAATCCACGTTGTCGGCGACCCGTGAGACCGGCGTGGCTCCGGTGTCCGGGGCGACGTCGAACGGGGCATTCGCGTCGAGGCCCAACGTGAGCGCGAGCTGGGCGCGAGCCGCCTGCACATTCCCATCCGCGCTCTGCTCCGCCAGCTGCGATTGCGCCAGGGCGGTCCTCGCCTGGAGCACGTCGGCAATGGTGGCCAAGCCCACGTCGTGACGGCGCTCCGCGGCCGCGAGGTTCGCCTGGGCTGTCTGGACCGTCTGGTGTGCCGCGACGAGCAGCCCGCGGGCCGCCTGATAGCCGAAATACGCGGTCTCTGCCTGCAACACGACGCTTTGTACCGCCGCGTTATGGGCCAGGTCGGCGGCAAAGAGGCCCTCGCGCGCCGCCGACAGGGAGCCCCCGCGAGACCCGAAATCGAGCAGCACGTACTGCAGCGACAGGGCGGCGTTGAAGGTCGTCCGGTTGGCAGGGATGCGCGCGGGATTCTGTGAAATGGACCGGGACGGGCCGCCCGCTGCCGTCAGGTCGACCGCCGGGAGGTAGCGGCCGCGCGCCGACCCGTACGACGCGTCAGCCGCCCGTGCCTGCGCCCACGAGGCCCGCGTCTGCGGGCTGTTCCGCAGGGCCTGGTCGATGACATCGGCCAGTCCGAGGGTGCCCAGATGCGCCGCGGTATCGGCGGATGGTTCGGCGCCCGCCATTTGGGTCCCATGCAGGGGCGCGCCCGCGTCCGCAGCGGGCGTCCACGTCGATTGCGGCGACGGCGGAGAGGCGGTCACGCCGCTGACGGTATGCGGCGGCACGCAGCCCGCCAGGAGCGCGGACGCCAAAGCGACGAGCGGGACCGCCGGGGCATGGCCGGGACGCCGGGAGATCGGGCGCAGCCGTGGCCGCCGCGCCCTCGCGCGGCACAGGAAGTCGAGGTTCATGGTGTTCGAGATACGCCGGGCGAGCGATGATCGTTCGCACCACAGCGGGTGCCGAGGAAGGCCCACCGCATCGCCCCGACGCGACAACCGCGCGTGCCCAGCAGTGGATCCTTCGGACTTGCCACTGAGACCTTGAGGTCAGGCGAAGGAGTGGGATCGTACGAACCGGGGCCGCCCTGCTCGGGCGGCCCCGGGGACGCGGCAGGCCGAGGAAGCTAGGGCGCCTTACTGCCGCTGAAGTGATTGTGACTCACGATCGAGTCCGGCTTGTCCGCGAGCATATTCGTGCTCGTACCGACCAGCTTGCCGTCCTGCAGGCGACCCACGGATCGGAAGATCAGTTTCGGCCCATTGGGCATGGACGGATCCGAATAGGGCGTTGACGTCGCAACGAAGCTGTCGGCGTCGAACGTCATGGTATAGTGGACGGTATCGGGCGAGCCCTCGATGACCAGGTTGCCTTCCATGTCGCTCACGCTCGTCGCCGTCCAGTGGTTGAGAACCGAATCGCTGCCTTCGGCCATCGACACGCCCGTCCAGGTGCCGGCGACCGCGGCTGGGGTGAGGACGTTGGCACTGGCCGACATGCCGTTCTGTGGCGTCTCCGATTTGGCGCATGCGAACAGCACCGCGATGAGCAGGATACCCTGGCGCATGAAACGGCCCTCTCGAAGGTCGTGGTATGGCTCAGCCGACGTGCGAGTCGGCACCGCGGCTGGGGGAAGGATGGCGGCGCGACGAAGATGAGGCGGGTTCATCCGCCCCGCTAGGCCGAAGCGAAGATTGGGCCGACGCACGCGTGCTCGTCGCGAGAGCGGCTGGCATCACTTCACCGTCAACTCGCCCCTCAGACGGATGTCTTTCGACGACGCTCCAACCATCACTCGGAACGCGCCCGGCTCGACGACCCAATTCATCTTGCCATCCAGCATGCGCAGTTGGTCCGTTCCAACGCGGAACGTGACCTCGCGCTCCTGGCCGGGTGTCAGGTGCACGCGCTGGAACCCGCTCAGTTGCATCACCGGGCGCGCCACCGACGCGAGTACGTCGCGCAGGTACAACTGCACCACCTCGTCGCCGGCGCGTGAGCCGCTGTTCCGTACCCGGCACCTGACGAGTGCCGTTCCGTCAGCGGCCATGATCGTCGGGGCGATGGTCAGGTCCGAGTACTCGAAGGCGGTGTAGCTCAGACCGAAGCCGAACGGGAAGAGCGGCTGGCCGGTCAGGTCCACGTAGTCGTCTCCGCGTCCCGTTGGCTTGTGATCGTACACCAGCGGCAGCTGTCCCTCGGACATCGGGAACGTGATCGGCAGGCGTCCGGCCGGGTCGGAGTCACCGAACAGCACGTCCGCGACGGCGTGACCACCCTCCTCACCAGGGTACCAGGCGTCGACCACGGCGTTCACCCGATCCAGCCACGGACCTATGGTGATGGCGCTGCCGCCGATCAGCACCACCACGACCGGTTTTCCCGCCTGCGCCACTCGCTCGATCAGTTCCTCCTGGTGGCCGGGGAGACCGAGCAGGGCCCGGTCGCGAAACTCCCCCTCTTCCACACCGGCCACGACCACCGCCGCGTCGCTCGCACGCGCCAGGGCAACGGCACTGTCGATCGAAGCGCTCCAGTCGTCCGCCACGCCGGCGTCCCACACGAGCTTCACGCGCGCGTTCCCGGTGCTCTCGAAGTACTCGAGTCGGATGTCGTGCGATGTTCCCGCAGCCAGGTCCAGCCGCGCGAGCCGCGTCCCGTACGACGCCTTGCCGCCAGTCGTCGATCACCACCTTGCCGTCGACGTACAGACGATAGCCGTCGTTCCCCTCGATCCCGATGTGGCGCACACCCGCGGCAGGCGCGGCGAGATGCCCGGTCCATCGCACCGAGTACCAGTCGAAGGGAATGCCGCGTCGCCGGCGAGTTCAGTGTCCAGCCGAAGTCGATGCGCTGGTCGGTGCGCACCAGCGCGGGGCGAGCCCTGGAGTCGATTGTTGTCGAAGTACTCGCCGCGTAACCCGCGGGTCGCTCTCCCGGCAGAATCGCCAGGTGAGCGGGCTGGCGGGCACCACCACGTACTCGCGAGTGACTCCGCCCCGGCCCCGGCGCATAGCGCACCTGCGCCGAGGTACCCACCTTCGCGCGAATCCCCTCGAGGATCGACGCGCGCCGCACGCCCGGGCCGCTGTAGCCACCCAGCCGTGCCTCGGCCGCATCCGTTGCCGATCACGGCGACCGAGCGCACCGTCGCGATCGAGCGGGAGTATGCCTCCCTCGTTGTCGCAGCAGCACGATCGATGCGCGCGCCGCGTCGAGCGCGAGCGCCCGATGCGCCGCGCTGCCGTTGCACGCGCCGCGCTGTCGGGTCCGCGTAGGGATGCTCGAACAGGCCGAGCTCGAATTTCGCGCGCAGCACGCGTGTGACCGCGGCATCGATGACGGAGTCGGCGACCAGCCCGCGCTGGATCGCGTCGAGATACGGCCGGTGCTGCTGCCACGAGGACTGGAAGATCACGTCCAGTCCGGCGTTGAAGGCGTCCTTTGCCGCCGATGCGGTATTCGCCTCGGTGTGATGCAGGACCGTGGCGCCTCCCGGTGGCCGCCGCGTCCGAGATCACGAACCCGCCGAAGCCCCACTCGCCGCGCAGCACGTCCGTGAGCAGGTGACGATTCTGCGTGGCCGGCACGCCGTCCACGGAGTTGTAGGCGCGTCATGATGGACCGCGCGCCGCCCGCGCGGATCGCGGCGCGGAACGGCGGATAGAAGTTCCTCCAGGTGCCGCTCGCTGTAGTCGATCGGATAGCTGTCACGTCCTCCAGTCCCCGACGTTCGCCACGAAGTGCTTGGGCGTCGCGATGACACCGGCCCGCTCGAACGCGCGCGACGAACTCCGCCCCATCAGCGAAGCAAGCTACGGATCCTCCCCGTAGGTCTCTTCGACGCGGCCCCAGCGGACGTCGTTCGCGATGTTGACCACGGGTGACAGGACCTGCCGCACGCCGCGACTTCTCGTCTCCGCGCGATGGCCGCGGCCACGCGGGCCATCGAGCGCGGTGTCCCAGTGGCGGCGAGTCCGATCGCCTGGGGAAGACGGTCGCCCCGGCTCGCGACGAAGCCGTGCACCGCCTCCTCGAACGGAATGATCGGGATGCCGAGTCGCGTCTGTTCCACGAAGATACTGCTGGATGGCGTTGATGCGCTCGGCGTGTTCGCGCGCCGCGGTGGCCGCATCGCGACCCGGTCGCGAGGCATGCGGATCTGGAGCCCGAAGATGCCGTGGGAGTAGTCGTGCGCCGGGTCGTCCAGGTCGCCCGGGATCATGAACAGCTGCCAGAACTTCTCCTCGCGGGTCATCCTCCCGAGGAGATCGCGCACCCGTTCGTCCACCGGCCGGGCCGGATCGCGGTACGGCGGCTGCACCGGTTGCTGCGCCGCGGCGCCCCGGGCGGTGAGGGTCACCAGCGCCTGTAACAGAAGGAGGGCGCGACGAATGGCACGGGAGAGCGACATCGCCGGAATTCCTCACGTGATCACGCAACAGCGCAAGTGCAGGACCGCGGCTGCGCCACCGGGGTGCGGCTCTTCTTGCGCGCGCGTGCGGGGGATCGGGGCGTGTGTCGCGGGACATCCCGCAATTGGAGTCAGTACAGCGGACCGACACGACGGTCCGTACTTGGCGTAGTGCCCCCGTCCCGATCGTCGCGCGTCCCGCCCCACTCGACATTGGCGCGCGGACGTTCGGAGGCGCATTCTTGTTCCCTGGCGGCTCCCGCGCCTGACAGCCGGAGTCGCCGAAATTGGGGTCAGACTCGATTTTCCGAGACTTGGGGTCAGGCTCGATTTTCCGTGCGGTCCCATTCCTGCCCGGCTTTCTCCCTCGCGAGGTCTGTCATGCGGTGCGTCACTCTGGTTCGCGCGTTGGTACTCTCTCTGGTCGGCGCCGGTGCGTCGGCGCCCCGGCCGGTCGTGGCCCAGAGCTCGGCGTCGGGGAACGGCAGCAGCAGCGTGGCAATGCCGGCCGCGTCGGCCACCATTCCGGGACGCGCGCCTAACCAGCCGATCGACGAGGAGTACACGAAGAAGATCCAGGAGTACACCACCGAACCGTTCTTCCTTTCCCCGCTGGTCGACTACCTGCCGGCGTCGAAGACGGTCCCCACGCCCAAGGTGGTGCTCGGCGACATCGCCGGCGCGCCGAACAAGCTGCCCTACTCCTCGGAGGTCTACGACTACATGCGCCGGCTGGCGAAGGCCACGCCGCGCGTGAAGGTCTTCTCCATCGGGACCACCGAGGAAGGCCGCGAGATGATCGCCGTGGCGGTGGCCTCGGAGGCGCTGATGGCGAAGCTCGAGGAGAACAAGGCGAAGCTCGCCAGGCTCGCCGACCCACGCACGATCAACATGAACGACGCCGAGGCCGCCCGGCTGGCGAATGATGCGGCGCCGGTCTACTACATCACCGGCACCATCCACTCACCCGAATCCGGGGCGCCGACCGCTCTGATGGAGCTGGCGTATCGCCTGGCGGTCGACGAGAGCCCCTACATCCGGAACATCCGCGACCACCTCATCACCCTCATCACGCCGATCGTCGAGGTCGATGGTCGCGACCGGCAGGTGGATCTGTTCAAGTGGCACATGGCGCACCCCGACGAGACCTGGCCCAGCCTCATCTACTGGGGCCACTACGTCGCGCACGACAACAACCGCGACGCGATGGGGCTCACGCTCAAGCTGTCGCAGAACGTCCTCAACACGTACGTCGACTGGAAGGCGCAGGTACTCCACGACCTGCACGAGTCGGTGGCGTATCTCTACGACAACACCATCGGCGACGGGCCCTACAACGCGTGGCTCGACCCGCTGCTGACCAACGAGTGGCAGATGATCGGCTGGAACAACGTGCAGGAGATGACGCGCTTCGGCATGCCGGGAGTCTTCGCGTACGGCGACTTCGACACCTGGTCGCCGGGCTACCTGATGTTCATGGCCGCGACGCACAACGGCATCAGCCGCCTGTACGAGACCTTCGGCAACGGCGGCAGCGCCGAGACGCTGGAGCGGACGCTCTCGCCTAACGAGACCGCCGCGCACCTGGTACAAGCAGAATCCGCCGCTGCCGCGCGTGATGTGGTCGCTGCGCAACAACAACAACTACGAGCAGACGGGCCTGCTCGTCTCGCTCACCTACATCGCCAACAACCGGCAGCTCTTCCTCGGAATTTCTACGAGAAGAGCAAGCGCTCGATCCTGAAGGCGCAGACCGAAGGGCCGGCGGCGTACGTGCTGCCGGCTGACGATCCGCGCCTCGGCGCCCAGGCCCAACTGCTGCGCGTGCTGCAGATGCAGGCGCGTGGAAATCTCGCGCGCGACCGCGCCGTTCACGGTTCAGGTGCCTGTGCGCCGGCGCGCGACCGCTGGCCGCGGCGGCCGGGGCGGCGCCGCGGTGGAGCCGGCGGAGGGCGGCGCGGAGGCGGGCGCGGAGACCGGGGCCGCACGCGGCGGCGTGGCGCCGACACCACGCGCACCATGGCGCACGAGTTCCCCGCTGGCAGCTACATCATTCGCATGGACCAGCCCTACTCGCGCATCGCCGACGCGCTGCTCGACTACCAGTACTGGAGCCCCAACGATCCGCAGAAGAACCCGTACGACGACACCGGGCTGGACCTTCCCCGAAGGCTTCGGCGTGCAGGCCGTGCGGGTCACCGACCCGAAGGTGCTCGACGCCCCCATGGAACGCGTCAGGGCGACGGTCCGGCACCGGGCGGCGTGACCGGCAGCGGCTCGGTCTTCGTCGATCAACCACAACGGCGACAATGCGCTTGCCACCCTGCGCTACCGTCTCAAGGCCGCCGACTTCCAGGCGGCCGAGGAACCGTTCGAGGCCGACGGACAGAAGTTCAACCGTGGCTCGTTCATCATTCGCAACGTGTCGCAGGCCGATCTCGACAAGGCAAACCTCGGCGCTCGGCCTCAAGGCGCTTCGCGCTGGCGTCGGCGCCGTCGGTGAGGATGCATCCGGCGCGAGCCGCACGGGTCGCGATCCTCCACACCTGGACGGGCACGCAGACCGAAGGCTGGTGGCGCGAGGCGTTCGACGTCCTGCCGATCCCGTACGACTACATCAGCGTGCAGGACGTCGCGAAGACGCCGCCCTGAATGACAAGTACGATGTGATCCTCTTCCCGCCCGGTGGCGGCGGCGCGCAGGCGATCATCGACGGCATGCCGATGTGGCGAAACCCGATGCCGTGGAAGCACACCGCCGAGACGCCGAACATCGGCACGTGGGCGCAGACCGACGACATCCGCCCGGGACTCGGCTGGCACGGGCTCCAGAACCTGCGAGAACTTCGTCAAGCGCGGCGGCGTGCTCGTCGGCGTGAACAACACCGCGGACTTCGCGATTCAGTATGGCCTGGTCAATGGCGTCAGCGCGAATCGCCGCGCCGCGGCGAGGTGGTCGGCACTCTGCTTCGCACCCGGCTCGTGGACGACGCGAGCCCCATCGTCTACGGGGTGAAGGACAGCCTGGCGATGTACAGCGACGACGGCGGCAGCTTCGGCGTGAGCAGTCGCGCGGCGGACGGTGGCGGCGGCGGCGGGGGGCGCTGGCGGCGATGGCGGAGCCGGCCCACCGGGCGCGGCACGCCGGACGATCACGACGACGCGCAGGGTCGTCCCGCGCTCGATCCCAAGTTCGAGGCGCCGCGCCGGGATCCACGGTGCAGCCGTGGCAGTACGCGCCGCTCACCGACGAGCAGCTGCGCAACCCGCTCAACATCATCCCGCCCGATCAGCGCCCGCGCGTTGCGCTGCGCTTCGGCGAGCAGCAGGGACTGCTGGTCTCGGGGCTGCTCGACGGCGGGACGGACATCGCGCAACGGCCGGTGGTGGTCGACGCACCCGCTCGACAAGGGGCACGTAGTGCTGTTCGCGAACAACCCGGTATACCGGGGCGAGACCATCGGGAGCTATTTCCTGGTGTTCAACACGATTCTGAACTGCGACAACCTGAACGCCGGGAGAAGCTGGACGCGAAATAGAAACTGCCGGTGGTGCGCCTTGTGATCGCGCCCGGAGTGGAGGGCTCGCATGGGCGCTTCTTCGGCATAAGTCGCGATCGTGGTGTCATTCCGTGACGAAGCGACGCGTGCCGACATGCATTGTAACGCGCCGGGACGGGCGAAACGGACCACTTCGTCATATCTTGCGGAGACTGTCGGCGAACTAGCATCGACCCTTCGACGTGGGGCTAGTTCGAGGCCGAACGCCTCGGGGGTATGATGTCCGGTTCGCGATCGTCGGAATCCGCGCTGCCGCGTGGCACCCACTGCGCTTCTGCCGTTTGTGCGCCACGACGACTCCGCTGCCATCGCTGGCGTGACCCGCTTGCGATCCTCACGGGGATCGTCGCATCGGGTCGGCACCGGATTGCACGCAGCGGAGCGGTGCGCGTTGCCGCGACGGCCGGACCGCTTCTCGCCGCGGCGCTGTTCCTGGCCGGATGTTCGGACAGCACCGGACCGGCGGCCCAGCGGCTCGATGACGATTTCCGTCGCCACGCAAACGGCGGGCGACCTTGCGACGTTCACCTTCAAGCTCGCCATCGATACCATTGCTCCGCTCGACGTGTCGAGCGCCGACGGCGCCACGTTCCACGTCAACAACCTGAAAGTCGGCCCCCACACGGTCGCGCTGCAAGGGCTCAACTCGGCATGCACGTCAGGTCAGGACTCTCGTCAGGTGTCGATCGTGGCCAACGATACGATCGAAGTGCACTTCGCGGTGGAGTGCGCGCCGGTCACGGGCGAAGTCACGTTTACGTCGAGCACCACCGGTGAGGACATCGACCCCGACGGCTACCTCATCTCCTACGACCAGGGGCTGGTGTTCGAGCTGGACCGCAACTCTTCACGCCGCCTCATTCACATCCCGCCCGGCGATCACACCCTCTCAATTCTCGACGTGGAGCCGAACTGCACGCTCACCGGTTCCGCCACGCGGGCGGTGTCGATTGCTGCCGGTCAGGTGTTGCCCATGTCGGTCGAGGTTGTCTGCACCGCGGTCGGCGCAGGGGAAGAAGGATTCGCGGTCACCGATCCCGCCAACGACACGCTGCCCAACACGCAAACGGCGCTCGATCCCGCGCTCGACCTCCTGGCGGTCACCGGGCGTTACGTACCGGGGTGGCTGCTGCTCACGCTGCACTTCTCGGCGCCCGTGGTCGCGTCGGCGCTGGCACAGCCCAATTCGCTGTACGGGTTCGTGGACTTCGACGTGGACGAGAGCGACGCCACCGGCGTCCCACCCGGCGTCAACGTCCTCGGGGGGTCAGCCACACAGGGTGTGGACTTCGAGGTCAGCTTCTTCAGCCAGGACGACGCGACCGCCGAGATGTGGGGACTCGAGGGCTTCCTGGGTCTGGTGGCTACCGTCTACGACGACGACTCCGTCACTGTCAGGATCCCGTTCTTCAAGATGGGGAACGATGACGGGAATCTCAGCTACTCGGCCGTCTTCGGCTCCAGCAACCGGGCGACCGACATCGCGCCCAACGCGGGGGTCCTGCTGGCGCGAACTCCTGCGGGATTCTTCACCGCGGCGTTGGGCGGTCAGCGGCTCGCCACAGCACCGTCAGGCAACCTGCGCGTCGGTGGCGTACGGAGCCGCCCACCATGGCTGACCGCATCCCCAACAACCGTCGAGGCGCCGCGCTCGGCAGCGCAGGCTTCGGCACGCGTGCCATGGGGATCCTGGCGGCACTGGCGCCAGTAACCCAGCTATCAGTCATCAGCTATCAGTCATCAGCTGTCAGCGGTCAGCCATGACCTCTCGTCGCGTGCGGCCCGACGACTATCTGTCCGGGTCCATCTCCCGGTAGAGCCCAGGGAATTCCTTCTTCAGATGCTCCACCTTGGGCCGATCGTTGAACACGATGTACGGCTCATTGGGGTGATGCGCCATGTAGTCCTGATGGTACGCCTCGGCGGAATAGAATTCCTTCAGCGGAACCACCTGGGTCACAATGGGACGTGAGAACACCTTCGCCTGGGTGAGCTGAGCGATGTACGCGCGCGCCACCCGCGCTTGCTCCGCATCGGTGTAGAAGATCGCCGAGCGATATTGTGTTCCTACATCAGGACCCTGGCGGTTCAGCTGCGTCGGATCGTGCGCCACCGAGAAGAAGACCTGGAGCAGCTGCTCGTAGGTGATCTTTGAAGGATCGAACGTCACACGCACCGACTCGGCGTGACCGGTTGTTCCCGTGCTCACCGTTTCGTACTCCGCCGTCTGCTCGTTGCCGCCGGCGTAGCCCGACACGGCGTCGGTCACTCCCCTCAAGTGCTCGAACACGGCCTCGATGCCCCAGAAGCAGCCACCGGCAAACACGGCTGTTTGCAGGGTAGCGGGCGTCGCGTTGACGGCATGCACGATCGGCGCCGGAACAGGCGTCGGCGGCACGGACGCGCGCCGCACGGCCACGGCCGAGAGCGGCAGAGCGGCCGCGGCCACCACACCCGCGGTGATCAGCAGTCGAGACACAGTTTCCTCCCCGGCGGGCTCACCCGCCATTTCCCGCAGGTCCGGAGGAATCCGGACCTTCTGTACGTTACCCACGAGCACGAAGCCGGGGAACGACGCCGGAGTTCCGGGCCCTCCGGCAGGACGCGAGTGCCAACCGCGGCCGGTGCACTCGTTAGGCACGGTGATCCGTCGCCGACCACGCGAGCGCTACCCGGACTGGACCGCGCGCACGGCGGGATTTCTTGACAAGGCCCCACGCAGGCGATAACGGTACGGAGTCCGCGCGATGGTTCCCGGGGAAAGGACTGCCCATGCTCGTCGCCACCGATTGCCAGCAGGGCCTGCGCATACGCACGATCCCGACCAGCGGCTGCGCTGAGTTCGCTGAGACCCGCTGCGGCGGTATGCAGCAATGACGGGAACGCGCCGCACGGCGAGTGCGACCGTCGCACGGGGCGCCGCTGCGAAGGCTGCCGCGATGAGCGACAATCAGCCCCGCCAGCAACCGCTGCCGCCGCCGCGCGTGGTCGTGGAAGGCGTGAAGCCCAGCATCGATGGCGGGCGGTTCCCGGTCAAGCGCGTGGCGGGCGATCGGTTCGAGGTGTCGGCCGATGTGTTCGCCGAAGGGCACGACACGCTCGTGGCGTTGCTGAGATTCCGGAAGCGCGGAGCCTCGCAGTGGACCGAGCTTGCCATGAAAGCCCTTGGCAACGATCGCTGGAGCGCGGCCTTTGCGCTGCCGGAACTCGGCTTTTACGAATACGCGGTGGTCGGCTGTGTGGATCATTTCGCCACCTGGCGGTCGGGGCTCGAGAAGAAAGCCGCTGCCGAGCAGGACGTGCACAGCGAACTGATCCAGGGTGCCGCGATGCTCAGCGATGCGGCGGCAGGTGGCGGGAGCGACGCCGCGCTGCTCCGCGAGGGTGCCGCGTTCATTGGCGGCAACGCCCCTGTTGCCGAACGCGTTGAAGCCGCGCTCGAGCCGGAACTCGCCGCCGCGATGGGCCGTCACCTCGACTGGTCATCGGCGGCCGTTTCCGCGCCGGTGCTCGAGGTCGAAGTGGAGCGACCGCGCGCCCGGGCTGGCGCGTGGTACGAGATGTTCCCGCGGTCCGCGTCTCCCGAGCCCGGGCGCCACGGCACGCTGCGAGACGTGATCGCACGGCTCCCCTACGTGGCGTCGCTTGGCTTCGACGTGCTCTACCTGCCGCCGATCCATCCGATCGGCCTCACGCACCGCAAGGGCCCCAACAACAGGATGTCGGCGAGCGCCGACGACGTGGGCAGTCCGTGGGCCATCGGCTCGCTCGACGGCGGACACGATGCCATTCATCCGCAACTGGGCACGTTCGAGGACTTCGACGTGCTGGTGAGGGAGGCCCGGAAGCACGGCCTGGAGGTCGCTCTCGACCTGGCGCTGCAGTGCTCGCCCGACCACCCCTACGCGCGCGAACACCCGGCGTGGTTCCGTCATCGCCCCGACGGAACCATTCAGTACGCTGAGAATCCGCCCAAGAAGTACCAGGACATCTATCCGCTGTACTTCGAGTCGTCGGAGTGGTCAGCGCTGTGGCAGGAGATGAAGCGGCTGGTGCTGTTCTGGATCGGTCATGGGGTGGAGATCTTCCGCGTTGACAATCCGCACACCAAGCCGTTCGCGTTCTGGGAGTGGCTGATTCGGGAAGTGCGCGCGCAGCATCCCACGGTGATCTTTCTGTCCGAGGCATTCACCCGGCCCCAGGTGATGAAGTACCTCGCCAAGAGCGGGTTCTCGCAGTCGTACACGTACTTCACCTGGCGCAACACCAAGAAGGAGCTCACCGAGTATTTCACCGAGCTCACGCAGACCGAGATCGCCGAGTATCTCCGGCCCAATCTGTTCGCCAACACGCCGGACATTCTGCACGAGTTTCTGCAGGCGGGCGGCAGGGCCGCGCATCAGGTCCGGTTCGTGCTCGCCGCGACCCTGGCCGGCAATTACGGCATCTACGGACCCACGTTCGAGCTGTTCGACGCGCGTGCGGTTGCCGGGACCGAGGAGTACCTCGATTCGGAGAAGTACCAGGTGCGTCACTGGGACCTCGAGCGGGCCGACTCGCTGGCGCCGTTCATCACCCGCGTCAACGCCATCCGACGCGCGAATCCGGCGTTCGCTCATCCGGGGCTGCAGTTCCTGGAGACCGAGAACGACGAGCTGATCGCCTACGCGCGCAGCACGCCGGATCAGAGCGACCTGCTGATCGTGGTGGTGAACCTGAACCCGCACCTGGCGCATTCGGGGTGGTTGACGCTCCCGCTGTCGGATTTCCATCTCGATGCCGACACGCCATTTCAGGTGCACGACCTGGTGAGCGACGCCCGCTACCTCTGGCATGGCTCCCGCAACTTCATCTCGCTCGATCCGGCATCGGTGCCCGCGCACATCTTCCGCGTGCGGCGACGGCTCAAGACCGAACGGGATTTCGACTACTACCTGTGATGGCCGTGACATCCTCCCCGCCCCACCTTACGGCCGACGCGCTCTACCTGTTCGGCGAGGGCACCCAGTTCCGACTCTATCGGCATCTGGGCGCGCATTTCGACCAGCGGAACGGGCAGCGCGGTGTGGCGTTCGCCGTCTGGGCGCCTAACGCCGAATCGGTCTCGGTGATGGGCGACTTCAACGGCTGGGACACCAGCGCCCACCCGCTGGAGTCGGCGGGCGATTCCGGCGTCTGGCAGGGGTTCATTCCGGCGGTCGCGGCCGGCGCGGCGTACAAGTACCACATCCGGTCACGCCGGGGGCGTTTCCGGGTGGACAAGGCGGATCCCCTCGCCTTCCGCTGCGAGGAGCCGCCGCGGCAGGCATCGATCGTGTGGGGGCTGGACTACGAGTGGGGCGACCAGGCGTGGCGCGACGCGATGCCGTCGCGCCAGCCGCTGCGCGACCCGATGGCCATCTACGAGCTCCATCTCGGCTCGTGGCGCCGTGTTCCCGAAGAGGGAAACCGGATGCTCACCTATCGCGAGCTCGCGACGAGCCTGGTGGAGTACGTCCTCGACGCCGGCTTCACGCACGTGGAGTTCCTGCCGATCATGGAGCACCCGTTCTACGGCTCGTGGGGCTACCAGACCACCGGCTACTTCGCGCCGTCCAGCCGCTACGGAACGCCGCAGGATCTGATGTACCTCATCGATGTGCTGCACCGGAACGGGATCGGCGTCATCCTCGACTGGGTGCCGTCGCACTTTCCCACCGACGAGCACGGACTCGTGTACTTCGACGGCACGCACCTGTACGAGCACGGCGATCCGCGGAAGGGCCATCACCCGGACTGGAACAGCGCGATCTTCAACTACGACCGCCACGAAGTCCGCAGCTTCCTGATCAGCAGCGCACTGTTCTGGCTCGACGAATATCACGCCGACGGGCTGCGCGTGGATGCCGTGGCCTCGATGCTCTACCTGGACTACTCGCGCAAGGCGGGCGAGTGGATCCCGAACGAGTTCGGCGGGCGCGAGAACCTTGGCGCGATCGGCTTCCTGCGCCGGATGAACGAGGAGATCTACCGCGAACGCCCCGGCACCGTCACCGTGGCCGAGGAGTCGACCGCCTGGCCGATGGTCTCGCGCCCGACCTATCTCGGCGGCCTGGGCTTCGGGATGAAGTGGGACATGGGCTGGATGCACGACACGCTGGACTACTTCTCGCACGACCCCGTCCATCGCGCCCATCACCACTCCAATCTCACCTTCCGCGGCCTCTACGCGCTGTCCGAGAACTTCCTCCTCCCGCTCTCCCACGACGAGGTCGTGCACGGCAAGGGATCGCTGTTCGGCAAGATGCCGGGCGACCGATGGCAGAAGTTCGCCAACCTGCGACTCCTCTTCGGCTACCAGTACGCGGTAGCGGGCAAGAAACTCCTGTTCATGGGAGGCGAGTTCGGGCAGGCCGCCGAATGGAACCACGACAGCAGTCTGGACTGGCACCTGCTGAACGAAGCCATGCATCAGGGCCTCCGCCGCTGGGTGCGCGACCTCAACACGTGTTATCGTGGCCAGCCGGCATTCTACCAGCTCGACTTCGACCCGGCGGGATTCTCCTGGATCGACTGCAACGACGCCAAACAGAGCATCCTGCTCATGCTGCGGCGCGCCGATCCGCCGGCCCCGCCGCTCGTGATCTGCTGCAACTTCACCCCGGTCCCCCGACCCAACTACCGCGTGGGCGTGCCGCACGCCGGATACTGGGAGGAGATTCTGAACAGCGACGCCCCGCTGTACGGCGGGAGCGGCCAGGGCAATCTGGGCGGCGTGGAGAGCGTCCCGGTGGGACAGCACGGTCACCTGAACAGCATCAGCGTCACGCTGCCGCCCCTGGGGATGCTCGTGTTCAAGGGTGCCTGACGAGGGATTCGTCCAGGACGGGCGGTCGCCGCCAGGTGGCGTCGGCCCAGGCGGCGTCAGATCCGCCGCTGCTTCGATCACGGGCCGGCGTTCACGAGCTCGCTGCTTCCTGCTTCTCGTGGCAATGCTCGCCTCGTGCGGCCGGACCCGTCAGGCGGACGGCACCGAGATCACGATCTCCGGCAGTGCGCTCGGCAAGGAGGGCGAGCTGCTGGCGCGCCAGATTGGCCGCTTCGAGTCCGCCAATCCCGATGTGCGGGTGCGCGTCCTCCCCACACCCGACGACGCAACCCAGCGGCACCAGCTGTTCGTCCAGTGGCTGAACGCGCGGGTCGCGGATCCCGACGTGCTCCAGCTCGACGTCATCTGGACGGCGGAATTCGCAGGGGCGGGATGGATCGCGCCGCTCGACCGCTTTCAGCCCGACACGGCGGCATTCTTTCCCGCCGCCATGCGGGCCGCGCGGTGGCGCGACCGGGTGATGGCCCTGCCCTGGTTCGTGGACGTCGGCATGCTCTACCGGCGCACCGATCTCGTGCCCGACCCGCCGGCGTCGCTGGATGGCCTCCGGAGCGCGGCCCTCGGCGCCATGGCCGGCGCGGACGCCCCGCGGTACGGCATCGTCTGGCAGGGGGCGCGCTACGAGGGGCTGGTCACCGTGTTTCTCGAGTATCTCGGTGGCTTCGGCGGCCGCGTGCTGGATGACAGCGGGCGCGTGATCGTGGACTCCCCCGCCGGCCGGCGCGCCCTGGCCTTCATGCGCGACGAGATCGGCGCCGTCGCCCCGCCCGACGTGCTCACCTGGCACGAGGAGGAGACGCGGTTCGCCTTCGAGAATGGCGACGCCGTGTTCATGCGGAACTGGCCCTACGCCTACGCGCTGCTCGCCGACCCGGCCCAGTCGCGTGTGACCGGCCGCTACGCCGTGTCGGCGATGCCCGCCGCGCCCGGTGGAAGTCCGACCGCCACGTTAGGCGGAGCGGAGCTGGCGGTGAACGCCGGGAGCGACGCGCCGCAGGCCGCTTACCGGCTGGTCGCCTTCCTCACCGCGCCCGCCCAGATGCTCGAGCGGGCGCAGGTCGCGGGGCAGTTCCCCGCGCGGAGCGCCCTGTTCGACGATCCCAGGCTCGGCGCGGCGCTCGCCATTCCGGTGGCCGAGGCGCGGGCGGTGATCGAGCGCGCCCGCGAGCGACCGGTGTCGCCGATTTACTCCGAGCTCTCCGAGATTCTGCAGATCGCGCTCCATCGCGCGCTGGCCCGGCAGGAAACGCCGGAGGCGGCCTTGCATACCGCCGCGTCGGACATGAACCGGCTGCTCGAGCAGGCCGGCCTGCGCGACGGACCGGGGAGCGGCTCTCGGTGAGTGACATCGACCGCTCCGAACGGCGGCTCGTATTCGCACTCATCACGCCGGCCATCGCCGTGGTGCTGCTGATGGCGATCTTTCCCCTGGGCTGGACGATCTGGGAGTCGCTGCACCGCCACGACCTGCGCATGCCGTGGCTGGGCGAGCCGTTCGTGGGGCTGGCCAATTACGTCGCGATCGCGCGCGACCCCCGCTTCCTGCTCGCGCTCGCGCACACGGCGCTGTTCACGGGCATCACCGTAACCGCCGAGCTGCTGCTGGGACTGGGATTCGCGCTGGTCATGAATCGCACGTTCCGCGGCCGCGGGCTCGTGCGCGCCGCGATCGTCCTGCCGTGGGCCATCCCCACGGTGGTGGTCGCGCTCCTGTGGCGCTTCCTGTTCGACACGCAGGCCGGCATCGCCAACGCCGTGCTGGCCGGCGCCGGCGTGATCGATCACCCGGTCGTGTGGTTCGTGCGCGCCGCAACGGCCTGGATCCCCGTGATGCTCGCGGATATCTGGAAGACCACGCCGTTCGTGGCGCTCCTGCTGCTGGCCGGTCTCCAGAACATCGACGCGTCGCTGTACGAAGCCGCCGCAGTGGATGGCGCCGGGGCGTGGCGCCGCCTGTGGCACATCACGCTCCCCCTGCTGCGCCCCGCCATCCTGGTGGCGCTCATCTTCCGCACGCTCGATGCCTTTCGCGTGTTCGATCTGGTGTACGTGCTCACGGCCGGCGGGCCGGGCACCTCCACCGAACCGGTCGCCCTGTACACGTTCACCACGCTGCTCCAGAACCTGCGGTTCGGGTACGGGGCGGCGCTCTCGGTGTGCGTGTTCGCCGTCACCGCCCTCCTCGCGCTGGCGTACGTGCGCGGCCTGGGCGCCGACCTCACCCGGAGCGCCCAGTGAGCCCGCGCCTTCCCCGGTGGGCGTGGACCGCGGGGCTCGGACTCGTGCTGATCGTCATCGCGCTGCCCGTCTACTGGCTGGTGGTGGCGTCGGTGACGCCCGAGGCCACGTTGTTCCGGCAACCGGCGCTGTGGCCGCGGGCCCTGACCCTGGCACACTACCGGGCGGTGTTCACCGAGCGCGCCTTCTGGCTCCCGCTGCGCAATTCCATGGTGGTGGCCGGCTGCACCACCGCGTTGTGCGTGTCGTTAGGCGGACTGGCGGCCTACGCGCTGGCGCGGCTCCGGGTGCGGCGGCGGCGCGCCATCCTCGCCTTCGTGCTGGTGGTGACGATGTTTCCCCAGATCGCGATCGTGAGCCCGCTCTACCTGCTGCTGCGCCGCCTGCGGCTGATCGATACCTTCGCCGGACTCATCCTGCCGTACCTGGCCTTCGCCATGCCGCTGGCCATCTGGTTGCTGGTGTCGTTCTACCGGCAGTTGCCGCGCGACCTCGAGGAGGCCGCCCTGATCGACGGCGCCTCGCGCTGGCAGGCGTTCACGCGCGTGGTCCTCCCGCTGGCGGTGCCGGGGCTGGCCACCACCGCCATCCTCGTCTTCGTGTTCTGCTGGAACGAGTTCCTGTTCGCCCTATCGTTCACCCTGGGGCCGGCGCATCAGACCGTGCCGGTGGCCATCGCGCTGTTCCGCGGTCAGTACCAGGTACCCTGGGGGGAGATTCTCGCCGCCGCGGTCGTCGCCACGGCCCCGGTGGCCGTCGTGGTGCTCGCCTTTCAGCGCCGGATCGTGAGCGGGCTCACCTCCGGCGCGGTGCGAGGCTAGACCCGCTGTGGCTCGCATCCGGCTCGACCACCTCACGAAGCAGTTCGTGTCCGGCCCGGTCGCGCTACGCGACCTGAATCTCACCGTCACCGACGGCGAATTTCTCGTGCTGGTCGGGCCGTCGGGCAGCGGCAAGTCCACGGCGCTGCGGCTCGTCGCCGGCCTCGAAGCCCCGAGCGCGGGACGCGTGTGGTTCGACGACCAGGATGTCACCGGCCTCCCGCCGCAGGAGCGCGGCGTGGCGATGGTCTTCCAGAGCTACGCGCTCTACCCGCACATGACCGTTCGCCGCAATCTCGGCTTCGGACTCCGCGTGCGCGGCCGCCCGCCCGCGGAGATCGCGCCGGCGCGTCGACGAGGTCGCGCGGCTGCTGGACATCGTCGAGCTCCTCGAGCGGCGTCCGGCGCAACTCTCGGGCGGGCAGCGGCAGCGGGTGGCACTGGGACGCGCGATCGTGCGCGAGCCGCGCGCGTTCCTGTTCGACGAACCGCTCTCCAACCTCGATGCCCAGCTGCGCGCGGGCACCCGCGCCGAGCTCGCGCGGCTGCATCGCCGCCTCGATGCCACCATGCTCTACGTCACCCACGACCAGGTCGAAGCCATGACGTTAGGCGACCGGGTGGCGGTACTCCGCGGCGGTGCGCTCCAGCAGGTCGATACGCCCGATGCGCTCTACCGCCGACCGGCCAATGCGTTCGTGGCGACGTTCATCGGCAGCCCGGCCATGAACCTTCTTCGCGGAACGATCCGCTGCGAGGGCGACACGTGCCGCTTTCAGGGAAGCGGACTCAGCATCGCACTCTCACCGGCGGCCTCGTCCCACCGCGATCGGACCGTGCTGCTCGGGATCCGCCCTCACGACCTGGCGCTGCGCGACCAGCCGGAGGCGCTTCGCCTGACCGTCACTCTCGTGGAACGACTGGGAAACGAGCAGATCCTCCACCTCGCGTTGCCCGAAGGGGGCGAGCTGCTGGCCGCGGCGCGCGCCGACCCGCCGATTCAGCCCGGCGACGTGGTTCCGCTGGGCATCCCCACAGCTGCCGTTCATCTCTTCGACAGCGCGACCGCCGATCGGCTGGCCTGAGCGGTGGAGCGCGACGCAGTTGTTGTTGGCGGCCTGGGCGCCTCGCGGGGTGGTCGGCAACCAGTCGGGTCGGCGCGAACGCGCGGGTTCAGGCGAATCCCCGCCCCTCGTTGCGACGAGTGCGTTTCCCGACGCAGCTTTAGCGCCGTCACACGAGTCCGGCTTCGCCGGCGATGGCCCGGCCTGTGTCCCGGGGGACGTCGCCGCCAGACGCCGTCCGGCCCGATGGAACCGCGCTCGCATTTGCGCGATCGCGATCTTGCGTCAGATGGAGAGGAGTCAATGGGAGCCATGGCACGCTACTCGGTCTGCGCCGTGCTCGGCGCGTTCTGTCTCGTTCCCGCGTTGTCGTCCATCGCGCTCGCGCAGCGCGGCGGTCGTGGCGGTCAGGCGGCGCCCCCGCCGCAGCCTCCGCGCTTCCAGTACGTCGGACCGGCGCCGGCCGGGAGGGTTGCGTCGGTCGCCGGCGTGCCCGGTGACACGACCACGTACTACTTCGGCGCGGCATCGGGTGGCATCTGGAAGACCACCGACGGCGCCGAGACCTTCACGCCAATTTTCGACGACCAACCGGTGCAGGCCATCGGCGCGCTCGCCGTCGCGCCGTCGAACCCGCGCATCGTGTGGGCGGGAACGGGAGAGGCGTGGGCGATCCGCGATGCCGACGTCATGGGAGACGGGGTCTACAAGTCCACCGACGCCGGCGCCACCTGGAAGCATATGGGGCTCGACGAGACCGGACGCATCGGACGTATCATCGTCAATCCCACCAATCCCAACATCGTCTACGTGTGCGCGCTGGGTCGCACCACCGGTCCGCAGCAGGAGCGCGGCGTGTACCGGACCAAGGACGGCGGGACCACCTGGGAACGGGTGCTGTTCGTGAACGAGAACACGGGATGCTCGGGCCTCACGATCGATCGCAGCGACCCGAAAGTCCTGTTCGCGGGCACGTGGGAAGTCGTGATGCACACCTGGGCGATGTTCAGCGGCGGGCCGGGGAGCGGCGTGTACGTCTCGCGCGACAGCGGCTCGACCTGGACGCGGCTCGAGAAGGGGCTCCCGAAGTCGCCGGTGGGGAAGATCGACGTCGCGGTGGCGCCGTCGAATCCCAAACGCGTCTACGCGCTCATCCAGACCGCCGATCAGGGCTCGCTCTGGCGCTCCGACGACGGGGGCGAGGCGTGGCAGGTGGTGAGCTGGGATCGCACGCTGATCGGCCGCGCCGGCTACTACATCCGCATCGAGGTCAATCCGCAGAACGATCTCGAGGTCCTCGTGGCGAACAGCACGTTTCATCGGTCGCTCGACGGCGGACTGACGTTCGCCGTGAGCGGTGGGGGCTGCGGAGACTGCCACGACATCTGGATGGATCCGCGGAACCCGGCCCACTGGGTGGTGACCGGCGACGCGGGCGCGGGCTACACGCGCAATCACGGCCAGAACTTCACCACGATCGATCTCCCCATCGGCCAGATGTATCACGTGGCGATCGACGATCAGGTGCCGTACTGGATCTACAGCAACCGGCAGGATGACGGCACGATGCGCGGGCCCAGCAACCAGCCGGTGCCGCTGCCCAACATCGTGGCGCCGGCGCGCGGCGGCCGGGGTGATGGCGCGGCCGGCGAGGGAGGCGGCTTCGGTCGCGGCGGCCGGGGCGGCGGCGGTCGGGGCGGGCGCGGCGGGACCAACGCCTGGCAGGGTGGACTCGGCGGATGCGAATCCGGGTTCACGCTGCCCACACCCGGAAATCCCGACATCATCTGGGCCAGCTGCTACGGCAACCAGGTCACCCGGTACGACGCGAAACTGGGCAGCGCCCGCTCGGTGAGTCCGTGGGTCCACACACTCGATTCGCCGCCTAACGACTCGAAGTACCGGTGCCACTGGACTCCGCCGCTGGCCATCGATCCCTTCGACCCCAACACCGTCTACTACGGCTGCCAGGTCGTCTTCAAGACGTCCAACGCCGGCCAGAGCTGGAGTGTCGTCAGTCCCGACCTCTCCACCCGGGACTCCAGCCGGATCGTCTCGTCAGGCGGCATCGTGGGCGACAACCTCGGCCAGTTCTACGGCGAGGTGGTCTTCGCCATCGCCCCGTCAGAGATCCGGAAGGGCCTGATCTGGGCCGGGACCAACGACGGCCAGATCTGGTACACGACCACCGGCGGCGGCAACTGGACCAACGTCAGCCGGAATATCACCGGACTGCCAGCCTGGGGCACGGTGCGCAAGATCGAGCCGTCGCACTTCGATCCCGCGACCGCGTACGTGACCGTCGACCTGCACCTGATGGACGATCGGAAGCCGTACATCTACAGGACCAGCGACTTCGGCAAGACCTGGACGAAGATCAGCGACGGCCTGCCGTCGGACCATCCGCTGTCGTATGCCATGTCGGTCGCCGAGAACCCCAATCGGCGCGGGATGCTGTTCGCCGGCACAGGAAACGCGTTCTACTATTCCATGGACGACGGCGGGCACTGGACCCAGTTCAAGAACGGGCTCCCGGCCGCGCCGGTTACGTGGATCGTGGTCTCCAGGCCCTATCATGACGTGGTGGTGTCGACCTACGGGCGCGGCTTGTACGTGCTGCGCGATATCACGATGCTCGAGCAGGCTGACAAGGTGGTGGCCGACGCCGATGCCTTCGTGTTCGTGCCGCGCACCGGCTTCCGCGAACCGCGTGGCGGGAGCATCGACATCAATTTCAACCTCAAGGCGGCGCCGAAGGACACGCTGGCGATCGAGATCGCCGACTCCACGGGTACGGTTATCCGCACCGTCCATCAGATGGGGCGTACCGGCCTCAATCGCGTCGTCTGGGACGTGCGGTACGACGGCCCGAAGCAGGTGGAGATGCGCACCACGCCGCCGGACAACCCGCACATCTGGGATGAACCCCGCTTCAAGGGCAAGGAAATCCGTCCGCTCGAGCACTGGGGCATCCAGGGCCCGGAGCGCACCGGGCCGCTCGGCCTCCCGGGTCGCTATTCGGTGCGACTCACCATCAACGGCAAGCCGTACACCCAGGGATTCCAGATCCGCCGGGATCCGACCATCACGGCCAGTGACGCCGATCTCGCGCTTTCGACGAAGACCCAGATCCGCATCCGCGACGACATGAACTCGGCCGTCGACATGATCAACCGGCTGGAGGTGATGCGGAAGCAGCTCGAAGATCAGCGCAAGGCGAACGCCGGCAAGGCTGACGTCCTCAAGTCCATCGCGGACATGGACAAGAAGATGATGGACGTGGAGCTGCAGCTCCTGTCGCGCAGTGACCTGCACAGCGACGACAAGTGGTACGTGGAGAAGTACAAGGTGCTGATGAACCTGATCTGGCTCTCGGGCGAAGTGGGGAGCGGCGCGGGTGACGTGGCCGGGGGCGCGGAGTACCGCCCAACCGATGCGTCGCTCGCCGTGCTCGCCGAGATCGAGAAGGATCTGGCGGCGGCCAAGGCGGCCTACACCAAACTCATCGACACCGAGGTGAAGGCGTTCAATGAGATGATGGCGGGGAAGATTACGATCGTGATGGAATAGGGGCAGCGATCAGTTATCAGCTGTCAGCGATCAGTTTTCAGCTGGTAGCGATCAGTTGTCAGCTACCAGCCATCAGCCCTCAGCTATCAGCTATCAGCTGGTAGCTGAACGTTGAACGCTGATCTTAACGCCTGACCAGATACATCTTCACGCCGTGCGGCGGCACCAGCGCCTCGAGCGTGCCGCTGGCGGTACCATCGGTGTGCAGCCACAGGTCGCGGGTCTTGTGCGACCCGCCCGACAACCCGAGCTCCTTCATGGCGGCGGTGATGTGAAACGGCGTCGTGCTGCGGTTGAGCAGGATCACCGCCCGATCGCCGTTCGACATCGGCTTCATCCACACCTCCACTTCGCCGTCGTCGCGCAGCCGCGTCCCCTGTCGCCCGCCCCAGTCCTGATCGACCGCGATCACTTCGCGATTGGTCAGGATCCCCTTCGTCGAATCGGACATCGTACGAAGGTCGTTCCCCGCAATCAACGGGGCGTTGAGCAGCGCCCACAGGCTGAAGTGTGCGACGTACTCGTCGTAGCTCATGCGGCCGTTCCCCACCTCGAGCATGTCGGGGTCGTTCCACGCGTTCGGCCCGGAGTACTCCTCCAGCCCCACCTGCCGATCGAGGATCGAGATCATGGAGTTCCACCGGTCGCTGATGTCGCCCGTGGTGCGCCAGAGGCGCCCTCCCACGGTGCGTCCCCACTCCCAGGGCTTGTTGCGTCCCCACTCGCACAGGCTGTAGACGATGGGACGCCCGGTGGCCGCCAGGGCCTCACCCATCGCACGGTAGCGCTCCAGCGCCGGCCGATTCTCATTGTTGCAGTTATCGTACTTGAGATAGTCGATGCCCCATTCGGCGAACTTCTTCGCGTCGGCCACTTCATGATCCAGGCTCGCCGGACGCCGCTGACAGGTGCCCGTGCCGGCTGACGAGTAGATCCCGATCCGGAGCCCCCTGGCATGGACGTAGTCGGCCAGGGCTTTCATGCCGCCGGGGAAGCGGGTGGGCTCGGTCGTGAGATCGCCGTTGGCGTCGCGCTGAGGCGCTTCCCAGCAGTCGTCGATGTTCACATACCGGTAGCCGGCGTCCTTCATCCCCGACGCGACCATCGCATCGGCGGTTTCGCGAATCAGTTGTTCGTCGATGCGACACCCGAACTTGTTCCAGCTATTCCATCCCATCGGGGGAGTCGGCGAGAGCCCCGTTGCGGGCGCGGGAGCAGGCTGCTGCGCCCGCGACGCTCTCACCGGCAACGCCATCGCCCCCAGCACCAGGCACGACAGCACGCCACGAGGGACCATCGCAGGAACCGATCCGGATCCGGACATCGCGTCTACCTCATCAAGGGGAGCCGAACAGCGATTCCCGATGATCGAGCGCGCCACAGTGCCTCGCAAGATGGCCCGCCGTGTTCACCTGTGGGCACGCGCGCGTCCCAGGCACGAAGCCACCTCGACGCCCGGGTTTGACCGCTGCGCTGTGAGCTACGACCTTTGACCTTCTGTTCACGACCTTTGACCTCATGCCCACCATGCGCACCCTCGCCGCACTCTTCCTCGTCCTCCCCGCCTTCCCCGCCCTCGCGCAGTCGCCCGACCAGCGCCAGCTCGAGACCGACATCCTCAGACAACTGGTGGAGATCAACACCAGCGACTCGGCGGGTCACACCGACCTCGCAGCCCAGGCGATGGCGCGCCGACTCACCGACGCCGGCTTCCCGCAGGCCGATGTCCAGGTGATGGGCTACTCCCCGCGATACCAGGGACTGGTGGCACGCTATCGCGGCCGGGGGGACGGCGCCAAGCCGATTCTCCTCATGGCCCATCTGGACGTCGTCGATGCCCGCAAGGAAGACTGGTCGTCCGATCCCTACAAGTTTCTCGAGCAGGACGGTTATTACTACGCGCGCGGGTCATCCGACAACAAGGCGGGCGTGGCAACGCTGGTCGCGAATTTCATTCGACTCAAGCGGGAAGGATTCGTCCCGAACCGTGATCTCATCATCGTCCTGACCGCCGACGAGGAGACGTCGTCGGAGACCATCAAGTGGCTCCTCAAGGAGCACCGGGACCTCGTTGACGCCGACTACGCGCTCAACACCGACGCGGGGGGCGGCGAGTTGCGCGACGGCAAGGCGGTCGCCTTTTCGGTGCAGACCGCCGAGAAAGTCTATCTCAGCTTCCAGCTCGAGGTGCGCAACAAGGGCGGGCACAGCTCGGTGCCGGTCCCGGACAACGCCATCTACCATCTGAGCGCCGGTCTCACGCAGCTCGCCGCGCATAGCTGGCCCGTGCAGCTCAACGAGACGACCCGGGCGTTCTTCGAGCGGTCGGCGCCGACCCAGGCTCCCGACATCGCGCGCGACATGCGAGCGGTGGCGCGCGGTGCCGATCCGGCGGCGGCTGCGCGCCTGTCATCCGCCGCGCCCTACTACAACTCCGTGCTCCGCACCACCTGCGTGGCCACCCGGCTCTTTGCCGGCCACGCCGACAACGCCCTTCCGCAGCTCGCCCGCGCCACGGTGAACTGCCGGATGCTGCCTGACGATCCGCCCGACAGCGTGCAGGCGGTGCTGACGCGGGTATTGGCCGATACCGCGATCCACCTGTCGCGAATCGCCGAGCCGACACTGAGTCCGGCGTCGCCGCTCCGTCGCGACGTGATGGGACCGATCGAGACGATCGTCGCGCAGATGTGGCCCGGCGCCGTCATCGTCCCGGAGATGTCCACCGGCGCCACCGACGGCCTCTATGCGCGCAACGCCGGCATCCCGGTCTACGGCGTGAGCGCGGTGTTCGATCGCATCGACGACATCCGCGCACACGGACGCGACGAGCGGATTCCCGTGAAGTCGTTCCACGACGCGGTGGAATTCTGGTACCGGATGCTGAAGAGCCTCGCCTCGGCGAACACGTCCTCCTGACGGACGGCACCGCTCCGTTCAGGTTGGCGTAGGGTCTTCCACAAGGTCTCCCGTCGCGGCACGCGCGGGCGCTCCGAGCAGACCGTCGACGACCCGCGCGATGCGTTCGGCGTCCTGGAGATGGCGTGTCACATCCGGGATGGTGACCAGCCCTGCCTCGAGGCTCAGCAGGTCGAGCCGCATGGCCTCGATGGCCGCGACCACGGTCGCCAGCCGTTCCGCCGCCACGGGGTCGTCGGCCCGCGTCCTCAGCGCGTCAGCCTCCCGTCCCAGCGCGCCCAGCAGGTGCGGCACGGCGCGCAGGTCATCGCGGACGCCGAGCGGCAGGCGAAGGTATGTCGCCTCGGCGTCGCTGCCCAGCGCCGCGATCGTCGATTGGGCGTCGGCCGCGGGCGCGGTGCGGCGGCGCGAGAGCAGGCCGGCCACTGAGAACATCAGCCGGCCCGCTCGACCGCGGAGCGTGCGCGACCACAACCCGGGTCCCAGTCCCAGCGTGCGCCAGATCGTGCGTGCGGCGAAGGGGGGAATGAGGACCGCGAACACCGCGCCCGGGAGATAGATCCAGGTCGGGTGATCGCGCATCGCCATCCAGATGGCGACCGCTTCCTTCACCAGTCCGGTGAGCCCGTAGACCACCGCTCGATCATGTCGGCTATGCCGAAGTGCCCCGCCTGCAACCATCGAGCGCATTCTCGACGTGATTGAATTGACCGCTGATGCCCTGCGCAAGATGCGTGGACGCGAGCCGAAGTTCATCGTTTGCGGACTCGCAATCCGCACGCGGGCGAAAAGGGTCTTTTCGGCGAGCGTGAGGAAGAACGTTTCATCATCCCGGCGATCGCGCGCGCGAGAGATCGTGGCATCAACATCGAAGGACCGCTGCCGCCCGACACGGCGTTCTGCCCCAACGCCGCCGCGCGACCGATGCCTTCATTTGCATGTATCACGATCAAGGACATATTCCCGGCCCAGGCGCTGGCGTTCGATTCCGCCATCAACACCACGCTCGGCCTTCCCGTGGTACGAACGAGCGTCGATCATGATGGCTTTCGACATCGCCTGGCACGGCAAGGCGAGTCCAAGCAGCTTGATCGCCGCAGTCAAACTCGCTGCACGGCTGTTGTACCGGGAAACAACATGATCGCAGTCATCGCCGATGATCTTTCCGGAGCAGCGGAACTCGCGAACGCCGCCGTCCAAACTGGATTGTCCGCAGAAGTGCAAATGCAATTCTACGCCGCGTCCGATGTGGACGTCGTTTGCGTGGATAGTGAAACACGATCACTTTCCCCTGAAAAAGCTTCGGCGCGCGTTGAAGACGTTGCTCGTTCGATTGCAACGGTTCGCCCGGCGATGATCTATAAAAAGTGCGACTCGATCCTGCGAGGCCACGTAGCCTTGGAATCACTGGCCATCGCCCGCGTATTTGGAAGAAAGCGGGTTTTGCTGATTCCCGCGAATCCAAACCGGCAACGTATCATTCGCGGCGGCGACTACTTCGTGCAGGGAATTCCGCTTGCGCAGACGGCGTTTGCCAACGATTCCGAATATCCTCGGCAAACATCCAAGGTCGCTGAACTGCTTGGCAATGCGTCTGGCATCGAAGCGCCGGATGTCACTTCGGTCGTGGATTTGCGGAACGCTGGCTGCGACCGTTGACGCCAATACCTTGCCTGCTGGAGGAGTGGATTTTTTCACCGTGCTGCTGAAGACGAAAGTCCGTCTTGATCCAACAAAAGCACGTAAGGCGAATTCTGCATTGCGAACAAAAAACCTGTCCTTGTTTGTTTTTGTGGAAGCAACGCTGCGTGGCTTGCTGGTCGAAGCGAGCAATGCGCCCGGCATGGAATTCCGATTTGCACAATGCCACGGGAACTTTTTTTACAAGATGCGCCTCAAGAAATTGTTGCGAGATGGGCGTCGGCAGCGGTGTCCGCACTGCGCGACAAAGGTGTAGCGCTGTTCGCCATTGGCGGTGAAAAACCTCTTCCAGGGGTGACACCGTCCATGCTCATCAACAGGCTCGCTGAAGCCGTTGGAATCACGTTGGAACAGACCGCAGTCAACCGTGTTTTTCTGAGGGTGGCGCTACTGCCGCGGCGGTTGTCGCTCAGATCGGATTCGAACGATTTCGCGCCGTGACATCACCCGGCATTGGCATCGGAGCGATTGTTCCGACGGGGACATGTGATCCGCTTTTTTTGATCAAGCCCGGCAGTTACCCTTGGCCGGAAGCTGGTATGGTCGGTTTCATTGGATTACCTTCCACGGTTTTGATTTCTTTCGTCGCCTGGCTTATCCCATTTGAATCAGGAAAAGAGTTGAGTTTTGCAACGGTTAAAAATTAACATCCCGCTCAGTTTATGCTCAAAGTCACCGAACTCGCATTTAGTTGTTACGCCGTCACGGACATGACGCGCGCGCGGCAGTTCTATGAGGGCGTGCTGGGTTTGAATCCCACCACGATCATCGGAACCCGGACAATGCAGTGGGTCGAATACGAATTCGGCCCGTATGCGCTGTCGCATCGGCTGCGCGCCCGGAATGTTCAAGCCCAGTCCGGACGGTTGCTCCGTCGCGCTCGAGGTCGAGGATTTCGACGCCGCCATAGCGCAACTCCGCGCGACACAACGTCAAGTTCCGCATCGAACCGATGCCGACTGCCCGTCTGCCACATGGCGATGGTCTTTGATCCGGACGGCAACACATTTGCATTCACAAGCGAAATGCTAGTAATCAAAGTCATGTTCGAGTTCACCTAATCCGAAACGGAAGAAAAAGTTACGTTTGTTCGCCAGACGCCGGACCAGCATGGTGCGCTGCCTACGAAGCTGGTTGCGACATGGAACATTTGGAAGCAAATCTCAAACTGACTGCCTCCCTGAAGAGCGTTTGTTAAAAACACGATAAATTGCGGAACGAGTGGTTGGAATTTGAATCGTTCATGGAAAAAATTTATCGCGGCTTAATATTTATTAAATCACACGCATGTCCATTCTAGTCAAACCCAACACCAAAGTTCTCGTTCAAGGCATCACCGGCAGCTTCGGCGCGCGGCATGCCCAACTCTCCATTGATTACGGCACGCAAATCGTCGCCGGCGTCACGCCCGGCAAAGGCGGACAGATCTTTGAGCACGGCGGAAAGAAAGTTCCCGATCTTCGACACCGTCGCCGAAGCCGTGAAGCAAACCGGCGCGACCGCCAGCGCCGATCTTCGTTCCCCCGCCTTTCGCCGCCGACGCCATTCTGGAAGGCGTGGACGCCGGACTCGATCTCGTCGTCGCCATCACCGAAGGCATTCCCGTCAACGACATGGTGCAAGGTGAAGCGCGCGATGGAAGGCAAACACGACGCGGCTCATCGGCCCGAATTGTCCCGGCATCGTCACGCCCGGCGAAGGCAAGGATTCGCACGGCGGCTGCCGCATCGGCATTGCGCCCGGTTACATTCACAAGAAAGGCAACATCGGCGTCGTCTCGCGCAGCGGCACGTTGACCTACGAAGCCGTCTGGCAACTCACCTCGCGCGGCGTCGGCCAATCCACCTGCGTCGGCATCGGCGGCGACCCGGTCAACGGCACGTCGCATCTCGATGTCATCAAACTTTTCAACGACGACCCGGAGACGCACGGCATCATCATGATCGGCGAAATCGGCGGCAGCGCGGAAGAAGAAGCCGCCGAATGGATCAAGAAGAACTGCAAAAAACCGGTCGCCGGATTCATCGCTGGCGCGACCGCGCCGCCCGGACGCCGCATGGGCCACGCGGGCGCGATCGTCAGCGGCGGCAAAGGAACGGCCGAGGCGAAGATCGCCGCGTTCAAAGCAGCGGGCATCGGCGTCGCCGTCACGCCGAGCGAAATGGCGGACACGTTGTTGAAAATGATGTGAGCGCGTAGTGCGTGTTGCGTGGTGCGTGATCATAGCGCACGCGCGTCGATTCTCACGCACCGCGCACTACGCATCACGTTCAATGTCTCTGATTGATTTCATCCTGAACCTCGCCGGCCTGCTGCTGTGGTTCAACTGGCGTTCCGTTCCGCTTGATCCGCTGGCCCGACCGCGCCGGCGACGCTCGCCGGCACGTTGCGGCGCGCCGAGCCACACGCCTGAAACGCTGGCATTTTCTGGCGGCGCTCGGCGGGCTGCTGTTCGTGCGGGCATTCTTTTATTGGCAGATCGGTGGCCGCGATGAATTGGACGCCCGATTCGATCTTGGGCAATCACGTTCGATGTGCCTTTCGAGCGATTTTTTCGGACGGATGCTGCTTTATCTCCGCTGTTGAGTTTCGGGCTGACACTTGGTCATATTTTATCTCTGGCTGTTTTCTTCGCGGTGGTGAATCAGGGATAAGAACGACCCGATCCGAAAAATTCGGCGCCTGACGCTTGGCAGCGCTGAGCACGCTGGCCAGCACTGGATTCTATTCCCTGCCTGTCACCGCTTGAGCGACGCTGCTTTGGCTCGGCGCTGAATCCCGTTGCTTGCGCGCATGAACTCGTTGCAATCGGCCGTTTCGATTTTGCATCGCATGCGAGCAAGGCGCGCTCCTTGGATTCGGCGCGATTTACTGACGCTTGAAATTCTTATCGGCACTGATTCTCGCGTTGTATCTGGTGAACAGTTACATCTATCTGGGCACACATCCCGCTCTGGAATTTTGTGAACCTCACCGCGCGACATTCATGCGCCCGCTTGCGAAACTTGCCGCTGCGAATCGGCAAAGTGGATTTCACTCCGGTCGTTGTCATCGTGGTTGCGTTCTTCTGGCGGACGCGCGCTTGGAACAGCGTAACCGATCGCCGCTGGTGATCTGTGAACGTCTCTGAACTTACAAAATGGACGCACAACGCGCAGTGTCATCGGCTGGATGCGATGCGGCCGCTTTCGGCAGTTTCACCGTCACGGTCGTGTCGCGTGCCCGCGTTGGCTCTGAATCGTCAGTGTGCCGCCGTGCAATTCCGTCAACCGTTTGCAGATGGTGAGCCCCAGTCCCGATCCTTGTTGCTCGTGCATCTTGCGATCGAACTGCATGTAGGCCCCGATCCGGGTGATTTGATCGGTCGAAAAGCCCCGGCCGCGATCCGTGACGCTCAAGTGAAATCCTGCCGGCCGAGTCTCAAACAACGAGACGCACACTGGCGTGCCGGGCTGAAAACTTGAACGCGTTCTGCACCAGTTCATCCACGACCTTTGCCAGATATTCCTCCGACATCGGCACCGGCAGGTCGGCCAATTCCAAGGTCAGATCATCGGCGCGTTTGCGGCCCGCGGCCTGTTGCACGCGCGCGCTCCATCAATGATCCGGCCGCGACGTGGTCTGTGCCGCGCAAGGAATGCTCAGCTTCTGTGGGGATCGGACGCCGAGCAATTCCATCTGCGCGTAGATCACGAAGTTTTCAATCAAGCGTTCGCAAACGCTTGCCGGATTCGGAAATCACCTGACCCATCTCGGCGATCTCCGGCGGGTGCAGCGTTTGCGGCGTCGGGCGCCAGAATTTCGCCGTAAGCGAGAATGCCGTTGAGCGGCGTGCGCAACTCGTGCGGCAACATCATGCTGATGTTCTCGCGCAGGTCCGCGAGTTTCTGCTCCGCTTCCTGACGGACCGTTGACCTTCTTCAACCGCGCGTCCACCGCCGCGTAAAGCGCGTCGATCGTGAAAGGTTTCGGCAGGTAATCGTCCGCCCCCAGTTCCATGCCGTGACGCATCCCCGCCTGATCGGCCAGACCCGTCATCAGAATGAATGGAATGGAGGCGGTCGCCGGCTCGTTGCGCAGAGAGGAAAGCGTCGGTAACCGTCCATGCGCTCCATGTTGACATCGCACAGGATCAGATCCGGCAATTCCTTTCCGCGCCGTCAATTCCCCCGTCGCCATCGTTCGCCTCGATCACCTCAAATCCGCGCTGGCGGAGCGCCAACGTCATCATTTCCCGCAACCATTCTTCATCGTCTATGACCAGAATTTTTTCATCGAGCTTGATAAGTCCCAACATGAGCCAGTGCGTGTCTCAAATGTGGCAAATAACAAAATTTGCCCACGCTTGAACCACGCGCTCAGAGAGAAACGAGCAAGCGTTATGCCCCGGAAGAATGCACTAAAACTTGACGAAACCGAGCACTACCACCAGCAAAGCAAACGCGAGCCGGATGCTGCATCCAACTTTTGATGCGCTTTTCATTACGCCCCGTGCCGGTCCAAGAAAATGGCCTACCGCCAGGGA